>JAFGNN010000061.1 GCA_016926955.1 Spirochaetales bacterium | reverse complement strand
TCGGCGCCGAGAACCTGCAGGCCGCCGAGAGCCGCATCCGCGACACCGACATGGCGGCGGAGATGGTCGAGTACACCAAGAACCAGATCCTGCTCCAGGCGTCGAACGCCATGCTGGCCCAGGCCAACCAGAAGACCACCTCGGTCTTGCAGCTGCTCCAGTAAGGCGCTATATTTGAAGGTCGGGCGGGAACCGCGCGGTTCCCGCCCGCGTTCCCGCCCCTTCCTTCGGGTAGCCGCGGGGTCCCTTCCCTCCTCCGCAAGGCGGGGGGTTCCAGGGTTCTTTGAAAAACACCCTCATGCGCGCGGCGGCGAGGGAGTCGGTAGGTCCGGAAGGACCGTCCGGCTCCCCCGCCGGCGGGGCGGAACGGACGGAAGCCGGCGCGGACCGACATGGCTTCCGGCCCCGGGCTCCGCGCGCGGGAACGGGACGCAAGGAATGCGTCCTTCGTATCCTTCAAGGAGGGTCATAGTGATCATCAACCACAACATGAGCGCGATGTACGCCAACAGGCAGCTGGGCGTCGTCGGCGGGGAACTCAACAAGAACATCGAGAAGCTCTCGTCGGGCATGCGGATCAACCGCGCCGGCGACGACGCTTCCGGCCTGGCGGTTTCCGAAAAGCTCCGCTCGCAGATCCGCGGCCTGAACCAGGCCACGCGGAACATCGAGAACGGCGTCTCGTTCATCCAGACCACGGAAGGATACCTGCAGGAAACTCAGGACATCATCCACCGGATCCGCGAGCTCGCCGTGCAGTCCTCGAACGGCATCTACACCGCCGAGGACCGGATGCAGATCCAGGTCGAGGTCAGCCAGCTGATCGACGAGGTCAACCGCATCGCCAGCCATGCCCAGTTCAACGGCATGAACATCATGACCGGCCGCTTCGCTCGCGCGTCGGACCAGGTCATGCAGTTCCACGTCGGAGCCAACATGGACCAGAACGAGCGGGTTTACATCGGAACCATGACCGCCCAGGCCCTCGGCCTGCAGGGCGCCCAGGGAACCGACGAGACCATCTCGATCGAGAGCCCCGAGACCGCCAACCAGGCCATCGGCAACCTCGACGCCGCCCTCAAGATCGTCTCCCAGCAGCGCGCCGACCTCGGCGCGTACCAGAACCGCTTCGAGATGGCCGCGAAGGGCGTCGCGATCGCCGCCGAGAACCTGCAGGCGGCCGAAAGCCGGATCAGGGACACCGACATGGCCGCCGAAATGGTCGGCTACGTCAAGAACCAGATCCTGAACCAGACCGGCGGTGCCATGCTCGCCCAGGCCAACATGCGCTCGCAGTCAGTCATGCAGTTGCTCGCATAAAAACCGTTCCCGCGGGATTACAGAGAGGCTTCTGGACGTCGTCTTTCCGGAACTCCCGCACGTATCAGTCCCGACGGGGGGGATCGCGCCCCCTCCCGTCCTTTTTTCCAGGAAGTCGGCCGAGCCGTTTCACGGAGGAAACCGCAATGGCACTCGATATTCACGGAATCCAGGCCGTCTCGCCGCCAATCCTCGAAACCCGCGGCGAACGCGTACAGCACGCCGAGGAGGCCAGGGCCGCCTTGGCCCTCGACCAGGCGAGGAAGGCGGCCCGCGAACAAGTCGCCGCCGAGTCGAATCTCGGGGTCCAGCTCCGCGAACTGGCCCAGATGACCATCGCCTTCGACCGGAGGCTCCAATTCAGCCTCAACGAGAAGCTCGGCCAGGTCGTCGTCAAGGTCATCGACGCCGACACCGATAAGGTGATCAAGGAGATCCCGCCCGCGGAGATCCAGGAAGTGCACGAGCGTATCCGCGAGGTGATCGGCATCCTGTTCGACGAGCGGGCGTGATCCTTCCGGGAGGGGGCCCGATCACGCCATGTCGGACATCTACATTCCCGGCGTAACGAGCCGGATAGACTCGGCCAAGATCATCGAAGGCCTCATGAAGCTCGAGGCCATACCCAAGGACCGCGCCGAGGCCCGCCTCGAGCAGCTCAAGCTCGAGAAGAATTCCTGGCTCGAGCTCAACGGCCGCCTCGTGGCCACCCGGACCAGCGCGAAAAACCTCTACTCCTTCAACAATCCCTTCTTCGAGCGGACCGCGGAGTCTTCGGACCCCAAGGTCCTCATCGCCGTCGCCACGCGCGAGGCCATCGAGGAGACGCGGTCCATACAGGTCGAGCAGATAGCCACCGCGGACCGCTTCCTCTCCGACACCCTGCCCAAGGACTACAAGGTTCCCGCGGGCACTTACCGATTCACGGTCGGAGAGAAGAGCGTCGAACTCCGCTATGGCGGCGGCGGGCTCCAGGATTTCGTCGACGCGCTTACGCGGAAGGGCGGAGACCTCGTACGGGCCCGCTCCATGCCCATCACCTCGGACACCCGCGCGCTGCTCATCGAGGCGATCCCGACCGGGTCCGCCAACCGCCTCGCGTTCGGGGGAGACGCCGAGCGCCTCGCGCTCGACACGGGCCTGCTGGAACGCTCGCTCTCAAAGGAGCGCGTGCTTTCTCCTTCCGATCCTGCGCTCGCCGCCTGGGACCCGTCCCTCGGGAAGGGCGGCGTGACGGCCCTCGAAGGCATCCTCAAGGCGGCCCCTTCCTCCTCGGCCCGCCTCGCTGTCTCTCCCGCCATACCCGCGAAAGGCATGACGCTCGAGTACGAGGTACGGGTCACCCGGGGCAGCGCCGCGGCGGCTCCCGCCGGGCCGCCACCAGGCCCGTCACTCCCGGACAGCGGTTCCATCACCTGGGGCGGCATCACCATCCGCTCCGCCCCCTCCGAGGCCGCGGTGCCGGACTGGACGCCGCCGCCCGCCCCGCCCGTCGTCGACGACCCGAACAGCCTGTACCTCCTCGACACCTCGGGCCGCGAATCCGCCCTATCCGCCCCCCTGGACGACGGAGCGTGGCACAAGGTCTCCATCCCCCTCGACGCCATCCTTTCGGGCGACATCGCCGCCTTCGCGGTCAGGAACCGCGATACCTCGCGCACGGTCGAAGTTCGGGGCGTCCGCCTCTTCGACCCGACCGAGACGGGAGGCTTCCGGCCCCGTAACGCACGCGATACGGCGGGCGACGCGGTAGTCGTGATGGATGGCGTGGAGATGACCCGTTCCACCAACTCCATCGACGACATCATCCCGGGCGTAACGCTGACCTTGAAATCGGCGTCCGACGACGAAGTGGAGCTCGCGATCGAGCCCGACCGCGACGCGGTCAAGGAAGCCATCATCGAGCTCGTGGGGAACTACAACCGGCTGATGGTGGAGATCAACGTACTCCAGCGAAACGACGAGAAGCTCATCTCCGAGGTCACCTACCTGAGCGACGACGAGGTGGAGGCCTACAAGAAACAGCTCGGAACCCTCTCGGCCGACTCCAGCCTTTCGAGCCTCCGCTCGAGCCTTCAGCGCGCGATGATGAACCCCTACCCCGTCGGGGACGGACGCATGGCCTTGCTGGCCTCGCTCGGCATCTCGACCAACGCGTCGAGGGGCGGCGGCTACGACGCTTCGAAGATGCGCGGCTACCTCGAGATCGACGAGAAAGCCCTGGACAAGGCCCTCGAGGCAAATTTCGAAGCCGCGCGGCGCCTCTTCGGTTACGACACCGACGGCGATCTCATCGTCGATGCCGGAGTAGGCCACATGCTCGACGCGCTGCTCGGCCCCTACGTCGATACGGGCGGCATCGTACAACTGAAAACAGGCACGATTGACGCGAAGGCGAAGGACCAGACCGCGATGATCGACACCCTGGTCCGGCAGCTCGCCGCCAAGGAATCCGAGCTGAGACGGGAGTATGGCGCCCTGGAGGGCGCGCTCGACCGCATGGAATCGCTCAGCACCTCGATCGAGAACTTCGGCAATTCCGCGTCGGGCGAGTAGCGGGATGACGGAAGCCTACAAGCATTGCAACGAGCGGCCGGAACGTCACCACAAGGGGAACGCATGCGCATCACGCTGAATGGCAACGGTATCGACATCGGGACGCCCGGGGGAACGCTCGGCGACGCGCTCGCGGCCCTGGACGACATGGCCGACAAATCCGGCGAAGTCCTCGTCGCCGTCCGCTTCGACGGCAAGGAACTGGACGCGGAAGGCGTGAGCCGCGAAGGAAGCCGGCCCCTCGACGGCCCCGGCGAGGTCGAGGTACTTACGGTTCCCGTCCGCGACTTGCGGACGCGGGCCTTCTCGTCCGCGATCGCGGCCCTCGACCTCGCGTCGACCGGCCGGGACGCGGCCGGGGCGGCCGGACTCGCCAAAACCTGGTCGGAATGGCGGGCCGCATTCGAGGGTCTCCTGTCCGCGGACGAAGCCTCCCTCTCTGAATGGGCCGCCAAGGAACTCGCAGATCCGGACGCGCCTGCCCTCGCAGAGCGGCTCGCGCCGGTCAGGAAGGCTTTCGCCGAGCGGCTCGTCGAGAGCGAAGACCCGGAACGCGCCATGGCCGAGGCCGCCTCAACCTGGACCGCGAAGCGCGGCACACTCGGCGAGGTCCCCGTGCTTCTCCAGACGGCCCGCGACCGTGACGCCATGTCGGCGATCGTCTTCTGCGTAGAGCTCGTCAACAAGGTGGTCCGGCTCCTTCCCGAGCTCGGCCGCCGTGGCTTCGATGTCGACGCTTTCACGGTAGACGGCGCCGCCCTGCCTTCGTTCTTCGAAGGTCTCAACGCCTCGCTTCGCGAGCTCATGTCCGCCTTCGAGGCGCGGGACGCCGTAGGCATAGGCGACGTGGCGCTCTACGAGCTCGAGCCCCGGCTCGACGCCCTGTTCGCCGCCTTCGCAGCCCGTTTCGGCGCGGGCCCGGGTGGCACGAAGTGAGCTTTGCGCTAACGCTCCTCCAGACCCGCTACTGGAAGGAAAGCGACCCGAAAAGCACGCTCATAGGACTGGCCGTGCTCGGCGGCATCGTCCTGCTGGTGCTCCTGTCCAGCATCTTTTCTGGTCGACGCCAATCGGCCTCGGGTTCCGGCGTCCGCTCGCGATCCGCGGGAGGCTCGCGATTCTCGCACGGCGATTTCCGCCGGGCCGCCCGCAATCTCGGCATCGTCGACGAACACGCCTCCTTCCTCGAGCGCTACGCCCGCGAACTCGACGTGGCGGATTCGGCCGCCCTCTTCCGGACCCGCGAGCGTCTCGACGGATTCTTCAAGGACGTCTACCGCCGGATAGACAAGCACGAGGAAAGCGAGCAGGTAGCCGAAAACGAGAAAGCGACGCTGTTCGCCATACGGGAGTATCTGACGGTCCGTTCCACGCACGGTGCCCCGGTCCGCTCCTCGAGGCAAATCCAGGGCAAGACCACGCTGTCGTTCATCCTGCCCGACCAGTCCTCGCACCCATCGGTACTGCGCTCCAACGAACCTGGCGGACTCGCCGTCGAACCCGTTCTCGATTCGCTCGGGTCTCCCAAACGCATACGGCGCGGCACGCGCATGACCGTCTTTTTCTATCCGAAGCCCCGCCAGGGCTATTCTTTCCGCACCAAGGTGACCGGCTATGAAGTCCTGGGCGGCCGGCTCGCAATGATCCTCAAACACTCCGACTCGGTTTCCGCCCTGCCCGCCCGCCGCCACCAACGCCGCGAACTGCGCGCGCCCTGCCTGTTCAGGCGGGTTGCGGTCGAGCTCGCGGGGTCCGGCAAGCACGCCGCCCGCAACGTCCGGGTTGAGCGCATGGCCTGGCCCGGTACCGTCGTCGACGTCTCGGCGGGAGGGCTTTCGCTCCAAAGCGCGAACCCGATCGAAACCGGCAATTACGTCAAAATCGAATTCGATCCGGGCAATGGCCAGCTGGCGGTGTTCGGATCGGTGGTACGCATGAACCGGGTCCGCGGTGGCGGAGTGATGCATATCCGATTCGTCAAGATATCGAGGAAGGCAGTCAACGAGCTCCTGTCATTCGTGTACGGGTACTCGGATTGACCCCGATCCGGCGGCCGGGTAGAATTGAACCATGAGGATAGTGGAGCTCAAGGATCTCGAGCGTCTGGACACGCCGATCTACTACCGCAGGGTCTATACCGCGCGCGCCGTGCTCGAATGGACCGAGCGCCAGACCTCCAAGCAAGTGCGCTTCGCCATCGAGATGACCCCCTACGGCACCAAGGAAGCGAGCGCCGAGTTCCTCGAAGACCTCGAGTACCCGCTCGTTCCCGCCATCCGCGAACTCAAGCGCTTTGTGGGAGACCTGGAACGCGGGGGTCAGCTTCCTTGATCGTTTTCGATTCACCTTCTCCGGACGCGAGCGCGGCGCTCGGCGAAGCCATCGGCAAGACCGCCGCCCCGGGCCTCGTCATCGCGTTCCGCGGAGGCCTCGGCTCGGGCAAGACGACGCTCGCCAAGGGCATAGCCCGCGGACTTGCCGTGCCCGACGAGGTGACGAGCCCGACCTACACAATCGCCTCGGAGTACGAAGGCCGCCTCCCGCTTCGCCACGTCGACGCCTATCGGCTCCGGTCGGCCACGGAGTTCGAAGACTCCGGCGGCGAACTCTGGCTGGCGTCGGACGGGGTCTGCCTGGTGGAATGGTCGGAGAACGTGGAAGGCGCGCTGCCACGAGGGACCGTCACGATATCCATCGAGATCGCGGGGGACGGCACGCGCCGCTTCAGGATCGACGGCGCGGCGCTCGAGGACGCTCCCGGATTCCGCGCCTCGCTCGCGGCGCTCGCCGTACGCGAGAGGACGGAAGATCGGCCATGAACATCCTCTCCCTCGATTGCTCGGCCTCCCTTCTCTGCGCGGCCTGCGCCCGCGGGCACGCCCTCGACGGCCCCGGGCGCGCGCCTTCGCCCAAACACCCGTTCGACTCGAAGGGCGGACACGCCGTGTCCGGGCGCGGAGCCTTCGTTTCCATCGAGATCGACGCGGGAGCCCGGCATGCCGAACGCGCCCTCGGAGCGTGCGAGCTCGTCATGCGCGAGCTCGAGCTCCAGGCTCGGGACATCGACCTCTTCGTCTGCGCCTCGGGTCCAGGATCCTTCACAGGTCTCAGGATAGCGGCCGCGACCATCAAGGGCATGGCGAGCGCCCTCGGCAAACCCTGGGTCGGCGTGCCCACGCTCGACGCCTACGCCGCTTCCTGGGCCGGCGCTTCGGACGTCGTCGTCCCGCTTCTCGACGCGAGACGCGGGCGCTTCTACGCCGCCGTATACGTCTCGGGCGAGCGACGGACACCCTGGCTCGACGCCGGTGCCGAGGAAATCATCGCCGCGTGCGAGCCGCGCGGAGAGATGCTGCTCGTCGGACCCGACGCGGCTTCCTTCGCCGCCATGTTCCCGGAGCGTCCCGGCATGCGCGTGCCGGCCGACGCTTCCCGAGCGCCCGGTCGCGCGCTCGTGGAGCTGGGCCGCCGGCGCTTCGAACTCGAGGGACCGGCCGGACCGGACGAGGGACCCGTGTACGTTCGGGCGAGCGACGCCGAGGAGCAGGAAGCGGCCGGAGGGAAACCGGGATGACGGGCGGCGACGCGAACGCTCTGGGCGATTTCCTTCCCTGCCTCCGCCGCTTCGCCGCGAGCAACGAGGAAGCGCCTTTGGCCATCGCCATACTCGACGCGCATTTCCGCTTCGTGCACCGCAACCGGATGCTCCGCGAGATGATGGATCTTTACGAGTACCCTGCCGACCGCCCCTTCCTCGAAGCCTTCTCCCGCAGCATGCCGAGCTCGGAGATCAGCGGGTTCAGGACGGCGCTCTCCGACGCCTCGACCGGCCACTCATGGAAGGGAGAGATCGACCACTGGACGCCGGAGACCCTCAGGGTCAGCACCGTCGTGCGGGCTCTTCCCTTCTTCGCTCCGGCGACGGGAGGAAAGAATCCGGTCGCCTTCTTCCTCTACTTCGACGACGTGACCAAGCAGCGCAAGCTGGACCTCAGGCGCATTTTGCAGGCGCTGCTCAAAGCCTCGCTGCTCAAAGACAAGGAGACCGGGCTCCACGTCGAGCGCGTCAACAGCTACGCGGGCAGGATGGCGCAGGCCATCTGGCGCGACGCGCGCTTTCCCCGGGTCGACGCGGAATTCATCGAGGAAATCGGCTTCCTCGCGTCCATGCACGACGTCGGCAAGATCGGCGTGCGCGACGACATCCTCAACAAGGAAGGACCGCTCATCGAGGGTGAATGGGACGAGATGCGGCAGCACACCATAAACGGCGGCATACTCCTCCACAGCATCTATCCGAACCCCATGGCCCGCGAGATCGCGCTTTCCCACCACGAGCGGTGGAACGGCAAAGGCTATCCGTACAATCTCCTGGACCGCATGATCCCGCTCGCGGCCCGCATCGTCACCATCGCGGACGTCTACGACGCGCTCAGGATGCGGCGCAGCTACAAGCCTCCCTTCAGCCACGTGGAGGCTTGCGCGAGCATACGCCGCGAATCGGGCCTGCTCTTCGATCCGGACCTGGTGGAAGTCTTCATCGGGCTCGAGGACGAATTCGAGCGGATCTACGACACCCACGCGGACCGCTGAGAACCATTCGGGCAAAAAAAACGGCCGCCCGGGGAGGAGATAACCCCGAGCGGCCCGGATAGTCGTTGGATCAGCCCCGGCGCTTGCGGGTCTGCACGTCGAAGATGACCGCCGCGGCAAGCACGGCGCCCCTGACGATGTACTGCAGCGATATGTCCACCGAGAGCAGGTTCATGCCCGAGGTGAGCGACATGTAGACGATGGCGCCCACGAGCGAGCCCGCGATCCGGCCGACGCCGCCCGCCGCGGAAACGCCGCCGATGTAGGCCGCCGTGATCGCGTCCATCTCGAACATCTCGCCGGCTTTGGTGGTCGCGGACTGGAGTCTGGACGCGTAGAGCACGCCCGCCAGCCCCGAGAGCGCACCCATGGCGGCAAAGACGGTGAAGGTGATCTTCTTGACCGATATCCCCGAGAGCTCGGCCGCTTCGGGGTTGCCGCCCACCGCGTAGATGTGGCGTCCGAGCACGGTCTTGGTGGTGACGAAATGGAATATGACCACCACGACGATGACGATGACCGCCGTCCACGACATTCCGTTGTAACCGGCGAAAATCCAGGTGATGTAGCCGATTACGAAAGCCATGAAGGCGAGCTTGATGACGAAGACGGGCAGCGGCAGAACCTCGAAACCGTAGCCCTGCTTGCTCTTTCTCGCGCGCAGCTGCGAGAAGGAGAACAGCACGATGGCGACGAGTCCGATTAGCAGGGTGAGCTTGTGGAGCCCCGGGAGGAAGGCGGTCTCCGCCGGCATGATGTCGGGGATGTAGCCGTTGCCGATTGCGTTGAAGAAGGCGTCCGGGATGATGATGGTCCCGGTCTTCATCGTGACCATGAGGAGGAGCCCGCGATAGATCAGCCAACCGGCGAGCGTAGCCACGAAGGCCGGGATCCCGAGCCTCGCGACGAGGAAGCCGGTGACCAGGCCCGCCGCGGCGCCGAGGGCAAGCGCGAATGGAATGGTCGCCCAGCCCGGCATTCCCCAGCGCGTCATGGCGATGGCGGTGGCCGCGCCGATGAAGCCGGCCAGGTATCCGACCGAGAGGTCGATGTGGCGGATTACGATCACGAGCGTCATGCCCACCGCGAGCACGGCGATGTACCCGGTCTGGTTCATCAGGTTCGCGATGTTGCGCGACGACATGAACAGTCCCCGCGTCATGGCCGTGAACACGGCCATGATGAGGAAGAGGAGGAAGTACATGGTGTAATCGCGGATGTTCTGGCGCAGGGCCTTCCGTAGGTCGTTCAGGATCATCGTTCTCTTCTCCCCTAGCTCGTCGCCAATTCCATGATGCGCTCCTGGCTCGCCTGGGCGATCGGGAGCTCGCCGGTCACACGGCCGCCGGAAACGACGTAGACCCTGTCGCTCATCCCGAGCACCTCGGGAAGCTCCGACGATATCATGATGATGCTCATGCCTTCCTCGACGAGGCGGTTCATGATTGTGTAGATCTCGTATTTGGCGCCGACGTCGATCCCGCGCGTGGGCTCGTCGAGGACGAGCACTTTGGGCTTCACGAAGAGCCACTTCGCCACGGATACCTTCTGCTGGTTCCCGCCTGAAAGGTTGAGAACCTTCTGGTCGATGCTCGGTGTCTTGATGTTGAGGGCCTTGCGGTAATCCTCAGCGACCTTGACCTCGGCGTTCGAGTCGACCACGCCCCCCTTCGAGATGGCGCGCAGGTTCGCGAGCGTGACGTTCTGCTTGACGTCCTGGATGAGCACGAGCCCGTTCCGCTTCCGGTCCTCGCTCGCGTATGCGATGCCCGCGTCGATGGCGTCCGCGGGGGACTTGAAACCCCGTTCCTTGCCCTCGACGCTCACCCGCCCCTCGAGGCGATAGTCGTCGGGATTGCCGAAAAGGCTCCGCGCTAGCTCGGTCCGGCCCGAGCCCATGAGGCCGGCGAACCCGACGATCTCTCCTCTGCGGACCTTGAACGCGACATCCTTGAGCACCTGACGGCCGAGCGCCCTGTTCCAGGCGTTCCAGCCTTCCACCTCGAGCACGATCTCCTCGGAGGGCTGCTTTGCGCGGGGCGGGAACACGTTGTCGATCTCGCGGCCGACCATGTGCTTGATCAGCACCGGCTCGCTTACCTCGCCCTTTCGGGCGTCCAGCGTACAGATGGTCCGGCCGTCGCGGAGGACGGTCACGGTGTCGGCGATGCGGATCACTTCCTTGAGCTTGTGCGAGATCATGATCGAGGTGACGCCTTCGGCCTTGAGCTCGCGGAGGATCTCGAGCAGGTTGTCGCAATCGTCCTCGTTGAGGGCGGCTGTCGGCTCGTCGAGGATGAGCAGCTTCACGTTCCGCGAGAGGGCTTTCGCGATCTCCACGAGCTGCTGTTTCCCGACGCCGAGATCCTTGATCTTGGTCGAGGGATCGGCGTTGAGCCTGACCCGCTTCATGAGCGCGACGGACTGGTGGATGGTGTCGTTCCAGTCCACGAGCGATCCCTTCCGGATCTCGTGACCCAGGAAGATGTTCTCGTAGACGCTCATCTCGGGGACCAGCGCGAGCTCCTGGTAGATGATGGCGATGCCGGCCTTCTCGCTGTCGGCGATGTGCCGGAAACGCCGCGCCTCGCCGTCGAGCACGATGTCGCCCTTGAAGTCACCGTGCGGGTAGACGCCGCTCAGCACCTTCATGAGGGTGGACTTTCCGGCGCCGTTCTCACCGACCAGGCAGTGTATCTCGCCCCTTTCGACGGAGAAGGTCACGTCGCTCAGGGCCTTGACGCCGGGGAAGCTCTTGCTGATGCCCCGCATCTCCAGAATGTGGTCGCTCATCGTGCGTCGGTTCTCCATGGTCGTAGTGTCGCGCGTTCAAGCGCTGGATGGAAGGGCCCCGTAGCGGGTCGCCGCCGCGGCGCTCGTCCAGCCGATCGGCCTGTCGCCGAAAGGCCGCCCGGGAAACGGGACGCGTTTCCCGGGCGGGAGGAACCGGGGCCTTGGGCCCCGGTTCCGGAAGGCCGTCTTAGAGCCCGGTGAATTCGCTCGCGGCGTAGTAGCCGCCGTCGATCAGGATGGTCTTCACGTTCTCCTTGTCGACGGTGATGACCGGCGACTGGATGGCGGGAACGTCCTTCTTTCCGTTGTTGTACGAACCGCGGGCGGCCGGGGCCTTGCCCTCGATGAGGGCGATGGCGGCCTTGATCGCGTCGTCGACGAGCATGCGCACGTCCTTGAACACGGTCATGGACTGCTTGCCGTCGATGATGTACTGGATGGAGGCCTTCTCCGCGTCCTGGCCGGAGATGTAGTACTTGGTCACGTCCTTGTCCGCGCCGAAGGCGTCGGCGATGGCGCGGGCGGTGCCGTCGTTCGGGGCGCAGATGTACACGGTGCCCTTTGCGTCAACACCGGCAGAGGTCAGGTCGGCCTCGGCCTTGCTCTTGGCGACGTTGAAGTCCCAGTTGGTGGTGACCTGGCCGATGATCTTGGCCATCTCCTCGCGGCTCAGCTTGGCCTTGCCCTGCAGGGCGACGGCTTCGGAGGAGTTGCGGATGACGAAGGTGCCGTCGGCGATCTTCGGCTGGAGGGCCGACCAGGCGCCCTCGAAGAAGATGAAGGCGTTGTTGTCGGAGGCGGCGCCTGCGTAGAGGAACAGGTTGTTGCCCGTGCCGGTGGCGTTGGCGATCAGGTAATTGCCCCAGGCAGCGCCGACCGCGATCGAGTCGAAGGTGACGTAGTAGTCGACTGCGCTCGAGTCGCGGATCAGGCGGTCATAGCTGATGATCTTGACACCGGCCTTGGCGGCCGCGTCGGCGGCGGCGGCGGCGGCGGAAGCGTCCTGCGGGCAGATGACGATGACCTTCGCGCCCTTGGTGATCAGGGCTTCGACGTTGGCCTTCTCCTTGGCGGAGTCGCCCTGGCTGAACAGGATCTCGACGTTGTGGCCGGCGGCCTTGAGGGCTGCCTCGAAACGGGTCTGGTCCTGGATCCAGCGGGGTTCGTCCTTGGTCGGCAACACGATGCCGACGGCGAGCTTCTCGGGCTGGGCGCAGGAGACGGTCGTCGCGGCGATCGCGACGAGGAGCAGCGCCGAAACTACGGCGAGCGCTTTCTTCATGTCTGTCCCTCCTTCGGGAAATGCCGCGGGCGCAAAGCTCCGCGGACGGCGTGGGGCCGCAGGAACAGCATCACCGGGTTTCGCGAATCCGTCAGCAGGAGCTTCGCGTCATTGCGCTTCACAAAACGGATATGGATGGCGGCCGACAAAGCCGCTAGCACGGATTCCCGTCCTTGCGGCATGATAATGCTAGCCCGACGCATTCCGACGTCACGACCGTGACTCGCCGGGGCTCGGCCAAGGCTTTCGCTTCAGCGCTCCACGTTCCGATACACGTCCCCGGCTTCGTGGAAGCCGTCGAGTATGACCGTCGCGTCGAGCAGTTCGCGGGTGACCAGCACCGGCTCGAGTCGGACGTAGGGCACTTCGTACTTCCCGTCGGAAATGGATGAATCGACCGGTATGTCCTCGCCGTTCGCCAGCATTACCGCGAAGCCGGCGGCGGCCAGGGCCAGGCGTTCGATGGGCTTGTACACGGTGGCAAGCTGGAAGCCTTCTGCGATGCGCTGGCAGGCGGCGAGGTCGGCATCCTGTCCGGCCACCTTGACCGAACCGGCCAGGCGGTTCTCGGCGAGCACCGCGATGGCGGCTTCGGCCAGCATGTCGTTGCCGGCCGCGACCGCGGCCACGTCGGCGCCGCCGGCCATGACCTCCTCCATCCCGGCGCGGGCGGCGTCGCTCGTCCAGGTTTCCGGCCAGATCTCGGCGACGAGCCGGATACGGCCATCCTCCAGCCGCGGGTCCAGGATCCGGTGGAATCCGGCGTTGAGCATGAGCGCGTTGTTGTCGGCGCGCGGACCGTTTACGATCACGTAGTTTCCCGCCGGTGCCGCCTTGACCAGCGCCTCCGCGATCAAGGCCCCGACCTTCTCGTTGTCGAACGAGACGTAGAGGTCCACTCCGGCCGTACGCACCAGGCGGTCATAGCTCAGCACCTTGACCCCGAGCGCGCGGATTTCCCGCACCACCGCTGAAACGCGGTCGGCGTCATTCGGGACGATGACCAGGACGTCGATGCCGAGCGCCGCGAGCTCCCGCACCTGGCGCTCCTGGATCTCCGGGTCCTGGTCGGCCACACGGACCTCGACCCGGGCTCCGAGGTCCCCGGCCGCCTTGACGAAGGTCTCCATATCCCGGCGCCAACGCTCGACCACGAGCGAATCCATCGACAGGCCTATGAGCACGCGCCCGTCGTCGGATTCCGGCGCCCGTCTCGAGCACGAAGCGAGCGAAGCGGCCGAGAGCGCGGCAACGCAAAGGAGCACGTTCACGAGGAGCGACGACGATCGTCGCGCGCGCGGGGACGGCTTGAACCTAGGCTTCGACATCATCTCCTCCCCTGAAGGCGCTCGGCGTCAGACCGGTCTCCTTCTTGAACAGGCGCGCGAAATAGTTGGCGTCCGGATAGCCGGACGCCGCGGCGGCTTCCTTGATCGACACCTCGGGACGCGAAAGCAGCTCCCGCGCCCTTTCCATGCGGATGCCCGTCAGGAATTCCGAGAAACCCTTCCCGGTCTCCTCGACGAACAGGCGTGAAAGCCGTCCGGCGGAGACACCCGCGACGGCGGACGCCGAATCGAGCGAAATTTGCGAGGCGAAGTTGGCGAGGATGAATTCGATGGCCCTGGAGAGCGCCGGCGAACGTCGCGAGGAGCGCGAGGCAGCATCCGCGATGGTGGCGAAGCGCGCGAGTGCTACCAGCCTGAAGGACTGGGAATCGGGCGCGAGCAGGAGGTCGCGGAGATCCATCGTGGCGAGCGCCTTTTCCGCATCCATGCGTCCCTGGGCGGCGAGCTCGCGGGCCGCGGACGCGAGCAGGGTCGAGATCCGGCCCGCAAGCCCCGGCGTCGAGCCGGCGTCCGATCCTTGCATTCCGGAAAGCAGGCGCTCCAGCGCGGGCGCCGCGCGCTCGGGAGCGCCGGAAGAGACCGACTCGAGGAACCCGGCGTCCACCGCGAATCCAGGCTGCGCTCCTTCACGTTCGCTCGCCGCTCCGTCGAGCCGGTCCGCCGGAAACCGCGAGAGGGCTTCAGACCATGCGCGCGGCGCCTCGTCCACTCCGACCGGATCCGAAATCGACGCCCGGACCCTGCCGCCCCAGGCTGCGTCTTCAAGCAGGCGCCCGAGCGCCCCGGCCTCTTTGCCGCCGTCATCCTCCTCGTCGAGGTAGAGGACCGCGGCGGAGAGCCGGCCGACGAGGGGACCGCCGATCCACCGAGACTTGTAGCGGAGAGCCGCACAGGTGTCCGAGTGAAGGGTTCGCGCGGCGGCCTCCGGATCCGGCGAGCCTGGCGGCGGCGAAAAGGCGAGCGCAGCGACCCGCAGGCGCTTCGCATGCGTCCCGAGCGCCGCGAGGTAGCGCGGCAACGAGGATCCGAGCCGCTCGCCGAGCATGACGGCCCTGATGAAGCCTTCCTCCACGAAGGCGCGAAGGCCTTCCTCGCGTTCGCGCCTTTCGATCTCCGCCCGCTCCGTCTCGCGGCGCCCTTCCACGACCAAAGCGGCCTGCCTGAGAGCCTGCGCGAGCGCTTCCCGCGACACGGGCTTGAGCAGGTACTCGACGACGCCGAGCTCCACTGCCTCGCGCGCGATGTCGAATCGTTCGTACGCGGTCATCAGCACGAAAACGGCCGTAGACCCGCGCTTGCGCATCTCCCGTATCGCTTCGAGCCCCGTGACGCCGGGCATGCGCACGTCCATGAGCACGACATCCGGCGCGAGCTCCCTCGTCCGCTCTATGGCCTCCCGACCCGAGGACGCGGTTCCCGCCACCTCGAATTCGTCGGCGAGGTCGCGCTTCACGATCAGTGAAACGCCTTCGACGACGGGACGCTCGTCGTCCGCCACCAGCAGCCGTATCACGACCAGCCTCCGTCCAGTGGCAAGCGGATGCGGACCGTCGTCCCGACGCCCTCGGACGCCTCGATCTCGACGCGGCCGAGTCCTTCGGTCGCGAGCTCGACCCTCCTGACGACGTTCCTGAGTCCGATGCCGTTCTCCGCATCGTCGGCCGCCCCGTGTGCCGAGAAAATGCGTTCGATCTCCGCGTCCGGCATGCCGTCTCCCGTGTCGGAAACCTCGAGCACCGCCTCGTTCCCCGCGATGCGCGCCGAGACCCGGACTCGCCCGCCCTCCTCCCGATCGCGGAGCCCGTGGCCCACCGCGTTCTCGACAAGAGGTTGCAGGACCAGCGCTGGCGTTCGGACATCGAGGGCAGCCGTGTCCGCGTCCACGGAAAACTCGTATCGCTCTCCGAAGCGCACCTTGAGCAGCCAGACGTAGCGCCGGACGCTCTCGATCTCGTCGGCCACCCGCACCGAGCGCGAAGGCGGCTTGAGGGCGTAACGGATGAAAGCCGCGAGGGTCTCGAGGAATACCGCGGTGCGGTCGTTGTTTTCGGAAAGCGCGAGCTGCTGTCCGGCTGCCAGGGTGTTGAACAGGAAATGGGGATTGATCTGGGTCTGGAGCGCAAGCAGTTCCGCGTCCTTGAGCTTGTGGTCCATGTCGAGGAGCCTGACCCGTTCTTCCATGAGGCTCCGTTCGACCTCGGCCTTCGACTTGAGCTCCTCGAAGGCCTCGCGGACCGAGCGCGACATGGCGGCGAAGGCCGCGGCCGTAGTCCCGATCTCGTCGCCCGTGTCGAGGCTTGGAAGCTCGTGGTCATAGCGTCCCTCGCCGACCTCGCGGGCAGCTTCCGCCAGGCGTGACAGGGGCTCGGTAAGCTTGAAGGCGTAGCGCGCGAGGAGGGCGAGCCCGAGCGCGGTGGCCGCGAGCACCATGGCGCCGTTCGTCAGGAGAACCGAGGGGATGCGCGCGTTGAATTCGGTGAACGCCTCGAGCGAGTCGGCGATAAAGAGGCTCTCCACCCTCGCGAGCACCTCTCGCGCGAGGTCGGCGTCCCGGCCGGCCGCTTCGAAACGTTCGGCGTAGGATTCCACGTCGCGGCCGCGCTTTGATGCCACGGCCGCCTCGGCGTCGGAGAGGTAGCGCTCGACCAGACCCCCGAGCAGGCGCTGTAGAAGCAGGGCCTCGTCGGGGCGGATCTCGCGATTGAGCGGCCGTGCGCGCGCGGCGAGGCTGGAGGAATGCGCTATATAGTCCTTGAGGGCGTCAGATCCCTTGGTCGTCAGGTAGGCCGCCAGGGCCTGCTCGGAGAGCGCGAGGTCGAGCCGGATCTCGTTGAGGGCCAGGTTGTCCCGGAACAGCATTTCGACGCTCCGCGCGAGCTCGGCGGAGGCCAGTCCGGTGTAGAAGGTCGCGCTCGACATGATCACCAGGATGACCGCGGTGCCGGCGAAAATCTTCGAGCGCAGCGTCCGCGGGATCATTTTTGCGCCCCGTCCGAGGCCGTGAGGATGTAGTAGCCGGCCTCGAGGTTCCGTCCCGGCTCCTTTCCCTCGGCCAGCGCGGCGAACGAGCGGACGGCCTCGCCGCCGATCCAGGGGGAATCGCGGACTATGCTCGCCGCCACGACGGAACGATCCACGTAGCGCCCTATTTCGGCAGTCTCGTCGGTTCCGACGATGAGGACCCGGCCGACCAGGGCCAGGTCCACCACCACCTGAGCCGCCCCGACGGTATCGACGCTCGACCCGCAGAACAGCGCGTTGATGCCGGGATTCGCCCGTACCAGCTCCGAAGCGGCCTGCTCTCCGGCCAGGACGCCGGCGCCCGAGCGCACCGCTGCCATGATGGTCGCGCCCGGCCAGGGAGACAGTCCTTCAGCCAGCCCTCGGTAAAGCGGCTCGTCCTCGCTCGCTCCGCCTTCGCCGGTCGGCAATATGACGCCGACCCGGGCCGCGGAACCGAGCCCCTCGCCGATGATGCGGCCGGCTTCCCTCCCCTGCCTGAGCGACCCCGAACCGATGAAACCGGCCAGGGTGCCGGGGGGAGGATCGCGTCCGACAGGGACGAACACCACGCCTTCGCGACGGGCGCGGCGGGCCAGCTCGGAGACGGGATCGTCGCCCGAGGTATACATGATCACGCCGTCGACGCGGGCGGCCAGCGCGGTCTCGAACCAGCGAAGCGCCTCGTCGGGTTCCGATTCCGGATATCGATGGAAAAGGACCGCCATGCCGGCCTCGGGAGCGCCGCGGGCGATTCCTTCGACCAAGCCCTCGAAGAACGAATCGCCGGCTTCGGGAATGATCGCGACTACGAGCCAGCGCTCGGGCGGCCCTACCGATGAGCCGCGGGCTACCGCGCGCGCGAGGGCCTGACGGCTCGATCCGACCAGGCTGGCGTTCAGCAGGGTCGCCACGAGGAATGCGGCCGCGAAGACGAATGAAAGGGGTCGGGCGAATCGCTTCATCGGAGAGCGAGTATAGCACGACCCGCGCCTGCCGTACTCAGGCCTCTCCCTTCTCCAGCAGCGCGAGGAAATGCTCGTGGGCCTCTATGGTCGCGGCGAGGTCGATGTTAGCCACCTCGCCCCGACCCACCCAGTCCTGGCCGTCCTGCTCGTAGAGGTGGCGGAGCACTCCTCGGACCGCGTCGGGGCCGAAGTCCCCTTCGAGCTCCCGCCGCTTCGCGAGTCCCTTCAGCACCGCCTCGTAGGTCTCGTCGTACTTCGCCTCGCGCCAGTCGATGCTCGACATCTGGGTCAGCCTCCGGAAATGCCGAAGCCCCGCTCACGCGGGGCTTCGTTCGGTTCGATAGCGGCGGGGGGACTCGAACCCTCGGCACAACGGATATGAGCCGTTTGCTCTACCGACTGAGCTACGCCGCCATTCGGTGCCCCGACTGTATAACCGAGGCGGCGCGCACGTGTCAACCGGGGCGCCCTCTCGATTGGCCGTTCGGAGCGATCGGTCTCGGCCCTCTCAGGCCAGCGCCGCCAGGACCTCCGCCGCGTGCCCTTCCGGGCTCACCTTCGGGAAGACCCTCAGGACGACTCCTTCGGGCCCGATCACGAAGGTGGAGCGCTGAACGCCGTGGACCGTCTTGCCGTACATCTTCTTCTCTACCCAGACCCCGTAGGACTCGATCGCCGTGCGCTCCGGGTCGGCGAGCAGGGTGAACGGCAAGCCGTACTTGTCACGGAACTTCCCGTGGCTTTTGACCGTATCCGCGGAAACGCCCAGCACCACGGCCTTCCGCGCCAGGATGGCCTCGTGCGCGTCCCGGAACGAACAGGCTTCCCTGGTGCAACCCGGCGTGTCGTCCCTCGGGTAGAAGTAAAGCACGACGACGCTTCCCCGGAAGTCCGAGAGCCTGACCGTCTTTCCGTCCGCGTCCGCCAGCGAGAAATCCGGCGCCTTCTCCCCTTCCTTTACCATGTGAACCTCCCGCGGGTCATAGATCCCGCCCCTTCCCCGAATCAGAGATCATGGACAGCTCCTCCGGATACGGGTCGAGGAAGGTTTGTCCGAGCACGTACGTGACGTCGAAGCGGATTGCATGGCTTTCGAGCAGCTTGAGAGGCGCGCTGGCCGGCACGCGCTCGTCGCGGTAAGCCTCGAGCAGGGAAAGGAAGTGCGCCCGCTCCTGCGGGGAAAGACGATCCGAATAATGGCCGAAAGCGTGCGTGATCGTGTTTACGATGGCCCCGGCTTTAGGAGGGGCCGCGAACGCCGCCCTGAGCCCGGCCTCGTACTCCGCCCAGAGCTCCGCGAGGGGACGCTTCCCGTGGCTCGCGACGACGCGTCCCAGGACGCGCATGCGCGCCTGGTTGACCGTGAGCAGAAGGAGCTTCTCGGCGGTATGGAAGCGCACCAGGTCATCGATGCCGCCCGATTCCCGCGCGAGCCTGAATCGGGTCAAGGTCCAGAGGAAGCGGAGCCAGTGCTCCCGGATCGTAAAATTCCTGAGGCGCCCCTCGTCCTCGACCGGATGCCCCGGCCAGCGGGCCAGGACGGCTTCGCCCCAGAAGCCCGCGCCGATGCCCGAACCAGCGGACGGTTCGAAGCCGCGGTAAACCTTGACGTCGCGGAAGCCGCACGAGGGCGATCGGTTCTTCAGCAGGAATCCGTCGGGGCCGTCGCCGAGCTCCGCAACGCGGGCCGCTACCCACGCCCGCATGGCCGGTCCGTGCCGGCCGCCCGTGGCTGGCTGGTAGAGCTCCCGCTCGCCCGTATCCGGGTCGAGGGCGACCCTCACCGGATCGCGCGGAATCCCGAGGCCGATCTCCGCCTCGGGACAGAGCGCCGTGAATTCTACCCGCGGCGCGAGCGCGGCCACAAAGGGATCGTCGATTACGACACCGTTCCAGCGACACGCCTCGAAACCGAGGCACTTCGAGACGACGACGCGCGGACGCGGGTGGGCAGCCATGCATGAACCTCCGGACGCGCCCGCCCGCGGGCGCGTCGCTTCCCGTTCCACCCTAAGCGAAGCGCCCCCGTGCCGCAAGGCTCCGGGGGCGCTCGAAACGCGGGGAAAGGGCCGGCTCAGCGCCCGGCCAGCGGGATGCGGAACACGCGGACGCGACGTTCGGGATCCGCGGCGGCCAGGGCAGCAGCGTCGACGGCCGCCTTGCTCTCAAGGTCGTAGGCCACCCAGGCGAAGCCCTTTTCGCCCCGGTGCGGCACCAAGAGCACCCTCAGGACCGGCCGGTCCGCGCTGGCAGGGGCCTGCAGCAGGAACGCCGCGTCGTCGAGCTTCGAACCCTCGAACGCGAGCGCGCGGGCGGCCCTGAGCGGCCAGCCGCCCTTGGCGGCGTCATGGAGGGGAAAGGGAGCGTAGGGTTGCTTCACGCCGCGCGGATCGGAGTCCGCGGCGAACAGCGTGTACCCGCTCGACACGACCTCGGACGAGCCGGCCACAGCGGCGAGGACGTCGGCCTTGCGCAGCGCGTCGGACAGCGGCTTCCACGCGCCCTTCTCGAGCCCTCCCGCCTTGAGGGCCAGGGCCAGCCGCGCGGCGCTGCTCTCCGGCGCCGAGCGGAACACCTGGTTCCAGTCGAAGACGCGGGCGCTCAGCTCGGCCAGGCGTTCGAGGCCGGCCGGCACCAGGTAAAGCATCATCTGGGCGACGGGAATGTCCTTCGCCGCCACCGCGCCGGCGACCACCACGTCCAGGCTCGTCGTCGCGTAGTTCGGCGGCCGGATGCGCACGTAGGAATCGGTCCCGTCGAGGAACAGGACCTTGGACTGCAGCAGGATGCCGGACTTCTCCTTGTTGCGCTCCACCACGCGGTCTCCCGCGGAGCCGAGCTTCCCGCCGCGCGTGAACAGCACGTACCACAGCTTGTCCGCGTCCTCGACCGAGACGGTCGCCGCGCCGGCCTTCCCCGTGACGGCCTTGGATCCGAAAGGCAACGCCCTCGTCCAATACGCGGTAACGAGCTCGGAGAAATAGGCCTGCACCACGTCGCCCGTGTCCGGGTAGTTAGCGAGTACGAAGGCCTTCCAGCCGACGCCCGCGGCGGCGGGCGCCGTGGGGCTTCCGGCCGCGGGGGCCGCCGGCGCGGACGGCGCGGAGGGGGGCTTGGGAGCGGCGGTCTGGGCTGGCAGGGCGGCGATCATGGCGGCAAGGAATATCGTCGAGGCGAAGGCTCGTTTCACTGGTGGATGCTCCGGCGTACTGGATTATGGAAGCACTATAGCATCGGGACGACGCGAGACTCCAGAGGCGCCGCCCCGGGCCGCGCCCGAACGCGCTCCCGCGTCCACCCCATCTTACATCGAACACCGCATCCGGTGTAACGTTACCGCCCGAGCGAACAAAACGCCGTACGGGCCGCGCGCGCGGCGTCCGAAGCCGTAAACCTGCTCGTAAAGCAAACCCAGGAGCCCGCATCCATGAACGACCTGCGCCGCGTCGCCGTCGGCCTTTCAGGCGGCGTCGATTCCGCCGTCGCCGCCGCCCTCCTCGTTGAGGCGGGCTACGAGGTCACGGGACTCACCATGAAAACCTGGAGCGGGCGCCTGCCCCTCGTCGAGGGCGGCGGCCACGCCTGCTACGGCCCCGGTGAGGAATCCGACGTCGCCGCCTGCGAGGCCACCTGCGCCCGCCTCGGCATCCCCTACCGCACCGTCGACCTCGCCGCCGAATACGAGGAGCGCGTCGTCGGCTACTTCCGCTCGGAGTACCTCGCGGGCCGCACCCCGAATCCCTGCGTCCGCTGCAACGCCGAGCTCAAGTTCGGCTTCCTCGTGGAGCGCGCCCGCGCGTCCGGCCTCGAGTTTGACGCCTTCGCCACCGGGCACTACGCCCGCACCGTCCGCCGGAACGGCGCCGTCCTGCTCAGGACTGCCGCCTTCGCGCCCAAGGACCAGACCTACTTCATCTGGCGCCTCGATAGCCCGCTCCTCGAGCGCGTCATCTTCCCCCTCGGCGAGCTCGACAAGGAGGCGGTGCGCGCGGCCGCCCGACGCCTCGGCCTCGAGGTCGCGGAAAAGCCGGAAAGCCAGGACTTCGTTTCCGGCGACTACGCCCCACTCTTCGAGGGCCTCCCCGTCGGACCCGGCGACATCGTCGACGAAACGGGCGCGGTCCTCGGCCGCCACCGGGGCATCGTCCACTACACCGTCGGGCAGCGCCGCGGTCTCGGCACGAGCCTCGGCCCCGAGCCCCGCTACGTCCTCGCCATCGACGCCGAGCGGAACCGCATCGTCGTCTCCTCCGACCAGCGCCTCTTCGCCGAGGGGCTCGAAGGGCGCGAACTCCTCGTCCACGATCCCGCGCTCCGCGCTAAAAGCTTCGACTGCCTCGTGCGCATCCGCCAGAACCACAAGCCCGCGCCCGCCCGCGTCGAACCCTCCGGCGGCGACTCCGTCCGCGTGCTCTTCGAAACCCCGCAGCGCGCCGTCGCGCCGGGCCAGTCGGCCGTCTTCTACGATGCGGACGGCGTTCTGGTGGGCGGCGCCGTCATCGAGCGCCCCCTGCGCGCCGCGGACCTCGGCCGGGGAGCGGAAGCATGACCGTGAAGGCGCCCGGTCCCGACGAAATCCTTCCCTCCGCGACCCTCGACGACCCCGTCCTCGCCGCCTACTACCGCGTCATGCGCCTCAAGCGCCTCTTCCGCCAGGGCTGGCTCAAGCGCGGCATCCCGGAGGCCGCCTGCGAGACCGTCGCCGAGCACAGCTTCGGCGTCGCCATGCTCGCCCTCCTCGCGCCCGCCCCCGCGCCCACGCCCGAACCCTCGCCCGAAACCGCCCCCGGGCGGGCAAGCGCCGTCGCCTTCGACCGCGCGCGCGCCCTCCTCCTCGCCCTGGTCCATGAACTGGGCGAAACCTACGCCGGCGACATCACCCCCGTTGACGGCGTCGGGCCCGAGGAAAAGTCGCGTCTCGAACGGGAGGCGCTCCTCAAGGCCCTCGACGGCCACCCGGACCGAGACGCCTTCCTCGAAGCCTGGGAGGAGTTCGAAGCCGCCCGCACTCCCGAGGCCCGCTTCGTCAAGGAGCTCGACCGCCTCGAGATGGGCCTGCAGGCCGTCCTCTACCGCGCCGAAGGCTCCGCCCGCATGGACGAGTTCTTCGCGAGCGCCCGCCGCGCGGTCGGCTCCGTCCCCCTCCGCGCCCTCCTCGAACGAGCCATCGAAGCCGATCCGGATAGTTGACCGGGGGGAAAGGAAGGGAAGCTTCCATCAATTTCGGCGCCTTCCCACCAACCGGAATTCGTCGAAGGCCGGCCCTTCGCCGCCACGACGGCGCAGCGCCACGTCGTCCCCTTCCTTCCCCTCCCGGACCCCCTCATCCATCCCCGGTCGCTCCGCACGTCAAGCACCAGCCAGAACTGCCCCCGGCAACTCGCTCCTCCGCCCCCATGCTTCGGTTCGGGCGCCCGACGAGAGCCGGTCCCGCGAGGCCTGGCCGGCGCTTCGCCCGCGCACGGAAGCTCTCGCCGCGGACGATCGGCACACGGCTGCGGTGGAGCAAGCGGTCGAGAATCGCCTTCGCGATGGCGGTATCGTCGATAATCCTGCCCCGCGCGCCGATGCTCCGCGCAGCGCTCGCATCCGGGATTGACCCGGCTCCCGTTCACGAGTATGCTGTCCTTCGACAGGTTCACGTCCGAACCAGGGGGTGCCCCGGTTTCGACTGACGCGATCCGGGTCGTGGGTCGCAGGTGGAGCGTCGATGTCCTTACATTCGGCAAAACCTTTAACTGCCAACAACGACAGTTACGCCCTCGCCGCGTAAGCGGTAGGACGCGGAAGCCGGCTGCGCCGCCTCGAGCGGCCGTAACTTCCGACGCGATCGAGGCTGGCCGTGTCCCGCGCCGGGACGGGACGCGGCAAGAAAACTCCCGGATACGGAGACGCCGCGTGCCGCGAAGCCAAGCGTCTCCCGACAATCCGATGCGCGGCTAAACCTGTAGACGCCCACGGCGCGCGCGCCAGGACGCGGGTTCAACTCCCGCCACCTCCATTGCCGGATCGCCGGTCCGCGGGGACCGGCGATCTCATTTACCCCACCAGTGCAAACGCCCGCATTCAAGTCGCAAGCGGCTAGTGTCCAGTCAATGCTCGTAAAATGGACCGCCCTGCCTGCGTCCTTTACGCGGTTCTCTCGATCGGTTTGTATAGCGTACCCTGAACTTCCCCGGAAAGATCGGCCTGGGATGGACAAAAAAATCGTCGGAAGTACCCATGGAAATCGTGGGGAAAAGCGGCGGTTTCCCCTGGAAGGCAGGGGGAAGGGATGCTCAGGATGAACCAGGTTGACCAGATCAAGGAGCTGCAGCGGCAAGGCTTGGGACCGCAGGAGATCGCCGGTCGGCTCAAGCTCGATCGGAAGACCGTCACGCGCTACATGAAGCGGGACAACTACGAGAGGGGACTGAAGGCGAAAGCTCCCGCCGTGTTGCGGCTCGACCCCTTCAAGGCGAAGATCGACGAATGGCTCGAGGAAGACCACCGGATGCGGTTCAAGCAACGGCACACGGCCAAACGGGTTCACGAACGGCTCGCCGAGGAATTCCCCGATCGCTACGATCGTAGAATCGTCCTCGACTTGATCAAGGACGATTACAGCCCTGAACAGATCTCATTTATCGTAAAAACCTATTTCGGCTTCTCAAGGAGTCATGAAACGATCTATCTCTACCTTCTCTATGACAAGAAGAAGGGCGGTACGCTCTACCAGCACCTTCGAGTCGTTCCTAAAAGACGGCGGAAACGCTATAACAGCCATGATTCCATGGGCCGCTTACAGGGTAAACGCATGATCGATTACCGGCCTCTGGAAATTGAATACAGAACCAGCATAGGCCACTGGGAAGGCGATACGGTGATCGGTAGCGATCGTCACCATTGCATCGTCACGCTCGTCGAAAGGAAAACTGGCTTCCTTATTATAAAGAGGATCAAAGCCCGCACCGTCGAAGAAGTTAACAAGGCATGTATTGAGGCTATTCTCGAACACGAAAAAAACTTCAAGTCAATCACGTTTGATAATGGGACAGAATTCCATGGCTACAAGAAGCTCGAGGAGCTCTATCCAGTAACTTGCTACTTCGCAAACCCCTACCATTCCTGGGAACGAGGTACAAACGAAAATACCAATGGACTCATTCGCCAGTACATTCCCAAGAAGAGCTGCATGAAATCAGTTTCCCAGGCGGATTGTGATCGAATTGCCTATAAATTGAATAC
>JAFGNN010000012.1 GCA_016926955.1 Spirochaetales bacterium | reverse complement strand
GACTCGAAGGGCCGCCGCGTGCCTTTCTCCGCCGAGCGCTCCGTCGACGAGACCATCCGCGAGCTGGCCGGCGCGGTCCTCGACGGCTACGAGCTCGCCTCGGTCGACGTCGACACCATCGAGCTCGACCCGGCGGTGGTGCGCGAGATGGAGCGCACGCCAATCAGCCTCAAGGACGGCAGCTACGACAAGCGCAGCCTCAAGGCCCTGATCCTCTGCCTCGACCTCCGCCGCTTCTCCAGCTTCGCCCTCGAGGCCGGCACCGAGGCGGTCACGGGCTTCCTCGAGAAGTACTCGCAGGAGCTCCTCGCCGCCGCCACCGGCATGGGCGTGAGCTACTACAAGCTGCTCGGCGACGGCGCCATGCTCGTCTGGGACGATCCGGCCGAGGGCCAGCACGAAGCCGCCATCGAGCTCTTCCGCATCCTGCGCCAGGTGGTCGCCGAGATCGGCCCGGGCTACGGCTACAAGCTCAACGTCGCGGGTGCCCTCAACGTCGGCGAGGTCTACAAGTACGAGATCAACGCCGAGTGCTCCGGCCTCAAGTACCGCGACTACGTCAGCTACGCGGTCAACTCCATCTTCCGCCTCCAGAAGATGGCCGGCCCCGGCGAACTCGTGTCCGGCCGGCAGCTCGCCGCGGCCGTCGGAGCCGGCTGGCCCCTCCTCGACCCCGCGAGGAAACCGGCGCGGGCCAGCCTCGAAGGCCTCCGCGATGAGGACTACGACGAGGTGCGCCTGATCGTCCCCGCCATGAAGGGCTGACGTCGGGGACGAATGGCGCGGGCTTCGTCCCCGGCTCGCGGAACCTTCCCGGCGGGCCCGCCTTCCCCTTCGCGCCGCCTCCGGTCCCCGCGGGGGCCGTGCTATCATGCTCCCCATGAGCCCGCCCGCCCCGCTCCGATTCGTTGGCCTCCCGACCGACGCCCCCTCCTTCATCGAGGCGGCCCTGCCGCTCGCCCTGGCCGCCTACGATGCCGAGCGAGCGGCCGTGCCCTGCCTGCCGACCGAAGGGGCTGCCGCGGCCCTGCGCGCCCGCCTCGAGGGGCTCTTCTCGCGCGGTCGCGGCATCGCGGCCTTTTCGGGCGACGCCCTGGTCGGGTACCTCGCGGGCTATCCCGTCGCGTCCCACTTCGGCGAATGCGGGGGCGTCCACGTGCCGCTCCACGGCCACGCGCGCGCCGGCCGCTTCGGCGCCGGCCTCGTGCTTTCGCTCTACGAGCGCGCGGCGGCGTCCTGGGTCCGCGACGGCCTGCTTTCGCACACGGTCACCGCCTACGCCCACGACGAAGCGATCATCGAGGCCTGGTTCCGCAACGGCTTCGGCATGCGCTGCGCCGACGCCATGCGCGCCGTGCCCGATTCCGCGCCCGAGGCCGGGCCGCCTGAAGGCGTGCGTATCGTCGAGGCGGACGCGGGGCACGCCGCGGCGCTCGCGCCGCTCCACCGGGCCCACAACGAGTTCTACCGCCGCTCTCCGCTCTTCATGTTCCACCCCGACGAGGACCCGGCGGCGGAATTCCTGGAATGGATCGGCGACCCGCGTCGCTCCGAGTTGGTCGCGCTTGCCGGCGAGCTGCCGCTCGGCTTCATCCGGCTCGGTAGCCCCGCCGAGAACTTCGCCTCGAGCCTCGATTGCGTGCGCAACATCCAGGGCCTCTACGTCACCCCGTCCGCGCGCGGGCGGGGCGTCGCCCGCGCCCTGGTGGACGCGGCCTTCGCCTTCTGCGCCCGCGCGGACGTTCCGCTCCTCGGCGTCGACTACGAGACGCTCAACCGTCCCGCCGCCCCCTCTGGGAAGGGCGTTTCGAGGCCTACACGCGCTCGCTCGCGCGCCGCGTCGACGAGCGCGTCCGCGCGTACGCCGGGCTCGATCCGGATTGACGGGAACGCGCGACTGAGCCTGTCCTCCCTGGGCCGGGGTCCGAGGCGGGCCCGGACGGAGACGCTGGATTTTCGGGAGCCTTCCATGGCATGATGAGGGCGAATCCTCCTCGCGTCCGGAGCGGTCTTCATCCATGGATTTCGAATTCCCCGTCAAGCGCGTCTTCTTCGATTCGGGCATGGTGCTGGTGCATCCGCGCTCCGGACACTGGTTCGCCACGGAAGCCTTCAAGTCCGCGTGCGCCGCGCTCGGCGCGCCCTGGGAGGAGGTCCTCGCCGGGCCGACCGCCGAGGTGGCCCAGGTCTATCTCGACGAGAACCACCTGATCCGGACCGAGGACGAGGAGCTCGCGCTCTTCTCGGACTATTACCGCATCCTGCTGGCGCCCTGCGCTCCCGGGGACCTCGAGCCGGTCGTGGCGGCTTGCGCGCGCGCGAAGGTCAAGGACTACGCCAAGTACGCGTTCTATCCGGACGTCGCCGAAGCCGTGCCGCGCCTCGCCGCGCGCTATTCCCTCGGCATCATCTCGGATGCCTGGCCCTCGGTGCTCTCGGTCTACGAGGCGGCTGGCCTCAGGCGCTGGTTCGACCCCTTCGTCGTCTCGTCGATGCACGGCTCGGTCAAGGCGGAGGGCACGCTCTTCGAAATCGCGCTCTCCGGCATCGCCGAGGCGCCCGAGGAGTGCCTCTTCGTCGACGACAGCCCGAAGAACTGCGAGCTCGCGGCCTACTACGGCCTCAACCCCGTCCTCTTCCTCCGCGGATCGCCCGCCCCGAACCGCTCATCCCAGTTCCCCCAGGTCCACAGCCTCGCCGCCCTCGAAGCCCTCCTGCGATAAATCTACCTACAGAAGACTAACCACGGAGACACGGAGAAGGGGAGAGAAGAGGGAGGAGTGAAAGGCAAGAATTTCGGGATGTCCTGTCTTGCGACAATTTCTCCGGATATCCTGTCTCCTTCCTCTCCCTGTTCTTCTCCCTCTTCCCTCTGTGTCTCCGTGCCTCTGTGGTTCAATTCCTATTTTGAGGAGCGTACGCGGGGGTCGAGGAGGCCGTAGGCCAGGTCGAGCAGGGCCATCGACACGCAGATGACCAGGGCCAGCGCCGCGAAGGCCCCGGCGGTAAGGCGGATGTCGTTGCCGCGTATCGAGGTCCAGAGCAGGAGGCCGAGGCCAGGCCGCGCGAAGACGATCTCCACGAGGGCGTCGCCGCCGAAGCTCTGCACGAGCGCGATGACCGCGTTCGAGGCGATGGCCGGTCCCGAGCTCCGGAGCACGTGGCCCCGCATTATCTTCCCTTCGGGAATGCCGCGCCCCCGCGCCGACATGACGAAGTCCTCGTGGAGGTTCGAGTCGAGGGCCGCGCGCGCGAGCAGGGCGAAGGCCCAGACGCGTAAGGAAGCGATGGAGAGCACGGGCAGGATCAGGTAGGAGAGGCGATCGAGCAGGGCCAGGAAGGGATTTTCCGGAGGCGGCACCGTAGCCAGCGCGCCGAAGGGGAAAATCCGGAGCTCGATCGAAAAGGCCATGACCAGGAAGGCGCCGGCCCACCAGGTCGGCGCGCCGTGGATCATGGCGGCGACGCGCGCGAGCAGGCGGTCGAGGCGGCCGCCGGGGCGCTCCGAGGCGGCGAGGGCCAGGGACAGCCCCGCGGCAACCGAAAGCGCGGTCGAAAGCGTGAACAGCGCCGCAGTCGACGCGGCCGCCTTGAGCACGCTCCGCCGCCGCGTGGAGCCCCGGTCGGGGCCGATCTCGGCTTCGCCCAGGTCGAGCGTGACGATGCGCCACCAGGATTTCAATACCCGCGCCGGGAGCGGCAGGTGGAGACCGTACGCGCGCTCGAGCGCCTGGAGGGTGTCGGCGCGGAATTCCTCGACGCTCCTGCCGTCGCGCGATGCCTCGGTGCTCGCGCCGACCATGGCGCGGACGCTTTCGAGGATGTCCGCGCGCGCGGTCGCTTCCAGCGTGGAATTGAGGATGCTTGAGATCGCCAGCACGGAGACGGCCCAGGCCAATAGGGCCATCCCCGCCCGTTTCAATGCGTAATGTTTCATGCAGGAATATCAACCACGGAGGCACGGAGACACGGAGGCTGGAGGGAGCTGAGAGGGAACAGGATTGAGGCAAAAATGGAAACTTTCCATTTCCCTGATCCTTCTTCCCCCTCCTTCTTTCCTCCTTATCTCCGTGTCTCCGTGGTTTCTTCTTATACGGTACGGGGTGTGCCGCGCTCGAGGAGGGCTTCCAGGGTGGCCGCCGGGTCCTTGCGCTTGCCGAGCAGGATCATGGCCGCGATGATGTACGGCTTCCAGCTCGCCTCGCGGTAGGTGTCGTCGCGGTAGCGGTCGAAGACGCTCGCGGCCACCTCGCCGGCCTTGCACGAGACGCCGGTGATGTCGGCGGGCAAGCAGTGCATGTAGAGCGCTTTCCCGCCCTTGGTCAGCTTCATCTTCTCCTCGGTGCACTCCCAGTCGGTGAACCTCGCGTTGTTCGCGAGGCAGGACTTCTCGAGCTCCTTGAGGCCCGCCTGGTCGCCCGAGTGGAGGAGGGGGACGCGCTGCTGCATCACGTGGAAGGGCGCCCAGCTTTTCGGATAGACGATGTCCGCGTCCTTGAAGGCTTCGTCCATCGAGGTCACGTGGCTGAACGAGCCGCCGGATTCCTTCGCCTGCTTCTTCGAGAGCTCCACCACCTCGGGGATCAGGTCGTAGCCCTCGGGGTGGGCGAGCGTCACGTCCATGCCGAAGCGGCTCGCGAGGCCGATGATGCCCTGCGGCACCGAGAGCGGCTTGCCGTACGAGGGCGAGTAGGCCCAGGTCATGGCGAGCTTCTTGCCCTTGAGCTTGTCGAGGCCGCCGAAGTGCTTGGCCAGGTGGAGGAGGTCGGCCATCGACTGCGTCGGGTGGTCGATGTCGGACTGGAGGTTGACGATGGTCGGGCGGTCCGGGAGCACGCCCGCGGCCACGCCGTCGTCGAGGCTCCTGCCGACCTCGCGCTGGTACTTGTCGCCCTCGCCCAGGTACATGTCGTCGCGGATGCCGATGGCCTCGGTCAGGAAGCTGATCATGTTCGCGGTCTCGCGCACGGTCTCGCCGTGGGCGATCTGGCTCTTGCCCTCGTCCAGGTCCTGCACGTAGAGGCCGAGGAGGTCGCAGGCGCTTGAGTAGCTGAAGCGCGTGCGTGTGGAGTTGTCGCGGAAGTTCGACACCGCGATGCCGGAGTCCCAGAGCCTCGGGCTGATTCCCGCGTCGCGCATGAGCCGCAGGGCCTCGGCCACCAGGAAAGTCGCCTCAAGCTCGTCGCGCGACTTTTCCCAGGTCAGGAGGAAGTCCTTGCGGTACATCCCGGTCTTCTTCTGCTTGAGCGCGCCGATCAGCGCCTTCACGTCGTCAGTCTTCATGTTCCCTCCGGTTGATTGCGCATGAATATCTACCACGGAGACACGGAGATAGGGAGATAAGAGGGAGAAGAATGGATCGAGTGGAATGAACCACGATTCCCTCTCCCGTCTTCCTCCCTCTTCCCTCAAAAACTCCGTGCCTACGTGGTCTTCCCGTTCCTAGAGCTTACCCATGGCGCGCAGGACGCGCTCGGGGGTGAAGGGCCATTCGCGGCACCAGGCGCCGACGGCGTCGTGGATGGCGATGGCCACCGCGGGGGCGGTGCCGTTGAGCGAGATCTCCGAAACGCTCTTGCCCCCGAAGGGGCCGACCTCGTCCGCGACGGGCACGAGCTCCACGTGGAAATCCTCGGGTACCTCGTAGATCGAGGGGATCTTGTAATCGAGGAAGCCGAGATTGAGCGGCTTTCCCTTTTCATCGAAGAGGAGCTCCTCGTAGAGCGAGTGGCCGACCGCCTTCATGACGCCGCCGTAGATCTGGCCCATGGCCAGCGCCGGGTTGATGGGCGTGCCGCAGTCCTGGTAGGCGTGGTAGCGGCGCAGCTTCACTTCGCCCGTTCGCACGTTTACGGCGGCCTCGACGAAATGCGCGCCGTAGGGGAAGGCCGCGTGCTCGGTCTTGAAGCTGCCGAAGCCGGTCAGCTCCGAGTGCCCCTCGCCCTGGACGCCCTGGTGGGCGATTTCCGCGAGCGTCACCTGGCCCTTCTTGCCCTTGATGACGCCGCGGTGGACGAGGGCGAGGTCGGCCACGCTCTCGCCGAGCATGACGCTCGCGGCCTCGAGGCACTTGCGCCTGAGGTCCTCCGCGGCCTTGACCGCGGCGTTGCCCGAGAAGAAGGTGCCCGAGCTCGCGTACGCGCCCTTGTCGAAGGGGGTGGTGTCGGTGTCGCCCGAGACCACCGAGACGTCTTCCATGTCCAGGCCCATGATCTCGGCGGCCGCCTTGGCGGTTACCGTGTCGAGCCCAGTGCCCAGGTCGGCGCCGCCCGAGAGCATGAGCAGGCTGCCGCCCTGCAGGAGGCGGATTTCCGCGTTGGCGGCGTCGAGACCGGGGAGCCCCGAGCCCTGCTGGATGATGACCGCGCCGCGGCCGATCTTCCAGTCGCCGTCCGCGGCGGGTTTCGGCGCGTCCCAGGCGAAGGCCTTCCTGCCGCGCGCGATCATCTCGCCGAGGCCGCACTCGCCGAGCGTGACGGCCGCGCCGGGGCGGCCCTCGCCGAGCGAGCGGAGGATCTCGATGCGGGATCCCGATCGCACGCGGTTCTTTTCGATAAGGTCGAGCTGGTCGATCTTGAGCTCGGCGGCCAGCTCCGCGAGCGCGGTCTGCAGGGCGAAGCTGCCCTTGGGCGCGCCGTAGCCCTGGTAGGCGCCCGCGGGCGCGAGGTTCGTGTAGTACGACTTCACTTCGAAGCGCGCGTTGTCGCAGAGGAGGAGGGGCAGGCTCTTCGAGATGGCGTTCATGGGAACGGTCAGGCAGTGCTGGCCGTAGGGGCCCGTGTCCGCGTCCAGCTTCATCAGGATGGCGGTCAGCGTCCCGTCCTTCTTCGCGCCGAGCTTGACGGTGATCTCCATCAGGTGGCGGGTGCGGCTGGCGGCGAATTCCTGGGCGCGGTCGTAGCGGAAGAACACCGTCCGCCCGGTGGTCCACGAGAGCCAGCCGGCCAGATCCTCGACGACGATGTCCTGCTTGGCGCCGAAGCCGCCGCCGACGCGTTCCTTGATCACGCGGACCTTGTGCTCGGGTATGCCGATGACGCGCGAGACGATGCGCCTGACGTGCCAGGGCACCTGGGTCGAGGCATGGATGACCAGGCGTCCGCCGTCCATGCGGGTCAGGACCACGTGGGGCTCCATCGGCGTGCACTGGACGCGGTTTCCCTTGTAGGTCCGCTCGATGACGAGGTCCGCCTCCGCGAAGCCCTTGTCGAGGTCGCCGATGCCGTCGGCCACGCTGGCCGCGAGGTTGCGGTGCGGGTCGGCGTGCAGGGGGAACTGGTAGAGGATGGGGTCGTCGCGGCCGTCGCCCTCGGTGGACGTGCCTTCCGGCGGATCGCCGACCACGTAGGAAACCTTGCCGTGGTGGACCACCGGCGCGTCGTTCTTCTTCGCCTCGGCGATGGAGAGGACGGGCGGCAACACCTCGTACTCGACCTCGATGGCCGCGAGGGCGGCGCGCGCCTCCTCGGGGCTCTCGGCCAGCACGGCGGCCACGCGGTCGCCGACGTGGCGCACCTTGCGCGGGAACATGCGCTGGTCGTGCGGGCTCGGCTCGGGGAAGCCCTGGCCCGCGGTGGTGTACACGAGGTCGGGGCAGTTGTCCTTGGTGACGATCGCGACGACGCCCGGCATTTTCTCGGCCTTCGAGACGTCGACCTTTTTCACCCAGGCGTGCGCGTGGGGGCTCTGGAGGAGGAGGAGGTGGCAGGCGTCGGAGGGCACGCGGTCCTCGACGTAGGCGCGTTCGCCGCGGGCCAGGGCGGCGGCGTCGACCTTCTCGCGGTTCTTGCCGACGTGGCGCAGCTCCGGCGCGAACTCGGGCGCGGCGGCCTCCGCGTAAGCGGGCTCTTTCAGGCGCTTCGAGGCGATGCGCGCCGCGTTGAAGAACTGCTCGTAGCCCGTGCAGCGGCAAAGCGTGCCGGAAAGGGCGTCGCGCACCTCGTCCCCGTCCGGGTCGGGACTGCGCTCGAGGAGCTCGTGCAGGGCCAGGGTCACCGCGGGGGTGCAGTAGCCGCACTGGACGCAGGCCGCGTCGATCAGGGCTTGCTGCACCACCGAGAGCTTCCGGTCCTTCGAGTAGAAGTCGACCGTGTAGACCTTCTTGCCTTCGACCTGGGGCGCCAGGATCTGGCAGGAGTTGACCTGGCGGCCTTCCAGCAGGACGGCGCAGAGGCCGCAGGAGCCTTCGCCGTCGCAGCCGTTCCGCACCGACACGATGCCCTTCGCGCGGAGCGCGTCGAGCAGGGTGGTGCCGGGCTCGACGTTCCAGGAAACGGATCGGCCGTTGAGTTCGAAATTCACCTTCATGCCGTGACCTCCGTCGCGCCCGCGAGGGCGTCCGCGAGGATGACCGCCCCGCGCCGCCGCTTGTAGTCCGCCGAGCCGCGCTGGTCGGAAATCGCGCCGAGCAGGGGCTCGACGGCTTTCTCGACCTCGGCCTTGGACGGCAGGGCCTTGCCCTCGAACAGGGCTTCCAGCTTCGGCATGCGCCGCGCGTGGGGGCCGAAGCCGCCCATGGCGATCTTCAGCGCCATGACGGCGCCGCCCTCGAGGCGGTAGGCCACGCCCACCGTGGCGGTGGCCACGTCGCAGGCGGTGCGGCTGGCGCGACCCGACGCGGACTTGAGCCCCGGGGGCGTCGCGAAGGCGACGGCCAGGACGAGGCCTTCCTTGGCGTCGAGCCAGGCGGCGAGCGGCGCCGTCTTGGTTACGGCTTTGCCGTCCGCGCTGCGTACCGCGTACTCCACGCTCGCGTCGAGTGCGAGCAGGACGGGCACGAGGCTGGCGCAGGACTTGTCCGCCCCCAGGTTGCCCCCGAGCGTGGCGCGGTTCCGCGTGTTGCGGTTGGCCATGGAGAGCGCCGCGCGCCGGACGCTGTCGGGCAGGGAAGGCGAGTCGGCGATGGCCTGGAAGGTGGCGCCGGCGCCGATGCGCGCGATTCCGTCCTTCCGCTCGACGAGCGCGCTTACGAGCTCGCCGACGTCGACGACGCGGCCCAGATCGGGCCGGATGCCGTGTTCCTCGCCGACGAGGAGCCAAGTGCCCCCCGCCAGGGCGACTGAAGCGGCGTCGGCGAGCGCGGAGAGCGCTTCGTCGAGGGTTTTCGGTTTCAGGTACTCGCTTACCATTCGGCCCTCACTCCCGCCTTCGAAAGAAGGCGCTTCGCGGCCTTGTTCGCCTCGTCGCGGATCCTGTCCTCGTCGGCGCCGACGAGCTTCCGGTTCCGCACCACGAATTTCCCGTCGACGACCAGATGGTCGACGCCGTGGTCGTAGCCCGAGAAGAGCAAAGCCGCCGCGGGGTCCGAGAGGGCGCCCGCGTACTCCATTTTCATCACGTCGAAGAGCGCGATGTCCGCCAGCGCGCCTTCTTCCATGCGCCCGGCCTGGTCGTAGCCCAGGATGCGGGCGCCGCCTTCCGTCGCCAGTCCCAGCACCTCGCGCGCGGTGATGCCGGCAGAGCCGTAGCGCACGCGCTGGAGGAGCAGGGCCTGCCTCGCCTCGCCGAGCATGTCCGAGGCGTCGTTCGAGGCCGAACCGTCGACCGCGAGTCCCACGGGCACCCCGAGGTCGAGCATCTCGCGCACCCGGCAGATGCCGGAGCCGAGGCGCATGTTCGAGGAGGGGCAGTGGGCGACGCCGGTCTTCGTCTCCGCGAGGATTTTCATTTCCTCGTCATTGAAGTGTATCCCGTGCGCGTACCAGACGTCAGGCCCGACGAAGTCGCAGTCCTGCATGACGCGCAGGGGGCGGCGGCCGTACATCTCGACGCAGAAGCGGTCCTCGTCGAGGGTCTCCGCCAGGTGGGTGTGGAGCCGGGCGCCGTATTTCCGCGCCAGGGCCGCGGCGTCCTTCATGCTTTTCTCGGAGACCGAGAAGGGCGAGCAGGGCGCGAGCGCGAGCTTCCGCATGGCGTCGGGCGCGGCGTCGTGGTACTTCCGGAGGGCTTCCTCGCTCTCGGCGAGGATGGTGTCCTCGTCCTGCACCACGGAGTCGGGCGGCAGGCCGCCGTCCTTCTTCGAGCGCGACATGGAGCCGCGCGTCGGCGCGAAGCGGAGCCCGAGCTCCGAGGCCGCCTTGAACTGGAGCCCCGGCAGGTCGTCCCTGAAGCCTTGCGGGTAGAGGTAGTGGTGGTCGGTCGAGAGGGTGCAGCCGGTCTTCGCGAGCTCCGCGAGCGCGAGCATGCTCGACCAGTACACCGCCTCCTCGTCGACCCCCTTCCAGACCTCGTAGAGGTAGACGAGCCACTTGAAGAGCTTGGCGTCCTGCACGGCGGGGACGTTCCGCGTCAGGGTCTGGTAGAAGTGGTGGTGGGTGTTGACGAGGCCCGGCATCACGACGTGGCGCGAGGCGTCCACGACTTCGCAGCCCGCGGGCGGCACGATGCCCCTGGCGATCTTCGCGATGCGGTTTCCTTCTATGAGGATGTCCACCCCGGCCAGGTCGTCCTCGAGGGAGCCCGCCGCCGCCCCCGCGCCGTGGCGGGGGCGGATCACCCGGAAGCAGTCCTTGAGCAGGATCACCCGCGCACCTCCTCGTTGAACTCCTCGATCATGCGGTCGATCTCCCCGACCTGGGCGTGGAGGCCGCCCCAGTAGGCGCGGTGGTCGGTCCACTGCGCGTTGAGCTCGTCGAGACCCTTACCGAGCTGTTCGATCCAGGTGTAGTACTTGAGCTGGTGGACGCGGCGGCGGTCGACGTGGTTCATGTCCAGCACGTAGTCGACCGAGAGGTTGCGCAGCATGTCGAGGTCGCGGTCGGCCTGGCGGCGGTCATAGGCGCCGCGCTCGGCGGCCAGCTCGTGCAGGCGCGAGCCGTAGAGCTGGAGACTGTCGGTGAACACCGTCAGCGCGATCTCGTCCTCGCCGAGCTCGTAGTACTTGGCCGCCTTGATGGTGGCCACCAGGTTACCGATGCCCGAGATGCCGAGCAGGTCGAGCTTCGAGACGGCTTCCGACGGGACGCCCGCCTCGACCAGGACGGCGCGGCCGGCGGGCTCGTTGAAGAGGCGGAGCAGGCGGATGGCTATCTCGTCGTCCACGCCGACGGCCGCGTCGGTGTCGCGGAGGTTGTGGATCCAGGGGATGTGCTTGTCGCCGATGCCCTCGATGCGGTGGCCGCCGAAGCCGTTCTCGAGGATGGTCGGGCACTGCAGGGCCTCGCCGACGCCCACGCGGGTGCCGAAGTGCCGCTCCTTGAGGTAGGTGCCCGCGCCGAGGGTGCCCGCGGAGCCGGAGCTGAACATGGTCAGGGCCAGGCGCTCGTCGCCGCGCTTCATGGCCTCGAAGGCGTCCTCCATGGCGGGGCCGGTGACCGAGTAGTGCCAGAGGTGGTTCGGCAGCTGGTCGAACTGGTTGAAGATGACGGCGTCGGGCCGGGTGGCCTCGATCTCGATGCATTTCTCGAAGATCTCGCGGACGTTCGACTCGCAGCCGGGCGTGGCGATGACCTCTTCGGCCATGGTCTTGAGCCACTCGAAGCGCTCCTTCGACATCTCGGCCGGCAGGATGGCCACCGAGGGGCAGGAGAGCAGGCGCGAGATGTAGGCGCCGCCGCGGCAGTAGTTGCCGGTGGAGGGCCAGACGGCCTTCTTCGCGGTCGGGTCGAAGCGGCCGGTGACGAGCTCGGGCACCAGGCAGGAATAGGCGGCCCCGACCTTGTGCGCGCCGGTGGGGAACCACTTGCCGACGATGGCGCCGATGCGCGCCTTGGTGCCGGTCAGCTCGCGGGGCAGCTCGAAGTAGTTGACCGGGCCGTAGGCGCCGCCCTTCTCGACGGGCTCGTTCTTCCAGGTGACGCGGAAGAGGTTGCGGCTGTGCACGTCCCAGAGGCCGATGCCCGAAAGCTCGTCCTTGATTTTCTGCGGGATGGTCTCGGGGTCGCGCATCTGGGCGAAGGTGGGAAGGAGGATGCCCTTGTCCTTGCAGCGCTGGATGTTCTTCGCGCGGGTGGCCTTGTCGCCGGTTTTCAGGTCGATCATGTCGGTGCTCCTTGTGCGGTGTCGGTGATGAAGGGTCAATCGGCGCCAAGGCCGACGGCGCGCGCCGCGGACCTCACGTCCTTGAGCCCCGAACCCGTGGCGAGCACCACGGGCAGGGCGTCGGGCGGAAGGTCCTTGGCGACGCGGATAAAGGCGGCCATGGCGGCCGCGCTGGAGGGTTCCATGAAAACGCCCGCGCGCGAGGACGCGAGGCGCTGCGCCGCGAGTATCTCGGAGTCGGGAAGCGCGAGGGCGCGGCCCGCGTGGTGCTGCAGCTTCTTGAGGGCCAGGATGCCCGCCCGCGGCGCGTCCACCGCGATCGAGTCGGCCACCGTGTCGGAGGGCACGCTTTCCCCGAAACCGCCGTCGCGGAGGGCGCGGAAGATGGCGGACGAGCCGTCCGCCTGGCACGCCCAGATGGTCGGCACGCGGTCGAGGCGCCCGAGGCGCACGAGGTCCTCGAAGCCCTTGTAGACGCCGCAGAGTATGGCGCCGTCGCCCGTGGGCACGAAGACGTGGAGCCGGGCGCCAGCCGCCTTCTTCCCGGCGCCGAAGGACTCGGCCAGCTCGAGCTCCTCGAGGAGCTCGAAGGCGACGGTCTTCTTCCCTTCGATGGTAAGCGGGTTGTAGGCGGTGTTGCGCGACATGACGCGCGGGGCCCGGACGGGGTCGAGCGAGTACTCGAGGCTCTTTTCATACGCGAGGTCGTAGCTGCCGTCGACGGGAATCATGGTCGCGCCGTACTGCAGCACCTGGACGCGCTTGGCGACCGGGGCTTTCGCGGGCACGAAGACCGTCACCGCGAGGCCGGCGGCGGCGCCCATGCAGGACATGGAGCTCGCGGCGTTGCCGGTGCTGGCAAGGACGATCTCGCCGATGCCTTCGCGCCTGGCGAAGGCCGCCACGAGGGCGCTCGCGCGGTCCTTGAAGGATCCCGAGGGCTCGGCGCCGTCGTCCTTCAGGTACAGCGCGGGAACGCCGAGCTCGGCGGCGAGGCGCGGGGCGGCGCGGAGCGGCGTGTTCCCGACCGCGAGCGGCGGGAACCATTTGGCCTCGACCGGGAGCGGCACGCGCCCGGTCGGCGCTTCGCCTTCCCACACGGCCTCGAGGATGCCCTCGAGAGGCCGAGCCGGTATCGATTTCGGGCCGCACTCGGGACAGAGGTAGCGGCCTTTTTCGAGCGGGAAGAGCTTGCCGCAGGAGGAGCACGCGTAGACCCATTTCGTCGGATTCATCTCGCCTTCTTTCCGGATGCCGCCCCGAGTCGGAGCGGCGTCCGGGATCGCCGCGGACGACGGGACCGGCCCGGCGCCGCCGCGGTATCGTCACTTCGTCACTTCGTCGCTTCGAGCCCGAGGGGCAGGGCCGCGTAGAAGGCGGCGCAGATCTCGAGGTCGTCGATCCGGTTGATCTCGTTCGGGGCGTGGGCCTGGTTCTCGTCGCCGGGGCCGAAGCCGATGGAAGGGATGCCGTGCCTGCCCGCCACCGCGACGCCGTTCGTCGAGAAGGTCCACTTGTCCACCGTGGGCGCCTTTCCGAACAGACTTGAGTGCGCGGCCACGCCGCCCTTCACAAGGGGATGCTCCATCGGGAACTTCCAGGTGGGGAAGTACAGCTCCTGCCTGTAGACCTTGCCGGTGTAGGCGGGCGCGGCGTACTCGGGCATGAAGACCTTGAAATTGTCGACGCCGGCCTCGCGGAGGGCGTCTTCCACCTGGCCGATGGCGAGCTTGTCGTCCTCGCCCCAGGTCAGGCGCCTGTCGCAGTAGAGCATGGCCTGGTCGGGCACCGCGCACTGGCTCGGGCCCTGGACCTTGATCTGGCTGACCGTGATGGTGCCCTTGCCGAGGAACTTGTCGTCGTCGGGCAGGAGGCGCTCGTTGAGCTTCTCGATGGCCAGCGCCGCGCGGGCGGCCTTGTACGCGGCGGAGTCGCCGCGCTCGGGCGCGGAGCCGTGGCAGGAGACGCCGCGGATCTCGATCTGGATCTCCATCCGGCCGCGGTGGCCGCGGTAGAGGCGGCAGCTCGTGGGCTCGGTGGAGACGAAGAAGTCGGGGACGAACTTGTCCTCCTCGATCAGGTGCTTCCAGCAGAGGCCGTCGCAGTCCTCCTCCATGACGGTAAAAGCGAACCAGACCGTGTACTCGCCCGAGTAGCCTGACTCTTTAAGGATGCGCGCCGCGGCGAGCATCGAGGCCGCGCCGCCGAGCTGGTCGGAGGCGCCGCGGCCCTTCACGAGGCCGTCTTCGATGAGGCCGGAATGCGGCGGGGTCTTCCAGGCCGCCGGGTCGCCGACGCCGACGGTGTCGATGTGGGCGTCGAAGACGAGCTTCTTCGGGCCCGTCCCCACGCGGCCGAGCAGCGAGCCGAGCGCGTCGATGCGGATGTCCTCCATGCCCGCTTCCTCGGCCAGCTTCTTGATCAGCTGGACGCGGGGGCCTTCGGTGCCCGAGAAGCCGGGGACCTTGATCATCTCGGAGAGGGCGCGGGCGGTCCAGTCGCGGTGCTTGGCCGCGGCGGCCTTGATGCTCGAGTAATCCATGTTCATGCCTTCCTTTCCATGTCGGTCATTCGTTTCCAGAGCCGGTCGCCCGCCTCGGCGCAGCGGGCCGCGAGGGCCTCGGCGTCGTAGGCGGGAACCTTGTTTTCGATGACGAAGCGGCCGCCGACCATGACGGACTTCACGTGGCGGCTCGAGAGCCCGAAGGCCAGGTGGCCGGCCAGGTTGTCGGCGCCGAGAGCGGTCGGGGCGGGGTAGTCCCAGTGCACCAGGTCCGCAGGCGCGCCGGGGACGAGCTCGAGCGCTTCCACGCCGAGCATGCGGGCGGCGAAATTCCCCGCGCGGCCGAGGGCCTTCAAGTAGGCGTCGGGCCAGAGGGGGCCGCCGGAGTCCTTGTGCTTGAAGAACGCGAACTTGAATTCCTCGAGCACGTCGGCGCCCATGCCGTCGGTGCCGAGCATCCAATTCCGGAGCGAGGGGAGCGCGGCCTGGTAGCCCACGGCGTTGTTCATGTTGGAGCGCGCGTTGTGGGCCAGCATGGCGCCGCGCTCCTCGAGCAGCGCGAATTCCTCGGGGGAAAGCCAGAGGCCGTGCGCGATGATCGTGTCCTTCGGGACGCAACCGTGGCGGTCGAGGCGGACGAGGGGGTCGAGGCCGCGTCGCGCGCGCGACTCCACCGCGTCGTACTTGTCCTCCGCGACGTGGACGTGCAGGGGGCGTCCGCTGGATTTGCAGAGGGCGCCGAGCGCGTCGAGGGTGCCGTCCTCGAGGGTGAAGGGCGCGTGCGCGCCGATCATGGCCGCGAAGAGGGGGGCGCCGCCCGAGAGCAGGCGCGGCATGCGGGCCGTGTCCGCCTCCTCGGCGAAGCGCTCGTTCTCGCGGACGCCCGCCTTCGCGCCGGCCTGGCCGTTGCGGTCGGTGGTCTCGTAGCAGAGCACCGAGCGCACGCCGACCTCGCCGATGCCCTCGGCCAGGACCGAGAGCGAGCCGTCGATCCACTCGGGGCTGGCGTGATGGTCGATGACCGTGGTGACGCCGCAGGCGGCGGCGTCCATGGCCCCCGCCACGCCGGACCAGCGCGTCGTCACGTCGTCGAGGGCCCGGTCGAGGCGCCACCAGAGGTGCTCGAGCTGCTGGGCGAAATCCTTCGACGGCGCGATGTCCACGCGCAGGCCGCGGGCCAGGGCGGAGTAGAAGTGGGTGTGGCCGAGCACGAGGCCCGGCGAGACGAGGCCGCCCGAGCCGCCTTTCCGGGCTTCGGGATGCGCGGCCGCGAGGCCGGGGCCGGCGGCCGCGATGCGGCCGTCGTCGCCCACGAGCAGGTCGATGGGCTCGGAGACGGCCGCGGGGTCCCAGCGGACCAGGCGGACGCGTTCGAAGACGGTCATGAGGAGCTCCCTTCGGCCGGCGGAGCCAGCCAGGCGTAGTCGCGGAAGATGCGGGCCGCGGCGAGGGCCAGGCGGTCGTCGGGGCCGCAGGCGGAGGGCGCGGCGGAAGCGGCGCTCCCGTGGCCGGCGGAGACGGCGGACTCGAGGACGCCCAGGGTGCGGACCGTGCCCGAGTCGCAACGCACCACGAATTCGTGCTTGCCGCCGCGGTCCGGCAGGGGCGCGAAGCCGGCGCGGTCCGTGGCCATGAGGGCGGCTTCGGAGTCGAAGAGGTTGAGCTTGTCGCTGAAGGGCGCGCCTTCCCAGGGACAGAAGGTCTCGCAGTTGCCACACTCGTTGCAGAGCGCGTGGACGTGGACGATCTGCCAGCCGAGGCCGGGCCCCAGGTCGAGCGCGATGTTGGCCCGGTTCGGGCACACCTCGACGCAGCGCATGCAGGCTTCGTCGCAGGAGAGGCAGCGCTCGGCCTCGCGCGCGAGGAAGTCCGGGTGGTCTGCGGGCAACGATTCGAGCAGCTTGCCGCGGGCGGCCAGCTTGGCGCGCTCGGGCGTTTTACGGGCGTGCTCGTAGTCCGGGTCGAGGGCCCCGAGCGCGGCGATGACGGCTTTGGCGGCGCGACGCCCGTCCGCCACCGCGGCGATGATCGAGGCCGGTCCGCGCCGGGCGTCGCCCACCACGTAGAGATCCTTGTCCGCGGCCAGGGTGTCGGCCTCGAGTACCGGGCGGCCGTCCTTCCCGACCTTCACGCCCCAGGCTTCGAGGAGCTCGCGGTCGGGCGCTTCGCCGATGGCGGCCACGAGGAGGCCGCAGCCAAGCTCGAAGGTCTCGTCGGAAGCGGCGGGGCTCCGGCGCCCGGAGGCGTCCGGTTCGCCGAGCTTCATGCGGCGCACGACGAGGGTTCCGGGGCGGGCCGCCTCGGGCAGGGCCAGCTCGACGAACTCGACGCCCTCGGCGATGGCCGCCTCGAGTTCCTCGCGGTCGGCGGGCATCTCGGCCGCGGTGCGGCGGTAGACGATGGTCACGGAGGGCTTGCCGGGCAGGCGGAGGGCGGCGCGCGCGGCGTCCATGGCGGTGTTGCCGCCGCCGGCCACCACGACGCGCTTCTCCGCGCCCGGGGCCAGGGCCGGCGCCTTGCCGAGCGCGGCCTGCTTGAGGAAGGAGAGCGCGTCCACGACGCTCACGCCTGAACCCTGGAGCGGCAGCTCGCGCGCCTTCTCGGCGCCGACGGCCAGCACGACGGGGCCGATGCCGCGGGCGCGGAGATCCGCGATGCCCGCGGGCTCCTCCCCGAAGCGGAATTCGACGCCGAGGGCGGCGATGCGCTTCACGTCGCGCTCGATGTCCTCGCGCGCGATGCGGAAGCCGGGTATCAAGTTGGCAACCGCGCCGCCGGGCGCCCCGTCGCGGTCGTAGACGATGGGCATGATGCCCGCTGAGGCGAGCGCCTCCGCGCAGGCGAGCCCGCCGGGGCCGGCGCCGACGATGCCGACGCGGGTGGCCGTGCGGAGCGGGACCTTCTCGCGCGCGATCTCGTCGAGCCCGGCGCGGGCGGCCGCGCGCGCCACGGCGAGCTTCGAGGCGCGGATGGCCACGGGGCCCTCGTAGTCGACGCGGGAGCAGGCGCTCTGGCAGACGTGGTCGCAGAGCACGCCCGTGATGACGGGCAGGGCGTTGCGGTCCTTGACGATGTCGAAGGCCTCCGCGATCCGTCCGGCGCCGCCTGCGCGGATGTAGCCGGGGGCGTCCTGCCTGGCGGGGCAGGCCTCGACGCAGGGCGCGACGAAGCAGTCGAAGCGCGGCAGGGGCTTCCTGATGCTGGCGCGTCCGCGCTTCCGCTCGCCCGAGTATTCCGGGTCGGCGAGCGCCGCCTCCGCGAGGGCGGCGAGGCGCTTGGCGTCGGGACGCGCCGGGGCGGCGGCGAGGGCTCCGGAAGCCGCTCGCGCGATCTCGGTCAGGCGCTGGTAGCCGCCCGGCTTCAGGAGCTCGGTGGCCGTGGTGAGCGGGCCGAGACCCGCCTGTATGCAGGCGGCCGCGTTGAGGGCCGAGACGCCCGCGCTGAAGCTGAAGGGGGGCGGGACGGCCAGGGCGCCTGCGAGCTCGGCGGCGAGGCGCGTCGTGATGGGGAAGAGGGGTCGCCCCGAAAGGTAGGCCTCATGCCCCGGGAGCGGGGTGTTCGCGTTCTCGTGGGCCAGGGTGTTGGAAAGCTTGAGCCCGAAACCGACGCCGGCATCGCGGGCGGCTGTCCCGAGCGCGCCGACGAGTTCGAGGGCGCGGCCGAACTGCAGGTCCTTCCCGAAGGCTTCGCGGCTTATGACGATCTTGCCCCAGCGCGTGCGATCGAGGATCTCGCGCACGCGGTCGTAGCCGAGCAGGGTGGGGTTGAGCTTGACCGCGAGCGGCAGCTTCTTGACCGAGATCAGGTGCCGGGCGATGGCCTCGATCTCCTCGGGCAGGCAGCCGTGCATGGTGGAGAGGGCGGCCGAGTGCACGGGCCTCTCGGCCGGGTTCGCGCGCAGGGCCTTGACGGCCAGGGCGGCGCGCGCGGCGGCCTCGGCGCCGAAGGCGAAGGCGAAGCCGGGCGCGGAAACTTCGCGCTCCGCGTCCTCGAGTTCGCGCTCCCATTCCGGGTCCAGCTCGGGTTGGCGGAGTTTCTCGATGAAGCCGTCCACCCGCTCGCCCTTGACGCCCGCGAGCGTGTAGCCCACGGACAGCACGAAGGCGGTCGGGTCCGGCTTGTCCATGGGCGCGCGCAGGGCTTCGAGCACGCGGATGGCCAGCCAGGCCCGGCGGTACTCGCCGCGTGCCTCGTCGAGCGAGAGCTCGGTGGACCACTCGGTGTTGCGCCCCTCGTCGAGGGCGTCGATGCAGGGCTTCTCGATCTCGAGGCGGTCCATCTCCTGCACCGTCTTGAGCTCGACCACGCGGGCGCCCGTGAGCCAGGACGCCACTATGTTCGGGGCGATCTGGCTGTGCGGTCCCGCGGCCGGTCCCACAGGCAGCGAGACGCGGGTCCCGAAGAAGTCGAAGCCCGGGCTCGTCCGCGCGAGCGCGTCCGCGTCGCGGATCGTCTCTTCCGGGATGCCGTAGATCGAGCGGACGGACCGCCACTCGCCGGCCATGCGGGAGAGCAGTTCGCTGATGGAAGTCGTGCGCATCACGGCGCTCATGGGCACCCCCGGGAAAGGAATCGGCCGAAGCCGGGTTCGAGCGCGACGCCGGGCGCCGCGTCGGATATGGAGCCTTCGCGGGGCAACGCCCCGGGCCTCTCTCCGTCGCGCGCCGCGTCGTAGGCGAGGCGGCCGCGAAGGTAGACTGAACGGATGGAACCTTCGAGCGCGAGGCCTTCGAAGGGCGTGTCGCGGCCCTTCGAGTAGAGCCGCTCGGCGCGGATCGTCGTCCTCCCCTTGGGGTCGAAGAGGACGAGGTCGGCGTCCTTGCCGAGGGCGATGGCGCCCTTGCGCGCGGAAAGGCCGAAGCGCGCGGCCTGCGCGCCGCCCGTCGCCTCGAGCAGGCGTGGCAGGCCCAATTTCCCCTTAAGCCAGCCTTCCGAGAGGAGGAAGGGAAGAGTGGTGCCGACCCCGGGTATGCCGCCGTAGGCGGTCCACGCGTCGCGGCCGCGCTTTTCCTCGGGGCGGGCGGGCGCGTGGTCGCTCGTCACGAAGGAGACCGCCCCCGAGGCCAGCAGCTCCCAGAGCCGCTCGCGCTCCTCGGCCGACTTGACTGGCGGCGCCGTCTTGAGCGAGGCGCCTTTGGCCGCGAAGTCCTCGCGCGAGAAGGCGAGGTAGTGCGCGCAGGTTTCGCAGCTGCCGCCCGCGCGCGAGACGTGTTCCGCGGCGGCGGCCGTGCCGACGTGGACGACGTGCATGGTGCCTTCGCGGCCGCGCGCGAGCGCCATGAGGGACGCGCAGGCGACGAGCTCGGCGGCCTCCGGACGCGAGTCCACGTAGTCGTCCCAGGTCGGCGCGGCAGCGCCCCGCGCGGCCTTGATCCGAACGGCCGCCGGCAGGACGTACGCGGGATCCTCCGCGTGCACCAGCACCGGGAGCCCGAGCTCCGCGGCCTTTGCGATCATGCGCGAAAGGTGCTCGTGGTCGACGGCGGGGAAGGTGTCCATGCCGGACACGAGGTAGGCCTTGAAGCCCGCGACGCCCGCGGCCGCGAGCTCCTCGAGGTCCCGCTCCGTGGTGGCCGGGCCGTCGGGACCCGCGCCGCGGATGCCGCCGTAGAAGGCGTAGTCGCAGAGCGCCTCGGGCGCGACGGCCGCCAGCTTGTTCCGGAGGGCCGCCGCGCTCACGACGGGCGGCAGGCTCGTGCAGGGCATGTCGACGATGGTGGTGACGCCGCCGCGCAGGGCCTCGGCCGAGCCGCGGAGGAAGCTCTCGCGCTCCGTGAAGCCGGGCGTGTCGAAGTGGACGTGGCTGTCGATGGCGCCGGGCAGGACGAGGAGTCCCGCCGCTTCGACCGTTTCCTCGCCGGCCTCGGGTTCGAGGCGCTCGGCGATTTCCGAGACGCGTCCCTCGCGGACGCGGATGTCGACGCGGAGCGGGGCCGACGCCCCGGGGAGCGCCGCTTCCCCGTTCCGTACCAGCATCAATTCCCTCCGTCGAGGAAGCCGATCGCCTTTTCCTGCGTCAGCGGAAGGTCGAAGAATCCGCCCTTCCCGGGCCGCGCCGCCTTGAGCGCCTCGAGGACCGCGAAGTAGCCCGCGATCCCGTACTGGAAAGGCGGTTCGCCCACCGCCTTGGAACCGAGCACGGCCTTCGGGTTCGCCGCGTCGTCGAGCAGCTCGATCTCCAGGGGGAAGTCCATGAATTTCATGTCGGGCAGCTTGTAGGTCGAGAGCGTATCGGAGAGGAGCCTGCCGTCCTTCCCGTAGACCAGGTCCTCGAGGATGGCCCAGCCGAGGCCCTGGGCGAAAGCGCCCTCGATCTGCCCGCGGTCCACCAGCGCGTCGATCGGTACGCCGCCGTCGTGCACGAGGTCGGCGCGCACGACGCGCGAGCTGCCCCGAACCGTGTCGAGCTCGGCCACCACGAGGGCAGCGCCGTAGACGTGGTAGGCGAAGGGCGAGCCGCGCTCCGCGGCCATGTCGTAGAAAAGGCCCGGCGTGGCGTAGAAGCCGTGGGCGGAAAGGTCGACGCGCGCCTCGTGGGCCTTGGCGACCAGGTCCTTCCAGGCGAGGCCCGCGTCGCGGCCCCCGCGGAGCACGAGGCCGTTTCCGAGGGAAAGCTCGTTTTCCGGGGCGCCGAGGACGGTCGCGGCGAAGGCGAGGAGGCGCTTCCGGATCTCCTCGCAGGCGGCGAGGGCGGCGGCGCCGTTGATGTCGCTGCCGGTCGAGGCCGCGGTCGGCATGGTGTTGGCCACGGTGGCGGTGCGCGTGCGCTCGATGCGCACGAGGTTTTCGGGGATGCCCAGGGTGCGCGCGGCGACGACGAGGATCTTGCGGCCGACGCCCTGTCCCATCTCCACGGCGCCGGTCGACACCGAGACCGAGCCGTCATTGAACACGTGCACGAGGGCGCCGCCCTGGTTCATCATCAGCTTGGTGAACGAGACGCCGAAGGCGAGCGGTATGACCCAGGAGCCGCGCTTTTTGTCCCCGTGCGCCGCGTTGAAATCGTCGATCTCCGCCTTCATCCGGGCGGCGGGGTTCCGCGAGAGCAGGAGCTCGAAGGAGCGTCCCGCGCGGCAATCTTCCATCTTCATTCCGTAATGGGTCAGGTCGCCCTCGCGGAGCAGGTTGCGCTGCTGGAGCTCGAGCGCCGGGATGCCCGTCACCTCGGCGGCCTTAGAGACCGCGGCTTCCATGGCCCAGATGGCCTGGGGAGCGCCGAAGCCCCGGAAGGCGGTGAAGGGCGGCAGGTTGGTGCGGCACATGTAGCCCGCGGCGCGTACCGCGGGAATCCGGTAGGCGCCCGCCGCGTGGTAGAGGCTGCGCGCGATGATGGCCGGCGAAAGGTCGCAGGCCGCGCCCGCGTTCTGGTAGAAGTCCATCTCGAGGCCGAGGAACTTGCCTTCGGCGTCGATGGCAAGGCGGAAGTCGGTGGAGTAAGGGTGGCGCTTGCCCGTCATGCGCATGTCGTCGCGGCGCGAGAGCACCAGCTTGACCGGCCTGCCCGTGACCCAGGCGCCGAGCGCCGCCAGCGCCGCCCAGGGGGCGGCCTGGTCTTCCTTGCCGCCGAAGGCGCCCCCGAGGCGCATCGCCTCGACCTCGAGTTCCCGCATGGGAATCCCGAGCACGCGGGCGACGGCTTTCTGGACGCCGGAGGGGGCCTGGGTGCCGGATATGACGCGGAGTCCCCCGTCGACGGGCTCGGCGGCGGCGCCCTGCGTCTCGAGGTAGACATGCTCCTGCCCGTCCGACTCGGCGCGGCCTTCGACGATCCAGCGGGCCCTGCCGCCCTCGGCTTCGGCGCGGAAGGCTCCGGCCAGGTCGCCGGAGCTCTGCACGCGCGGCTTGAGGATGAGCTGGCCTTTGGCGAAGGCCTCGCGCGGGTCCGTGACGACGGGCAGCTCCTCGCCCGTCACGCGGACCAGGGCGGCCGCCGCGCGCGCGAGGCGCTTGGAGGAGGCCAGGACCAGGGCGACCGGCTGCCCGGCGTAGTGCCACTCGCCGTCGGCCAGGAGCGGTTCATCGTCCACCGCGGTGCCCATCTGGTTTTCGCCCGGTATCGAGTCGGCGAGCAGGACGAGCACCGAGGGGTCGAGCTCGCGGGCCTTCGACGCGTCGACGCGCATGCGCCGCCCGTGCCCGGAGGGGCTCGGGACGACGGCCGCGTGCAGCAGGTTCGCAGGTTCCGGAAGGTCGTCGAGGTACTTCGTGGCTCCGGTGAGGTTCCGGAGGCTCTCGGGGCGGTCGCCTGAGTCGAAGCGGACGGCGGCCAGGGCGGAGGGGTCGGTTCGCTCTTTCATGCCAGGAGCTCCTCGGCGGAGAAGGCTCCGGGAAAGAGCCGGAGGGCGTGGGCGGCCATGAGGCGGCCGAGGACGCGCTTGCGGAACTCGGCGGAGCCGCGGACGTCGGAGATGGGCGCGACCTCGGCGCGGGCGGCTTCCATGGCCTCGCGGAAGGCGGGGGCTGAAGGCTTCCGGCCCTCGAGCGCGGCGGCGGCCGTGCCGAGCAGCAGCGGCACCGGCCCCACGCCGCCCGCGGAAACGATGACGCCGCGCATGGCGCCGCCTGAGTCGACCGCGAGCGAGAGGGCGGTGTTCACGGCGGCGATGTCGAGCCGCTCGCGGCGGGCGGCTTTCTCGAAGGAGAACGCGCGCGGCGCGGCGGGCAGCAGTATGGTCTCGATGATGGCGTCCCCGTCGAGGACGGTCTTCTTGTAGCCGAGGAAGAACTCCGCGAGCGGCAGCTCGCGCGCGTCCGAGGTGCCCGAAAGGACGAGCCTGGCGTCCAGCGCGAGCAGCATGGCCGTCAGGTCGGCCACCGGCGAGGCGTTCGCGATGTTGCCGGCCAGCGTCGCGCGCGCGCGGATGTGCGGGCTCGCGACCAAGGCCTCGAAGCGCTCGATGCCGGGCGCGACGGCGCGCACCGCTTTCGACGCGAAGAAGTCCGCCACCGTGACGCCGGCGCCCAGCGCGAGGGTGGCGCCGCCGCCCGAACCGCGAGTCTCGATGAAGCGCAACTCCGGATCGCGGCCGACGAAGCGGGGGGAAAGGCCAGGCGCGGGGTCGGTGTTGCGGACGTACCAGTCGGTGCCGCCACCCAAAGATGGCGAGCCGCCTGATGGTGGCGAGCCCGGGGCCGCAGTGGCGGGCGAGGCGGGTTCCGGCAGCTCCTGCATGGTGGCCGCGAGGGCGGGCGGGAAGACGCCGCGCGCGGCCAGGGCCGCGAGCCGGGTCGGAAAGTCGAGGGGCAGGCCGGAGAAGTCGGATGAAAGGGCGCGCGCGGCGCGGCCTATGCTGGCGTAGCCCGTGCAGCGGCAGAGGTTGCCCTCCACCGAGGCCACCGCGGCAGCCTCGTCGCGCGGCCCCTCCGCCAGCAGAAAGTGCGAGAGCGCGACCGTGACGCCCGGCGAGCAGAAGCCGCACTGGCTGGCGTTCTCGACGTGGAGGGCCTTCATGACGGGCGTCGGACCCTCGCCGGCCAGGCCCTCGACGGTGATCAGGGTGCGGCCGTCCAGCTCGCCGAGGGCCAGCAGGCAGGTGGCCGCGGGCACCCATTCGATGCCGGTCCCTTCCAGGTTCCGGCGCCCGAGCAAGGCGAGGCAGGCTCCGCAGTCGCCCTCGCGGCAACCTTCGCGAGTCCCGGTCAAGCCCGCGTCATCGCGCAGCCAGTCGAGGACGGGCTGTTCTTCCCTTCCTTCGATTTCGACCAGCTTGCCGTTCAGGCGGAACCTCAGGGACTTGAGCACGTTGCGACCTCCGCCGGCCTCTCGCGGGTACGCTCGATGCGTCGCGCGGACGGCCATGCAATTCAATGAAAAGCTAACGCTTTTCAGCGTGATTGCGGAATTTTGGACGATGTTGGAATGGGTCAGATGACCGGTTTCGACATCCTGTCAGGGTCGAACAGTCTACGCCCGTTTCGCGGATAACGCAATGTTAAAAAAATAACTAAATCAGTCGACCCAGAGTCCTACCCGTTCGAAGCGCTCCACGTCCACGAGGCCGCGGTCGGTGATCTTGAGCTTCGGGATGACCGGCAGGGCCATGAAGGCGAGGGTCATGAGGGGCTCGGAGTTCGCGAATCCTTCCGCGGCGAAGAGCGCCGAGAAGCGGTCGAGCGCGGCCACCACGTCCTCCGCGGCACGGTCCGACATGAGGCCGCCGATGGGCAGGGGCAGCTCCGCGAGCACCTCGTCGCCGAGCGTGGCGACGAAGCCGCCGCCTATCTTGTTGAGGTGCTTGGCAGCCTTGAAGATCGACTCGTCGTCCATGCCCGCCACGATCATGTTGTGCGAATCGTGGCTGACCGTCGAGCCGATGGCGCCGCGCTTCATGCCGAGGCCGTGGAGGTAGCCTGAGCCGATGTTGCCCGAGCCGCGGTGCCGCTCGATGACGTAGACCCGCGCCAGGTCGCGCCCCGCGTCGCTCGCGCAATAGCCGTCAGGGCCGACGGGCGGCTCGACGACGAGTTCGCCTGTTACCAGGCTGCCTTCCGCGCAGACCAGGGCGCGCACCCGGCGGCCTTCCACCCGGATGCGGAAGTCCTCCGCTTCGATCCACTTGATGTTGACCGAGTCGCGGACCGCCACGGGTCTCGGCTCGATGGTCGCGGCCATGCGGCCGTCCCGCGAGACGAGCCTGCCGTCCTTCCAGACCGCCGCCACCTTGAAGGAGGAAAGGTCCTCGAGCAGCACGAGGTCCGCGCGCTTGCCCGGCGCGATGGCGCCGCGGTCGCGGAGCCCGTAGTGTTCGGCCGGTACCAGGCTGGCCATGGCCAGGGCGTCGAGCGGGTCGACCCCCTTCGCCACGAGGAGGCGCAGCATGCGGTCGACGTGTCCCTCGCGGAGGAGGTCGTCGGGGTGCCGGTCGTCGGAGCAGAGCATGAAGCGCCGCGCGTTCCGCGCCGTTACGGCGGATGCCAGGTTCTCGAGGTCGCGCGCGGCCGAGCCTTCGCGCAGCATGACGCGCATGCCCTTCGACACCTTCTCGAGCGCCTCTTCCGCCGTGGTCGACTCGTGGTCGGAGAGTATGCCCGCGGCGATGTAGGCCGAGAGGTCCTTGCCCGAGAGGCCCGGCGCGTGGCCGTCGATGGCCTTGCCGGCCTCGCGGAAGAGCGCCACCTTGTCGAGCAGGATGCGGTCGCGCGCGAGCACGCCGGGGAAGTTCATCACCTCGCCCAGGCCCAGCACGCGCGGGTCGCGGAGCCAGGGGTGCATGTCGGCGGCGTAGATGGCCGCGCCCGCGGTGTCGAAGTCGGTGGCCGGCACGCAGGAAGGCGCCACCAGGAACACGTCCACCGGCAGGCCCTCGCTCGCTCGCAGCATGTAGCTCATGCCGTCGTAGCCGAGCACGTTGGCTATCTCGTGGGGATCTGCCACCACGCTGGTGGTGCCGCGCGGGCATACCAGGCGCGCGTACTCCGCGGGCGAGAGCAGGCTGCTTTCTATATGGACATGCGCGTCGGTGAAGCCGGGCGCCAGCACGCGGCCGCCCGCGTCGAAAGTCTCGCGTGCGCGGAGGCCGTCGTTCACGCCGACCACGGCGCCGCCCGAGATCGAAACGGTGGCGCCCTCGACGAGCACGCCGCGGTAGAGGTCGGCCACGCGCGCGTTGACTATGTTCAGGTCGCAATCGGCGTAGCCCGCCGCCGCCTCGATGTGCCGCGCTCCGTTCATCTGCCGAACCTCCGCCCTACGGATGTTCGTCCCATGATAGGCGACCTTGACCGATGGCGCAACGCGAAACTCGCGGGAGCCGCGCTATGGCCGCGCACGGGTCGTCCGGCGGCGGCCGGAGCTTCCGCGTCGCCACCGGTGGCGGAATCGCCGCTTTTCGCGCGGGAAAACGTTGCGCGCTCGCCGGACGCGGTTTAGACTGCCCGGAACGCCCGCCCCTCGAAAGCCCCCGCGGCTCCGAAGGCGCGGGTGGAATCCATCAGTTTCCCTACCGGCACCGACAAGGAGGCAGTCAGTGGAGAAGTTCTTCAAGCTCAAGGAAAACGGGACCACGGTCAAGACCGAGATCCTCGCGGGCATCACGACGTTCATGACGATGGCCTACATCCTGGCCGTCAACCCCGGCATCCTGTCCGCCACCGGCATGGACAAGGGCGCGCTCTTCACGGCGACCGCGCTCGCGTCGCTCGTGGCCACCCTGGTCATGGCCATCTTCGCCAACCTGCCCTTCGCGCTCGCGCCGGGCATGGGCCTCAACGCCTTCTTCGCCTTCTCCGTGGTCCTCGGCATGGGCTACAGCTGGCAGACGGCGCTGACCGCGGTCTTCGTGGAAGGCATCATCTTCCTCCTCCTCTCGCTCTTCAACGTGCGCGAGGCCATCGTCAAGAGCATCCCGCTCAACCTGAAGCGCGCTCTCTCGGTCGGCATCGGCCTGTTCATCGCCTTCATCGGCCTGCAGAACGCCGGCATCGTCGTCAACAACGACGCCACCCTCGTCGGCCTCGGCGCCGTCACCAAGGGACCGGCCCTCGTCGCCCTCATCGGCCTCGTCGTCACCGGCGCCCTGCTCGCGTTCAAGGTCAAGGGCGCCCTGCTCATCGGCATCCTCGCCACCACGGTGGTGGGCATTCCCTTCGGCGTCACCAACCTCGAGGGCTTCACCTTCGTGTCCATGCCCGCAAGCCTTGCGCCCATCTTCTGGAAGTTCGACTTCTCGAAGATCTTCTCCGGCGAGGTGCTCATCGTCATGTTCAGCTTCCTGGCCGTCGACATGTTCGACACCATCGGCACCCTCGTCGGCGTGTCGACCAAGGCCGGCATGCTGACCAAGGACGGCCAGGTGCCGCGCGCCAAGCAGGCCCTGATCGCGGACGCCGTCGGCACCACCTTCGGCGCCATCGTCGGCACCTCGACGGTGACCACCTATGTCGAAAGCGCCTCCGGCGTCGAGGAAGGCGGCCGCACGGGCCTCACCGCCCTGACCACCGCCGTGCTCTTCGGGCTCGCGCTCTTCCTCTCGCCGGTCTTCCTCGTCATCCCCGGCGCCGCCACCGCCCCGGCCCTGATCATCGTCGGCCTCTTCATGATGTCTCCCATCAAGGAGATCGACTTCGACGACTGGACCGAGTCGATACCGGCCTTCCTGGCCATGATCGCCATGCCGCTGACCTACAGCATCGCCAACGGCATCGTGTTCGGCATCCTCGGCTACGTCCTGCTCAAGCTCGTCACCGGTAAGGTCAAGCAGATTCCGATCGTCACCTGGATCGTCGCGGCCTTCTTCGTCCTCAAGTTCGTCTTCGGGTTCTGATCCTTCCGACCCCGATCGGCCCGCGTCCGGCATTGCCCGGGCGCGGGTTTTTTCATTTCGGGACGAATGGCGCGGGCACGCCTGCCGGCTCGCTTCGACTCTCCCGGCGGGCCCGCCTTGTCAGGCGGGACGGCGACTCCGGCCCCCGGATGGCGCTCCGCTCTGGCGTTCCCGGCGGACGGCGCGTATAATCGCCGCATGAAAGCATCCATCATCATCACGCTCGCCGCGCTCGCCCTCGCCCTTTCCTGCGCCGGAAAGCCTGAGCCCGTCGCCGCGACGCCCGAACCCGAGGCCGTCAGCGCCGTCACGGGCGCCACGGAATACGCCGGGGGCGAAGGATCCGCCGCGTCCGCGTCCGCCGTGGAGGTCGCCGTGCCGCTCGAAGCCCGCATCCTGGTCCGGGGGCAGAACGCCCGCGCGGAGGAACCCTCCGTCAGCGTCGTCCGGAACGCCGCCGCATTCGCCGGTCTCTGGGCCTCCGTAGCGGCGCCCGGCGCCGCCAAGCCCGAGCTCGACTTCGCCGCCGAAGCCGTCGTCGCGGCCTTCATGGGCCGGAAGAACACGGGCGGCTTCTCCATCGAGCTGGTCGCCGCCGAATCGCTCGCGGACGGTTCCGTCCTTGTGCGCCTGCGCAAGCTCGCGCCGAAGCCCGGCATGATGGTGACCCAGGCGCTCACGAGCCCCTTCCTCGCGCTCGCGGTCCCGGCCGCGCCGGACGCGGACGTCGTCGTCGAGTTCGTCGAATGAGCGAGGGCGCGGGCGGGGGACCCGAGGCCTTCGTCGCTTCGCTCGCGGGAACGCTGCTGCTGGAGAATTTCCCCGCCAGCGCGCATGCGTGGGTTCCGGCGCGGCCCGTGCCTGAGCTCGTAGAGGACGCGGAGGTCCTGCGCGCGGAGCTCGCGCGCGAGGCGCGCGCGCTCGGGTGGCCGGAGGAAACCCTCGCCGCGCTCGACTCGGCTTTCCTGGACCGGCACGCGTCCGGAGTCGTGGCGTCTCGCGCCTTTGCCCTGCACCTCTTCCGAGTGGCCGAGGACAACTGGTTCGGCTTCGCGCGCGCGGTCGAGGCGGCGGCCTGGTTCGAGGCGCCCGAATACTACGCGGAGCGCCGCGAGCTCTGGCTGGCCAAGGGCGTGCCGACGCGCGAAATCATGGAAGGGCGCCTGACGCCGCCCGACCTGGCCGTCATCGCCGACTTGGGGCGCGGCGAGCTCGCCTTCGTGCTGGCGGGATTGGCCGACTAAAGCAGGTCGAAGGCTTCGATGTCGCCGGTCTCGTAGCCGAGCTTGAAGTACTTGAGGCGCTGGGCCGCGCTACCGTGCGTGAACGAGTCGGGCACCACGTAGCCGCGGGTGCGCTTCTGGATGGTGTCGTCGCCGACGGCGCTGGCCGCGCGGAGGGCCTCCTCGAGGTCGCCCTTCTCGAGCAGGTCGCGCGAGCGGTCCGCGTAGTGCGCCCAGACGCCCGCGAAGAAGTCGGCCTGCAGCTCGAGCCGCACCGAGAGCTCGTTGGCCTTCTCCTGGCTGGTGGCGCGCATGGCCGCGTGCACCTCCCCCAGGATGCCCAGCTGGTTCTGCACGTGGTGGCCGACCTCGTGCGCGATGACGTAGGCCTGCGCGAAATCGCCGGGCGCGCCGAATTGTGCCGCGAGCTGTTCGTACCAGGACAGGTCGATGTAGACGGAGTCGTCGCCCGAGCAGTAGAAGGGACCCATGGCCGCCTCGGCCTCCCCGCAGGCGGACGTGACCGAGCCCGAGAAGATGACGAGCTTCGGGTATTCGTAGGTCCGGCCCATCTTCGCGAAGATTGCGCTCCAGGTGTCCTCGGTGTCCGCGAGCACCACCGAGCACATGTCCGCGAGCCGGTCCTCCTCGGGGGAGGTCTCGACGGCCGCGCCGCCCGGCGCCTCGATGGCGGTCCCGCCTGCGAGCAGGTTCGACAGCACCGTTGCGGGGTCACCGCCCAGGAGCAGCATGATGACCGCGGCCACGACGGCGCCGCCGCCCCCGATGGCCATTTTCCGACCCGCTCCGCCCGTCCGGCGGCGGTCCTCGACGTTTGCGCTCCTGCGTCCCGATTCCCACTTCATGGCACGAGCTTACGCCGCGGATCGGATCCGGTCAAACGGACTTGAAGTCAGGGGTTGCGTCGATCGAGCGGGGATGAGAGGGCGCCACGGCGCGGGCGCCGTGGCGGCGACGAAGGGCTTTCGCCCTTCGTCGATCCCCCCTCTATCCCCCGGACAGTTCCCGGATTTATTGCGTGAGGCTGAGGAGGCCGATCAGCTCCGGATAGTCGATGAAGGGATTGCGGTTGCCCTGCCAGGCCTGGACCGCGTTGTTGCGCGCGATTTCCTTGGCGCTGACCGGGTCGGAAGCCGCCCAGGAGCGGAGCATGGTGTCGTACCAGGGCAGCAGCTTGGCGCCCGAAGCCGCCCAGGCGCAGGAGAGGAACTTCGAGTCGCCGTAGTAGCGCAAGGCCTGGTAGAAGTGCATGCGCGCGTGGTCGCCCTTGTAGAACGAGATCGGCTCGAACACGGTGCCCGAATAGCCGAGCCCCGTCCGGGCCGAGCCGAGCTTCGAGCCGTTCCGGCTGGTCCAGGTGGCCGTGCCGACCTCGCCGTAGGCGTAGTTCGAGCGGCGGCTGTTGACGATCTTGTCGGTGGGGGTCAGCGAGTGGCCGTCGGCGTAGGCGGCTGCGTTCGAGGTGCCGCCGAAGGTGCTGTTGGGCCAGGTGTGCTCGCGGTTGTAGTACTCGCCCTCGGTCGAGCCCGAGCCCGGGTCCTGGTCGACCACGAAGGTGAACCAGTACGCGGCGCTCGTGCCGTCGCTCGAGGTGCTCGAGTACATGTCCCAGACCTTGCCGTTCGGTGCCTTGTCGGTCGACTGGAACATGGTCCAGAGACCCGTGTAGGTCTTGATGCTGTGCGTCGAGGTGACGATGTTCTTGAGCGCCGTCTTGAGGGCCGTACCCGAGAGGCCGTAGGCGCTCCGGTAGTAGTCGCGCACCGCGAGGGGCAGGGCCGTGTTCTCGGTGAAGGTCCCGGAGGGCGGCGGGGGCGGGGGCGGCGTCGTGCCCGACCCGGTTACGGAGATGGTGTAGCCGAGGTTGGATCCTTTCGCCCCGCCGTAGGAGTAGCATTTGATCGTGTAGGTCTTGGTGAGGGGGGCGGTGAAGGAAATGCGCGAGCCGTAGTTGGTGCTCGTCTTGTCGTCGTTGTAAGCCTTCTGGGTCGAGCCGTCGTAGACCGTGAGCGTGGTGTCGGTGTAGCCGGACACGAAGCTCTCGATGACGTAGACCTTGCCCGCGGTGCCTGCGAATGAGTACCAGTCATAGGCATCGTCGTAGAAGTTGTGCTCCTGGAGCGCGCCCGTGACGGCGATGGCCTTGGCGTTGCTCTGGTAGTCGTCCTGCTCCCAGGCGTCCGGTGCCGTCAGGCTGATGGCGCGCGACTCGGGCTGCGCGAGGGCGGGCTTGGCGCTTTCGGAGCCTTCGCCGAACGCGGCGAGGGTCGGGTTGGCGCACGAGGCGAACGCGAACGCGAGGGCGAGCGCGATGACGAGGGTTTTCTTCACTTTTCCTGCCTCCTTTGGCAAGGGCCGCCCCGCGCTCCCGAACGGAGCGCAGAGCGGCCTGTTCACCATGATGAGGCGTTATGCGATTCTGTCAAACGGAAACGGCCAGCGCGCGTCGGATCGGAGCTGGCGCGAAGCGGCCCGGGCGTATACCATGCTCGCGATAGCCGTCGACAAGCGGCGGCGCGAAGGGGAGGATCGGGTGGAAGCGACGAGGGAGCGCACCGGGGCGACGACGGGCGTCATGCTCAGCTACGGCGCCGGCAAATTCCTGGCGGAATTCCTGACAGGGGGCTTCGCCGCCCTGGCCTTCAAATTCTACGAGACCGAGCTGGGGCTCGGGGCGGGCCTCGTCGCGTTCGCGGTGGTGCTCTACTCCGCGTGGAACGCGGTGAACGATCCGCTGATCGGTTTCCTTACCGCGCGCCCGACCCGGCTTTCGCGGCGCTGGGGCCGGCGCTTTCCCTGGATAGTCGCGGGCTCGCTCGCCTCGGGGCCGCTCTTTCTGCTCGTCTTCGCTCCGCCCGCCGGGCTGTCGCGGGCGGCGCTCTTCGCCTGGTTCCTCGTCGCCATCTGCCTCTACGACGCCCTTTATTCCACCTGGGAGCTCAACTACCAGTCGGTCTTCCCCGACCGCTTCCGGACGGCCGGCGAACGCTCCAGGGCGGCCGGCATCGGCACCGCGGTCGGCACCCTCGGCATCGCCGCGGGCGCCATCGTGCCGACTTTCCTGATCCGCTACGGCGACGCGGCGAGCTACGCGCTGAACGGCCTCGTCTTCGCCGCCGCCTCAACCGTCCTGGCCCTGCTGCTCGCTCCGGGGGTCCGCGAGACGCCGGCCATGGTCGCCCGCTTCCTCGGGCAGGAAGCCGCCCGCGCGAAGGCGCCCTCCTTCGTCCGCCAGCTTGCGGGAGCCCTTCGTTGCCGGGACTTCGCGGCCTTCATGCTGCTCTACTTCTTCTACCAGTCCGCCACGCTTTCGATGACGGCGAGCATCCACTACATCGGCGACTACGTGGTGGGCCGGAACACCACGATGATCTTCGCCGGCATGCTCGCGGGCGCCCTCGCGGCGGTGCCGGTCTGGCTCGCCCTCGGCCGGCTCGTTCGGAGCCGCCAGACCCTGCTCGCCGCGGCGGCCGCCGCGCTGGCCCTGCTCTGCCTGCCGCTCTGGTTCGCGCGGAGCTACGACCAGTTCGTCGCGGCGATGTTCGCGTGGGGGCTCGCCTTCGGAGGATTCTGGCTCATGATGACGCCGGCCCTCGCGGATGTCATCGACGGCGTGGTGGCGAGGACGGGCGCTCGCGACGACGGGGTCTACCTCGGCTTCCGCGCCTTCTTCGGGCGGCTGGCCTACGCGGTGCAGGCGCTCGTCTTCTGGGCCGTGCACCGCGCTACGGGCTTCGCCGCCGATCCCCGCTCCGCGGCGGCCACGGCCGGCATACGCGCCCACACGGCCCTGATCCCGGCCGCCCTGCTCGCCGTCGGGGTGGCGCTTTTCCTGATCCTGAATACCCTGGACGCGGACAAGGCGGCGGCCAACCGCGCCGAGCTCGAGCGCCGCGGGCTTTGAGCCCGCGGAAGACGGAAGGCCGGAAAAGGAGCAAGACCATGCACGAGATCCCCCCTGGCGGCGACGATCGCCCCCTCCACCTGATAGCCTTTTTCGCGTCCGTCGCGATGCTCGTCATCATACCCGCGCAGATCGCCGTTTTCGCGCTCGTGCCCATGCCGGCCTCGGTGGAAGGCTGGTTCGACCTGTTCAACGGGAACTTC
>JAFGNN010000060.1 GCA_016926955.1 Spirochaetales bacterium | reverse complement strand
CTCGACTGGCGGGTGCATGGCGCTCCGCCGGGTTTGCCCAAGCACGCCGCGTTTCCGTGAGGGGGCGGGGCGGGATTTCTGGCGGAGCGCCGCGACCGCCTCAAGCGGTCGCGCCCCCCGGCGCTTCGAAATCGGCAACGCAATCGCCCGCATGCATTATGAGCGAAGCGCCTGCGGTAACGCCGAACCGGAAAATCCGCCGCCCCCGGAAAGGCGGCGTGGTGGATTACCGACCCGGCGGAGCGCCGCGCGGAAGCGTGCAGGACGGCGGGTGACGCGAGACAACGCGCCCCCGAACGACCGTGAGGGGGTGTGTTGTCCCGCGTCAGGACCCGCCCTGAACGGTCGCGATGACGGTTCCCCGCCGTGCCGCCGATATCTTCACATCCCATTTTCGAGCGAGATGATTTTACACTTCGCATGTTCATGCGCCGCGCTTCGCTCTTTATGCAGAAACTCCAATAGTGCCACTTTTATCATTTGCCTTGCCGGAATTCGGGAACGGGTTTACACTTCCTTCGCGGCGCCGCGAGCGGTCCTCCGGGCATTACGGAGCACCCCGACGGCGCCGCGACCACGTACATCACGTATCGCGTCAGGAGGGCACATGAACGCCTATATCAAGGAAGTCCTGGACGGCCTGAAGGCCCGCTATCCCTGGGAGAGCGAATTCCTCCAGGCGGCCGAAGAGGTCCTCGAGTCCATCGAGCCACTCATCGAAGCCGAGCCCAAGTACAAGGCCCAGCGCATCCTCGACCGCATCGTCGAGCCCGAGCGCACGGTGATGTTCAGGGTGCCCTGGATGGACGACAAGGGCCAGTACCACGTCAACCGCGGCTACCGCGTCCAGTTCAACTCCGCCATCGGCCCCTACAAGGGCGGCATCCGCTTCCACCCGAAGGTCACCCTCTCGACCCTCAAATTCCTCGGCTTCGAGCAGACCTTCAAGAACTCGCTCACCAGCCTCCCCATGGGCGGCGGCAAGGGCGGCGCGGACTTCGACCCGAACGGCAAGAGCGACAACGAGATCATGCGCTTCTGCCAGAGCTTCGTCACCGAGCTCTTCCGCCACGTCGGCCCCGACACCGACGTGCCCGCGGGCGACATCGGCGTGGGCGGCCGCGAGGTCGGCTACATGTTCGGCCAGTACAAGCGCCTGGCCAACGAGTTCACCGGCACCTTCACCGGCAAGGGCCTTTCCTTCGGCGGCTCGCTCGTGCGCCCCGAGGCCACCGGCTTCGGCGCCACCTATTTCGCCGAGGAGATGCTCAAGGCCCGCGGCGACAGCCTCAAGGGCAAGACGGTCTCCGTCTCCGGCTTCGGCAACGTCGCCTGGGGCGCCTGCATCAAGGCCAGCCAGCTCGGCGCCAAGGTCGTCACCATCTCCGGCCCCGACGGCTACGTCTACGACCCGGACGGCATCGGAACCCAGGAGAAGTGGGACTACCTGAACGAGATGCTCGTGATCGACCGCAACAAGGTGGAGACCTACGCGAAGAAGTACCCGAACGCCAAGTTCTTCGCCGGCAAGAAGCCCTGGGAGCAGAAGGTCGACATCGCCATGCCCTGCGCCATCCAGAACGAGCTCAACGGCGAGGACGCCAAGACCCTCGTGGCCAACGGCGTCAAGATCGTCGTCGAGGTCTCGAACATGGGCTGCACCCCCGAGGCCTGGAAGCTCTTCGTCGAGAAGAAGATCCCCTTCGGCCCCGGCAAGGCCGCGAACGCCGGCGGCGTCGCCACCTCCGGCCTCGAGATGAGCCAGAACTCCATGCGCCTCGCTTGGACCGCCGAGGAAGTGGACCAGCGCCTGCACGCCATCATGATCGCCATCCACAAGGCCGCCTACGACACGGCCAAGCAGTACGGCTTCGAGGGCAACTACGTCATCGGCGCCAACATCGCCGGCTTCAAGAAGGTCGCCGATGCCATGATCGCGCAGGGCCTCGTGTAAACGAAGCTCCCGTTCGATCGAAGGCCGTCCCGCGAGGGGCGGCCTTTTTATTTGGGCCGGTCCCGGATGATCTTTCCGCCCTTCACCAGCCACGAGATACCGAAGGCCTGGAGCAGCAGGGTCTCGAGCAAGAAGACGGGCTTCCAGCGCTCCTGTGCGGCCTCGGGCACGAAGCGCATGACGAGCGCGAGCGCGGCGAGCAGGGCGAACATGGCCAGGCCGCATGCAAGGTAGACCGCGTTCCGCGCGTCCTTGGCCCGGCCGCGCTTGCCCCGCTCCTTGTCGCTCAGCCTGAAGAGGAAGGTCGAGTTCACGGCGAGCAGGATGAAGAAGGCCGCCGCCGAGGCGAGGTGCGCCCTGGCGGAGACTCCTGCGGCCAGGCGGAAGATCCCCACGATCTCGTCCGGCCCGAGCGGCCCCACGCAGGGAAAGAAGGCGAGGGCGAGCCCCGCCAGGCCCGAGGCGATAGCGACGAGGCGGTCGCGCCAGTCGTAGCCGCGGTAGGTGAAGAGGAAGAGCGCGGTCGCGAACATGAGCCCCACGAAGAAGTCGCGCATGTTCGAGTGCCAGTAGAGGCTGATCGAGCGCCGCAGGCCCGCCCCGGGCTCGAGGAGACCCCCGAGCGCCAGCACGACGGGCAGGGCCATGCCGAGCACGCCGATCCAGGTCCTGAGTTCCTCGTAGGGCAGGAACTGGTCGGGATTCTTCCGGAATTCCATCGCTCCTCCTTGCCGCGCCGCCCTCCGATGCCGGCTCTAGAGCTTGAACGTGAGGCCGATCATCATGGTCCGCTCGTTGATGGAAAAGCCGGCCCCGTTCGGCACGCCGCCCTGCGCGAGCCAGTCGACGAAGAAGACGAGCACGTCGCTCGCCGCGTGGGCTGCCACCGCGTACTCGAGGCCGTGCCACTCGTAGACGTACTGGAACCAGAAGGCCTGCGCGAACGAGAGCGCGGTCTTGAGGAGCAGCTGGCCGAAGGGCAGGTCCATGAGCTCGTCCCACTGCTGCGGGTAGTGGGAGAAGGTGAACCACGAGGCGTCGAGCAGCTTGGCGGGCCACTCGCCGAGCCGGGTCGAGAGCTCCTCGTAGTAGGTGCCGCGGTAGAGCGCTTCCTCGCCGACCCCGGTCATGACGAAGTTTGGCACCTGGAGGAGCAGCATGAGGCCGACGCCGGCCCAGACGGGGAACTCCGCGTCGCCGAGGAAGGCGCTGCCCGTGTCCCAGACCGCCTCGCCCGGCGCCGCGCCGAGGGCCGAGACGGCGGCAAAGGCGCCCATCGAGGCGACGTAGCCCCAGACGGGCCAGGGCGCGTAGCTCGCGGGCTTGAAAGGGGCGAGCGCGAGCTCCCCGAAAGCGCTGCGCCCGAGGCCGGCCGCGTAGTCCGGGTCGTCAGAACGCATGCGGATGTCGGCGTAGCCCGAGTACGTCGCGTACATCGAGAGCTTGTGCGCGGCGTTGAACAGGAGCGGCGTCGCGAGGTTCGTCCCGAAGGCGAGCTCGTTGGCGGCAAAGGCCAGGGAGAGGCCGAGCTGCGCTCCCGCGAGCGGAAGGGCGTCTTCGGTCCCGAAGGCGAGGCCGACGCCGGTCTGCGCGCCCGCGGTGCCGAGCAGGGCCCAGGGCAGCCACGCCTCGCCGTACGCGAAGGATTCGAACACGGTGGCCGCCTGGAGCGCGCCCGACGAGCTCAGGTACCAGGCGAGCTCCGTTTCGTCCGCCGATTGCGCCCGGGCGGGCGTCGCGGCCGCGGCGACTAGGAACGCGACGGCGCAGGCGGCGATGGCGCGCGGGGCGGGACGGCGGCCGTCCACCCTCATTCCGCGACGCCTTTTCCGCCGGAGCGGTCCTCGAGCAGGCGGTTGACGAAGGCGAGCTCGCCCTCGAGCTTCGCGACTCGCTCGTCGCGGTCCTGGACCCGGGTTTCGAGCGCCTCGAGCCTGCGCTCGAGCTCGCGCGTTCTCGCGGCGTCGGCGGGAGAGGCCTTCGCCCTCCGGCCCAGGTAATCGAAGCCCGCGGCCGCAATGGTCATCAGCACGAGTCCTCCGACTATCGTCAGGGTTATTCCCATGGATCCTCCTTAGGGTCCGCGCTCGGGCTCCTCCCGGCGCGCGCCAGGCGGGCCATGGTACGCCGTCCTGCCGGAGCGATCAAGCGGCGCGAAGGAAAACGCTCGCGGTCTCAGGCGGAGCGCAGGAGGAAGCCGGAGTCGTCGACCGGAGCCGGGGGCGCGCGATCGAGGGGGGAGTCGACCCGCGACAGGTCGAGGTTCTGCACATGGAGGTAGTTCATGGTGGTGAGGATGCTCGAATGGCCGAGGAGCCGCATGACGTGGAAGACCCCGGCGCCGTCCTCGAGCAGGTGGGTCGCGAAGCAGTGCCTGAGCGTGTGGACGGTGACCCGGCCGCCCAGGTTCCGGGAGCTCGCGAGGCGGTGGAAGCCGGCGCGTATCCAGTCGACGGACACCGGCCGCGAGATGTCCCCGCGCCGCGGGAAGAGGAAGCTCGCCGGGCGGTGGACGGCGATATAGGCCCGCAGGAGCTCCGCAGCCCGCCGCGAGAGGATGGTGTAGCGGTCTCGGCCGTGCTTGCCGTTCCGCACGAAGACGGTGTTCCGCGCGAAGTCCACGTCGGAGAGCTCGAGCCCGGCCGCCTCGGAGATGCGGAGGCCGGATGAATAGATGAGGGAGAGCAGCGCCTTGAGCTTGAGGCTCGCGCAGCTTTCCAAAAGCCCGACCACATCCGCGCGGGCGAGCACCCGGGGCAGGCGCCTCCGTCTCCGCGCCAGGGCGAGCTCGGGCACCTCGCGCCGCCTGCCGTGCAGGGCGTAGAAGAACTTGAGGGCCTCGAAGTAGGTGCGCACGGTCGAGTCGCTCCTCGCCGCGTCGCGGAGGTGCAGCAGGAAGGCCGGGATGCGGCCGGGGCCGATTTCGAGCGGGGACGCGCCGAAGTGCCGGGCGTAGAGCGCCACGCAGGACGTGTACAGCTCGATCGTGCTCGTCGAATAGCCGCGAATCCGCATGCAATCCACCATTTGTTCCCTGAGTCTTCCCATGTCGCCACCTCCCGGCGCCGGCTCGACGCCGACGCGATGGTAGCGCCGGGGGCTCCGCCGTCGAAGCCCGGTCCGGCCCCCCGCTCCGGGTCGACAGCAGGATGGCCCGGCCGCCGCAGCCCGTCCGTCCGCCCTCGGACGCGCCCCTCCTTTCCCCTGTCGGCTTCCCGCCCTATACTCGTCGGCACGGAGGGTCAGCCCCATGTTCTTCAACGAGCTCGTCGAGTCCTACGACGCGGAGCGGCGCGAGCGCGACGTCTTCCACGACCTCATGGCCTTCCGCGTCCGCGAGATCCTGCTCGTGGCGAGCCTCTACGACTCTTTCATCCTCGAGTCGGACGGGGCGCTCTCGGAGCGGATCTACGGCGAGTACTTTTCGTTGAACCTTTCCTCCGCCCCTCGCGTCAGCTGCGCCTACACCGGCGAATCGGCGCTGGAGCAGTTCCGCGGCGGCCGTTTCGACATGGTGGTCATCATGGCGGGCATGGATTTCGACGGGCCGCTCGCGACCGCCCGAGACCTCCGCGACTCCGACGGCGACACGCCCATCCTCCTCCTCGCCATGAACAATACGAGCCTCGCTACGCTCGACCTTTCCCGCCCCGAGCTGTCCGCGGTGGACCGCGTCTTCGTCTGGAACGGCTACTCGAAGCTCTTCGTCGGCATGGTCAAGTACGTCGAGGACCTCCGCAACGTCGAGGACGACACGCGCATCGGCCTCGTGCGGGTGGTGCTGCTCGTCGAGGACTCGACGCGCTACTACTCGCGCTACCTGCCGCTGCTCTACTCGGTGGTCATGCGACAGACCCAGGCCCTGATCGAGGAGGAGCGCCTGGTGGACACCTACAAGGTGCTCCGCATGCGCGGGCGCCCCAAGGTGCTGCACGCCACCACCTACGAGGAGGCCTGCGAGCTTTTCGACCGCTACCGGCCCTACCTGCTGGCCGTCATCAGCGACGTCCGCTTCCCGCGCGCGGGCTGCCAGGACGGCGAGGCCGGCTTCACCCTGCTCGAGCGGGTCAAGGCGGCCTCGCCCGACCTGCCCGTGCTGATCCAGTCGGCGGAAAGCTCCAACCGCGAGCGGGCCTTCGAGGCTGGCGCCTCCTTCGTCGACAAGAATTCAGATACCCTGGCCCACGAGCTCGGCGAATTCTTCCGCGAGCGGCTCGGCTTCGGCCCTTTCGTCTTCCGCACGGAGGACGGGGCGGAGCTGGCTCGGGCGCGCAACATGGACGAATTCGAGGCGCTGCTCAAGGTTGTGCCGGAAGAGAGCCTCCTCCAGCACGGACGGCGCAACCACTTCTCCGCCTGGCTCATGGCCCGCGGCGAGATCCGCTTCGCGCGGCTCCTCCGCTCGTACACCGTCGAGGACTTTCCCGGCCCCGACGAGATCCGCGGCTTCCTGACCCGGCTCGTGGACGAGGTCCGGCGGGGCAAGTCGCGGGGCATGCTCCCGAATTTCGACGAAGCCGGCAGGGGTGCGGGCGAGGAATTCTTCCGGCTCGGCTCGGGTTCCGTGGGAGGAAAGGGCAGGGGAATACTCTTCCTCAAGAGCCTCGTCGACAACCTGGCCTTCGCCGAACGGGTCAAGGGCATCGACATCCGCGTGCCGCCCACGGCCTTCATCGGCATCGACGAGTTCGAGCGTTTCCTCGAGTCGAACGGGCTCTGGCACGAGGCCTACCATTGCCGTGACCACGCGGAGCTCCGGCGCCGCTTCCTGGCCGCGCCGCTTCCGCACGCCCTCGTGGACCGACTCAGGCGCCTCGTTGACGCCTGGAGGGGGCCGCTCGCCGTGCGTTCCTCCGGGTTGTTCGAGGACATGCTGATGGTGCCCTTCTCCGGCATCTACGACACCTACCTCATCCCGAACGCCCATCCGGATCCGGAGCGACGGCTCGCGACGCTCTGCGACGCGGTCCGCCTGATCTATGCCAGCATCTACGGAAGCGAGTCCCGCGCCTACTTCGCCGCCGCCCGATACAAGATCGAGGAGGAGCGGATGGCCGTCCTCGTGCAGCAGGTGGTGGGGTCCCGCTCGGGGCGCTGGTTCTGGCCCGCCATCTCGGGCACGGCCCAGTCGCGCAACTACTACCCGGTATCCTACCTGAAAAGCGACGACGGGCTCTGTGTCGCGGCGCTCGGACTCGGTTCCTGGGTGGTCGACGGGGGACCCGCGTTCCGCTTCTCCCCGCGTTGGCCCAAGCTCGACGTCGTCTCACCCGAACACCGCCTCGACGGGTCGCAGCACGCGTTCATGGCCATCGACATGGAACGGTACGCGGACCTCTCCGCGGGCGAGGCCGCCTGCCTCTCGGAGCTGCCGGTCGAGGAGGCGTCGGCGGACCACCGCGCGCGCCTGGCCGTCTCGACCTTCGACGCGGCGGAGGGCGCCTTCGTCCCCGGCTTCTCGGGCAAGGGGCCCCGCTTGGTGGACTTCGCGAACATCCTCAAGCACGACGCGTTTCCCTTCGCCCAGGCGGTCGAGGCCGCGCTGGACGTCGGCGCCAAGAGCATGGGCATCCCGGTCGAGATCGAGTACGCCCTCGACTGGCGCAAGGGCGAAACCCCGGTGCTCCACCTGCTCCAGCTCAAGCCGCTCATGCAGAACGCTGACAAGGTGGAGATCGAGCTGGGCGGCGTCGATCGCGGACGGTGCTTCCTGGCCACGAACTCCGCCATGGGCAACGGCCGCGACGGCACCGTGCGCGACCTCCTTGTCGTCGAGCCCGGGCGCTTCGACCGCGCGCGCACCTGGGACATCGCCGCCGAGATCGGCGAGCTCGACGCGGAGCTCCGCGCCGCCGGAAGGCGGCACCTGCTCGTCGGACCGGGCCGTTGGGGCACCCGCGATCCCTGGCTCGGAGTGCCCGTCTCGTTCGCGCAGATATCCGGCGCGCGGGCCATCGTCGAAGCCGACCTTCCCGAGTTTCGCGTCGACTCCTCTCTCGGCTCGCACTTTTTCCACAACCTGACCAGCATGAATGTCGGCTATTTCCACGTACCGCGCGGCGACGCGGAGTCCTTCGTCGACTGGGACTGGCTCGCCGCCTTCGAGCCCGCGAGGCGCACCGCGCATTGCGCGCGTTACGAATTCGCCGATCCGTTCGAGATCCTCATGGACGGCCGGAGCGGCCGCGCGCTCGTGCTCAAGCCCGCGCCGCGCGCGGCTATCGTTCCGGACGAGGCCTGCGCTGGATAGCGGCGTGGAAGCCGGCAGCGCGGCGGCATGCCGGGCCTCGAGGCCGTATGAAGCGGGGCATGTTCTTTCGCCAACAAGCCCCGCTCCATGCGGCCCCGAGACCCGGCCCCTCTCCACAGAGTGCGATGCGCCGCAGACCCTCGCATTGACCGGCCTCGCGAATTGTGCCACTATCGCGCGATAACGGGCGGCGCGCCGCCTTTCCGGCTCCGCGGCTTCACGGCCTTCCCGGAGCCTCGCACCAGCCGCGCGCCGCACACCCACTCCGGGAGCATCGAACCATGGACGCACGCGCGCTCGCCAAGAGCCTCCACCCCCTCGAGACGAAAGTCCTCCTCCGCTACGGTCCCGGCGACGAGCTGGGAAACGCCCGGCTAGCCGCCGAGCTCGGATATAAGGAAGGACAATCGAACCAGGCCTTCTCGTGGCTCGGCGCCAAGGGCCTCGTCGAGGAAGCCGGGCGCACGACCCGCGTCGTCTACGAGCTTACCCCTCTCGGCCGCGAACTGGCCGAAAAGGGTACGGGCGAGGAGCGACTGCTCCGTCGCGTCGCCGAGAACGGTCCCGCCGCCCTGCCCGAGCTCGCCGCCGCGCTCGGCCTCGAGCAGAAGGACATCGGCTCCGCCTTCGGCCAGCTCTCGAAGGAAGGCATCCTCGCGATGGGCGAAGGGAAGAAGGCGACGCTCGCCTCGGGCAAGGCTTCGCCGCGGATGGAGGCCGTCCGCGCCCTCCTTGAGCGGGCCGCCAAAACGGTCGACGGCATACTCGGCGACGAGAGCCTTTCCGCGCCCGAGCGCGAGGCCATGGCCGGCATCGCCAGGAAGCGCGGCGCGGGCGACTCCGCGTTCCGCGCCGCCGAGCGCGAAACCATCGTCTATCGTCTTTCCGCCAACGCCCCCGAGGCCGCGGCCGCGCTCCGCGAGCTCGGCGTCACGGGCGACGAGATAGGGGCGCTCACGGCCGCCATGCTGGAATCCGGCAGCTGGAAGGACGGGACTTTCCGGCCCTACAACGTCGGCGTCCAGCCGGCGCGTCTCATGCCCGGACGCCTGAACCCCTACGGCGAATTCCTCGCAAGCGTGAAGGACAAGCTCGTCTCGCTCGGTTTCGAGGAGTTCGACGGCTCGCTCGTCGAGACCGAGTTCTGGAACTCCGATGCCCTGTTCATGCCGCAGTTCCACTCCGCCCGCGACATACACGACGTCTACCGTCTCGCGGAGCCGACTTCAGCGAAATTCATCGAGGAACCCTACCTGTCGCAGGTAGCCTCCGCCCACGAGAACGGCGGCGCGACGGGCAGCCGCGGCTGGAGCTACGCCTTCGACCGCGAGTTCACGAAGCGCCTCATCCTGCGCTCCCAGGGCACGGTGCTCTCGGCGCGGGCCCTCACGCGCGCTGCCGTGCCGTCCAAGTACTTCGGCATCGCGCGCTGCTTCCGCTACGACAAGGTCGACGCAACCCACCTGTCGGACTTCTACCAGACCGAGGGCATCGTGGTGGGCGAGGACGTGAACCTGCGCACCCTCCTCGGCTTCCTCGAGATGTTCGCGCGCGAGGTCGCCGGCGCGAAGGAAGTGAAGTACGTGCCCGGCTACTTCCCCTTCACCGAGCCCTCGGTCGAGGTCCACATCAAGCATCCGGTGCTCGGCTGGTTCGAGCTCGGCGGGGCCGGCATCTTCCGCCCCGAGGTCACCGAGCCGCTCGGCGTCAAGGTGCCGGTACTCGCTTGGGGCATGGGCATCGATCGCATGGCCCTCATGGCCCTCGGACTCAACGACCTCCGCGAGCTCTTCTCGGACGATGTCGAGGCCGTGCGGCTCCGACGCGCCTCGTTCTCGGTCTGACGACATAGCCATCAAGGAAGGATAAGAGCCATGCCCAAGATAGAAGTCAACGAACGCCAGTTCTTCGACCTGCTCGGAAGGGTACGAGACGCCGCCTCCCTCGAGGAGGTCCTGCCCGGCGCCAAGGCCGAGCTGGACGGCTGGGATCTCGCGGGCGGAAAGCCCGGCGACTCCGGCGCCTCGGAGCGCGTCATCAAGATCGAGCTCAACGATACCAACCGCCCCGACCTCTGGTCGACCGCGGGTCTCGCGCGCCAGCTCCGCGTCCTCGACGGCGCGCCCGTTCCCGAATACTCCTTCTTCTCCCGCGAGGGCGACGAGCGGGCGGCGAAGTACACGGTCAAGGTGGAATCCTCGGTCGCGAAGGTCCGCCCCTACATGGCGGCCTTCGTCATTTCGGGGAAGCCGATCTCCGACGCCATGCTCCGCGACGCCATCCAGACCCAGGAGAAACTCTGCTGGAACTTCGGCCGCAAGCGCCGCTCGGTGTCGATGGGGCTCTACCGCACGGCCCTCATCTCGTGGCCGGTCGCCTACAAGGCTGTCGACCCCGACTCGGTTTCCTTCGTGCCGCTCGGCATGGACGCCCCGCTCACGTTGCGCCGAGCGCTCGCGGCGCATCCGAAGGGCAAGGAGTACGGCTTCATCCTCGAGGGCGAGCCGTCGCATCCGCTCCTCGTCGACGCGACGGGCAAGGTGCTCTCGTACCCGCCCATCATCAACTCGAACGACCTGGGCGCCGTACAGGTCGGCGACTCGGACCTTCTTGTCGAGCTGACCGGCACCGACCTGCAGGCGGTCACCCTGTCCGCCTCCATCGTCGCCTGCGACTTCGCCGACGCCGGATACGAAATCCAGCCCGTGGCGATCGAGTATCCCGAGCCGACCGCCTTCGGCCGCCGCGTCGTCTTCCCTTACTATTTCCAGAAGCCGGTAGCCCTCGACTCCTCGCGGGCCTCGAAACTGCTCGGCAAGAGCCTCTCGCCGGACGCCATCCTTGAAGCCCTCGCGAAGGCGGGCGTCACCGCCGATGTCCACGGACAGTTCATCCAGGCCTTCCCGCCCGAGTACCGCAACGACTTCCTGCACGCGGTCGACGTCGTCGAGGACGTCATGATCGGCCGCGGGATGGCGGACTTCCCGCCCGAACGCCCGCGCGACTTCACCATCGGCCGCCTTCATCCGAACGAGAAGATCAGCCGCAAGGCGAAGAACCTCATGGTCGGCCTTGGCTACCAGGAGATGATCTACAACTACCTCGGTTCCGGCCGGGACTACGTCGAGCGCATGGGCGTGGATCCGGAGGGCGTGGTGCGCATCTCGAACCCGATGACCGAGAGCGTCGAGTACGTCCGGCCCTCCATACTCCCGAGCCTCTTGGGCAGCGAGGCCGCGAGCGCCCGCGCGCCGTACCCGCACCGCATCTTCGAAACCGGCAAGGTTGCTTTCCGCGACTCATCGGAGAACTACGGCGTCGCGACCCGGCAGCGCCTGGGTTTCCTCGCCGCGCACGCGGAGGCCAACTACAACGAGGCCGCCAGCGTGGTCGCCGCGCTCTTCTACTACCTCGGCGAAGATTGGTCCATCGAGGAGTCCGACGACGGGCGCTTCATTCCGGGCAGGCAGGCGCGCCTCATGCGCAAGGGCACGAGCGTCGGCGTGTTCGGCGAGCTCCACCCGCGGGTGCTGGAGAACTGGGGCGTAACCGTGCCCGCCGTGGCCGGCGAGATCGATATCGAGAGCTTCGCCTGAGGGCGGGCTTCTGGCCCGAGCCCGGAAGCGGAGGCGTCCGCCCGTCTCGGGCCCTCGATTTTTCGCCCCGTTCGCCTAGACTGGTAGCGGGGCGCGCCCCGAAGAGGGAGGAACCGCAATGAATCTCGAAAAATTGTTCTCGAGACTTCCCGACAGGCTATACGACAACTTCGGCGCCCTGTTCGAGGAATCGACCCGGATCCACGCGGAGCTGCCGGCCCTGCTCGCGAAGACGGGCGGTTCCGACCAGTACACCATCCTCCGCTACGCCGACGTGGCCGCGGAAGTCCGCAAAGCCGCGCGTTTCCTGGCCTCCCGGGGGCTCAGGAAGGGCGACTCCTTCGCCGTCATGTCGGAAAACCGCGCCGAGTGGATGCTCGCCTGGTTCGCCGCCACCATACAGGGCATCATCGCCGTTCCCATCGACTCCGCCTACGAGGAGGAGGGCATCCGAACGGTGCTGGCCGCCGCCCGCTGCAAGGGCTTCGCGGGCTCGACCCGCTACGCGCGGAAGGCCCTCGCCGCGCGCGACGCGGCCCCCGCGGGCTTTTTCGTCCTCGACTTCGACCTGGCTTCCGACTCGGACGGCGCCCTTTCCTGGCGCGCGGCCCTCGACGGGGCGCCCGATCTCGCGCTCCCGCCCGTCTCGGGCCTCGCGCCCGACGACACGGCCACCATCATCTTCACCTCGGGCACCACGGGCGTGGCCAAGGGCATCGTGCTCTCGCACCGCGCCCTCATAGCCAACGTCAACGCGGCCCGCATGGCCCTGCTCATCGGCGAGACCGACCGCTTCATCGCCATGCTTCCGCTCCACCACACCTACGCCCTCACCTGCACCTTTCTCGCGCCCTTCGAGGCGGGCGGCCGCATCGTGTTCACCGAGAAGCTCATCCCGACGGTCATCCTCAAGCACATACGCGACGCGGGCGTGACCATCCTCATCGGGGTGCCGCTCGTCTTCGACAAGTTCGCCGCCGGCATCCGGAGCGAGCTCCGCAAGCTCCCCGGCCTCGCGCGTTCGGTCATCGGCTTCCTGATCGGCCTCTCCGGCTCGGCCGCGCGCCTCGGGCTCCCCGTCGGCCGCGTCCTCCTGGGCTTCCTCCGGAAGAAGGCGGGCCTCGGCTCGATCCGGCTCGCGGTCGCGGGCGGCGGCCCCCTCATGGAGGACACCGGCGACTTCTTCGAGGCCATCGGCATGAACCTCGTGCAGGGCTACGGCATGAGCGAGAACGGGCCCCTCATCGCCGTGAACCTGCCCGAATACCACGACAACCATTCGGTCGGCGTCGCCGTCAAGTTCACCGAGGTGCGCATCGCGGACTCAGGCGCCGACGGCATCGGCGAGATACAGGTCCGCAGTCCCTCGCTCATGACGGGCTACCTCGACAATCCCGGGGCCACAAGGGAAGCCTTCACCGAGGACGGGTGGCTCCGCACGGGCGACCTCGGCCGGATCGACCGCCGCGGCTTCATTTTCATCACGGGCCGCTCGAAGAACCTCATCGTCACCGAGGGCGGCAAGAACGTCTACCCCGAGGAGATCGAGCAGAAATTCGCGGGGCAGCCCTTCGTGCTCGAAGCCCTCGTGGTGGGCCGCAAGGCGCGCGCGGGCGCGGCCGGCGACGAGATCGTCGCGGTGCTGGTACCCGACAGGGAGGCCATCGAAGCCGCCCACGCCGGCCGCTCGGGCGACGCAAGCTTCGTCCACGGCCTCATGCGCGACGAGGTGGCCCGCGTCAACCGCCAGCTCGCCCAGTACATGAAGATCTCGGACCTGGTCGTACGGGAAGAGGAATTCGAAAAGACCAGTTCGCGCAAGATCCGCCGCTTCATCTACCAGAAGCAGTACGGCGTCCTTGCCGAGGGCGCGGGGGCTTAAGTACATGGACGGCGCTTCCCTCGTCCCCCTCGTGACGCGCCTCGCCACCACGGCGCTCGCCGCCTTCCTGGCCATCGCCCTCTGGTCGCGCACGCGAGACGCGGCCTGGATGCTCGTGGTCATCGGCACGGTCGCGGGCTACGCGGACATCCTCTACTCGCTGCTCCTCCGTTTCGGCGTCGTGGACGAGCGCACGGGCACGGTGTTCGGCGTCCCGCTCGCCGAGACGCTCTTCGCCAACCTTCCCGCCCTCTTCTACGCGGCCGCCTTCCTGACCATGCTCCGCCGCCGCCGTCCGCGCTGATAAGCGGATCCCGTCCGGGAGAGGAACCTGACGGTTCCTCTCCCGGGCCCTTCCTTCCCTCGGACCGCGCCGCTCGATACGCGAAAACCGGCGATGGATGGCCGAAGGGTCTCCGGCCCTTCGCCTCCGCGACGCCGCGGAACGGCGTCGCGACCCCTCTTCCCCCGGAAAACCGCAGCCCCTCACGCAAGCGCAGCCTGGGTTCCCGCGCGGTGGTGTTCCGTGGAGGGAGCCATGGTCGTATACGCCTACGAGCCGACGGGCTGGGAGGGGGAGCTGGTCAAGGTGGAGGTCGACATCCGCCGCGGCCTTCCGGCCTTCGACCTGTCGGGCCTGCCGGACGCCGCCGTCAAGGAGTCCCGCGAGCGCATCCGGGCCGCTGTGCGCAACTCGGGCTTCGAGTTTCCCGTCGACCGCGTCCTCGTCAACCTCGCCCCCTCGGATGTTCCGAAGGGCGGCGCCTCCTTCGACCTTCCCATAGCCATTGCCATACTCGGCGCGGCCGGGCTCGTCCCGGATCCGGGCGTGCCGCTCCTGGCGCTCGGCGAGCTCGGCCTGTCCGGCTCGGTGGCTCCGGTGCGCGGCAGCCTCGCGGCCGTGGCGGCCGGCGCGGCCGCGGGCATCATGGAGGCGTTCGTGCCGCCCGGCAACCTGGAGGAGGCGTCCGCCCTCGGCGAGGTCCGGGTCCGCGCGCTCCCGAGCCTCGCCGACGCGGCCGAGGCCCTCCTCGCGTTGCGCGACGGCATCCCGCCGCCCGCTCCGGACCGTCCGCGGACCGACGACGACCGCTCGGCCGGCCTCGCCGCGTCCACCGGCGACTTCTCCGAGCTGCGCGGCCAGTGCCGGCTGCGCAGGGCCCTCGAGCTCGCCGCCGCCGGTGGCCACCACGTTTTCCTCTTCGGTCCGCCGGGCTCGGGCAAGACCATGGCGGCGCGCCGCTTTCCGGGCATCCTGCCCGCGCTCGACCGCCGCTCCTCGCTCGAGGCGTCGCGCGCGCACTCGCTCGCGGGGCTTTCGCCGCCGGGAGGCCTCGTCCGGCGCCCGCCCTTCCGCGCCCCCCACCACGGGGCCTCGCTCGAGGGCATGGTGGGCGGCGGCAAGCGGCTCGCCCCCGGAGAGGTGTCGCTCGCGCACCGCGGCGTGCTCTTCCTCGACGAGGCATCGGAGTTCCGCTCCGACGTGTTGCAGGCGCTGCGGGAACCGGTGGAGGACGGGCGCGTCTCGATAGCCCGCGCGGGACGCGTGGCCAGCTATCCGGCCCGTTTCCAGCTGATCCTGGCGGCCAACCCGTGTCCCTGCGGCAACCTCGGACGCCCCGGCGCCGCGTGCCTCTGTTCCGAGCGCGAGATCCGCGCGTACTGGGCGCGCATCGGCGGGGCGCTGCTCGATCGCATCGACTTGCGCGTGCCGCTCAGCGCTCCCGAGCCTTCGGCGTTCTCGGAGCCTCCCGGTGAGTCGAGCTCCGATATCCGGAGCCGCGTGGAGGCCGCCCGCGAACGGCAGGCGGCCCGCTACTCATCCGATCCCTGGTCGCTCAACGCGGAGTTGCCGCCGGGAGCGGTGGAGCGCTGGTGCGCCCTCGACGGCCCGGTTCGGCGCCGCTTCGAGGAGGAAGCCCGGCGGCTCTCCCTCTCCGCCCGCGCCTGCCACGGCGCGCTCAAGGTGGCGCGGAGCGTCGCCGACCTCGCCGGGCGCGAGACCATCGTTGCCGCCGACATCGACGAGGCATTCTACTTCCGCCGTTTCGGCGACGAGGATTTCTACTGGAAAATCCCCTGAGCGACCCCGCCGTCCTTGACACTCCCGCCGCCGGTCGGTATAAACATCTCCGCGACGGACGAAGCGCTTGACGCGGCGTCCTTCGCGGTCAACCGACAGCGTCAGCGGATCGCCACACGCCGCAAGGCCGTGCGTTTCGAGGATCGCGTCGCTTGCCGATCGGACGCTTGACACGGTCGCGACGAACTCGCTACAGTGACAGAGCACTTCGTGCCTTGCGCAGGTTTTATAATCCGCTCAAAACGCATGGATACCGACGGACCGCTTGACACTCCGGTGTGAAGCTGGTAATAATCGCGCCACCTTCCGCGAGGAAGGCGCCG
>JAFGNN010000059.1 GCA_016926955.1 Spirochaetales bacterium | reverse complement strand
TTCGGTCCTCGGGGGGCGCGGAGTACCGCGTCCCCTCGGTACGACGGTCGCCTGGATACAGAAACGCCCCTTGAGCGACCGACGGGAGTCGAACCCGCTTCACGAGCTTGGGAAGCTCGGGTAATACCGGTATACGACGGTCGCTCAAGGGGCGCTTATATGGCGCTCAAAGGATGCTTGGCTTTCGTGAATATACCCGCGGGGGCGGGGGGCGTCAAGGCGGGCGGCTTCAGTACTCGATGCTGAAATCGGTCCAAACGCCGGCCGGAGCGCTGCGCTGGAACGATACCCCGTCGACGCGGGCGCCGGGCGGGCCGCGTCGCAACCAAGCCGAATACGCCTCGCAGGCTCTGGCGGAGCCTTCGAAGCGGGTTTCGACCGAACCGTCGTCGTCGTTGCGGATCCATCCGACCAGGGCGAGGAAACGGGCGCGTTCGAGAGCGGCATACCGGAAGCCGACGCCTTGTACCCGTCCCGAGACGCGGGCGTGGAAGGCGACGACATCGTCAGCGGCGGGGGGCATCCTCGCCGAGAAGAGCGGCTATGCGCGCTTCCAGATCCGCGTAGTCGAAGGGCTTGTAGATGACGGGAAAGGGGATGTCGAAATCCGGGCGAAGGAAGCCCGAAGTGATGAGCACCTTGAGATCACCGCAAAAGCGCGAAAGGAATTTGATCCAATAATCGCCGCCGAGCACGTCCATGCGGTAATCGGTGACGACCACGCGCACATCGTTGTCCAGCAACTGCTTGATGGCTCCGACTCCGTCGGAGGCGACGACCACGTCGAAGCCCTTGCGTTTCAGGTAGTCGCGCAGGGTCAGGCGGATCGAATCCTCGTCCTCGACGACGAGAACCGTGGCCTTTCGGTTATGCGCCATGCCTTGCGTCATCGTTGGGCACCTTCGCCGCGAACTCGCTGAGGGTTGAGACGAGCAGGTCGAAATCGAGGGGTTTTCCGAAAAAAGCGTCTGCGCCGGCCGCCAGCATGCGCTCCCGTTCGGTCGGGTCGTCCAGGCCGGTCATCGAGATCACGAAGGGCTTGCCGAACGCCGGATCTTCCTTGATGCGGCTGCACAGCTGACGCCCGTCGACGCCGGGCAGGTCCACGTCGAGGAGGACGAAGCCGGGGTGCTTCTCCGAGAGGAGCCGTCCGGCCTCGAAACCGTCGAAGGCCTGAATGACGGTCCAGGAAGGGAACCGCTTCTCGAGATACCTGCGGACTATGTTGTTGAGCTCGGCGTCGTCGTCGATGACGATGGCGACGTTCCAGTCGAGATCTTCGCGCAAGCCTTCGAGAAGCTCCGCGGGAATGCGCATGCCGCGTTGCTCGAGGAAGCCGCCCAGGTCTTCGGCGTAGACCCGGTACTGTCCGCCGGGAGTCGTGAAAGCTTTCAGGTAACCGTTGCGGATCCAGTTGATCGCCGTCTGGTTGACGACGCCGCAGAGGTTGGCGACTTCGAGCGCCGAGAAGATCCGGACCTTGCGTGCGCTTTTGGGCATGAAGAACCCTCTCCTGATTTTAAAACCCGGGGCAAGCACCGGACGATTTATTATTATAGCAATTATATCCATAATGTCAACATTTGCACCATAATTCTTGAGATAGAAGCGAACGATGCGGCTTGACCGCGGAGGCGGTCCTCCGTATCGTAGCCGGCGCCATTCGCGCGAAACCGACGGCCCGAGATGGCCCTTTCGCGATTCCCAGGAGACCCCATGGAACTCGACCAGGAATTCATCGACGGACTTTCCGTCAACCAGATCGCGATCGTCGACCGCATCGCGGGAGAGCTCAAGGTTCGCCCCGCCCAGGTCAAGGCGGTGGTGGACCTTCTCGCAGAAGGCTGTACGGTGCCCTTCATCAGCCGATACCGCAAGGAGCGGACCGGCGAGCTCGACGAAGTCCAGGTACGTGACGTCTCCCATCTCAGCGTGTCCTACGTGAACCTCGAGACCCGGCGCATCGAGGTCGTAAAGTCCATCCACTCGCAAGGCAAGCTGGACGAGACGCTCTACCGCAACATAATGAAGTGCGCGACCCTCGTGGAGATCGAGGACATCTACGCGCCTTTCAAGAAGAAGAAGAAGACCCGCGGCATGCTCGCCATGGAGAAGGGCCTCGAACCCCTGGCCGAGATTCTCGTCTCGAAGGACGCGGCTGCGGTCGAGGCCGAAGCCCTGAAATTCGTTCGGGAGGACGCCGAGAAGCCGGAACTGTCCGTAGCGAGCGCGGCGGAGGCCATCCAGGGCGCCTGCGACATCGTCGCGGAGCGGCTGTCCCAGGATCCGGAGAACCGCTCCGCCGTGAAGTCTTTCTATTTGAAGGACGGCTACCTCGTCGTCAAGGGCGTCGGCGACGAGGCGAAGAAAGAAAAATCCGTATACCAGATGTACTGGGACTTCAAGGAGCCCCTGACGCAGGTCAAGCCGCACCGCGTCCTCGCGGTCAACCGCGGCGAGCGCGAGGGCGAGCTCGAGGTGAATCTCGAGGTCGACGAGGACGTGGCTGTCACGCTGCTCTCGAACCGGGTCAATCCGGCGAACAAGTATCACGCCGAGGCTGTCGAAGACGCGGTGCGCCGCTTGCTGTCTCCGGCCGTGCTTCGGGAGATCCGCTCCGACGCAACGGACCAGGCGGACGGCCACGGCATCGACATTTTCGGAGAGAACCTGCGGAACCTGCTCATGTCTCCCCCCATCAAGGGCACTCGCGTGCTCGGCATCGATCCGGGCATCCGGACCGGGACCAAATGCGCTGCCATGGACGAAACCGGCAAATTCCTCGGCTATTTCGTCATCAACCAGGAGTTCAAGCCCGTGGAGGCGAAGAAGGCGATAGCCAAGGCGGTCAAGGAGCACGCGGTCCAGCTGATCGCGGTCGGCAACGGGACCGCCAGCCACGAGGTGCAGAAGGTGGTGTCGGAAACCATCTCGGAGAACGCCCTGGACGTGCAGTACACCGTGGTGGACGAGGACGGCGCTTCCGTCTACTCGGCAAGCGATGTCGCGCGCGAGGAATTCCCCGAGCTCGATCTGACCATCCGCGGAGCCATATCGATCGGACGCCGCCTGCAGGACCCCCTGGCCGAACTCGTCAAGATCGACCCGAAAAGCATCGGCGTGGGCCTCTATCAACACGACGTCAACCAGAAGCGCCTGTCCGACTCGGTCGACGAGGTGGTCGGGTCGGTGGTCAACCGGGTCGGCGTCAACCTGAACACCGCCAGCCATTCCCTCCTCAAGTACGTCTCCGGCATCAACACGGGCGTCGCGAAGAAGATCGTCAAGTTCCGCGACGAGAACGGCAAGATCACGAGCCGCTCCCAGCTGCTCAACATACCCGGCCTGGGCGAGAAAACCTTCGAGCAGTGCGCCGGCTTCCTCAAGATCCCCGAGAGCGTCGATCCCCTCGATAATACCTGGGTCCACCCCGAGAACTACGGGCTCGCCAAGGAGCTGCTGGCTGCGGTCAGGTCGGGCGGCGCTCCGTCGCGCGAGGAGCGAGAAGCGCTCAAGGCCAGGTACGGCGTCGGCGATGCCACTATCGACGACATCGTCACCGAGCTCGGAAAGCCCAACCGCGACCCGCGCGAGGATTTCCCGAAGCCGATCATGCAGAAGGGTGTCCTCAAGTTCGAGGATCTCCACGAGGGCATGACGGTGACAGGGAAAGTGAAGAACGTCGTCGACTTCGGCGCCTTCGTCGACATCGGAATCAAGGAAAGCGCGCTTATCCACGTGTCTGAGCTCGCGGACCGCTTCGTCTCCGATCCGATGGATGTCCTCAAGGTAGGGGACGTAAAGGAATTCCGCATCATCAGCCTGGATCCGGTGCGGAAGCGCATCGGGCTGTCCCTGCGATCGGACAAGGATCGCCAGCAGGGCGGCCGTGGACAGGGTCCGGAACGCCGCGACGCGGGGAGCGCCCATGGCGGAGACGGAGTCCGCAAGGTCGTCGTCGCCAGGAAGGGGGACCGGCCGGACGCAGGCTCCTTGGCGCGCGCTGCCGGAGGGTCGACCGGACCGGGCCCGCGCCCGCGCGACGAGCGCCGGCCGGAACCCCGCAGGGATCAAGGGCGGAAACCCGAACGGGAAGACGACGGCACCACCTACAACCCTTTCGCGGATCTTCTCAAGAACCGTAAGTAGGCGGGCGCCGACACGAGGAAGCGCCGGGCGTGAGCTCGGCGCCGTCCGGGCACCCGTGGCGGGACCGGTCTGGAGGAATCGATGAACTACACTACCATCGCGGTCGGAGTCTTCGCTCTCGTCTATGGAATCTTCATCCTTGCCTTGCGGCTGCGGGGCAAGGAGGCCGCCTTCGGGAAACTTGCGCTCATGAAGGAGCGCTTCGGCCCCGAGGCCGGCTCGAGGATCCACTTCATCGGTTACGTCGTCCTGCCGCTCGTTCTCGGCGCGGCGCTGGTGCTCGCCGGGCTGCTTGGCGCGAACATATTCCGCGCCGGCCGCTGACGCGATCCGGAAGGATATCCGTCTCGAAAAGCGGCTCCCGGCGTCCTATACTCTTTCCGACAGGACATGTCTGCGACAATCCGGCGCGATGCCGGGCAGGCGCGATACGAGGACGCGCCAAGGAGTTCCCATGAGAAGGATTCAGGCGGGCATGCTCGCCCTCGCACTTTTCGCGGTCGGCATCGCGGCGTTCGCCGAGGAAACCAGAACGGTGGCCTTGACTGTAGAGGCTACCCAGCTCCGTTCCTCGGCCGCGGCGTCGGGCAAGGTCATCCTGGACCTTCCGCAGGGCACTCCGCTCCGCGTGCTTGAAAAAGGAACCACCGTCGCCTCCGTCGCAGGCCGCAAGGCTCCGTGGCACAAGGTGGCGACCGTGGACGGAACCGAGGGCTTCGTTTTCGGCGCTGCGGCGGAAATCGCCGACGGGCCACTTGCCTGGGACGACCTGGGCGACGACGAACTCTGGATGGACTATCTGGAATTGGCGCTTCGACCGGGAGAGCGGGTGTTCGCCGTCGACAGCTTCGGAGGCGTGACGGTCGGCATGGAGGGTTACTGGTACCCCACCGAAATCGATCGCTCCTATGAAGACGCGTTCCTCGTCGTTTGGGATGAGTTCCTCGACGCGAGCATCTACGCCGAATACGTTCCCGAGGATTTTCCGCGCATGCTTACCGCCCGCTCCTGGTGGGTGCCCGGCAACGCGATAGAGATAGCCGGAGAGGAAGGACTCGCGGATTTCCTGGCCATGGAAGGCGAGTACATCGCGAACGAGGACCCGGAGTTGCTCGTGACGGTCGGATCCGCGGTCGTGCTCGGCGCCCATACGACCGTCGATCCCGCGGATCCGGCTTCGCTGTTCTGGGACGACGGCATGAACGACTACGTCGGAGAAGAGGCCACCGTCACGGAGCATGTCGGCAGGGACAAATGGGGCTATGCGATCGTCCACGTCGATGCCGACGACGGCACCTACTATTGGCGTCTGGCGGACATGTTCCTCGTCGAGCGCTACGTGGGCGACGGCGACGGGAGCGGATCGGGCGATTACGCGGAATATTCCGGCTACGCAGATGAAGGCGCGGGCATGATAAAGGTCGGCTCCGTGGTCGTGCTCGGCAAGCATGACGACGGAGCGGGCGAATTCGACATCAACTGGGCCGACGAGATGGAGTCCTTTGTCGGTAAACGGGCGAAGGTGACCGAGTTCGTCGGAAGCGATTCCGACGGGTTCATCGTCGTCGCCGTGGAAGGCAACGACTTCGTGTGGCGGGTGCGGAACCTGACGCTTTTCGGCCGGGGGCGGCCAGGCAGTTACGGGTACAAGCTCGGCGACAGGGTGGTGGTCGGAAAACACAGGCCGCTCGGCGAGTCCCAGCTCGTCTTCTGGGTCGACGAAATGGAACAGTACGTCGGCATGGAGGCGACCATAACGGAGTTGGTCGGGCAGATCGAGGACGAGCTTTCAAGAAGCTTCTACGTCAGGCTCGACGTTGACGGCGGGGAGTATTTCTGGCGCGTGGAGACCCTCTCGCCCGTCGAGTGAGCGATTCGGGGCTAGTACCGGGGCGGCCGAAGGGCCGCCTCTTTTTTTGTCGCGCGAGCGTCGGCCGCGGCCGCCTTCTTCCGCCGCCGACTCAGGATAGTGCTTCGGCGAATCCGGCGGATGCGAACGCGCGCAGCGTCTCCGCCCTCAGCGCTTCGTCGTTCCGGTCGAAGCATTCGATCTCGACGCGATGTGCGCCGAGCCTGGACGCGAGCCCGGCGAATGCGAATGCTACCGACTCGGCGATCGCTTTCGGGTCGGCCACCGAGGCGTACGCGGGGCGCCTGATTTCCAGGCGCCGCAGGCGGAGAAGGTTCTCGACTCGTTCAAGCTTGCAGTCCGCCTTGCCGCAGACGAAACCGTCGCCGTCCGGACCCCGGACCATCACGGGTAAGGCGAAATATCCGAAGGCGCGTTTCGACGCGGGCAGGTAGCATTCGAGCGCGTAGTCTTCCCCAAAAAGACGCTTGAGGCGTTTCCGGTCGAGGACGCACGGGTCGAAGGGGGACAGTATCCTGGCCTGCCATCCGTGGCGCGGCGCGGCGCGGCCGATCGCGTCGCCGCCATGAGGATCGAGAGGACTGGTCGTGGATAGCGCGTCGCTCGTCGCGAAAAACTTTCTGTTCCCGAGCCCTTCGACGCGAACCGGAATCAAGGCGCCGTCCTCGACCGCCTCGGCGAGGGCTGTCTCGATGGCTTCGATCCCGTCTCGGCGGAGGTAGGTGGCATCCTCTTTCGCGAAGACGCCGTACGCGACGGCGCTCCGCTCGAGATGTCGACGGGCGTGTTCGATGGGGCTCGGCTTGCGAAGATCCAGACCGGGGGGGAGGGCCCGCTCCGCGAGATCGTAGACTTTCTGGAATCCGCGTCGGGTCACCGAGACCAGCGCTCCGGCGTGGAAAAGGAATTCGAGGGCTACCTTGGCCGGCTTCCAGTCCCACCAGCCTTTGCGGCCCGCTCGCTGTTCGGTGAAGTCGCGCGCCATGAGCGGTCCCTCGGCGCGCACACGATCGAGCGCGAAGGCAACGGCGGCTTCCTCGACCCGAAACCATTCGTGGCCGTCGGCTCGTATCCGTTCCATGCGTGGAATGCAGAAGCGCCAGTCCTCGAGTGGAATCCAGGCGGCCGCGTGCGCCCAATACTCGATGACGCTCCGGGGACGTCCGGCTTCGGCGACTCCTTCGAGCGCAGGCAAGGGATCGGCGGGACAATCCGGGACGCGGGTCTTGAGGACGTGGAGATGCGCGCGTTCGACGACGCCGATCGTGTCGATCTGGAGGAACCCGGCCCCGCGTATCGCGTCGAGCGCACCGTCGATTCCCGGACGCACGGGCGTAAACGGAGAACTGCCCGCGCAGAGCGCGATGCGGCGGGCATCCCGGGCCGAGAGGGAATTCATCGCTCGATGGTAACCCGGGAGGCAGGGTCGGGCAATCGTCCCGGATATCGGTTTGTCGGGCTTGCCGGGCGCACTTGACGAGGCATCCGGGCGCGCTATTGTAAAGGTACGTTAGCGTCGCTGGCCCACGCGCCAGAGCGAGCCGAGGAGTCGGGATGCCGATCCAGCGTTTGCTCCCACTCATACTCATCGGCGGGTCCGCTCTCGGTTCAGCCTTCCTCGGCTTTTCGGTGCTGGCGACGAGGGTCGGGCGAAGCGGCGCGCGCCGTTTCGGAGCCCTCTCCCTGGCCATCGCATGGTGGGGCGGCCTCAACCTGCTCGAACACCTGGCCCGCGGGCTGCAGGCGAAACTGGTCCTCGGAAACCTGGAGTACCTCGGCATAGTCTCGGTGCCGGTCCTCTGGCATTCGTTCGGCCGCGCCATGAAGCCTGAGGACGAGTCCGGTACGAAGAGGGGGCTGTCGCCCTGGTTGTTCGCCCCCTCCGTCATCGTCGCCGTCCTCGTATGGCTCGATCCCGTCCTGGGCTTGGTCCGATCGGATTTCCGCCTGTTGGAGGCGTCCGGCATCGCTCCGATCGGCAAGACCTACGGACCGGTCTTCTGGGTCTGGTCGGCCTGGTCGTATTTCCTGATCCTGAGCGGTACGTACCGGCTTCTGTCATGGGCAGTCCGAACCATCAGGGCTCGGTTCGTGGTGGCTGCGAGCTGCTTCGCGGTCGCCTTGCCGATAATGGCCAATGCCGCGTACGTCCTCGGCCTGCGACCCTTCGGTTACCATGACCCCACGACCGTGGCCTTCTGCGTCTCGGGGTTCTTCCTCGGCTACACGGTGTTCCGTTTTCGGCTCCGGCCTTTCGTGGGGGCAGCCCGGAGGGCGCTCGTGGACCGATCGCGCAACGGGATCATCATCGTCGACGGTCATGGACGGATAGAATACGCGAACGCGAGCGCGGATCGATCGCTCGGCGATATTCCCCCCCACGAATCGTACGAGGCGCTCCGGGCGCGTCTCGGCGAGAAAGCCGGCCTGCCGCCCGTCGGTGTCGATGCGGACCACCTCGACCTTTCCGGCGGCTCCTGGGAAGCCGCGTGGGTACCCGTAGCTGGTCGTTCCGGCAAGCCCCGAGGGTGGGCGTTGATTCTCCATGACGAAACGCGCCGCGCCTCGGCCGAAACCGCCCTTCGCGAGACCAACGAGGATCTGGAAAGGCTCGTGGCGATCCGGACCTCCGAGGCCGAGTCGGCGGTCGAAAGGCTTCGGGAGGAGCTTGATACGAGGAAGCAGACCGAGAAGCAGTTGTTCTTCTATTCATTGCACGATTCGCTCACCGGCCTGCCCAATCGAAGCCTGCTGCTGAACCGACTCGACCTGGCCGTGCAACGGATGCGCCGCGACCGGGCTTGGCGCTTTGCCGTGCTCTTCCTCGATTTCGACGATTTCAAGCGGGTCAACGACACCTACGGACATTCCATGGGGGACGCCTTCCTGCGGGAAGTCGCAGGACGACTCGTGCGCTGCGTGCGCACCGTGGACACGGTTGCCCGGCTGGGCGGCGACGAGTTCGTCGTTTTGCTTGACGAGGCCCGGTCGATAGACGAGGCCCGCGAGGTCGCCGAGCGCATTTCGGAGGACCTGGCGGTGCCCATTTTCAAGGATGGCCGTTCGATCATTCCTTCGGCGAGCGTGGGCGTCCTGTTCCCCGAGCGCGATTACCGGAATCCGGAGGACGTGCTTCGCGACGCGGACATCGCGATGTACGAGGCGAAGGGTACCGGAAAGAACCGCTTCGCGGTTTTCGAGGAGCGGATGCGCCTTCGGGTGCAGGAGCGGTCGCGGTTGGTCGACGGCCTGTCGGAGGCCATTGTGACGCGAGCCATCGGCATAGCCTACCAGCCGATCGTCGACCTTGCGACGCGGGAAACGGTCGGACGCGAGGCCTTGGCACGCTGGCGGCACCCCGTGCTCGGGACGGTCGAACCGGAGGTGTTCATCCCCATCGCGGAGAATTCGGGTTTGGCGCAGCCTCTCGGCATCTACGTGCTGCGCGAGGCGTGCGCCGCGGCGCAGGCGCGCAGGAACGGACATCCCGAAGAGGAGACGCGACATCTTTCCGTAAATGTGAGCGCAGTGCAGTTGACGGATCCCGGTTTCCCGGACACCGTGCTCGGCGTGCTCGAACGGACCGGCTTTCCTGCGAACTCCCTCTACCTGGAAATTACCGAGAACGCGCTGATGACCGGCGGCGATGTGACCAAGCCGGGCATAGATCGGCTACGGGCGGCCGGCGTCCGCTTCGAACTCGATGACTTCGGCACCGGATACTCCTCGCTCTCCTATCTGCACCGGTTTCCCGTCGACATCATCAAGGTCGACCGGTCCTTCGTGTCCGACCTGGCGCCCGATGATCCCGAGGGCATGCCGAAAGCCCAGGTGGCCCGTGGCATCGTGAAAGGCATCATCTCGCTTGCGCACGAATTCGGGATCAAGATCATCGCGGAGGGGATCGAGACCGAGGAGCAGGCCGAGCTGCTGCTCGGGTACGGCGCCGATTTCGGTCAGGGCTTCCTGTTCGGCCGGCCCGAAGTGGGCGCCCTCGTCGAGGAGGAGCTGCCAGACCTGGAAGGCGCAGACGAGTGATGCGGACAGTCCGGCGACGGCCACGTCTGGCGCGGAACCGCGCTCGGCGCTAGACTGCTCGCATGAGTCGTCGGACCAAGCCGCGCAAGCGGCGCGGCATCGTGCCCGCATTCACTCCGCAGGTCGAGGCCGGGGCTCCGCCGGGCGCCGCGATCTACCTCGGCGTCCTCGAGCCGGCCGACGCGGCTTTTTCGCTCATCCAGTACGGTCCCTCCGACGCCACCTTCGCCACGCCTTCGAGCGTGGAGGAAATCCTCGCGATGCTCGAGGAAGACAGGGTCAACTGGATCAACGTCAACGGATTCGGCGACATCGAGGCGTTGAAGACTCTGTGCGGCTATCTGCGAGTCGATCCGCTGTCGCTCGAGGACATCCTCAACGTCGAGCACAGGCCGAAGGTGGAGGATTTCGGCCATTACGTGCTTGTCGTCGGCAAGATGATACGAAACCTTCCTGACGACGAGATCGAGTACGAACAGGTATCCTTCATCCTGACGCGCTCGGTCCTGGTCACCTTCCAGGCAAGACCCGGGGACTGTTTAGGCCCCGTGCGCGAGCGGATCAAATCGGGAAACGCCAAGCTCCGTCGCCGGGGCTCCAGCTTCCTGGCTTACGCGCTGCTGGACATCATGGTCGACAACTACTTCTCGGTACTCGAATCGCTCGGAGAGCGCCTGGAAGAGGCGGAGTCGACGATCATGGAAGGGCGCTACAACCCCGCGTTCATGTCGGTTCTGCAGCGGACCAAGGCTGAACTGAACCGCATGCGCCGCGTCGTCTGGCCAATTCGCGAAACGGTGACGGCGCTCCAGCGCCTGGACACGGACTTGCTGGAGGACGGGCTCGAACCCTTCCTGCGAGACCTTCACGAGAACACGGTCCAAGCCCTTGAGGCGCTGGAAACGTACCGGGAAAGCGCGGCGAGCATCCGGGACCTCTATAACTCTTCAATTTCGAACAGGATGAACGAGATCATGAAGGTGCTTACCATCATCTCGACCCTCTTCATTCCGCTCACTTTCATAGCCGGTGTGTACGGAATGAACTTCGTACACATGCCCGAACTCGACGAGCGGTGGGCGTACCCGGCGGTCTGGGGCCTCATGGCGCTCATCGCGGCAGGCATGCTCCTCTATTTCAAGCGGAAGCGATGGTTCTAGTCGGAATCGTGGAGGTCGGCAGCCGGACCTGGCCAGGTTGCCGTATATAGCCCCGGGTCACTGTATGTTAGCTTATATATCGCTATATCTATATTGACAGATATGTCCAAAACGACCACATGGTCGCTTGACCGGCCCCGAATCGCGGGCTAGGATGGCGCGTCGGGACGCGCCTCCGTCGTCGGCCCACGGCGTTCGCGCCTCGTGCCGGAAGAACGTGCAGCTTGTCCGGGCGCCCCGCGCGCTTCCCGGCTTCGTTCCGTCCCCGCATCCGATTTCCCGTCTCTCTCAGTCCCTCAGGCGGGCGCAAGCCGGCCCAAGGAAGAACCGGTCCGACCGGAGAACCCGGAAAGGAGAACCGTTCCGATATGAGCACCAAGACGTTCCGAGGCGGAGCCCACCCGCCGGAGAGGAAGGAACGATCCGCAGAGCTGCCGATCGAACGCGTCGAGCAGGTCAAGCAGGTCGTCATTCCCGTCAACCAGCATTTCGGCGCGCCGATACAGGCCTTGGTCAAGGTCGGCGACACGGTCAAGCGCGGCCAGAAGATCGCCGACTCAGACGGACGCATGACCTGCCCCGTGCACGCGTCCGTCGCGGGCACGGTCAAGAAGATCGAGCCGCGCATGCAGCCGAACAACGTCGAGGGCCTCTGCGTCGTCATCGAGCCGGACGGCTCGGGCGCGACGGAGTTCATGAGCCCGCTTGACGGCTTCGCCTGCACGAAGGAAGAGGCCCTGGCCCGCATCCACGAGGCCGGCATTGTCGGCATGGGCGGCGCCGGTTTCCCCACCTGGGTCAAGCTGGCCCCGCCGCCGAACAAGCCCATCGACGTGGTCATCGCCAACGCGGCCGAGTGCGAGCCCTACCTGACCATCGACGAACGCGTCCTGATCGAGAACCCCGGCGACTTCGTCGAGGGCATGGCCATCGTGATGCGGCTGCTCGGCGTCAAGCGAGGCGTCATCGGCCTCGAGGAAAACAAGAAGCACTGCGTTGACGGGCTCGAGAAGGCCATCGCGGAGCGCGCGCGCGGCGCGGGCATCGAGATCGTCCTGCTCAAGACCAAGTACCCGCAGGGCGGCGAGAAGATGCTGATCGTCGCGGTCACCGGCAAGGAAGTGCCTTCCGGCGGCTTGCCAATGGACGTGGGCGCGGTCGTGCAGAACGTCGGCACCTTCGTCGCCGTCTGCGAAGCCTTCCGCGACGGCAAGCCCCTCATCGAGCGCGGGTTCACCGCCTCGGGCGGGGCCCTCGCGGAGGCGAAGAACCTCTATGTGCCGATCGGCACCGTCGTCGCGGACCTGGTGCCCGAGGTGCTCAAGGTCATCGAGCCCAAGGTCCGCAAAGTGGTGGCGGGCGGCCCCATGATGGGGGTGCCCGTGCCGCACTGGACCTTCCCGATCCAGAAGAACACCTCCGGCGTGCTTTTCCTTGACGCGAGCGAAGCCAAGGCACCCGCCGAGGATCCCTGCATCCGCTGCGGGCGCTGCATGCGCGCCTGTTCCTGCCGTCTTTCGCCGGCCCTGCTCAACAAGGCCCTCGAGGCGGGCGACCTGGACCTGGCCCGCGAGATCGGCGTCCTCGACTGCATCGAGTGCGGCACCTGCAGCTTCGTCTGCCCCGCCCACATCCAGCTGGTCCAGCGCTTCCGCGTCGGCAAGCAGCTTCTGCGCAACAAGATAGCCAAGGAGGCGAAGCATGCCGGCAAATAGCCTCTTGCTCTCGTCGAGCCCGAGCGCCTTCGCCGGAGCCTCGACGCGCAAGGTCATGGCGGCGGTCGTCGTCGCCCTCTTACCCACCACCGTCTACGGAATCGTGCTGTACGGCATCCCCGCGCTGCTCGTCGTCCTGACGAGCGTGGCGGCGTCGGTCCTCTCCGAGTGGGGCTTCCGCGCCCTCATACGGAAACCTGTCTCGATCGGAGACCTGTCCGCCGTGGTCACCGGCCTGCTCCTGGCCTTGGTCATCCCCGCCTCCACCCCGCTTTGGATGGTCGCGCTCGGCGCGGTCTTCGCCATCGTGGTGGTCAAGGAGTTCTTCGGCGGCATCGGCGCCAACCCCTTCAACCCGGCCCTCGCCGGCCGCGCGATGCTGCTGATGAGCTTCCCTGCGGCCCTGACCGCCTGGACCGCGCCTTTCAGCGCGGACGCCGTCGCGACCGCCACTCCCCTGGGCGTCTACAAGACCGCCGAGCAGGCCCTGCTCCAGGCGGGTTCCGGCGCGGCGGAGGCCGCCTCGAGCGCCATGGCCCAGCTCCTGGACAAAGTCGGCGCGAACGACATGGGCGGCCTCTACTGGACCATGTTCCTCGGCAACCGCTCCGGCTCGCTCGGCGAAAGCTCCATCCTGCTGATCCTTGTCGGCGCGGCTTTGCTCCTGGCGCTCGGGGTCATCCAGTGGATCATCCCCGTCGCCATGATCGGTTCGGTTTTCCTCGGCTCGTGGGCGCTCGGCCTCGACCCCGTGCTGGCCGTGCTGTCCGGCGGAGTCGTGCTCGGGGCCTTCTTCATGGCCACCGACTACTCGAGCTCGCCGATGACGCCGAAGGGCAAGGCCTTCTTCGGTGTCGGGGCGGGGCTCCTGACCGTGCTGATCCGCCGCTTCGGCGCCTTTCCCGAGGGTGTCACGTACGGCATCCTGCTCATGAACGCGCTGACTCCCTTCCTCGACAAGCTCAGGGTGAAGAAGTTCGGCTTTGTGCCGCCGGCCAAGCCCGCCAAGGAGGCCGCGAAGTGAAGGCCACCCTCAAGGAATCCGCCGGCCTCGGCCTGACTCTGGCCCTTTTCGCGGCCGGCGCTTGCGTCGCGCTCGCAGTCGTTTACTCCATCACTTCACCGACCATCAAGGGCCTCGAAAAACGGCAGACGGAAGAGTCGCTCGCCGAGCTCTTCCCCGAAGCCACGAGTTTCCAGCTCATGCCCGAGACCCTCGTATCCGCCGATCCCGCCGTGCGCTTCACCGAGAGCTACGTCGCGGTCAGCGGTCCCGGCGAGCGCGTCGGCATCGCGGTCAAGGCCTTCGGTCCCAGCTACGGCGGCGACGCCTCGATCCTGGTCGGCGTCGACGCCGGCAACGGCATCGCGGGCATCAAAATCCTGACCCTCAAGGACACGCCCGGCCTCGGCGCCAACGCCACGAGCCCCAACTACTTCGTCGATCGATCGTCCGGCACCACCTGGCCGATGCAGTTCGTCGGAAAGAGCCTGTCCGACGCCTTCGAGGTAAAGAACGACGTCGTAGCGATCACCGCCTCGACCATCACCAGCAAGGCCCTGACGCGCATCGTGAAGGCCGCCGGCGACGCGGGCTACGCCCGGCTCAAGGCCTTCGCCGAGGAGGGCAAGTAATGAAGCGCCTCTGGAAGATCTTCTCGCGGGGCATCATCGTCGAGAACCCGCTGCTCATGCTCATGATCGGCCTCTGCTCCGCGCTCGCGGTGACCACGAGCGTGCAGAACGGCATCGGCATGGGCGCCGCCATGACCTTCGTCATCTTCTTCGCGGAAGTGGTCATATCGCTCTTCCGCAAGCTCATCCCGAACTCCGCGCGCATCCCGATCTTCATCATCGTCATCGCGGCGTTCACCACCATGGTCGACCTCGTCATGAAGGCCTACACGCCCGACCTTTCGAAAGCGATGGGCGTGTTCATCCCCCTGATCGTGGTCAACTGCATCATCATGGGCCGCGTCGAGGCCTTCGCGTCGAAGGAGAAGCCGCTCGACGCCGCCGTCGACGCGCTCGGCATGGGCGTCGGCTACACCTGGGTCCTCGTCGGCATCAGCGCCTTCCGCGAACTGCTCGGCAACGGAACGCTGGCCGGCATCCAGATCATGCCCGACACGTACGTGAACATCCTGTTCTTCACGCTGCCGCCCGGCGGCTTCCTGGTCTTCGGCCTCTTCATCTCGCTCAACTTCTGGCTGAAAAAGGTGTTCCCCGCGGCCGCGGACGCGGCGAAGGAGGCGGCATGAACCTCGTCAAGATTTTCCTCCAGGCCGCGATCGTCGACAATGCCATCCTGATGCGCTTCCTGGCGCTCTGCGCCTTCATCGGCATGTCGAACGACGTCTCGAAGTCCATCGGCATGGGCGGAGCCGTCACCTTCGTCACGGTGCTCGCGAGCGCCGTGACCTGGCCGCTCTACCATTACGTGCTGGCCAATCCCAAGCTGATGGCCATATCGCCGATTTTCGACCTGAGCTTCCTGCAGATCCTGGTGTTCATCCTGGTCATCGCGGCACTGGTGCAGCTGGTCGAGTTCTTCCTCAAGAAGAACGTGCCGAGCCTCTACGCCGCGATGGGCATCTACCTGCCGCTCATCACCACCAACTGCGCCATCCTGGCGGTCACCTTCGACAACATCACGAAGAAGTACAACCTCGCCGAATCGCTCGTCTACTCGGTCGGCGCCTCGGTCGGCTTCACGCTCTCGCTCGTGCTGCTCGCCGGCATCCGCGACCGCATGAAGACCGCCAACCTTCCCGCCTTCATCAAGGGGACGCCCAGTCTCTTCGTCGCGACGAGCCTGCTCGCCGTGGCGTTCATGGGCTTCTCCGGGCTGATAAAGTGAGGCCGCAGCGATGAACATCGTACTGATCACCCTGGGCTTCGCCTTCGCCCTGGCCTTCGTCATCGGGCTCATCCTCGGCATCTTCAAGAAGCTCTTCGAGGTGCCCGTCGACCCCCGCGTAGTGGCGGTCCGCGACGCCCTGCCGGGCGCCAACTGCGGCGCCTGCGGCTATCCCGGCTGCGACGCCTATGCCAACGCAGTCGCCGCGGGACAAGCTCCCGTGGACAAGTGCGCCCCCGGCGGCAAGGCCGTCGCCGAGAACGTCGCGAACCTCATGGGCGTGAGCGCCAGCGCCGAGGACGTCGTCGCCGTCCTGCTTTGCCAGGGCGTCAAGGACAAGGCCCCGCAGAAGGGCGAGTACGTCGGCGTCAAGACCTGTCGCGCCGCCAAGATCTCCACGGGCGGCACCAAACTCTGCCAGTGGGGTTGCATGGGCTTCGGCGACTGCACGCTCGTGTGCATGTTCGACGCCCTCCACATGGGCGACGACGGCCTGCCGCACGTCGACTACGATAAGTGCACCGGCTGCGGCATGTGCGCCGCCGAGTGCCCGCAGCTTCTCTTCCAGATGGCGCCCAAGGCGCGCGTCGGCTCCGTGGTCACCTGCTCCAACCGCAACGTGATCAAGGCCAACGTCATGAAGAGCTGCAAGGTCGGTTGCATCAAGTGCGAGGCCTGCGTTCGCGCCTGCCCCGAGAAGTGCATCTCCATGGTCAACGGCATCCCGGTCACCGACTACTCGAAATGCACCTCGTGCGGCATCTGCGTCGAGAAGTGCCCGACCAAGTGCTACCACCTCCTCGAAACCATCGAAGGCAAGCCCGTCGTCGTCCGCAAGTCCGGCGTCGACGCCGCCCCCGCGGAGGTTTGAGCGGGGCGTTCGGGGACTTCCGGGGGAAGAAGGCGAACGGGCTTCGTCGCCTGCTCGCTTCGACCCTCCCGGAAGGCCCGCCCGGCCCTTTCCGCCGCCTGGAAACCCCGCGCCCCCGGCATCCGCCGGGGGCGTTTTCTTAATGCCTCCCGCCCCGCGCGGGGACAGAGCCCGCGCGGCGGATCCCGCTCGCCAGGGACAGAGCTCGAGCGATCCAGACTCAGATTCAGGGCGCCGGGCGCATGCCGGATTCGCTATATTCGTTCCATGACATTCACGACCGGGACGCGAGTCGGGGACACCACGGGAGGGCGGCTCTTCGAGGCCTTCCTGAAGCCCCTCGACGCCGCGGGCCTCGGCGAATTCCGGAGGATCGTCGCCTCGGGCGCCCGGGGCCGCGTGCTCGAAGTCGGCGCGGGCACCGGAGCCAACCTGCGCTGGTACGACGGCGCCGTGGAAGCTCTGTCCCTCAGCGATCTCAAGATCGCCCCGCTCCTTACCCTGCGCGCGGGGCGCCGCGGACTTGCCGATCCGGTGGAAGCCGATGTCACGGCCCTGCCCTTCGCCGACGCCTCTTTCGACACGGTCGTTTCGACGTTGCTCTTCTGCTCTGTCCCCGACCCGGGCGCCGGTTTCGCGGAAATCCGGCGCGTCCTCGCGCCGGGCGGCGAATGGCGCTTCGTGGAGCACGTGCTGCCCGCGCGGCCGAGCATGGCACGGACCTTCCGCCGCGTCGCGTCGGCCTGGCGCACCCTCGCCGGCGGCTGCAACCTTGACCGCGACACTGTGGCTGCCTTGCGCGCGGCCGGTTTCGAGGTCGAGCTCCTCGGGTCGGGCGGCGGCGGAGCCATCGTCGCGGGTGTGGCGCGCCCGTCTCGGGCGCTGGCGGCGGCATCCGCTTCGGTGTAGGATTCGGGTTATGGACGACTTGCTCGCCGCGGTAAAAACGATTCTCGGCGCCCGCTCTGATGTACGGCTCGCCGTGGTGTTCGGGTCGCACGCCCGCGGCGACGCCCGTCCCGATTCCGATCTCGACGTGGCTGCGCTCTTCGATGCCGACCCCGATCTGCTCGAGCTCGGAGGCGTGGTCAGCGAGCTCGAATCGGCTACCGGACTGGAAGTCGACCTGGTGGAACTGCGCGGCCTTTCCTCGCGCGAACCCTACCTTGCCTACCTGATCGCCGCCGAGGGCGTCGCGGCTTTCGAACGGACGCCCGGCGCTTTCGCGGACTACAAGACCGACGCCTGCATCCGGTGGTTCGACATCCAGGATTTCCACGAGCGCCAGATGCGGCTCATGTGCGAGCGCATCGAGGCGGGCAGCTTCGGGAGGCCGACGGATGCGTGAACGCCTGATCCAGCTGGAGTCGAATCTCGGCATGCTCGAGCGGCTGCGGGACGCGAAGTACTCCGCGGACCAGGGCGAGGTGTCCGGGCGCGCGTGGGCCATCCGGTACGGCCTTATCGAGTCCATCCAGATCGTGATCGATACGGCGTGCGCGATCGTCAACAGGCACAATCTGGGCGTCGCCAAGACCTACGCGGACTGCCTCAAGCGGCTCGCGGAAGCGGGCTACCTGGACAAGTCGCTGGCCGGTGTTCTGGTCCGAATCGTCGGGTTGCGAAATCTCCTGATCCACGAGTACGCGATCATCGATGACGCGCGCGTGGAAGCCGCCGTCGATGATCTATCCCCCTTCCGCGAGTACGCAAAGGCGGCCGTCGCCGCGCTGTAAGACCTGCGGCGCCTGTCCATTGCCTCGATCGGGCTTCCGCGCTAGCCTGTGCGCGATGCCCGGCGTCTTCTCGACCCTTTCGGCGGGATTCTTCTCGCCACTCGCCAGCCCGAACCGCGAGCTTTACGCGGAGTGTCTCCTCGTCTTTTACCGGCTTTTCCAGGAAGCGCCGACTGGCGTGCCCCGCTCCGGTCTCGCGGGACGCTTCGCCGAGCTCGCCGCCGAACGGGGCGCTGCCCTGTTGCCCGAAGACGGCGGGTCGACGTTTGCCGACGGCGAGCGGGACTCCAAGAGCGGGGACGACGAGGCCGCGCCCGAGGAGGCGGAGGCGTCCGAAGGCGACGGGTCCCCTGCCGCCCTCGGCCCCGACCGTGTCGCGGGCTCGAGGATCGTGCGCGCCCTCGTCGCCGCAGGGTGGCTCGGCGAGGAGACTTTGCCCGACTTTACGCGCGTGGTCACCATCGCCGCTGCGGCCCGGCCCTTCTTCGAAGCCCTCGCCAAGACCGAGGAGGGCGCCGGGGTCGAGTATGAAAGCCACGTGGTGGCCATCTACTCGTCGCTATGCGGCGACGCGGCGCGCGAGCACGGCCACCACGCGGTCGCGACGGCGCATTTCCACGCCATGCTGCTCGTAGAATCGCTCAAAGTCCTTTCGCAGAACATCCGCGCGCACTACGCGCGGCTGATCGAGGAAAGCCGCGGCGCGGGCGTGCCGGAGATCTTGCGCCTGCACTACGACCGCTACCTCGAGGAAGTGGTGGATCGCGCCTACGCCAGGCTCAAGACCTCGGACAACCTTTCGCGCTACCGGCCGCGCATCGCCCGCGCCGTCAACGGTTTCCTCGCGGACGAAGCGTGGCTCGACCGGACCGCCGCCGCGCTCTCGGTACAGCGCCGTGAGACCATCGAGGCTTCGCGGCTCAGCCTGCGCGTCATGCTCGAGGAGATCCGTGACCAGCTCCGGGCGCTGGATCCCGTGCTTGACGACATCGACCGCCGGAACATGCTCTATGCCCGCTCTTCAATCGAGCGCATCAAGGGCCTCCTCCGCGAGGACGCCTCGCTGGCCGGGCGCCTGGCTTCGCTCGCCAAAGTCCTGGTCGGCGACGCGCGGCTCGCGTCGCGGCTTACGCACCGGATCGAGCGCGTACGCTGGATAGGTCGGGAGTCGCGCTACGGTCGCTGGACCCGAACGGAGGCCCGGCCGTCCCTCGGGTCCGAAATGCACGCCGGAGTCCTCGCGGGGCTGGAACGGGCCGAAACGGAATTGCGCCTGCGCGTCGAGCGCCAGTTGGTGCCGGAACGAGTGGCTTCGTGGTTGGACGAGCGCTCCGGCGGCGCCGAACGGATCGAGGCGTCAGACCTGGTCCGCAACTTGGACGACCTCGTGCGGCTGATGCACGCGGCGGTCTACGCCGAAAGCCGCCCCGGACGTTTCCCCTGGGGCATAGAGTGGAAGGGTGAGGAAATAGAGGCTTGCGGGTGGCGTTTCCGCGACCATGCGTACGGGAGGCGACGGTGAACGAGGAGCTCACGGGACTGTCCGACATCCTCGAGATGGGCGAGAACGACCTGGCCATGCTGAAGCGCGCGGCGCGCGCCCTCGTCTCGCGCACCTACCTGCTGCGGGGCGTCGAATCCGAGGAGCTCGCGTATGATTTCGCGGCGCGCAACTGGAGCGCGCTTGAAGCCTGGTTCCGCGTCATGGGTGCCGAGCTCCGCAAGGACGAGAGTCTCGGCGTCATAGCCTGGCGGGGCTGGGGCGAGACGCGGGCGCGACTTGGGCGCGAGGAGACCGCCCTGTTGCTGGCGCTTCGCGTGCTCTACGAGGAGCGGCGGAGCGACCTGAGCCTTGCCGCCTTCCCGCAAGCCAGCGTCTTCGACGTTGTCGAGCGTTATCGCTCCATGACCGAGCGCGAGCTCGCCAAGACCCGGCTCGTCGAGGGCCTCCGGCGTTTCTCGGCCTTCAAGCTGATCAAGGCGCCGACTGATCCCGCCGATCCGGACGCGCAGGTTGTCCTCTACCCGAGCCTGGCGCTCGCCCTCGACCAGGAGGGCATCGATGAGGTCTCGGCGTTGGTGAAGCCCGCGGCTCCGACGCGCGGCGAGCCGTCCGGAAACGGCGACGATGGCGGGGACGAGCGCGAAACGGATACGGAGGACGGGGAATGATCTCGCTCGAACGCGTGCGGCTGGTCGGGTGGCACTATTTCGACGATGCCCTCGTCCCGATCGGCGAGCACACCCTGCTCTCGGGCGACAACGGCTCGGGCAAGTCCACCATCATCGACGCCCTGCAGTACTGCCTCGCCGCCAACCTGAACCGCGTCCGCTTCAACGCCGCCGCCGCCGAGCGGAAGACCGGACGCAACCTGGCGGGCTACGTCCGCGGCAAAACCGGCGTCGAGAACGGCGAGTACCTGCGCGACGACGCGGTCGCCCACGTCATGGTCGATTTCCGCGCGGGCGAAACCCGCTTCGCGGCCGGCATCTGCGTCGAGGCTTTCCGGGAGGAGGACGCGGTCCGCGAATTTCCCTGGATAGCCGACGGCGCCACCTGCGTCGAGGTCGCGGTGCGCGACGCGGCGGGCCGCGCCTTGTCGGGCCGCGAATTCCGCGATGCCCTGCGCGCCGCGGGGGCGACGACGTTCGAGCAGAAGCGCGACTACACGCGCGAGCTCACGCACCGGCTCGGCGTCTTCCGGCGCAATGTCGAGTTCAACCCCTGGCTCGAGGCCCTCGTGCGCTCGGTCAGCTTCTCGCCCATGACCGTGGTCGACCGCTTCGTTTGCGACTACATCCTCGAGGACCGGCCGGTGGACGTGTCGGTCATGAAGGCCAACCTGGAAAGCTACAAGGCGGCCGAACGCGAGGCGGTCGAGGTGGAACGCCGCATCGCGCTTCTCGAGGACGTGGACCGGTGCGGCGCCGACCACGCTCAGAAAGAAACCAACATCCTGCTCCAGGAGTACCTCAAGGCGCGCGCCGACGCAGCGCTCGCGACGGAGCGGTTCGGCTCGCTCGAGCGGAAGAAGGTGGCGCTCGAACGCGAGGCCGTTCGGCTCGAAACCGCGCGCGGAGAGCTGGAAGGGCGGATACGCGCGCTCGAAGGCGAACGGGACGAGGTGCGCGCGGCCCTGCTCGCGGACGACGCCGCGCGGCTCGCCGAGCGCCTCCGCGAACGGCGGGCGGAAGAGCTCCGATCGCTTGCCGAGGCGAAAGGAGCGCGCGAAAAATGCGACGCGTCGCGGAAGCGTTGCTCCCTCGCGCTCGGCAGGCCGGTCGGCGCCGATCCGGATGACGAGATCATTACGGTGGAAGCCGAGCGTGATGACCTGTTCGGCGACATGGCCGCGGCCCGCCGCCGGATCGAGTCGCTCCGCGACGAACACGAAGAGGCGGCCGCCGAACGGGCCGAGCTCGAACGCGGCTTGCCGCGCTACCCCGAGGGCTGCGTCCGCTTGAAGCGCGCCCTGGAGGAAAAAGGTATCCGCGCCTGGGTGCTCGCCGACCTCGCGGAAGTGGACGACGACGCCTGGCGGAACGCCGTGGAGGGCTGGCTCGACGCCGCGCGCTTCGCCGTTCTGGTCGAGCCCGACTCCTTCGGCGCGGCCTACGAGGTCTACGCGGCCCTGTCCCCGGAAATCGGCGGAGCGCCTCTGCCCGACCTGGCCCGGCAACGGAATGCGCGGGTCAGGGAAGGCTCGCTCGCACGCCTCGTGTCGACCGAATCGGCCTGGGCGCGGCTCTACCTGGACGCGGCGCTCGGCGCGGTGATCGCCGCCGACGCCTCCGCGCTCCGCGAGTACGACGCGGCGGTCAGCGCCGACTGTTTGGCTTGGCGGAACCATGCGGCGACGAGGCTTCCGGGCGAAAGCTACAGACGCTGGTATCTCGGCCGAGCCGCCCGGGAGCGGAGGCTCGCGGAACTCGCGGCCTCGATCGAGCGGTTGCGCGTCGGCTTAGACGCCGAACTCGCAACAGTCGCGGCGCTCGAAGCCCGCGTCGGCGAGCTCCGGGACGCGCTCGGCATGCTCCGCGAAATGCTCGCGCTCGAGCCTGTCGCGGTGCGCGTCGAAGGTCACGAGGCGGAAATCGCGCGGGTGGAGGCGGAACTCGCGGCGCTCGACCTCTCGGGCGTCCGCGAGCTCGAGCTCCGCGCCCGCGAACTCGAGTCGACCCTCGATCAGCTCAAGGCCGAGCTTGTAGCGAACCTGGAGCGGGGCGGAGGTGCCGCGAGCGAACTCGAAGCGGCCGGGCGGGCCCTCGAAGCGGCGAAGGCGGAGGCCGCCGTGGCTGGCGAAGCCTTCGCGCGCTTCCTCGACGGCCGCGAGGAACATCGCACCGCCTGCGAAGCGTACTGGGCCGAGCGTACGCGGGGCTCGGACGCCCGCACGCTGGCGGCGAATTACGAAAGCTCCGTGAAGGGCGCGCGCACACGGCTCGATAAAGCCGCCGAGGCATACCGCGCAGCGGTGCAGAAGTACAACCGAGAGTGCAACGCCCTGCTCCCGCTCGAACCGTCCGGGGTTGCCGAGGCCAGATCGCAGCTTCGCCGCTACGTCGACTCGGAGCTGCCCGCCTACCGCGAGCGCATCGCGAAGGCGCGCGTCGACGCCGAGCGACATTTCAAGGAGCACTTCGTCGCACGCATCAACGAGTATGTCGAGGACGCGCGCGAAAGCTTCCGCGAGATCAACGAAACCCTCAAAGCCATGGCTTTCGGGCGCGACCAGTACCGCTTTACGCTCGAGGAGCGCCCCGAGAAACGGGGCCAGCTCGAGGTCATCCGCAAGGCCGCCGACATCGCCGACGCGGGGGACGGCCTCTTCGCGGCCCTCGTGGAGCCCGAGGAACGCCGGGCGGTGGAGGCCCTCTTCGAGCGCATACTCCGGAACGAACTCGACTCGGCCGAAGTGCGCGCCATCTGCGATTACAGAACCTACTTCACCTATGACATCCGCCTGCGCGACCTCTCCGCGGTGGATCCGCGCACGGGCAAGTCCCCCGAGACCTCGCTGGCGCGCGTCATCCGCGAGAAGTCCGGCGGCGAGGCTCAGACGCCCTACTACGTCGCCATCGCCGCGAGTTTCTACCGCTTCTTCAAGGACGATCCGGAGAAGACGGTTCGCCTGGCCATCTTCGACGAGGCGTTCAACCGCATGGACGACGAGCGCATCGCCAAGGCCCTGGACTTCTTCCGCAAGCTCGGCATGCAGATCGTCACCGCGGTGCCGACCGAGAAGCTCGAGACCGTGGCGCCGCGCATGGACTCGGTCTCGCTGGTCATCCGGCACGGCTACCGCGCGACCGTCCGTGATTTCCGGAAGGGTAGGGCCGCAGGCGGGGACAGAGCTTGAACGCCGAACGGAGCATTCTCGAGGCATTCGCCGCCCGTTACCCCGCCTCGGCCATGCGCTCCGGCGGTCGGTCGCTCCGCCTGCGCGGCTGGGACGCGCTCGTGCCGGGGGCCGTGGAGAGCGCCGAAGCGCTCGAATCGTTCCTGTCCGCCATGGAGCGCCTGGAGCGCGAAGGCACGCTCCGCCTCGGCTGGAAGCGCCGCCGCGAGGGAAGCGAGCTCGAGTGGGCGGAGCTCGCCGACCCTGAGCGCCTGTACGCCGCGCTCGGTCTGCCACATCCGGATCGTACGGCGGAAGCTTCCGCCACGCGATCCCGCGAACTCGCGGCCGAGGCGCGCCTTCGCCTCGACGCAGAAGCCACGGCCTTTTTCGAAGCACTCGCCAGTATCGCCGACAGCGCTGTCGCTCCCCCGACGCCCGGGGAATTGGACGAGCTCGCCGCCCTCCTGGCCGTGCCCGTGGACGAGCCGCTCCGCGCGGCCCCCCGTTCGCTCTCTACGCGGCTCTATGCCGACTCGAAGCGGCTCGAGCGCGTCGTGGAGCGATTCGCTCCGTTGGCCGCGTCCGCTGCGCGAAACGGCCGAGTCGGAACGGATTTCGCCGAACGGCGTTTCCCGGACCGCGCCTGGCCCGAAGTGTCCATGGGCGGGCGCTTGACGCTCGTCTTTGCCGATGGCGCGCGCTGGGCGCTCGAGGGTCGAGCCCTGACCTTGCCGCTCTCCACCGTCGCGTCGCTTTCCGGAATCGAGGGGGCGAGCGGCCGGCCCTTGCGGGGACTGTCGGTGGAGAACAAGGAAACCTTTCGCGCCTTCATCGCGGAGCCTCGGGGCTTCGACCTGGTCATCCTCTCGGGCGGCCACCCGAACCGCGCAGCGCGGGCGTTTTACGCGCTCTGCGCAGGATCGGGGACAGAGCTCCAACATTCCGGCGACCTCGATCCCGACGGGCTCGCCATCGCGGCTGAAATCCACGCGCTCTGCGGCGCGCTCCCCTGGGCAATGGACCGCGAGGTATTCGACCGCCATTTCGGGCAGGCGCGCGTCCTCGACGACTCGCTCGTCCGTCGCCTTTCGCGGCTCGGCGAGGACGCACTGGCGCTCGGCGAATTCCGCGCACTGGCGGCGCGCATCGCGGAAACCGGTCGCGGCCTCGAGCAGGAGGCCATCGACTACGCGCGGCTCGCGCAGTCAGGTTGACCGGCGATATCCGCGCGCCGATACTTTGGGTCAATGCAGTCGACTTCCTTCGACCCGCGGACCGTACTCCTGTCCCTCCTTCTGACCCAGTTCGTGTTGGCCCTCTTCCTGGCCTCCGCTTGGGTGAGCCACCGCAGGCTGGTCCGTGGCCTTGGCGAGATGGCGGCTGGCTATGCGCTCTTCGCGATCGGCGAGGCCCTCGTCGCGTTCCGCGGCCTCATTCCAGACTTCGCGAGCATCATAGTCGGCTCTCCCCTCATGCCGATCGGCTTCTGGCTGCTCCTGAACGGCATCGAGCGCTCCGCGGGCTTCCGGAGATCCATCGTCCTGCCCTTAGCGCTCACCTTGGCCGACCTCAGCGGGGCCCTTGTCTTCCTCTACCTTCGTGACAGCTACACAGCCCGCGCCCTCATTTTTTCAGGGGCAAACGCGGTCCTCAGCGCACATGCCGCCATGGTGCTAGCCAGGACCATCCCGTCTCTCGAGGGACCCCGGCGCAAGCTCCGGGTCGCGGGCGTGGCAGCGCTGGTGGCGAACGCGCTGGCCGCGTTCGGCAGGGTATCAAGCGTTGCCATCGTGCGTGCGGGAGCGCCGACCGGTCTTCTTCAGGCTGGCCCCGCGGAGACTGCTTTCCTGTTCGCCGGGCTGGTGTTTTTCACGGTATTCGGCTTCCTGGTGGTGCAGTCGCTCAACGAGCGCATCGCGGGAAGCCTGCGCGCCGCCGCCGAGGAACGATCCTTGCTGCTGCGAGAGATGCACCACCGCATCAAGAACGATCTTTCGCTGGTCGAGAGTCTCGCGCGACTCCAGGAAGGCGTATTGGCTGATGGCCCGGCGGCTGATGCCTTTGCCGCCTTCGGCGAACGCGTCAGGTCCATCGGCATGGTCCACGACCGCCTTTCCCGGGAGTCGGCAAATGGAAAGGTAGAAGCGGGCGCGTATCTCCGCGACCTGGTCTCGACGCTCGGCGTGACGCGCGGCGACCCGAGCGGTTCGGTGAGGGTGTCCGTAGAATCGTGCGAGCTTGCCTTGCCTGCGGCCAGGGCCGTCACGCTCGGCCTGCTGGTGAACGAATTAGGCATGAACGCGCTTAAGCACGCCTTCCCCGAGGGTCGGTCGGGCCGCATCGCGGTAAGGCTAGAGCGGGCCCCGTCGGGGCGCCTCGCCTTGTCCGTCGAGGACGACGGGCAGGGTGTCGCGTGGCCGCCGGACAAGCCTGGACTCGGCAGCGCGATCGTGGAGGCGCTCTGCGCCCAGCTCGGCGGCAAGCTCGCCGTCATTTCTGAATCCGGCCGCGGAAGCCGTTTCTCGGTTGAATTCCCCGCCGCCGAGCCGGCCGAGTCGATCACCGTTCGCTGAACGGGAGGAGCTGGCGTCCCTGCCGCATCGGCGGGCCGAAATCGAGGCAGGTCCTTTCCTTGGGGAAACGACACGCCGCTTTCTCGACCACCAGACTTCCCCCTGCCTCGTTCGGGCGGCCGCCATGGTTGTACCAAGGCTCCTCGCGCCACTGCTCCCCGCCGTTCCGGCTTGGGGGCTTTGCTATGGATGGGTCGCCCCGTCGCGCGGACGCCGTGGTATTCTCGTTGGCCTGAATCCACGGCTGGGCATGCCACCGAACTCCCAAACATCAACATGCTCCAAAGGGTCTAAAGATTGAATCCATCCCGGATTCGAACTAGTCTTGTTCAGATTTTGAACGATAGGGAACCGATCAGACCGGGTTTTCAAACGGCGAGGATCGACCTTCCAGTTCCGTTTCGGACTCGAGAGCGCGTTTCGGCCGCCTCGGAACGTTCGAGCGGATCTTCGCAAGCTAACTGAGCCCCGGCGTCGTTCGGGGAGGCCGTCGTGTGGACCGACCGCCGGATCGAGGCTTTTCGCCTGTGATCGCCACGTTCGGACAGCTAGGGGAGAGCCTTGGATTCCACCCGAATGGTCTTCCGGAATACCGTGTCTTCGTATGCCAGGTCCTTGGTGTCCGCGGCGCTGGTGTTCCTTTCGAGCCGTTGGCTGATCAAGGGTCTGGGCGTGGTCGACTTCGGGATACTCAGCCTGATCGCGGCGATGGTCGCGATCTTCTCTTTTTTGAACAACGTGCTCGCCGCGAGCGTCTCGCGCTTCCTGGCCTTCAATATCGGGCAAGGTCCGCGCGGGAGGGTCGGCGACTGGTTCGGCGCCGCTGTGGTCCTGCACTGCGCCCTCGCCTCGGTGCTGCTCGCGGCGGGCTTGCTGATCGGAGGAACCCTTTTCCGGCAGGTTCTCGACATTCCGCCGGAGCGGCTGTCTTCGGGCCTCAAGGCCTACCGGCTGATGACCATCGCTTCGTTCTTCTCCATGCTCGCGGTGCCGTTCTCGGCGCTCATGAACGCCAGGCAGAGAATCGCGGAGCTTTCCTTGTTCGGCATGCTGCAATCCGCGGCGACGTTCCTGGTCGCCCTGACCGCGGCGAGGAGCGGCGGCGATCGACTGATAGCGTATGCGACCGGGTGGGCGATCGCGATCGTCGTTTTCCAGGCGGCAGTCGTCGCGCGCGTGCTGCGGACGGAACCAGACTGCAGGAGCAAGCCGGACCGACGATCCGTCAGGCGCATGGCCGGGCGTATCCTCCGCTTCTCCTCCTGGGGCATGGTGGGCGGCATCGGGTCGGTGGGTCGGGACCAAGGCTCGGCCGTGCTTCTCAATTTATACGGAGGACCGGTGGCCAATGCCTCGTACGGAATCGCCATGCAGGTCGCGTCGCAGGCGAACCAGCTGTCGGCTTCCCTGATGCAGGCGTTCGCTCCCGAGATCAACGCCAGCGCCGGCCGCGGCGACCTGGATCGCGCGGGCGCCCTGTCGATGCGTGCGTCCGCGTTCGGCTTCATCCTGGTCCTCTTCTTTGCCATTCCCTTGGTGGTCGAAATCGAGTACGTCCTCGCCCTTTGGCTGGGAACGGTTCCGCCGCACGCAGTCGCCCTGTGCCGATCCATCCTCATCGCCTTCGTGATCGATCGCCTGAGCTCGGGGTACATGTTGATGGCGAACGCCACGGGACGGATCGCCCGCTACCAGGCGACGGTCGGGGGTAGCCTGTTGCTCACCGTGCCGATCGTTTGGCTGATCCTGGCTTCGGGTGGCGACGCCAGCCGCATCGGCTGCGCCTTCGTCTTCACCATGGCGCTCGCGGGAGGCGCGCGCGTGTACTGGGGGCAAACGTCGCTCGGGCTTCCCGCGAAGCGGTGGGCCATGCGGCTCGGAGCCCCGGCGACGCTCGTCACCGCCATGGCAGGCGCCGTGGCCCTGCTTCCTGCCGTCCTGCTCCGGCCGTCCGTCTGGCGCCTGTTCCTGGTGGTCGCGGCCGGCACGCTGACCGTGCTTCCGGGAGCCTGGATCCTGTTGCTGGACGCGGAGGATCGGAACAGCGTTCGCGCGCTGGTAAAGCGCGGCAGGACACGCTCGCTCGCGCGGTCTCGGGGAGGGCGGCCATCGTGATCGACATTCCCGGCGGACGCGTCACCGAAGCTTGTACGGGGTGCGCCGCCTGCGCGGCGCTCTGCCCTGCCGACGCCATCGACATGGGCGCCGACGAGGAGGGATTCCCGGTTCCCTTCGTGAACCTCGAGGCGTGCACCGACTGCCAGGCGTGCAATCGCGCGTGCCCCGTGAACGCCGGAATCGGTGGCACCGTGGCGCCACTCAGGGAAGCGGCCGCCGTGTTCGCGGCCTGGACCAGAGACGCGGAGCGCCGCGGGGCGGCTTCCTCGGGCGGCGTGTTCCTGGAACTCGCCGAAGCGATCATCGGGAGGGGCGGGATCGTGGCCGGCGCGGTTCTCGACGGAGGCTTGCGCGTCGTGCACGCGTGCGCCGAAAGGCGGTCCTACCTTGCGGAGATGCGGGGCTCCAAGTACGTCCAGAGCTTGATCACGGGTGACGTTCTCCGGAGCGTGAAGGCCGCGCTCGACGCCGGCAGGGACGTGCTGTTTAGCGGCACGCCCTGCCAGGTGGACGGTCTGCTCCACTACCTCGGCGGCGGGCGCCCGAATCTTTTCACCGTCGATCTCGTGTGCCACGGCGTTCCGTCCCCCCTGGCGTGGAGCGCCTACTTGGCAAGCCTGGACGGGCCGCGGGGACCGGTGGTCGCGTTTTCCTTCCGCGACAAGCGGAGCGGATGGCGGAGGTTTTCGATACGGAGGGACCACGCGCGAGGCGGGACCGTATTCCGAAACTTCTATCGCGATCCATACATGACGGCCTTCCTGCGGAACCTGGACCTGCGGCACTCGTGCTACGCCTGCGCCTACGCGCGGACCGCCCGTGTCGGCGACCTGACGCTGGGCGATTTCTGGGGCGTGCAAGATGCGATTCCCGGCATGGACCAGCACGACAAAGGCGTTTCGGCCGTCCTGGTGAATACCGGAAAGGGACAGAGCCTGCTCGCGGCCATCGCCGGGCGCCTGGACTTGGTCGAGTCCTCGACGGGGGCTGTCGTCGCCGGAAATCCCGCGTTGCGGCAGCCGAGCGGAATGCCTCAGGGAAGGCGCGGGTTCTATCCAACGCTGAAGCTGAAGGGCTTCAGGCGAACCGCGTGGCGCTACCGTCTCGGCGGTTCGCCGGCGGAACGGGTTATCTATCGTATCCTGCGCGTCTTCCATTCCCGCGCGGCCGAGCGGAGTCCGTCTTGAGAATCGGGATACTCACCTTCCATTGGGCGGCGAATTACGGGGCGGTGCTCCAGGCTTGGGCCTTGAAGGAGACGCTCGCCGGTCTTGGGCACGAGGTCCGGGTCGTGGACTATGTCCCCGCGGGCTTCCTCTCCGTTTGCGTCGAACACGCGAGGCGCCTGGTCAAGGTAGGGCTGCCCATGGAAGTGTCGGCGCTCCTCCGGAACCGGAAGCTGCGGATCTTCCGGAAGCGTCGCCTTGCCTTGACCGGGAAGTATCGGAGTTCCCGCGGGCTGCGCGAGCGCGCGCCCGATTGCGAGGCGTTCATCTGCGGGAGCGACCAGGTCTGGAACGCCTGGTTCGCCGAACGTGGCGAAGGAGAGCCGACCTTTTCGTATTTCCTCGATTTCGCCCCGGCGGGATCCAGAAAGATTTCCTACGCGGCGAGTTTCGGTGCTTCGGAGTATCCTGACGGGCTCAAGCGCGAGATAGCGCCGCTCTTGCGGCGTTTCCACCGCCTGAGCGCGCGCGAGACGGACGGCGCGCGGATACTGGACGCCATGGGGTTTCCCCGCGCCCTCGTGGTCCCCGACCCGGTGCTCCTGATGGGCGCCGAGGGTCTGCGAGCGCTCCTGAGGGAGAAACGCCCCGGGAGGGCCCGGGCTGGCGGGGTCTTTTTCTTCATGTTGCACGAGGGGCAGAAAGCGATCCTGAATCTGTACGAAGCGGCCCGGAACGAGGGTGCCGTCCCGGTGACGTGCAACCTGCGGGCGCGGATCGCGAGGCAGGGACTGGAGGAGTGGCTCGAGACCATTTCCGGATCCGATCTGGTCGTCACGAACTCGTATCACTGCATCGCGTGCGCAGTGCTGCTCCACAGGAAGTTCCTGGCGGTGCCGGTCGAAGGCGCGGGAAGCGGCATGAACAACCGGCTCCGGACCCTTGTGGAAACGTACGATCTCGAGTCCCGCGTCGCCCGCGGCGACGGGTTCGCCGAGATTCGGCGCGGACTGAGTTCCGAAATCGACTGGTCGCTCGTCGACAAGGAGCTTCAAATAAACAGGCTGGCGGGAATGTCCTTCCTCGAAGAGGCGCTGGCATGAAGATCCGTGCGATTGAATGCCGGCGCGTGGGGCTTTCAACGGGACGCGACCGATGCTAGGGACTTTGCTGTTCAACGGCGCTTCCCTGATCTACGCGATCATCGGATCGCTTCGGGGCCGGAAGATCTTCCTGATCGCCGCGCTCGCCTGCACCTTCGTCTTCCTCTCGATCCGGTCCGATTTCGGGAACGACCTGGCCCGATATGAAGCCATCTTCGAGGAAATCGCCGCGACGGAGTGGCGCGGCATCTACGACGTGAATCCCGGTTTCGAGAAGGGGTACGTTTTCTGGAACAAGCTGTTCTCGATCGCGGGATTCAACGCGTTTCTCGCGACGGCGGCCTGGCTCTCGATCCTGGGCTACTACCGCCTGATCTCGGTGGGCGTCGTCCCTTCCCTGCGCTTCTTTTCCGTTTTCCTTCTGTTGTTCAACCCCGGCATCATCCTTATCCAGTCCAGCGCGGTCAGACAGAGCATCGCGGTCGCGTTTTTCGTTCTTTCAAGCGGGTTCCTCGTGGAGAGGAAGCCCTTCCGCTTCGTCGCCATGATCCTGGTCGGGAGCACCTTCCACGTTTCGGTGCTTGTCATGCTGCCCCTCTATTTCGTCCTTCGGCCGGCGCCGATCGCACGGAAAACCGGCTTTTTCCACATAGGCCTCTACGTGGTCGCCGTGCTCGCCGGATCGAGCATGATCCGTGCCGTGATGGGATCGGGATTCGCTTTTCTCGAACGCTACAACGTGTACGCCGGCATGGACTCGACCGCCGGCCAGGTCGTGACCCATCTCGTCCGGATCGCGTTCCTGCTGTTCCTCGGGCAATACGGAAGGGGCGCGACGGGACTCGGAAGCGTGGCGATACGGGCGGTGATGATCGGATACGTGATCTTCGCTTTCGGCTCAAACCTGACCATGATCGTACGCCTGTCCTTCTATCTCGAGCCGTTCGCGATCGTCGCCTTTCCGGTCGCGGTCAGGAACATCAAATCCAGGAGGCTGGCGCACATAGTGATCACCTTGGTGATGATGTACTACCTGCGCGTGTTCTTCAATTTTTTCGCCGATCCGACCTGGCGCGAGGCCTTCTCCACCTACAGGACCATCTTTTCGTGATCTCGCGGAGACCGGGACGATGAGCGCTTTCTCCGGGGGGCGGCGATGAAAGTGGCCCATGTCACCCTCACCGATCTCGAGGGCCGCAGGTTCAACGGCCTGGACCTGGCCAGGCGCCTGGTCGCATCGGGCGACGAGGCGACGGTGCACGTGTTCCACAAGAGGTCCGGGGATCCGCTGGTCCGGCGGGTCGGGGGACGCGTCCTGGACACGGCCGCGCGGATAGCCCGTCGGATCGAGTTCCTCCTGTCGATCCAGAACATCCTGAGCCCGCTCTCCATCGCGATGTACCTGAACAAGGAAATCAGGAGGGCCGATGTCATCCATTTGCAGATGGTGCAATCCGGATACTTCGGAATCCTGGCGCTGCTCTTGCTGGCGCGCGGGAAAACGGTGTTCTGGACCTTGCACGATCCCTGGGCGCTGACCGGGCATTGCGTCCATCCGGTCCTGAACGGCTGCGAACGCTGGAAGAAGGGCTGCGGGGCCTGTCCGAACCTGAAGGCCTTGTTTCCGGTGGCGCTGGACGCGACGCGGATATCGCGGCGGATCAAGGAATGGATCTACCGGCGATGCCGGCCAGACATCATCGTCGCTTCCGGCTTCATGGAGCGCATGGCGCGCGACTCCGGCGTTTTCACGAATTCGGCGATCCATCGCGTGCCCTTCGGGGTGGATACCGTAAGCTACCGTCCCGGAGACAGGTTTGCCGTCCGCGAAAGGCTGGGTATTCCGCGCGAGGCGTTCGTGCTTCTCGCTCGGGCGTCGCGGAGCGAGTTCAAGGGGTATCCGGAACTTGACGCCATGCTCGGGCGGGCCGCCTGGCGCAACGCCGTATTGCTGACGGTCGACGGGAAGAACTTGTTCGATCACCGGAAAGACCGATACCTGGTCATGGACCAGGGCTGGGTGCTCGACGATGAGCGCATGGCCGATCTCTACCGCGCCTCCGACGTTTTCGTGATGACCTCGAGGGCTGAATCCTTCGGGATGATGGCCGTGGAAGCCATGGCTTGCGGCACGCCTGTCGTCGCGTTCCGGAACACGGCCCTGGCGGAACTCCTGGATGACGGTCGGACCGGGGTCCTGGTCGAGGACGGCGACAGCGCGGCGCTTTTGGACGGGATCAACCGGATCAAGGAGGACGCGCGGTACCGGGCGGAGCTGATCGACGCCGCCCTGCTTCGGGTCAAGGCGGAATACGATTTCGAAGCGCATTTCAGGGCCATCCGGGAAGCGTACGCGAGCGCCATCGCGAGGAGGGCGAACGCGTGAGGATCCTCTACGTCGGCTATCCCGTCGACCGTACACGCGTCCGTGAATGGCCCGGCCCCTCCGTCGCCGGCAACAAGCTGGAGCACGGAGTCATCCAAGGCTTTCGCGACGCTTCCGGAGGGCGACTCGACGCGCTGTCGATAACGCCGGTGGCCATGTACCCCGCGTCGAGGCATCTCGTGTCGCCGGGCCGGCGCTTCCGCATCGGGAGCCTGAAAGTCGAAGCCGTGCCGTTCGTCAACCTGCCCCTCGTGAAGCAGGCGACTATCATGGTCCGGCTCTTCTTCGCGCTGCTCGCCTTCATGGGCGCCCGGCGGAACGGCGAAGCGAAGGCGATACTGACCTACAACGCCGCTTCCCTGGTTGCGCTTCCCCTATTGGCGGCGTCCCTTTTCGGCCGGGCCGCCCGGATCTGCCTGCTCTCCGATCCGCCCCTGGACCTGAGCGGGCGGCGCGACTGGAAGACGCCGTTGCGCGCGCTCGACAACCGGATATTCGCCTGGGCCGTGAGGCGCTACGACGGAATAATCGCCGCGAACGGCCACGCGGCCGCGCGCTACGCTCCCCGCGTGCCGTGCCTGGTGATCGGGGGCGGCGTTGACGTTCCGGACGTGCCGGCGGACGAAGACATCTGCGAAACGATTGCGGACGGTAAATTCCATTTGATGTACGCGGGGGCGCTCACCGAATACAACGGCGTGCCCGCGCTCCTCGAGGCGGCCGCGTCGCTGGATTACCGCTTCGTGCTGCACGTGTTCGGGGGTGGCCCGCTCGCGGGCCTCGTCGAAAAGACCGCGGGGAAATGCCCGCGTATCGTGTCCCACGGTCCGCGGGCCCACGAGGAAGTTCTGGGCTGGCAGAGGAAGGTCGACCTGCTGGTCAACCCCAAGGACCTCGCCGATCCGATCTCCGCGTACTCCTTCCCTTCCAAGCTGCTCGAATACCTGCAGAGCGGCACGCCCGTGCTGTCCACACTCGTCCGGGTACACGACCCTTCCCTTTTCGACCACCTCTATCTCGCGCGCGACGGCAGCGCGGCCGGATTGGCCGAAGCGGTCAGGCGGGTGGCCGACCTTCCAGAGGAGGAACGGCTGCGCAAAGGCCGGGGGGCGAAGGCCTACGTTGAAAAGGCGTACGCCTGGGGCCGGATCGGCGCCGCGGCGTACTCGTTCATCGCCGGGATAGCGGAAACCCGGCAACGCGGTGCGGAGACGGGATGAAGGAGCGGCAGATCGCAAGCTCGGACCGCCGCGTCGGCGGTCGGGCGGAGAAACAGACCATACTCGTCATCGCGAAGTACTACGAACCCGGCCGCAAGGCGGGCGGCCAGCTCAAGGCGCTCATCAACCTGGTCCGGGAGCTTTCGGACCGGTACGACTTCCGGGTGCTCGCCTCGGACCGCGACCTCGGCGAGCGCCGGCCGTACCGCGGCGTACCCGCTGGAAGCTGGATCCAGGGGAGCCATGGCCAGGTCCGCTATATGAAATCCGGGTTCGGGGCTCTTTCGGAACTGAAGGCGGTAATGGCGGATGCCGCGCATTCCATCATCTACCTCAACAGCTTCTTCAGCCCGCTTTTCAGCCTGGCGCCCATGATCCTGCGCCGGGCGCTGAAGGACCGGCGGCCCGTGGTGATCGCGCCGCGGGGAGAATTCTCGCCGGGCGCGCTCGAACGCAAGCGAAGGCGGAAGCGCGTCCTGGCGTGGGCGGCGGATCTATCGGGCCTGTACCGGGACGTGACCTGGCAGGCGACGGGTCCGCTCGAGGCCGAACAGATCGCCCTGAACCTGCCCCGATCCGGCAAGCGGATAATCACCGCCATGGAAGTGCCCGATCCGGCCTCCGACCGGCCCTTCGACGCGGCATCGCGGACGCGGGTCGGGGAGCGGCTCAAGGTGATCTTCCTGTCGAGGCTGGCGCCCGTCAAGAATCTCGAGTTCGCGCTCAAGGTCCTGGCCGGCCTCGAACTGGACGTCGACTTCGAGGTGGCGGGCGGCGTGGAGAACCGCGCCTACTGGAAACGCTGCGAGCGCTTGATGAGGCAGCTGCCTCCGAACGTCAGGACGCTCGTCCGGGGTCACGTCGACCCGTCCGCGGTGCCGGGCCTTTTGGCCCGGAGCGATCTCCTCTTCCTCCCCACCAAAGGCGAGAATTTCGGCTACGTGATCCGGGAGTCGCTGATGGCCGGAACCCCGGTCCTGATCAGCGATCGGACGCCCTGGCCCGATTCGCCGGGCTTCGCGTGCCGGGCGCTTCCGCTGTCCCGGCCCGAGGCCTTCGCCGAGAGCATCGTCGCCTACGCCTCGCTGGACGCCGGACGGAGATCGGAAGCGCGGACGCGGGCCCGCGCGCTCGCCGAGTCGTTCGCAAATCCGGTCCGCTGTCGCGAACAGTCTGTCGCGCTGTTCGATGCCGCCTCCGGCGGGGGGGCTTGAAGGCATGCGATCGACACCAGTTTCCGGCGCGCCGAGGGTCCTGTTCATTTCGGACCACTTCTTCCCGGAGTCGTTCCTCGGAAACGAGATTCCGCCCGCGCTCCGCTCCGCCGGTTGCCGGGTGGACGTGCTGACACAGAATCCGGCGTATCCCGAAGGCGAAATTTACGAAGGCGAAGCCAATCCGTTCTTCCGCATAACCCGGATGGACGGCATCCGCGTGTTTCGATTCCTGACGGTGACGGGTTACCGCGACAGCGTGCCCCGAAAGGTCGCCAACTACCTTTCCTTCATGGTTCTTTCGAGCCTTTTCGCCCTCGTGGCCGCGCCCGCGTACGACGCCGTGTTCGTCTACCATGTCGGTACGTTGACCGAAGCCCTGCCCTTGTTCATCGCGAAGCGGCTCTACGGAAAGCGGACCTCGATCTGGACCCTGGACATCTGGCCGGACACCGTCTTCTCCTTCGGCTTCCGGCGGACCCGCTGGCTCGCGGCGCTCCTGGACGCGTTCGCGTCCGCAATCTACCGGAGCTGCGACGCGGTCCTGGTCGGCAGCCCCGGCTTCGTCGAGAGGATAGGCGCCTACAGGCCGCGATCGGGGCGCCCGCTTTTCGTCCCCCACTGGGCGCCCGCGGAGCTTTTCGAGTCGGGCGAAATGCCGTTCGAGCTGGACCGCGCCAGTACGAACTTTGTGTTCGCCGGAAACGTCGGCACCCAGCAGAACCTCGAGATACTCGTGGACGCCTTCGGCCGGCCCGGACCGGAGGGCGCGGACGTCACCCTGCACATCGTCGGCAATGGCAGGAGCCTCGAAGGCCTCAAGCAGCGGGCGCGGAACCTTGACGCTGCCCGCGTCGTCTTCCATGACCGGATTCCGCAAACCCGGGTCCTCGCCCTGCTCCGGAGCGCGGATGCCTGCGTCCTTCCGCTCAAGAGCGACACCTCGGTCGAGCTGACCCTGCCGTCGAAGTTCCAGGCCTATTTGCACGCAGGCCGGCCCATCCTCTGCGTCGCCGGCGGCGAATCGAAACGCATGGTGGAAGCGCACGATCTGGGCGAGGCGGCGGAGCCGGACTCCCTTCCTTCGGTCGTCGCCGCGATCGGGCGGATCTGCGCTTATTCCGAAGAGCGGAAGGCCGGGATACGGGAGCGCATGCTGGGCCTGGCCCGCGGCTCGTTCCGGCGCGAGGCGGCGCTGGAGCTGATCCGGCGCGCGATCACGGGAAGCCCCGGGGACGGGACGAACGCATGAGCACGCTGGTGACGGGCGCGAACGGGTTCATCGGGACCGCGTTGATCAAGCGTCTGGCCGACGCGCGCGTGCCGGTCCGCGCCGCCGCGCGCTCGACGGATTATGCGCGCCCGGACAGTGTCGTTCCGGCCGTAATCGGCGACATCGGACCGGGGACGGATTGGGACGAGGCGCTTGCGGGCGTCGATCGCGTCGCGCACCTGGCCTCGCGCGTCCACGTCATGCGCGACACGGCGAAGGATCCGCTCCGGGAATTCCGGCGGGTCAACGTCGAAGGGACCCTGAACCTCGCGCGGCAGGCCGCGCTTGCCGGCGTCAAGCGCTTCGTCTTCATTAGCTCGATAAAGGTAAACGGCGAGTCGACGCGCGGCGGCGAGCGCTTCCGGCTGGAGGACGCGCCGCGTCCGGCCGATCCCTACGCGATGTCGAAGCATGAGGCGGAAATCGGGCTGCGTTCGATAGCCGCCGAGAGCGGGATGGAGCTCGTGGTCGTCAGGCCTGCGCTGGTGTACGGTCCGGGGGTGAAAGGCAATTTCCTGGCCCTGATGCGCCTGGTGGCGAAGGGAATCCCGTTGCCCTTCGCGTCCGTGCGGAACGCGCGGAGCATGATGGGCCTCGGCAACCTGGTCGACCTTATCGCGCGCTGCCTCGAGCACCCCGCCGCAGCGGACCGGGTCTTCCTGGCCTGCGACGGAGCGGATCACTCGACCGCGGAGCTGATCCGGGCCCTCGGACGCGCGCTGGGGCGCCCCGCCCGGCTCTTCGCCGCGCCTCCGGCCCTGTTGCGCGCCGCGGGGCGCCTCCTGGGAAGGTCCGGCCAGGTGTCCAGGCTTCTGGATGATCTCCGCGTGGACGGCTCCGCGACCTTCGCGGTCCTGGGCTGGCGGCCGCCGGACGGACTCGAAGCCGAACTGGACCGGACCGCGCGCCGGTTCCTGGAATCCGGCGGAGGGGGCGCAAAGTGACGCGGATTTTCGACATCCTGCTTTCGCTCGCGGGAATGATCGTCCTGTTCCCCCTCATGGTTCCGGTGATGATCGCGCTGAAGCTCTCCGGCGAGCACCGCGTCTTCTACCTGCAGCGGCGCGTCGGCCGGCACGGCAAGGAATTCCGCATCCTGAAATTCGCCACCATGCTGCAGGACAGTCCTTCCATGCCGGGCGCCTTCGTGACGCAGAAGGACGACCCCCGGGTGCTTCCGCTGGGGCGCGCGCTCCGGAAGACCAAGATCAACGAGCTGCCCCAGCTGGCCAACGTGCTCCTGGGGCAGATGAGCCTGGTCGGCCCGCGGCCCCTGGTCGCGGAGCATCTGCTCGCCTACGCCGCCGAGGCTCGGGCGGCGGTGCTTCGCCAACGACCCGGCGTGACGGGCCTGGCTTCGCTCGTGTTTCGCGACGAGGAGGCCGTCCTCGACCGCATGCCCGGCGACAGGACGCGCAACCATGACCTGGTCGTGGCGCCGTACAAGGGCGAACTCGAGAAATGGCATGCGGAGAACAGGTCCGTCGGCCTTTATTTCTCTATCCTGTTCCGGACCGCGGTCCGCGTCCTCTTCCCCGGGGCGCTGGCGGGACTTCCGCCGTACCGCGGGCTGCCGCAGGCGCCGGCGGCTCTGGCGCCCCATCTCGACGCGCGCACGGCCGGATCGGCGGAGCTTCGAAACGATGGATAAGGTCCTGGAATTGCTGGGGCGCCCGGGCCCCTTGTTCGCCGCCGACCTGGCGCGCTTCGAGCGGGAAGCAGCCGACCTCGTAGCGGGCGCGCGCTTTCTCGTCATCGGGGGCGCCGGCTCGATCGGCCGCGCGGTGACGCGCGAGCTGTTCAAGCGCAATCCGGCGCTGCTGCACGTGGTAGACATCGCCGAGAACAACCTCGTGGAGCTGGTCCGGGACCTGCGGAGCGGTCTCGGGTACATTTCGGGCGAATTCGCCACCTTCGCGATCGACTCGGGCAGCGACCTTTTCGACGCCTTCATGGAGAACGGCCCCGGCTACGACTACGTGCTGAACCTTTCCGCCCTCAAGCACGTCCGCAGCGAGAAGGATCCGTACACCCTGATGCGGATGATCGAGGTCAACGTCCTGAACACCGACGGCGCCATGCGCCGCGCCCGATCGCGCGGGGCGCGAAAGTACTTCTGCGTGTCGACCGACAAGGCCGCCGATCCGGTCAACATGATGGGCGCCTCGAAACGGATCATGGAGCTCTTCCTGGCCCGGCGCAGCGAGGAGCTGCCCTTCTCGACCGCGCGCTTCGCCAACGTCGCCTTTTCGGACGGCAGCCTGCTCCACGGCTTCGGGCGCCGCCTCGAGAAGGACCAGCCGATCTCTGCCCCCCGGGACGTGCGCCGCCATTTCATCACCGAATCCGAAGCGGGCGAGCTCTGCCTGTTGTCCTGCCTCCTCGGCGAGAACCGGGACGTCTTCTTCCCGAGGCTCGAGGGCGAAGCGGTTCCGCTGACGTTTTCCGAACTCGCGACGCGCTACCTTCGCGGACGGGGTTACGAGCCGCACGAGTGCGGGACCGAGGACGAGGCGCGATCGCGGGTCGGCGAGCTGAGGGCCCGCGGACGCTGGCCTGTGTATTTTTTCGAGAGCGATACGACGGGAGAGAAGGACCTGGAGGAATTCCACACCGGGCGCGAGACCGTCGACCTGACTCGCTTCGAAGCGATCGGCGTCGTGAAGCTCGGACGGGATTTCGACGAGGCGAGACTCGCGAAATTCGAAAGGTCGATACGCGACATGCGCGAGCGCGGAACCTGGACGAGAGGAGAACTCATTGACCTTTTCAACGAGACGCTCCCGGAATTCAGGCACAAGGAAACCGGCCGGTTCCTGGACGGCAGGATGTGATCGCCCGAAGACACCGCATCCGGCCGGAAAAACCGAGAGGAGCTGATTCAGGTGGAAGGAAGAACGATCTTGATAACGGGCGGCACCGGCTCTTTCGGCAACGCGGTCCTGAAGAACCTTCTCGGGTCCGGCGCCTCCGAAATACGGATACTGTCACGCGACGAAAAAAAACAGGACGACATGCGCAGGCGCTACGACAGCGCCAGGTTGAAATTTTACATCGGAGACGTCCGTGACCTGGGCGGCATCATGGACGCCTTCCGGGGCGTCGACTACGTGTTCCACGCCGCCGCCCTGAAGCAGGTGCCGTCCTGCGAGTTCTTCCCGATGGAAGCCGTCCGGACCAACGTGGTCGGCAGCGACAACGTGATGAGCGCCTGCATCGCGAGCGGGGTGAAGAAGGCGGTCTTCCTCAGCACGGACAAGGCTGCATATCCGGTCAACGCCATGGGCATGAGCAAGGCGCTGATGGAGAAGAACGTGATCGCGCGCAGCCGGTCCGTCGACCCGTCGAAGGGGCCGGTGTTCTGCGTGACCCGCTACGGGAACGTCATGGCGTCGAGGGGTTCCGTCATTCCCCTCTTTGCGAACCAGGTGGCCCGCGGCGGACCGGTCACGATGACCGACCCGGCCATGACCCGCTTCCTCATGACCCTTGACGAGGCGGTGGGCCTGGTGCTGTACGCGTTCGAGCGCGGAAGCCCCGGCGACCTGTTCGTGCAGAAGTCGCCCGCCGCGACGATCGATACCCTCGCCGACGCCGTTATGGAAGTGGTCGGGAAGAGGGTAGACAAGAAGGTCATCGGCACCAGGCACGGCGAGAAGCGATACGAGACGTTGGTGACCAGGGAGGAGATGGCTCGTGCCGAAGACCTCGGCGCCCATTACGTCGTCAGGCCCGACGATCGAGACCTCAACTACGGCAAGTATTTCACCGAGGGCGATTCGAGCATCGACGCGGCCGGTGAGTACACCTCGGACGGCACGCGACGGCTCGGCGTCGCCGAACTCGCGGCCCTGCTACGCCGACTGGAGACCCTCGAGGAGCCGGCCTGATGCGCGAGACGGTGATGGTGCTCGGATCGTCGGGTATGGCCGGGCACATGATAGCCCGTTACCTGGAGGAGACGGCGGAAGTCGACGTACTCGAGGTGGGCCCGAGAACGAAGGTTTCCGATCGGACCCTGCTCTGCGACCTGTCGGCTCCCGGAGCTCTGGACCGCCTGCTGGACGAAACCCGGCCGGGCGCGCTGGTCAACTGCGTCGGCGTGCTCGTGAAAGCCTCCGAGGAACGGAAGGACGAGGCGGTCTGGATCAACGCCTACCTGCCGCGTCTTCTCGCCAAAGCCTGCGTCGCCTGCGGCTGCCGGCTGATCCACCTGAGCAGCGATTGCGTGTTCAGCGGACGTGACGGGCCGTACGGCATCCGGGACGCCTGCGACGCGGAGGACTTCTACGGCAGGACGAAAATCCTGGGCGAAGTGCGCGAAGCGCCGGCGCTGAGCGTCCGCACCTCGATAATAGGGCCCGCGCTCCGTCCCGGCGACACGGGGCTCTTCGGCTGGTACACGCGCCAACGCGGCCAGGTGCCCGGCTACGTGAACGCCCTCTGGTCGGGCGTCACGACCCTCGAGCTCGCGAAGTTCCTTCGCTTCGTCATCATGGAGCGCCGAGACCTGTCGGGCTTGATCCACTACGCCGTGGACGGCGGAATCTCCAAATACGCGCTCCTTTCCGCCATCCGGAGCGAGTTCGGAACGGGCGCGCGCGTCATTCCGTCAGCCGAGCCGAGGATCGACCGGCGCCTGGCCTTCGACCCCGGGATCGCGGGAATGACGCCCGAGTCCTACGAAGTCCAGCTGGCCGAGTTGCGGCGCTGGATGGATGCCCGCGGAGACCTGTACGGAACGCACGGAGACGCCGCATGAAAGTCATGGTCGTGGTCGGAACCCGTCCCGAAATCATCAGGCTGTCGCGAACGATCGCCGCGCTTCGCGAGACGATGGAATGCGTGCTGGTGCACACGGGGCAGAACCATTCCCGCGAGCTGAAGGACGTGTTCTTCGAGGATCTCGGTATCGCGCCCCCGGAGCATTACCTGGACGTTGCCGGCGGGAACCTGGCGGAGACCCTGGGAGCCATCATCGTCAAGAGCGACGCCGTGTTCGAGCGGGAGAAGCCGGACGCGCTCCTTATTCTCGGCGACACGAACAGCGCGCTGTGCGTCATTCCCGCCAAGCGGCGGAAAATTCCCGTCTTCCACTACGAAGCCGGGAACCGCTGCTTCGACCAGCGGGTGCCCGAGGAGATCAACCGGAAGATCGTCGACCACGCGTCCGACGTGAACCTCGCCTACAGCGGGATCGCCAAGCAGAACCTGCTGCGCGAGGGCTTTCCGATGGACCGCGTGTTCGCCATCGGCAGCCCCATGTTCGAAGTGCTCGGATACTACGCCGAAAAAATCGAAAAGTCGGACGCGACGGCCCGGCTCGGCCTCGAAAAGGACCGGTACTTCGTGCTGAGCGCGCATCGCGAGGAAAACGTCGACGACGAGGCGAGGTTGCGGAAGCTCTTCGACGCGCTCGAGGGACTGCTTGCCGAGTACCCCTATCCGGTCGTCTTCTCCGTCCATCCGAGGACCGAGCGACGGCTCGCGGAATTCGGCCTGGTCCCGGACGGGCGCATCGTGAAGACGAAGCCGCTGGGCTTCACCGATTACGTCGCGCTCCAGAAGGACGCGTATTGCGTGCTGTCCGACAGCGGGACGATCACCGAGGAATCGTCCATCCTGGGGTTCCCGGCACTCAACCTCCGCGAGACGCATGAGCGGCTCGAAGGCATGGAGGAAGCGGCGGTGATCATGACGGGATTCTCGAAGGAGCGTATACTGGCCGGCATCGGGCTGGCCCGCCGGCAGCTCGCGACGAGGCGCGCCGCGGGACCGACCGTTCCTGAGTACGGACGGCCCGATGTATCGGAGAAAATCGTCCGGATAATCGCCAGCTACACGGATTACGTCAACAGGGTCGTGTGGCGGCGCTGACGGCCGGCCTGGACCCTGCGATGCCCGTCAATACCCTTTGGAGGTCGTGCCTAGATGCCCTTTGAGTTCAGACGCGACTCGATCGATGGCCTCATCATCGTCGAGCCCCGCGCGTTTCCCGACGAACGCGGGTTTTTCATGGAAACGTACAAGGACTCGGAGTTCGCGCGGGCGGGCATCGTCGGGCCTTTCGTGCAGGACAACCATTCGATGTCCGCCCGCGGCGTTCTGCGGGGGCTCCACTTCCAGCGGGCGCCCCACGCGCAGGGGAAGCTCGTGCGCGTCGTCGCCGGTCGCGTCTGGGATGTCGCGGTGGATCTACGGCAGGGCTCCCCGACCTTCGGCGCGTGGCGGGGAATCGAGCTGTCCGCGGAAAACAGGCTTCAGTTCTGGATCCCCGCCGGGTTCGCGCACGGCTTCGTCGCGCTCGAGGACGGGTCCGAGCTGCTGTACAAATGCAGCGCCGAATACCACGGCCCGTCCGAATCGGGCATACGCTGGGATGACCCGATCCTGGGCATCGGGTGGCCGCTTCGTGACGTGACGATCTCGGGCAAGGACTCGGTCCTTCCGGGCTTTGATCCCGAAAGCCGGTATTTTTGACGGGGGCCTCGGCGCCTCGATCGGGGAAGAGTCACATGACTGAACGAATCTGGTTGATAGGCAACCGAGGAATGCTCGGCGCCGAGCTCTCGGGACTTTTCGAGCGGGAGGGCGTCGACTTTGTCGGCACCGATCGCGACGTGGACATCCTCGACCCCGCGGCCCTGTCGGCGTTCGCCGACGCCAAGGGGATCTCGGGCATCGTGAACTGCGCTGCGTATACCGCGGTGGACAGGGCGGAGGACGAAGATGCGCTTTGCCGCGCCCTCAACGTGACGGGTCCCGGAAATATCGCGGCGGCCGCGAGGGACCTCGGCGCCTGGCTCATCCACTTTTCCACGGATTATGTCTTCGACGGCTGGGGTGCGAGGCCCTATCTCGAGAGCGATCCCGTGGCGCCCACGGGCGTCTACGGTCGGACCAAGGCGGAAGGCGAGCGTGCCGCCATGGATGCGTGCCCGGAAACCATCGTCCTCCGGACCGCGTGGCTTTACGGGACGCACGGGCCGAACTTCGTGTCCACAATGCTCGCCCTCATGAAGGAACGGCCCTCGATCGGCGTGGTGGCGGACCAACGCGGCAGCCCCACCTGGGCGTATGACCTGGCGCGTGCCGTCCTCGCGATCGCCCGGAGTCCCGGAAAACGCTACGGCATCTACCACTACACGAACTCCGGCGAAACCACCTGGCACGGCTTCGCGACCGAAATCCACCGCTTGGGTCGCGATTGCGGCCTGCTCGACCACGACTGCGACGTAAGGCCCCTGCGTACCGACGAATACCCTACCAAGGCCAGGCGCCCCGCGTACTCCGTCCTCTCGAAGGAAAAGATAAAAGCCGACTACGCCGTGGAAATTCCCGAATGGAACCGGAGCCTCGAACGCTACATCCGCGGGAATCCCGCGAAGGCTCCATGACATGAAAGCGATGGATTCTGATCCGGCGAGCGCTCACGGGCCGGCTGTCGTGTCCGTGAGTGATGCAACACCCAGGGAGTGACCATGAGAACCTACGACAACATTCTGGTGACGGGAGGCGCGGGCTTCATCGGATCGAACTTCGTCCGCTGGCTGCTGTCGAAGCCCGATTTCAAGGGACGGGTCGTCAACTTCGACGCCCTCACCTACGCCGGCAATCCGGAGAGCCTCGACGACGTCGCCGCGGCGGCGGGCGGGCGCTATGTCTTCGTCAAAGGTGACATCACCGATCGCGCCGCCGTCGAGACGGTCTTTGCCGACTTCGCCATCGACGCCGTGGTCCACTTCGCCGCGGAAAGCCACGTCGACCGCTCCATCCACGGTCCCGAGGCGTTCGTGCGCACCAACGTCATGGGCACCTTCACCCTGCTGGACGTCGCGCGGAACGCGTGGAAGGGCCGCGAGGGCGTCCTGTTCCACCATGTTTCCACCGACGAGGTGTACGGCTCGCTCGGCGAGACGGGCAAGTTCACCGAGACCACGCCCTACGATCCCCGCTCGCCCTACTCGGCCAGCAAGGCCTCGAGCGACCACCTGGCCATGGCGTACTTCCATACCTACGGACTTCCCGTCACCATGACCAACTGCTCGAACAACTATGGCCCCTTCCAGTTCCCCGAGAAGCTCATCCCGGTGATGATCCTCAACATGCTCGAGGGTAAGCCCTTGCCGGTGTACGGCGATGGCAAGAACGTCCGCGACTGGCTCTACGTGGAGGACCACAACGCAGCCGTCTGGGCTGTCATGACCGGGGGGCGCCCCGGCGAGACCTACAACATCGGCGGCGAGAACGAGTGGGAAAACCTGCGCCTCGTGAACCGCCTGATCGAGCTGGTGGCCGAGGAGGCCGGGAAGGACCTCGCATCGCTCCGTTCGCTCGTCACCTTCGTCGCGGACCGGCCCGGACACGATCGCCGCTACGCCATCGACTGCTCGAAGCTGAAGCGGGAGCTCGGCTGGAGGCAGTCCGTGGACTTCGACGAGGGATTGCGCAGGACTGTCCGCTGGTACCTGGACAACCCGCGCTGGATCGAGCGCGTGCGAACCGGCGAATACCGATCCTGGATCGAGCGCAACTACGCCGGGCGCCGGGACGGGTCCCCTACATTCACTATTGGATGACGCTCTGGTATAGTTGAAGGCAGACCGCTTCCTCCAGGACGCCCCATGGACAACGAGGTTCACACCGGCAAGCCGCACGAAGAAATGTCCCTCATCGACGTGGCCGCCATCCTGCTCCGGCATCGTGCGATGATCCTGGTCGGTACCGCCGCCGCCGCACTCGGCGGCGTCCTTTTCGCCGTCGGATCGCTCGTCCTGCCGCCGGAAAGAAGCTATCTGCCGAATTTCTACGTGCCGAAGGCCGTGGTGCTGGTCTCGGAAGACTCGGGCTCCGGGCTCGCCGGCTTGCTTGCCGCGAGCGGCCTCGGCAGCCGGACTTCGCTGCCGGGCGTCCCGACCGGCGGGTACTCGAAGGCGGAACTGGCCATCCTGCTGGCGAAAAGCAATACCGCCATCGACGAGCTCAACGAGGAGTTCGACTTCACCTCGCGCTACAAGGTCGACAGGAATCCTCGGAGCGGAACCCGCAGGGCCTTCCTCGCCCGTTTTTCCGCCGCGCTCGACCAGAAAACCGGCACGGTCGCCCTGGCTTTCAAGGACACCGACCCCGAGTACGCGGCGCGGGTGGTCAACCGCTCGGTCGACATACTCGACCGCCGCTTCGCCGCCCTGAGCGGCAAGAAGGCGAGCGAACAGAAGCGCCTGCTCGAAGGCAAGCTGGCCGACGTGCAGGTGGCGATCGACCGCATCGAGGCAGAGATCGCGGTCTTCACCTCCAAGTACGGGTACCTGAGCGTCGACGCCCTGGCCACCGAACAGGTGACAGTCCTCGCGCGCTTGCGGTCCGAGCTCATCATGAAAGACATGGAGATCGAGAACTACACCGAGTTCTCGAAGGTCGATGATCCGGTCATCCGCCGCCTGCGCACGGAACGGGCCAGCATCGCCTCGAAGATCGCCGAGCTTGAAAGCGGACGCTCGGCGGTGCTGCCGGGGGGAAAGGACATCACCAGCATCACCTTCGAGCTGTCCGCCCTGCAGCGCGAGCTCCTCGTGCAGGGAGAGATCTACAAGCTCCTGAACCAGCAGTACGAACTCGCCCGGCTCGACGCGGAGGGCTCCGGTCCGAGCTTCCAGGTGGTGGAGCTCGCGGAAGCGCCCGACCAGAAGGCGGGTCCGAGCCGCGGCATGCTCTGCGCGGCCGTGACCCTGGCCGCGTTCTTCCTCCTGGTCCTGACCGCTTTCGTTCTCGAGGCCATACATTCGATCCGGAACGATCCGCACGCCATGTCGAGGCTCAGGGGAGGGGACCGATCGTGAAGCGCCTTGCCATCGCCGTGTCCGTGGCGCTCGTGCTCGCCGGGACCATCCCGGCGCAGATTCCGGCCGCGGCGGGTGGAACGCCGGCCTCTGTTCCGGTCATGTCGCCGGCCGGCACGCAGGGCGCCGACGCCCTGGACGACGCGGCCTACGCCCTTGACGCGGTGCTGGCCACGCCCGAGGGGCGCGCCAGCGTGGCCATGGCGACCGCCGACTACCCCGTCACTCCGGGCGATGTCTACAGCGTGACCTTCCTGACTTCGGGCGGGCAGGTGGTGCTCGAGGCGCCGATCGGACCGGATTACCGTTTCGCCTTGCCCAACCTGCCCCCGCTCGAGGCCCGGAACCTCACCTTCGTCCAGCTCCGGGACGCGGCAGAGCGCGCGGTGCTCAGGGCGTATCCCGGTTCCTCGCCGCGGGTGGTGGTCAAGACGGTCGGCGCTTTCCAGGTGTTCGTGCGCGGCGAGGTCGCGCACTCCGGGGTCCGGCTGGTCTGGGGCCTGACCAGGCTCTCCGAGCTCTGGGCGAACGTGACGCCGTGGGCGTCCCGGCGCGCGGTCAGGATCGTTTCCGCCGACGGAACCTCGCGGACCTTCGATCTGTACCTCGCCGACCGGGACGGCGACCTTGCCCAGAATCCATACGTAAAGCCCTTCGACACGGTCGAATTTCTCCGGTGCGAGCGGCAGGTGGCCCTGAGCGGCGCCGTCCGGCGGCCCGGTTCCTACCAGCTGCTGGCGGGCGACACCCTCGGGACGCTGATCGAACGGTACGGAGACGGTCTGGTGGAGACGGCCGATCCGGCGAGGCTCTCTCTCGTACGGAGGGTCGGGGCCCCGACCGCGCTCGGCGAGACCCTTACCCTGGATTTCCCGTCGTCGAAAGACTTCGTCCTGAACCACCTCGATTCCGTGCACGTCCCCTCGATCACCGCCCTCCTGCCCGCCTTCTTCTTCGAAGGCGCGGTCGGGGTGGGCGAGACGGGGGACGAGCCGCTCGGCACCAGGCGCATGGCGTTCACCCTGGTGCCCGGACTTTCGCTGTCACGGGCTACGCAGGACCTTCGCGAGCGCTTCTCGTCGGTCAGCGACCTTCCGAACGCGTTCCTGAGCCGGGGAGGCTTGACCTACCCTGTCGACCTCTCCCGCTTCCTGTACGACAAGGATTACTCCGGCGACATGGCGCTCGAGCCGGGCGACGTGGTTGTCGTGCCTTTCCGGCAGTTCTTCGTGAGCGTCTCGGGCGCCGTCGCGCTGCCCGGTCGCTATCCCTACATCCCCGAAAGAGGCTGGGAGTACTACGTGAACCTGGCGGGAGGAGTCGACCGCGAGCGCAACTCGGGCGACGCGCTCGACATCGTCTCGAAGGAAGGAACCCGACGATCGAAGGATTCCGTCATCGAGCCCGAGGATTCGATCGTGGTGCGTTCCAACTCCGCGCTGTACTCGTTCGGCAGGATATCGGGGATAGTGGGCGTTATGATTTCGGTGGGCAGCCTCGTGCTCGGCATCATCCAGTTCACGCGCTGATTCCTGGCCGGATTCCCCCTGCATCCGCGTGATGACAAAGGACGCCACATGATCTACGCAACGGCAGCGGTCATCGCGGGCATCATCGACGTATTCGCCCTGCCCCTCGTGCTCGCCGTGGCGTACAAGCGCGCTTGGTTCGACCGGAAGGACGAGCGGAAAATCCACACGGGCGACATTCCCAGGCTGGGCGGGGTCGGCATCGCCTTCTCCGCCATGATCGCCTTCGTCGCCACGGCCTTCTGGATAGCACCGGCGGCGGGGCAGCCGCTTCTCCTCGACCCTCGGACCCTGATCCTCCTTGGGGGATTTGTCGCCGTGACGGCGCTGGGCCTCGTGGACGACTTCCTCAACCTCCAGGCCCGCTGGGAGCTCGCGGCGCAGGTCGCCGTCTCCGCCGTCGTGATCGCCGCGGGTTATTCGTTCAGGCGCGTCGACCTGCCCTTCGGCCTCGCGCCCCTCGAACTCGGCATCGCGGGCCCCTTCCTCACCCTCCTGTGGCTGGTGGGAGTCATGAACGCGATGAACCTGATCGACGGGCTTGACGGACTGGCGGGGGGGATCGCGGCGATCGGGGCGGGGGCATACGCCTTCATGGCCTACCGGACCGGCGACGCCGCGACGGGTCTCCTTGCGTGCGCCGTACTCGGCGCGGCCATCGGCTTCCTCTTCTATAATTTCCCGCCGGCGAGCATTTTCATGGGCGACTCGGGCAGCATGTTCCTCGGTTTCGCGGTCGGGATCCTGCCGCTCTCCATGGCGCGACACGACCCGGCGGCGCCCAACCTGGTCATCGGCGTCACCGTCGCCCTCGTGCCCATACTGGACACGGCATCATCCATCCTGCGGCGTTTGCGCATGCGGGTGCCTTTCTACACGCCGGACCGCCTCCACCTGCACCACAAGCTCCTGGGTTTCGGGCTTCCGGGGCGACATATCCTGGCGCTGGTCTACACGGTCTCGATAGCGCTCGCCACGGCCGCCGTATCTATCACCTACCTGGACCAGGGATCGGCCCTGGCGCTCATGTACGGCTCGTGGTTCGCGGTCGCGGCGTTGTTCCTGGTGTCGCATTTCCTGAAGCGGTCAGGGTTCGCGATCCGGCGATCCAGACGGGATGGAGTCTGAGGAAAGGACCGCGCCTTCCGCCGCCGCCCGCGGATTCCGGCATCTGTCGGCGCGGCAGGGCGTCCTTGTCTCCGAAATCTCCACTCCCTTGCGTTTCCCGATGGAATCGCGCTACACTTGTTCACGATTTGAACACTCGGCGCGGGACAGCCTCGCGCCGTGACAGCGCCCCCCGGCGCCGACCGCGTGTTTCGGCCGCGTCGCGCGTTCCCCGGGGCGGATATCCATGTCGGGGAGGCGCCGTCGCGCCTTCGGTCCCCGCGTACCCTTCCGAGCAACAAGAATGAATGACATCGTCTTCGAAACACCCGTCGGCTCCGTCCCGGAGACCGACTCCGAGCTCGTCCTGCTCGAAGGCATCTGGGAGGCGGAACGCGGCGGCCTCGAGCCCGTGACCCAGCGCCGCCTGGCCGAGGACGCGGGACTTTCGCTCGGCATGACCAACGCCGTGCTCCGCCGCTGCGTCGAGAAGGGCTGGATCCTGATCAAGCGGGTGAACGCACGCAAGCTCCACTACGCCATGACGAGCGCCGGCATCAACGAGATCGCGCGCCGCGCCTACGGCTATTTCCGGCGGGCGTCGCGCTCGGTGTCGCTCTACCGCGACCTGATCGAGGGCTTCGTGATGGAGCGCAAGCGCCGCGGCTTCGCCCGCATCGTCCTGGCGGGGCCCAGCGACCTGGACTTCCTGCTCGAATACGCCTGCAGTCGGCACGGGCTGCTCTATGCCCGCACCGGCGACCTCGAGCGCGCCGCTCGCATGGCCTCGGCGCCGGACGTGTGCGTGGTCTGGGGCGAACGCCTTGCCGCTCCGCCCGTCGCGGACGGCGAGGCGGTGGCCTTGCGGACCGTGCTCTTGCCGGATTCCGTATCCGTATGAGATTCCAGCTGGTTTCCATTCAGAGGTGGCCCACGAAATGCGAACCCGACATGCCATTCGCCAGATCCTGACCCTTGCCTCGGCGCTCCTGTCCGCTGCCACACTGTCCGGGCAAGCGTTGCCGTTCGCGAGGCTGTCCTCCGACGAGTCCCGCGTCCTCCTTGCCGGAAATCCGGTCGTGCGCTCGCTCGGATCGTATCGGGATCTGTCCCTGTCGTCGGGCGACGCGCGCGGCGACGAGCTCGTGGCCGCGATGGGAAAGCTGAAGCCCAATTACCTCGCGGAGCTCATGCTGTCGGTGCCCGCTCGCGAATCGCTCCTTCCGTCGCTCGAGGCGGCGTTGCTCGACTTCGGCTCGTACCCCGGCATCCGGTACTGGTCGGAGCGGCAGCAGACCCACTACGACCTGTTCGACTACGTGAAGGTCCTCTCCGACACGAGCTCCGGCGGCAAGCGACGCATCAGGATCCTGGTGGCCATGGAGCCTTTCGACGACTACGAGGCGACCATCGAGCTGGAGCGGACCCCGAGCTCGATAGCCTTCCGTTACGTCAGCGACGGACCGCTCGTCTATACCTACAGGAATTTCAAGGCGGCGGGTCCGGGCGACCTGGTTTGGGCGCTCTACGCGTTCCAGCGCGACGGCCGCCTGCATTGCTACGCCGCCGGCGGCGTGAAGGCGTTCGATCTTTTCGGCGCGTTCCGCGACCGGCTCGAGTCCTCGCTGGTCGGCCGAGTCAAATCCTATTTCGGCTACATGTTCGACCGCACCATCGCTCCGTCGCGTTGATGCGAATCGCTCGATACTGGAGAAAACGATGAACAAACGAATCCCGACGCTCGTCGCGCTCGCCGCCCTGGCACTCTGTTCGTACGCCCAGGAAGCCGGATTCAGGCTGGACGCCGTGGATTATGAAATCGACGGCATCACCAGGCGCTTCGTCCTCGAGCTGGCCGCAGAAATCGAGCTGGGCCGTTCCTTCGAGACCCGCGAGCAGCTCGACGCGTATGCCGAGGAGATCCGGCAGCGGCTTTCGAACCAGCGACAGCTCGAAAGCGTCGACGTGGAAGTCGCAGTCGATGAATCTTCCGTCCCCGCCTCCGCGACCCTCCTGATCCGCACCAAGGACTCCTGGAACATAATCGCGCTGCCGCAACCGAAGTACGATTCGAATTCCGGATTGCAGCTCAACGTCAAGGCGCGCGATTACAACTTCCTGGGGACTTTCCAGAAGCTGTCGATCGACCTCATTTACGAGGATGACCTCGCCGGAACCCGGACCTTCGAGCTTTATTCGAACGTTTCGGTGCCCTTCATGGCCTGGGGCCTGGTCTGGAGCGCCTCGTTCACGCAGTCGCTCGGCTGGGTGCTGGGCGACGCGAGCGGCTCGGCATATTCCGCCGACGCGGGCCTCGGCGTTTCGCTGCCTCTCGGCGCCCTTTCGCTCGGCCTGTCCGTGAACCAGGGCCTGAGCCTCAACGAGCTCGATGACGACGGCACCCGCTTCGACGATTTCTGGTATCTGAGGAATTCGGCGAGCGCCTCCATCGGCGGCGCCCTGTTCGAGGACGTCGGCATCCTGCGTACGGTGTCCTGGAACGCCTACACGGGCATCGGCGGCAATTGGCGACCCGGCGGCGACGTCGGGGATTCCCGACGGGGCCCGACCTGGAGCCTCGGCGCGGGCCTCTCGGGCGGCGGCTCCGACTGGATCGGGAATTTCCGCAAGGGCGTCACGACTTCGCTCTCCGCGCCGTGGTCGTACAACCTCTGGAGCGGAGACTGGACGGGGCGTCTGGATTTCTCCGCGAACGGTTTCCTTCCGCTTGGGCTGATCGGGCCATCCGGCCGCGTCCGCGCCTTCGGCATCCTGACCGGCGCCAGCGACACCGCGGCCGGCGGGGACATCCGCGGCATCCTCAACGCCCGCGTCTCCGCGGACAAGGCTGTTTTCATGAACCTGGATCTCCCGGCGCGCGTGCTCGTGTTCGACCCCGAGTCCTGGTTCGGCAAGTCCTGGATGCGGTATTTCGGCTTCGAGCTGCAGGCTTCCGTCTTCGCCGACGCGGGCCTGACCGACCTCTCGGGGGCCTGGCTCGGCAGCGGCATGGAGCTGCTCGTCTTCCCGAGCGCGGCGCGTTCGCTCATCGGCCGCGTGTCGTTCGGCGTGGACCCAATCGCGGTGATCGAAAACAGGTCGCTCACCGCGCCGTCGTCGCGGGACGGCGCGGGGGCTTACGAGATTTTCATCGGGCTCGATACGCATTATTGAGTCGACTCCACGGAAGGACAGGTACCGAATGCGGGCGATAATTCTGGCCGCTGGCATGGGCAAGCGGCTCGGCTCCTACACGCGCGAAGGCACCAAGTGCATGGTCGAGGTCGACGGAAAGGCCTTGATAGACCACGCGCTCGAGGCGATCGGACGCGCGGGCATCCGCGACGTCACGCTGGTGGTGGGATACAGGAAAGAACGGCTGATGGACCATGTCGGAGACCGTTACCCCGATCTCCGCATCGAATACGTCGACAACGCCATCTATGACAGGACGAACAACATCTACTCCCTCTGGCTGGCGAGGGAGCGCATGGCGCAGGAAGACATACTCCTGCTCGAGAGCGACCTGATATTCGAGCCCTCGCTGATTTCGGAAGTGCTGGACGACCCCTCGCCGAATCTGGCCGTCGTCTCGCGCTTCGAGAGCTGGATGGACGGGACCGTGACCATGCTGGGCGAGGACGGCCGCATCGTCAGCGTCATCGACAAGGAACACTTCAGTTGGAATGACGTCGGCGACTACTACAAGACCGTCAACATCTACAAGTTCTCGAAGGACTTCCTGGCCAAGTACTATCTGCCTTTCCTGGACGCCTGGCTCAAGGCCTTCGGCGACAACGTCTACTACGAGCAGGTCCTGAAAGTCCTCGCGTTCCTCGAGGACATCGACCTGAAGGGGCACCGGGTCGAAGGCCGGCGCTGGTACGAGATCGACGACCCGCACGACCTGAAGGTCGCAGAGACCCTGTTCTCCTCGGCCGGCGACAAGCTCGACCGGATGAACGCCCGCTACGGCGGGTTCTGGCGCTTCCCCGCGCTGCGCGATTATTGCTATCTGGTGAATCCCTACTTTCCCACCGAGCGCCTGTCGGCGGAGATCCGGTCGAGCTTCGCCGACCTGGTCGGGCATTACCCTTCGGGAGCGGCCGTCCAGAGCCAGCTCGCGGCCAAGGTGTTCGGAACCGCCGAGTCGCAGATTGTCGTCGGAAACGGCGCGGCCGAGCTGATCGACCGCCTGTTCCGCTTCGTGCCGGGCAAGGCGGCGACCGCGATACCCGCGTTCAACGAGTATCCCGCCCGGATCGGCGCCGAGCGTTTCGTCCCGATCCCGACCGCCGGCCGGAATTTCGCGTACGGAGCCGACGACCTGCTCGAGGCGCTGTCCTCGGGCGCCGATGCCGCGGTGCTGGTGAACCCTGACAATCCCTCCGGCCGCTTCATGCCGGAAGCGGAGCTCCGGCGGCTCGTCGCCGAGGCGGGCCGGCTCGGCAAGCGGCTCGTCGTCGACGAATCGTTCGTGGATTTTGCCGAGCGGGCCGAGCGCTTCACCCTCATCGAGGAAGGCTACCTGCGTGCGAATCCGCACCTGGTGGTCATCAAGAGCATTTCAAAGAGCTACGGCGTGCCGGGCTTCAGGCTCGGCGTTCTGGCCTCCGGGGACGGGTCGCTGGTGGCGGCGATACGGAAGGACCTGCCGGTCTGGAACATCAACTCGTTCGGCGAGTTCTTCCTGCAGGTGGTGGACAAGTACAAGGCCGATTATCGGTTGGCCTGCGACCGGATCGCCGCCGAACGCGCGCGCTTCATCGGCCTGCTCGAAGAGACGGGCGCGCTCGACGTCTATCCGTCGGCCGCCAATTACGTCATGTGCGGATTGAGGGAAGGACCTTCCGCCCGCGAGCTCGCCGAGCGACTGCTCGACGAACGGCAGATCCTCATCAAGGACCTGAGCGGCAAGGCGGGCTTCCCCGAGGGACAGTACATACGGCTTGCGGTGCGCGACCGCGAGGACGACGATTACTTCATCAAGAGCTTCCGCGAGGTCCTGGGTCTCGCCGAAGCGGAACGCAAGGGAGAGACGGCATGAAGAAGGCGCTGATAACGGGCATCACGGGGCAGGACGGGTCGTACCTGGCGGAGCTGCTTCTCGACAAGGGCTATGAGGTGCACGGCATCAAGCGGCGCGCCTCCAGCTTCAACACCCAGCGCATCGACCACCTCTACCGGGACCCGCACGCCAAGGGCTCGCGCTTCCACCTGCACTACGGCGACATGACGGACTCGAGCAACCTGATCCGCATCATCCAGGAAGTGCAGCCCGACGAGATCTACAACCTGGCGGCGCAGAGCCACGTCAAGGTCAGCTTCGACGAGCCCGAATACACCGCCAACGCGGACGGCATCGGCACGCTCCGCCTGCTCGAGGCCATCCGGATCCTCAAGCTCGAGAAGAAGACGCGCATCTACCAGGCGTCGACCTCGGAGCTCTACGGGCTCGTGCAGGAGACGCCGCAGAAGGAGACCACGCCCTTCTATCCGCGCAGCCCCTACGCGGTGGCCAAGCTCTACGCCTACTGGATCACGGTGAACTACCGCGAGGCTTACGGCATCTACGCGTGCAACGGCATCCTCTTCAACCACGAATCGCCCGTGCGCGGCGAGACCTTCGTGACGCGCAAGATCACGCGCGCCGCGGCGCGCATCAAGCACGGCCTCGAGGAGAAGCTGTTCCTCGGCAACATGGACTCGAAGCGCGACTGGGGCCACGCCAAGGACTACGTCGAAGGCATGTGGCGCATCCTCCAGCAGGACAAGCCCGACGACTACGTGCTGGCCACCGGCCGCACCACCACCATCCGCGACTTCGTCGTCATGGCCTTCCGCGAGGCCGGCATCGGGATCGAATGGAAAGGCTCGGGCGTCCACGAAAAGGGCCTGGACGCGAAGACCGGCAAGGTCCTCGTCGAGGTCGATCCGCGCTATTTCCGGCCCACCGAGGTTGAGCTGCTGCTCGGCGACCCGACCAAAGCCCGCGAGAAGCTCGGCTGGGTCCCGAGCCACACGCTGGAGGAGCTCGTCAAGGACATGATGTCGAACGACCTGGCCGAGGCCGAGCGCGACGCGCACATGAAGAAGTCCGGCTACCAGGTACCGGATTACAAGGAATAGCCATGCCCTTGGGTCGAGATTTCTCTGATCCTGTGATCGAGGCCTTCTCCGCGGGCATGGTGGCCGATTTGGGACCCCGGTTGCAGGAAATCTGGATTTTCGGCTCCAGGGCGCGCCGTGACGCCGGAGAGGATTCCGACTACGATTTTCTCGTGGTAGCCGATTGCCCGCGAAGCCTTATCACCGAGGCTTCCGTTGCGGTGGCGTGCGATGTCTTCGACCGTTTCGGCGCGCAGGTCGGACCGGTGAACTACGATTCACGATTATGGGAGCGAGCGAAGAGCAGCAGCCTTGGACGGATCATACTTGCCGAGGGAGTAAAGCTCTATGAGCGACAATCTCTTCCTGCATGAGGAGGCCGTCGTCGTCTGGATCAAGGGGCGCGAGGCGGTTCTCGATGCGGAATCGTTCGTCGCGAGTGCCGAGCTTCATTTGCGCGGATTGTTTCCGGAAATATCAAAGGAAGTTGAAAAGTTCCTGGCAAATTCGGCTTCCGGCAAGTCGCATGAGTCCCCTGAAGGGAAGAGGATATCCAGTGACATTTGACGACAAGATCTACGTGGCGGGGCACCGCGGGCTCGTGGGTTCCGCCATCATGCGGAAGCTGGCGGAGAAGGGCTACGGCAACATCGTCACGCGGACGCACGCCGAGCTCGACCTGACGCGGCAGGCGGAGGTCGAGGCGTTCTTCGAGTCCGAGCGGCCCGCGTACGTCTTCCTGGCCGCGGCCAAGGTGGGCGGCATCGGCGCCAACTCGAGCCTGCCCGCCGAGTTCATCCACGACAACCTGGCCATCGCGCTCAACGTCGTCCACTCGGCCTGGAAATACGGGACGACGAAGCTGCTCAACCTGGGCTCGTCGTGCATCTTTCCGAAAATGGCGAGCCAGCCCATGAAGGAAGAAGCGCTCCTTACCGGGCCGCTGGAGCCGACCAACGAGGCGTACGCCATCGCCAAGATCGCGGCCATCCGGCTCTGCAAGCACTACAACCAGCAGTACGACACCGACTTCATATCGGCCATGCCGACCAACCTCTACGGGCCCGGCGACAACTACGATCTCGAGGGTTCGCACGTCCTGCCGGCCATGATCCGCAAGTTCCACGAGGCCAAGCTCTCGGGGGGCGCCGTGACGCTCTGGGGCGACGGCAGCCCCTACCGCGAGTTCCTGCACGCGGACGACCTCGCGGACGCGGTGGTGATGCTGATGGAGAGGCACGGCGCGAAGGAGCTCGGCGAGTTCGTCAACCTGGGCTCGGGCTCGGAGCTGAGCATCCGCGAGCTCGCGGGCAAGGTGGCCAAGGCCGTCGGGTTCGAGGGCGAGGTGAAGTGGGACGCGACGAAGCCGAACGGCACGCCGCGCAAGCTCATGGACAGCTCGCGCCTCTTTAGCCTCGGCTGGAAGCCGCGCATCGGGCTCGACGAGGGCATCAAGGCCGCGTACGAGGACTTCAAGTCGCGCAATGGCGCGCGCCGAGACCGCACGTGAGGCGCGCGGGCGCCGGGAGCATTGAACGAATGAGCGATACGATCCGCGACGAGGAAGGAACCTGGGACCTCGTCCTCAAGCCCCACGACAAGCTCCTCAACCTGCGCTTGCGCGAGCTCGTGCGCTACCGGGACCTCGTGTGGCTGTTCATCAAGCGCGATTTCACCACGGTGTACACCCAGACCATACTCGGGCCGCTCTGGTTCATCCTGAATCCGCTCGTCTCGACCATCATGTACAACTTCGTGTTCGGCAACCTGGCCAAGATCGGGACCGACGGCGTGCCGGGACTGATCTTCTATTACGGCGGCACCATGCTCTGGACTTACTTCACTTCCTGCCTGAACGACGGCGCCAACGTCTTCTCCGGCAACGCGGGGCTCTTCGGCAAGGTGTACTTTCCGCGCCTGGCCGTCCCCGTGAGCCGCGTCTTCTCCAACCTGATCACCACGGCCATCCAGTTCCTCACGCTGATGGTCTTCTTTGTCTACTTCCTGATCCGTGGCGCCCCCATACGGCCCTCGTGGGCGGCCCTCGCCTTTCCGCTGCTCCTGGCCTGGATAGCCATGCTCGGCATGGGCATCGGCATGGTCATCTCGGCGGTGACCACAAAGTACAAGGACTTGAAGCAGCTCGTGGGCTTCGGGCTTTCGCTGGCCATGTACGCCACGCCCATCGTCTACCCGCTGTCCGAGGCGCCGAGGGACTTCCTCTGGGTCTTCTACGTGAATCCGATGAGCGCGCCCGTGGAACTCTTCCGCGTGTGGTTCTACGGCGCGGGCAGCGTGCCGGCTTCGATGACCATCGGGAGCCTCGTCACCACCGCGGTGGTGTTTTTCCTGGGCCTCGTCCTGTTCAACCGGAACGAGCGCACCTTCGTCGACATGATCTAAGGGAAGCGGGGAATCAAGCGGTGAGCGACATAGTCATCAAGGCGGAGCACCTTTCCAAATACTACCGGCTCGGCGTGGTCAACCACGGCATGCTCTACAAGGACATCCAGAGCTGGATGGCGCGCAAGCTCGGCAAGGAAGATCCGCACGGCCAGATCGGCCAGGACCACTTCGCCGACCGGCCCGAAGGTTTCTGGGCGCTCAAGGACCTCAACTTCGAGATCAAGCGGGGCGACCGCGTCGGCATCATCGGCAAGAACGGCGCCGGCAAGAGCACCCTGCTCAAGATCCTCTCGCGCATCACCGCCCCCACCGAAGGCCAGGTGAAGATCCGCGGCCGCGTGGCGAGCCTGCTCGAAGTGGGCACCGGCTTCCACGGCGAGCTGACCGGCCGCGAGAACATCTTCCTGAACGGCGCCATCCTCGGCATGAAGCGCCGCGAGATCGCCTCCAAGCTCGACGAGATCATCACCTTCAGCGAGATCGAGCAGTACATCGACACCCCGGTGAAGCGCTACTCGAGCGGCATGTACGTCCGCCTCGCCTTCGCCGTCGCCGCCCACCTGGACAGTGAAATCCTCATCGCCGACGAGGTGCTGGCGGTGGGGGACGCCTCGTTCCAGAAGAAGGCGCTGGGGAAGATGCAGGATCTTAGCGCGGGGCAGGGACGGACCGTGCTGTTCGTTAGCCATCAAATGAATGCTGTCGGTAATCTATGCACTTCCGGGATCATTCTGGAACGAGGAAAAATCGCATTCCAGGATCAAGATATTGAGCGCGTGATTTCAATTTATCAGAAGCCTGATTCGGGCGGTGGAGACCAAGGCTATTGGGAGAATAATGATCCCAAAGGCAACGCATATTTTACACCTCTTCGAATGCAGGTCACAAATGGCGAATCGACACCATCGCCGACAATCTTGAGGGGAGATGACAAGGCAGCCATCATCCTTGACTTCAATATCGAGGAAAGTAATTCCTTGCTCAATGTCGGACTCACGATCTCCCGAGAAGATGGAAGCCCTGTCTATACTACTTGGATTAGGGATGTCGATACGGGGATTGAAGGCGCGCTATCTGTAGGGCATAATCGGTATCGAATCAACTTGCCTGCTTCCATCATGAATATTGGCGAATATGCCGCTGTTCTTCATGCGGGATTGCATCATACGGCCTTTATCATTCCTCCCGGGGGAGGTGCGCCTTCATTGAGTTTTTCTGTAGTTGGGTCGATAGGAACCGACTTCGGAGATGATACTCGGAAGGGAGCAATCCTTCCGTTGATTTCCTGGACGAAGGAACAATGAAGACTGCCATTGTGACCGGAGGCACATGCAATGATGCTCCGGCGATCGGAACGCTTGCACACAACCTAAAGGAAACTGCGAACAAGCTGAACGCGGAGTTCGTGGTTTTCCATGATGGAATCTCGCTAAAAGACCAAGATGCGATTCAGGGAATTCTACCAACCCGATTTTACCCTTATGTTTTTCCAGGTGAAGAAAAATCTTTCAATGATACGATATCGGCGTACTTTTCAACAATGGTTTTTTCCAAATATGAATGCTTGCGGCTGCTGGACGAATTCGAAGTCGTGATCTGGACCGATTATGATGTTGTCCTATTGGGGGATATCAGCGAGCTTCCATCCCTGTGTCTTGGTGGATTCGGTTTGATTCCAAGTCCTGGCGTTTCTGTACGTGATAATTTTAAACAATCGATCGTACAAGCCCTACAGGGGGCATACGATCTTGATGCACAGTCATATTCGGCTCCTATAGTTGTTGTTTCTCGAAGGCTAAAGAACCACAAAGAGCTATATGATTATTGCATCACAAAGACCGAAGAGCTCTGGGAGCATTTGTTTTTACCAGAGCAAGGCATTTTTGAGCTGATGATCCAGGATTTTGGCATGCCTGTAGATACGATTCCGGGTGACATATATTGTGTGCATCCGAGAAATGGAAATGTAACGGAGAACGTGAAAATTCTTCATGCCTACGGACAGCCGAAGTTCTGGAATGGGTTGAAAAATACCGATTGGCTTAATCACTACCGCGCTTGGCGACGCCTGGGTGGATCAGGGTATAACAGCATGCGCCTGGAATACCGGTTTCTGCGCTTTGTAAAGAATGCTTACAGGAAGATCCTGGGTTCAATAGGAAGAACGGGGACATGAAAGAAGTACATATCGCATTCGTGACTGACGAGAATTACATTCAACATACCGGCGTTGCCATGGCTTCGGTAATCCAAAACCATGACCATGGGCGAGGGCGTCTGGTCTTTCATATAATCGGACGCCCGAGTGTTATTCAGGCTTGCGAGCCTCCTTATGCCACCATATGTGTGTCGGAGAGTCTTGTATTCCATCCTATCGATTCGATCGATGATTATAAATCTTTGCCATTGGGTATGCATTATCGGTCAGAAAATTATTTCCGCTTTGAGTTGCCTCGGCTTCTGAAAGGAGTCGATCGTTGCATCTATCTTGATGGTGATCTGGTTGTTGTGGGCGATGTTCAGGATCTTTTCGATTCAGATCTTGGCGGGTTGCCGATAGGGGCGATCGAAGAGCCATACGGATACCTGAACAATTGCGAGCGTCTAGGCATCCCGCCGGAAAATTCTTACTTCAACTCCGGTGTTCTTGTCTTGGATTTGGATGAGTGGCGGCATGCGGATATCTCGAAAGCCTTGCTTGCCTGGGCCAACGAACACGTAGATCTCATAAAGTATGTGGACCAGGATGTATTCAATGGCCTTCTAAACGGAAATTGGAAGCCGCTGGATTTGAAGTGGAACGTGACCTATCTCTTGAAAGACAGCGCGGAACCTAGGTTCAAGTTTTACGATAAAGTTGCCATCGATAATGCAAGGGAGAAGCCGGCGCTTGTGCATTTTGCCGGATATAAAACCAAGCCGTGGAACTATATGGATATAAACTCGCTGGGCAAGCTCTATTGGAGCTATCTGGAACTGACACCTTGGAAAGGGTACGTTCCATCGGATAAAACAATCGCGAATGTCGTAAAAAAGCGTCTTGACCCTTTGATATCAATTGTAAAGGGCAGCTTTCGAAAGGTCCTAAAAGCCGTCAAGCGAGCTGTCGCTGGCAATTTGTGGGGATAACTGAGAAACGCCAGGATCCGCAGGGGATTTTTTTGAAAGGCAAGACATTTCTATCAAGAATTGTGGCCAATAAAATCACCAAAGGCCTCTTTCAAATCGTATTGGACGCAATGGCTCAAGACCGATTCTCTCGTCTCGGCGCGTTCGCCCATTTCGGATCCGGCAGCACTATCTCGCAGCCGTGGAACTGCATTGACGGGGTTGATCGAATTCACATAGGCGATCGCTTTCATGCAAATACAGGATTGTTTCTCGGGGCTTACGGGGATGCGACCGGCGATCCACAGATCGTCATCGGCAATGATGTTATCGTGAATTACGATTGTCAGATTACTGCTGTCTGTAAGGTGGAAGTTGGCGATGAGGTATTGTTCGGCAGCCGTGTCTTGATAACGGATCATTTACATGGCGCGATCGACTCAGGCGCCCTTTCCTTGCCTCCGATAAGGAGGAAGCTGTATTCGAAAGGTCCCGTTTCCATAGGAAATAGGGTCTGGATCGGATCAGGGGTGGTGGTTTTACCTGGGGTGAGCATTGGGGACAATTGCATCATTGGCGCGAATTCCGTGGTGACTCGAAGCTTCGGACCGGGAAGCGTTATTGCAGGGGCGCCCGCCAGGCTGGTAAGGGAGCTTGCAGATGAAAGCTGAGGTTAAAAATCCCAGATATTCCGTATTAATCCCTGCCAAGAACGGCGGTTTATATCTTCCTGCTTGCGTTGATAGCGTAACAAGCCAGGAAGGTGCGGATATGGAGCTCTTGGTTAGCGATGACCATTCAACAGATACGACGCAGGATTATCTCGCCGCCCAGGTTGACGAACGGCTTGGGGTGTTGCATCCTCCGGCGGACATGAGCATGGCCGAGCACTGGGAATGGGTGCTCGGGCAAGCGCGCGGCGAGTGGTTGATATTCGTAGGTCAGGATGATGGTCTGCAGTCATATTTCCTCACCTTGGCCGACAAGCTGGTGAGCATCGCCGAGGAGCACGATCTGAAGGTGATCTCCTCGAGGAGAGCCTACTGGTTCTGGCCTGGATGCGAGACTTCATACGGTGACATTGCGCTTTCTTACGGGGCGTCAGGGAAGATCTCCATTATGCCGACGCGCTTGATGGGCTGGACTGCATTGCTCGGCATGCGCGATTATTTCGACCTTCCGCAGATGTACACGACATCCTTGTTCCACCGATCGGTGATCGAGAGGGCCCGGAAGCTTCAAGACGGCCGGGTGTTCGCGACGCACCCGCAGGATGCGAATCTCGCCGCGATCGCGTATTCGCTGGAGTCTCGCTACCTATATTCTGACATTCCGCTGGGTTGGGTGGGATCTTCGCCGAAGAGCGCGGGTTTGGCGGTGACGGCATCAGGAATGGATGGACTGGAAAACCTGAAACAATCCTATTTGAAATCCGTAGATCGGTCTGGGCTCAAGTGTTCGGATGCTATCGGTCCGTTCTCCATCGGATCAACCGTTCTGTATTATTGGGGGGCCTTGCTCGAGACGGGCAAGCTGCGAAAGGGCCGGTCCAGCGGATTCTTGTCCTCTCGCATGGCGAAGCGCCTTGTTTTTTCCGCGGCGTATTCGGAGCTCTCCCACACCGAAAGCTCAGCTGGCGGTCGGCGGATGGATGCTTTCCTCGAAACGGCCGCCGGCAATGGATTTGACCAAATCGGGCATTCCTGGACCGGGCGAATATTCCTTCGGCTCGCCAGATTCATTCTGCGCTCTCTCATCAAGCTCTGGGCGATTTTTACGCCGCGCGTGGACTCAATGGCTGCCGGTTGGTCAGGGGCGGGGAAGGTCGAGATTTTCCGGAGAAGATCGGAGTATCCCGACATTTCACTGGAGACCGCGCAGTCGCTGGTCGCCGAAAAGCTTCGGGGTTCGTGGCATGAATAAAGGAAACATGGAATGGTGACCTCGCCGGTCTTGTTGATCGTCTTCAATCGCCTCGACACGCTTGAGGCTGTCATGTCGGCAGTTCGAGAAGCGGCTCCTGCGCGATTGTTCGTGGCGGCGGATGGACCGAGGGCGAATCGGCCGGGCGAAAAAGAAAACTGCGGACAAGTACGAGACTTCGTTCTACGGAACGTGGATTGGCCGTGCGAGGTGAAGACCAGGTTCAATGAGAAGAACCTGGGTTGCGGCAAGGCGGTTTCGAGCGCGATAACGTGGTTCTTCTCCGAGGTGGAAGAAGGAATCATCCTCGAAGACGACTGCGTGCCATCGCATAGCTTTTTCGCCTACTGCGATGAACTCCTCGAGCGCTACCACGATGACGGACGCGTCATGCATATCGCGGGACACAATCCATTGCACTCGAACCGAGCGGGCGGAGCGAGCTATTATTTCGCGCGCATCCAGCACTGCTGGGGTTGGGCGAGCTGGCGGAGGGCGTGGAAGCACTATTCCTTCGATGTCGAAGGGCTTGAGGGCTTCAAGGCCGAAAAGCGTCTGGATGCGATTTTCAAACGGAAGATCTCGAGGGATTACTGGCAAGGCATTTTCGAGCGGATGGAGCGTCACGAGATCGATACCTGGGACTACCAGTGGGTCTACTCGATCCTGAAGAACGATGGATTATGCGTGAATCCGACCAGGAACCTGGTCAGCAACATCGGTTTCGGTGGAGGAGGAACGCACACCTTCGACGCCGATTCGCCCTTCTCCAACCAGAAACGCCATGAAATCGGGCCGCTTCGGCACCCGAAAAGAATAGCGCCGGACATGCGGCTGGTTGAGCGGGTCAACAAGGTTGCCTTCGGCTTGAGGCATGATCCGATCGGGAAAATGCTTCGACCGATAAAGAAGATCGTAAAAATACTCATCGGATACGGTAGATGAAAGTCCTGTTCGACCACCAAGCCTTCCAGATGCAGCATGTCGGCGGAGTGTCCCGGTATTTCACCGCCCTCCTGGAGGGGATTCCGAGCGCTTCGCTTTCCCTGAAGTATACGGACAATATCCACGTCAAGGCGTTGGATCGGTTTAAGGGAACACTGCAATCAAGGGATGCCGAGTTCGCGGATTTCGCCTTCGGGCTGGATTTCCGCGGCAAACGCAGGCTGTACCGAAGCTGGAACAGGCTGAGAGGGCGTGTTGTCGACGCGAATTTGGACGCGTCGATCAAAGCCCTCAAGTCCGGCGATTACGAGGTTTTCCATCCGACGTACTACGATCCTTATTTCCTGCCGTATTTGGGCGGCAAACCGTTCGTGCTCACTATCCATGACATGATTCATGAGCTATTCCCCGAATTCTTCTCGTTGTCGGAACCGACGGGCCGGAACAAACGCCTGCTCGCAGAGCGAGCCGATCGGATAATCGCAGTATCAGAGAGGACGAAGCAGGATATCGTTGAAATATTCGGAATACCGGACTCTCGTATCGACGTGATCTATCATGGTTCGGACCTCAAGACGGCTTTTGATCGGCCCGCGCCTCGAGTGGTCGAGGGGCGATACATCCTGTATACGGGAACTCGGACGGCGTACAAGAACTTCCATTTTATGGTGGCGGCGCTGGCGCCTTTGTTCAGGGAAAACCCGGATCTATCGCTCGTATGCACCGGTCCGGATTTTTCCAGCGAAGAAGTGACCTATTTCCAGGAAATCGGCGTTCTTCAAGCGGTGAAGCATCGCTTCGTTCGCGATTCTGAGCTCGCCGGCCTCTACGGAAACGCCATGTGCTTCGTTTTCCCATCATATTACGAGGGCTTCGGAATACCGATTCTCGAGGCATTCGGCTGCGGTTGTCCCGTCGTTTTATCCGACGCAAGTTGCTTTCGCGAGGTGGCTGACGACGCGGCTCTGTATTTCGAACCGAAAAGCGGGGGAAGTCTCCGGCAAAGCGTCCGCTCCCTGCTCGACGACGCGAAGCTAGCGGCGGAAATGGTTGGAAAAGGGAGAGAGCGAGCCCGGAAATTCTGCTGGTCTAGCACCGTCGAAGGTACCATGCGGGTGTATGACAAAGCTGTCGGGGACGGCGCGGGAAACAAGACGGGTGACCGGGCGGCGCGCCCATGATCCTGAGCATAATAACCGTCAACCTGAATAATCGCGTGGGGCTCGAAAGAACCCTCCGGAGCGTCTTGGCGCAAAAGGACCGCGCGTTTGAGTTCGTGGTGGTGGACGGAGGTTCCACCGACGGCAGTACGGACGTCATCAGGACCCATGCCGCCGCGATTTCCTGGTGGGTTTCGGAGCCAGATTCAGGCGTTTACGCCGCGATGAACAAGGGCACATCGGCCGCGAAAGGCGAATACCTGCTATTCCTCAATTCCGGCGACTGGCTCGTGGACGATGAGGTCGTCGGACGACTGCGCCGCGCGGTAGAAACCAGGAAAGACGTTTATTATTCGAACCTCGTCCATATCGAGGACCAAAGCCTGCCGGCGACTGATTTTCCAAAAGTACTCGATGTCAACTTTTTCGCGAATGGCTGCATCAATCACCAGAACTGCCTGATTCGCCGCGATCTGCTCGTCCGCTCGGGCGGCTACGACGAACGATTCCGCATCGTGGGTGATTGGCACTTTTTCCTCAAGGCGTTCCGGTCCGCCAGCGTATCCTCCGAATTCCTCGAGGAACCGATAGCCTTCTACGAAGGCGGCGGCATAAGCTCGCAAGGCAAACACGAGGACAGGCGACTCGCGGAAATCGCGGAGGCGTTCAGGGACGTCTTCGGCGATCTGGCCCCATCAATGCAGGAATTCTACGACTATAAGCATTCCGTCTTCGGAAACACCGTGGGCTTGTTCGGTTATACGAAGACGCTCGACTTCATTCTGCGGACCTACAGATACCTGGCCAGACGTTTGTCGTTCCTCAAGTCGGGACGGAAATATCCGGCGTTGTGAACGGAGGAGAGACACGTGCACGTAACGATGATCGGAACCGGATACGTAGGATTGGTGAGCGGCACCTGTTTCGCCGAGATGGGCAACACCGTTTGGTGCGTCGATGTTGACGCGAAGAAGATCGATCGGCTCGGACGGGGCGAGATCCCGATCTACGAGCCCGGTCTCGAAGAGATGGTGCACCGGAACGTCAAGGAAGGAAGGCTCCACTTCACCTCGGATTACGCGAAGGCGGTTCCGGGGGCCGACGTCGTCTTCATAGCGGTGGGGACGCCTCCCGGCGAGGACGGCTCGGCCGATACGAAGTACGTGCTGCAGGCGGCCAGGCAGATCGCGACGCACCTTTCGGGTTACGCCGTGATAGTCGACAAGTCGACAGTTCCGGTCGGAACCTCCGAGAAGGTTAAGGCCGCCGCGAGCGAAGCCTTGGACGCGCGTGGTGCGTCCATCGAGTTCGACGTGGTCTCGAATCCGGAATTCCTCAAGGAAGGCATGGCCATCGAGGATTTCATGAAACCCGACCGGGTCGTAGTGGGCTGCGAGTCCCCCCGCGCCGAAGACCTCATGCGCGAGCTCTACGAGCCGTTTACGCGCAACCAGCATCCCATCATCTTCATGGATATCAAGTCTGCCGAGATAACGAAATACGCCGCGAACGCCATGCTTGCGACGCGGATATCGTTCATTAACGAAATAGCCGCTCTCTGCGCCGCGGTCGGCGGCGACGTCAACAACGTGCGGCTCGGCATCGGCTCGGACGCCCGCATCGGCATGTCCTTCTTGTACGCCGGCACCGGCTACGGCGGCTCGTGCTTTCCGAAGGACGTCAAGGAGCTGATCGCGGTCGGAGAGCGGAACGGGCTCGACATGAAGATCGCCAAGGCCGTGCACGGCGTCAACGAGCGGCAGAAGAACGTCCTCGTGGCGATGATCGAAGGCAGGCTCGGCGCTGACCTGAAAGGCAAGACCTTCGCGCTCTGGGGGCTGGCCTTCAAGCCGCAGACCGACGACATGCGCGAAGCTCCTTCGCTCGTCATCGTGCGGGAACTCGTCAAGCGCGGTGCGCGAATCCGTGCCTTCGATCCGGAAGCGATCGGGCAGGCCAGAGAGCACTTCTCGGACATCGAAGCCTCCATCGAATATGTCGACGACCAATATAAGGCGCTCGACGGCGCCGACGCGCTGGTGCTCGCGACCGAATGGAAGCAGTTCCGCCAGCCCGAGTTCCTTGAAATGTTCAAGCTGCTCAAGGCGCCGCTGGTGTTCGACGGCCGCAATCAGTACGACCCCCGTCGCATGCGCGAGCTGGGCTTCGAGTACTACTGCATCGGCAGGAAGTGAAGCAGGCCGGGATAGTTCCCGAATCGCGAGGAAGGATATGGAATGAAGATGAAAAGCGGCAAGACCATCCTCGTCACCGGTGGGGCGGGATTCATAGGATCGCACCTTTGCGCGCGCCTCCTTGAGCGGGGCGATGACGTCGTCTGCATGGACAACTTCTTCACGGGGTCGATGCGAAACGTGGACCCGCTGCTGGCGAATCCGCGCTTCCAGGTGGTTCGGCACGACGTGTGTCTGCCGTATTCGATGTACGTCGACGAGATCTACAATCTGGCGTGCCCCGCCAGTCCCGTGCATTATCAGCGTGACCCTTTGGCCACCTTCAAGACCAGCGTCTTCGGCGCACTCCACGCGCTCGAGCTCGCCGCTAAATGGGGCGCCAAGGTCTTCCAGGCGTCCACGTCGGAAGTATACGGGGATCCGTTCGTGCATCCTCAGCCCGAGACTTACTGGGGGCACGTGAACCCGATCGGAATCCGCAGCTGTTACGACGAAGGCAAGCGCGGCGCGGAAACGCTGTTTTTCGACTATCGGCGCACTCGCGGCACGCGTATCAAGGTGGTTCGTATCTTCAATACCTACGGACCGAACATGAATCCGGAAGACGGACGCGTGGTCAGCAATTTCATCGTGCAGGCGATGCGGGGCGAAGATATCACCATCTATGGCGATGGCACCCAGACGAGATCCTTCTGCTATGTCGATGATCTGGTACGGGGCTTTATGGCGATGATGGACACCTCCGACGAGGTGACGGGGCCGGTGAACCTCGGGAATCCCGGCGAGTTCACCATGCTCGAGCTCGCCGAGAAGGTGCTCAAGCTGACGGGCAGCGCTTCGAAGATCGTCCACCGCCCGCTGCCGCAGGACGATCCGAAGCAGCGGAAGCCGGACATCTCGAAGGCTGGTTCTTTGCTGGACTGGGAACCGGAAGTGGCCCTTGATGAAGGCCTCGGGCGGACGATCGGATATTTCGCACAACCAGGCTGACCGTGTATCGGTGTTATACTGACGCAGTCGATCTGGCCCCTCGCTATGGCTGGAAGCCAGGCTGGTCACGTCCGTACCTGCATATACCGCTGGCCTGACCATCGACGGTCGATAGTGAAGGCTGGATGCATTTCTCGATGCCCGCGCAATCACGAAGAATGGCTCGCCACCTACAGTTGGTCAGGGTCGAGAAGATCGATCATGAAGGTAATCGGCATCAATCTTGCACGCTCGAAATACCGTCGCGAGAAAATCGGCCCGGCGTTACCAGGCCTGTGCGTCGCGGCATGCATATTGCCAAGACGCTGGTCCGCATGACTCTGCCCTGATATCATTTCCATCGAAGTACACCTGAAAATCGGGGATGAGTCATTCCGCGATCCGTACGATTCAGGACGTTTTTGGGAATTGCTTTGCCGAATCGGATGGCAGAGGAGCCTGGTTCAGATGAAATACTTGATCACCGGCGTTTCCGGGTTCGTTGCCCGGCACTTCATCGATTACGCTTCCTCGGCCGACCCGGAAGCTTCGTTCCTTGGGCTTGACCTGAAGCCGCCGAGATACCGCTACGACCATGCGTTCTCGGAGGTCAAACTGCTCGACATCGCCGCATTGGAGCGGGAAGTAGGAGCCTTCAAGCCGGATTACATCGTGCACCTCGCGTCTTTCAGCAGCGTGGCCAGAAGCTGGGAACGTCCGCGCGAGAGCTTCGCCAACAACACGAGCATTTTCCTCAATCTCGTGGAAGCCATTCGCGACCGCGGCCTTCCGACGCGCGTGCTGTCGGTCGGCTCGTCCGAGGAGTACGGCGTGGTCGACCCGGATCATCTTCCTTTGCGCGAGGACCATCGGCTGAATCCCATCAGTCCCTATGCGGTGGCGCGTGTGGCTCAGGAACAGCTCTCGCGGATCTACGCGCGGTCTTACGGGCTCGACATCGTCATCACGCGTTCGTTCAACCACGTGGGCGTCGGCCAGGAACCGGTTTTCGCGATTCCGTCATTGGTCAAGCAGTTCGTGGAGTGGAAGATGCCCGGTACGCTTGAACTGCAGGTCGGCGACACGGCCATCGTCCGGGATTTCCTGGACGTGCGCGACGTGGCCCGGGCGTACTACCTTCTGCTCAAGGAGGGCGAGTCAGGCGAAGTCTACAATGTCTGCGGAGGCGCCGGACACAGCATCGCTGATGTCATCCGGATGATCGGCGGCATCGCGGGCAAGGATTATCGCGAGGTGGTCGACCCCACGCGGGTCCGACCCAATGACAACCGCGCGATCATCGGGTCGTTCGACAAGATAAAGGCCCGGACTGCTTGGCAGCCGGAAATAGGTTTGGAAGAAAGTCTCCTGGCGATCTATCGGAGCCTGGAAGAGGGAGCGCATCCATGAAGCTGGCGACGCCGCTGAAATCCATGTTGAAGGCCCTCGATTTCGATTACGCCTGGTACAGGATGAAGTCGGTCGAAAGACAGGCTCGTTTCACCAAGGAATTCGGCATTCCGGCCATCGGCGCCGGCGACGCGCGCCGAAGCGATCTGCCGATCGACATAGTCATTCCGGTCATCGACAAGGATGCGGGCACGCTTCCCTTGGTCATAGACTCGGCGCGGGAATTCATCGCGCATCCGATCGGCGGCATCTACCTCGTCTCTCCGAAGGACAGCCCGGCCATCAGGGCTATCGCGGCCGAGAAACGATGCGAGCTGATCGATGAAGCGGAACTCGTCGACATCTCGCCTCGCGATATCGCCTACGTGCATGAAGGCACGAACCGTGCCGGCTGGGTGTACCAGCAGCTGCTCAAGTGGAGCGGCGGCCGCTTCTGCAAGAACCGGCATTACCTCGTCATCGATTCCGATACGGTCTTCATCCGGCCCCAGGCGTTCGAATTCGAGGGCCGGATGGTCTTTGACTTTTGCGATGAATTCCACGTGCCGTACTTCAAGGCATTCGAACACCTGTTCGGCATGACGCCGCGAGCGACGATATCCTTCACAAGTCACCACAGCCTGATCGACACCGAGCTGATGCGCGAACTGATGGATGTTCTCGGGAAGCGCCATGGAAAGCCGTGGTTTGAGGCCGTCGCGGGCGCGGTGGACGTCACGGAGATGTCCTCGGTTTCCGATTACGACAATTATGGGCAGTACGTGGCCGAGCGGCATCCGCAGCGGATGGTCGTACGGTACTGGGCGAACAAAAGCTTCGGACGGAAACACCTGCCCCGGCTCGATACGCTGCGGCGCCGGTACGCGCGGCTTTACAACACGATATCGTTCCATTCATGGAATGTCTACTGAATGCCTACCGTCAAGCTATTCGCCGGTCTCGGCAACCAGCTGTTCCAGTACGCTTACGGACTCTGGCTGCGCTCTCGTGGCGAGAAGGTTCGGTTTGTCCTTTCGCGATCGCGCGGTTCCCTTCGCGACGTATTCGAGATTGGCGATCCGACGATTCTCGAATTGCGAAATCCGGTCGCCCTCGCGGCCGTAAAGGCTTGGGCCCGATACGTTGAAGGAGCATATCTCGTAGGCTTCCATCAACGGCGCGAGTACGCCAAAGTCGCCCGCGAAAGCGGGCGTTTCGAATTCCGGAGAGGTGTGGCGTACGCGCGCTCGAGATGGGACGCCGCGGCCAAGGAAGATTCCTCCGTCTCGGTGCATGTCCGCGGTGGAGATTATCTGACGCACGGGGCGGCGGGCGTTTACGGTTCAGTCTGCGGACCCGATTACTATGCGAACGCCTTCGCCTTGATCGAGGAACGGATCGCGGATCCGAAATTCCTGGTTTTGACAGACGATCCCGAGCACGCCGCCCGGATGCTGGAAGGCGTCGGACATGATTACCGAGTCGTGAATGACGGAGAATTCGAGGACGACCCCGGGTTCGATCTACACATATTGCGGACCTGTCGGCACCACATCATCGCCAATTCGACATTTTCCTGGTGGGGAGCGTTCCTCGGTTCGTCTTCCGGCGGCGTTACTGTCTGCCCTGATCGCTGGACCGACGACGGAACCGTTAACCTCGACGATCTTGTTCCTGATGATTGGATTCGCGCCCCGGCTGGCGCTGTTTCGGCATTGCTACAATAAAGGCCCGAAAGGAAAGCAGATGATCGATTCGGTGATTGTCCACCGCGGCAGGGAATTCCCGTCATATATTTCTGATTTTGTGGACCAGTTCTATCTTTTCAACCAGGGGAACCGGCTCTGGATCGTGACCGACGCGCGGTTCCCGGAGCTCGATGAACTGTGCCGACGCCATCCTGACTGCCGAAGCGTGTCTGCCGCCGAGCTTGAGCCTACGAGGCACCACCGGTTCTTCTCGCGCTGGAATTTGATGAACTCGACGTTCCGCGGAGGTTTCTGGCGTTTCGCCGTCGAGCGCTTCTTCGTCCTCGGCGATCTGATGGCCGCGAAGGATCTCGGGCCGGTTTTGCACTTCGAATACGACAATATGGTATATTTCGACGTCGCGAAGCTGGAAGCCGTTTTGGGAGACACTTCGAAGGGCATCAGCCTGCCGGCCGACTCGACTGTGCGCTGCATCCCGTCGGTGGTTTACATCGACGGGGCCGCGGCCTTGGCCGACTTCTGCCGAACCTACAATCTGCGCTACCTGCTCCGCAGGATGAACGACATGAACGCTTTTTCCCGCTATGCCCGTGATCGGAAAGACCGTTGCTCCTTCCTGCCCGTCGTACCCGCCTGGTACAAGGAAGGTCGGGACGAACTCCGTTCCCGTTCAGGACTGGCCACGAAGGATCTCGGCCTGCTCGACCGGGATTTTGAGTCGTTCGGCGGCGTGTTCGACGCCGCCGCTTTCGGGCAATACCTGGGCGGGGTAGATCCGCGCAATGACGCGGCGCTCGGCCCGGGCTTCGTCAACGAGACTGCCATGTACTCGGCGGCCGAGATGCCCGTTCGCTGGGAGCGCGACGACGCGAACAGGTTGGTTCCGATCGCGGAATATGGCGGCCGGTTCTTTCCGATCCATAATCTGCACATCCATTCAAAAGCCTTGCACGCATTCAGATCGGATCGGAGCGTCGGAGGAACATGAGCGCATACACCAGGCTCTGCAGGGAATTCTATGTCTTCCGGCGTTCGAGCGCGCCATACGTTTCCGGCGACGGCATCCGCGCCTTTATTCGTCACCGCGTGGAAGGGAAGCGTCCCGATCTGGGCCACGCGGAAGCCGAAGTAGTCTTTTGCGAAGGCGACCACGTAGAGAGCTTGCTTCGCGCCAAAGCGGAAGCCGGTGGACGGAACTTCGTGCTGGTATCGGGCAACAGCGACATCAACTTCGGTGACGAGTTCCGTGCGCTGTTGCCTTCATCGCTCCGTCATTGGTTCGGACAGAACGTCCTCTTCGAGGATCCGCGCGTGTCGCCTTTGCCGATAGGTCTGGAAAACCGGTATTACGGCAACTCCGGAAAGGTCGAACGGATCGAGCGGATCAAGCGGCTCGGAGGGGAAAAGCAGACCCGCATTTTCTGCTCGTTCAATGTGGCCACGAATCGCCGCGAACGCGAGCCGGCCTTGGCGGCGGCCAGACGGCACCCGCTCGGAACAGGCAACGAGAATCGGATAAGCATCGAGGAATTCCAGACGCTCATGGCGTCCTGCAAGTTCGCGCTGTCGCCTCCAGGCAATGGTTTTGACTGCCATCGCACCTGGGAAGCCCTATACTTGGGAACGGTGCCGATAGTCAAGAAATCAGCATGGAGCGATTATTTCATCCGGCTGGGAATTCCCATGCTTGCGGTCGATTCGTGGGACGAGCTTGCCTCGTTCGACGAATCGAAACTCGATGACTGGTACGATGCCCATCGCTCGGGATTCTCGGCCGAAGCGCTTTTCATCGATTACTGGAAGACGACGATAGAGGGCGTTTCGTGAAGATCGTCAAGGTCCACGGCGGGCTCGGAAACCAGATGTTCCAGTACGCCTTCGCGCGCTCGCTCGGGAAGGCGACGGGCGACGAGATCTTCATCGATGCTTCGGCCTTCGGCGACGATCCGGCGCACAACGGCTTCGAGCTCGACGTCCTGTTCGCTATGGCGCTGCCGCTCGCGGAAGCGCGGGACGTGGACAGGCTTTCGACGAAGCCCCGGGGAGCGCTCGGACGGTTCAGGCGGAAGTACTTCACCAAAAGCACGCATTTCATCGACAGGAAATTCGGGTGGCAACCCGAGGTCTACGACATGCCGGGCGACCGCTATTTCGAAGGCTACTGGCAGAGCGAGAAGTATTTCGAGGGAATCGCCGGCGACTTGAGGGCGGAGTTCGCCTTCAAGCCTCCGCTCTCCGACCGTAATCGCAGGCTCCTCGAATCCGTCCGCCGCCCGGTTGCCAGCGTGCACGTCCGACGCGGCGATTACCTCGCGCACCCGAACCTCGATATCTGCACGCCCGACTATTATCGGCGAGCGGCCGAATCGATGCGCGCCGCCGGCGCGGCTTCGTTCCTGGTGTTCTCCGACGACCTCGAGTATTGCAGGAACGCGCTCGAGCTCGGGCCGACGCCGGCCACGTTCGTGGACTGGAATCGCGGCGCCCTGAGCTGGCAGGACATGGCGATGATGTCGGCATGCGACCACCACGTCGTGGCTAATTCCTCGTTCAGCTGGTGGGGTGCCTGGCTCGATTCTTCGCCAGAAAAGCGCGTTGTCGCCCCTACGGTCTGGAACCGCCGCGAGATCGAGGATCGCGACCATTACTATTCGTACCGCTTCGGCGACGTCGTGCCGGAGTCTTGGGAAAGGATCCCCATATGAACCCGACTCCGCGCGTATCGGTGATCATGGGCGCCTACAACTGCGAAGCCACCGTCGGCGCGGCCGTCGAATCGATGCTCGCGCAGGATTTCCCTGACCTCGAGCTCATCGTCTGCGACGACGGATCGACGGACGGAACGTTCGCTGAGCTCGAGCGTCTGGCTCGGATGGATTCCCGGGTCGTCGTCCTCCGAAACGAACGGAACTCGGGGCTGTCGGCGACGCTGAACCATTGCGTTTCCGTCGCGCGCGGCGAATACCTCGCGCGCATGGATGGCGACGACGTCTCGCGGCCGGACCGGATTGGAAAGCAGGTCGCGTTCCTCGACGCGCATCCGGAGTTTTCGTTCTGCGGCTGCTCGATCTCGCTCTTCGACGGCTCGGGAGTCTGGGGCGGCATTGACTATCCGGAGCGGCCCGAGGCCCGCGATTTCCTGCTCCGCAGCCCGTATGCGCATCCCACCGTCGTATTCCGCTCCGCCGCGCTCGCGGCCGTCGGAGGATACGACGCCGACCCGGCCATCGGCCGCTCCGAGGACTACGATCTCTTCATGCGCTTGCACGCCGCCGGCCTGCCCGGCGCCAATTTGCCCGAGAAACTGCTCGAGTACCGCGAGGAAATCGAGTCATACCGGAAGCGGAAATTTCGCTACGCCTTGACCGAGGCGAGGGTCCGATGGCGCGGATTCAAGCGCCTCGGGCTCATGCCCGTCGGACTCCTCTACGTGATCAAGCCGATCGTGGTCGGCCTCTTCCCGAAACACCTCTACAAGAATATCCGCAAGGCCATCTTCGGGGGGAAGCGCGATGCCTGAAGAACTTCCCGACAATCGGTTGCAGGGCGACACCCCGCTCAGGCAGGCACAGTTCGTCATGCTTCGCCTGCTCAAGGCTTTCCACGGAATCTGCGAACGGAACGGGCTCCGCTACTGGCTCGACGCCGGCACGCTGCTCGGCGCGGTGCGCCACGGGGGCTTCATCCCCTGGGACGACGACGTGGACGTCCTCATGCCGAAGGAGGACTACGATCGCTTCGTCGGCATCGCGGCTGCCGAGCTTCCCTTCGACATGTTCTTCCAGACGCCTCGGACCGATCCCGGGTTTTCCTGTCCTTGGGTCAAGATCCGCGACCGCTACAGCCACCTGGTCGAGGAGACCGGCCCTTACCCGTATTCGCAGGCGATCTTCATCGACGTCTTTCCCGCTGTGAAGGAGACGGAACGCCAGCACGCCTTCAGGAATTTCTACTCCCTGCTGCCGCCGCTCTCGAAGCGCCCCGAGCTTCCGGAGCGCTCGCTTCCGCTGAAGAGCAACCTCAAGCGGGCGCTGTTCGGCGCGGCGCAATACGCCTTCATCGGCGTGACGAAGATCAAGCCGATCGGCCGGGCCGTGGCCGCCTGGTTCGAGAAGGGAGATCGCGCCTGGGCGTACGAGCCGCCGATCCGGTGGCGGAACCGCTTCCCCGACGAGGTGGTGTTCCCGCTCAAGGATATCCGCTTCGAGGACGCCGAGTTCCACGGCCCCGCGGATCCCCACCGCTACCTCTCCGATTACTTCGGCGACTACATGAAGCCGCCGCCGGAAGAACAGCGGAAAAGCGAGCATGCGGTGGGCGCCATCTACCCGACCGGCCCGAACCCGCATTGGAGCGGCCTGGCTTGGGACGAGCGCCATAACGGCAAAGCTGGGTCGAAGTGAAGGAACTTTCAATCGAGAATGTCGCCGTCGGCGTTTTCACGTCGGCGTTGAACCTGCGCGAGCGCGCCTTGTCGGTACAGGAAACCTGGCTCAGGGATTTCCCGAACGCCCTGCTCATCGGCGGCTGGAAGTCAGACCCGGAACTCCGTATGGCATCGCTCGGGCCCGAGGTGGGCGAGGACTACGCCTCGGCCCACAAGAAGCAGTTCCTCGGTCTCCTGGAATTGCGAAGGCGCTTCCCGGGCGCCTCGTGGTATTTCCTGACCGGGTGCGACGCCTACGTGTACGCCGACAATCTCCGCGCGCTGCTCGCCGGTTTCGATCCGGAACGGGAGCTCCTGATCGGCGGGCATTGCGGGCAGGCGGAGATCCGCGGCGAACGCTTGATCTTCCCCGCGGGCGGTCCGGGATTCGCGCTGTCTCGCGCCTTGGTCGAAGCGCTCGCTACCGCGATTCCCGCTTTCATCGACGCGTGGCCGAGCGAGTTCCCCGATCTGGCCGGAGCGTGCGATGTGGCGATGGCCTGGCTCGCGAAGCGCGAGCGTTCGGTCAAGGTAACATTCGCCGATGGCTTCTACTCCTGCCCTCCTTATCGGTATCCCGGGAATCCCTATCTCGACGGGAACGGAATCGTCGTCGATCGTCCCGTCGCGGACCATCCCGTAGCCTACCACGCGCTCGGCATCAGGGAAATGTACCTGCTCCGCCGTGGGAGTATGCCGCGCGCTCCAGGCCCGCTCGCGCGCGCGTACGATGTCGGCTTCCGATTCGTGGCCAGGCGGTTCAGGACAAAATCGTTGGTAAATCGCATTTCGAGCGCACTCGCGAACCGGAGCAAAACACGTGGCTGATATTTTCCATAGCCTTGTCATCTTTCCTGTCGAAGGCATCATCGAGCTGGTCTATCTGCTGTTCTCGCGCGTGACGCACAGCACCGGCCTGGCCATCGCGGGCGTCAGCCTGGCGGTGAACGTGCTGACCTTGCCGCTCTACGCCCGGGCGGAACGGCTCCAGGCTCTGGAGCGCGAAACGCGGAAGCGCCTGCAGCCGAAGATCGACGACATCAAGGCCGTGTTCAAGGGCGACGAGCGGCTGATGATCCTCTCGACCTACTATCGGCAAAACCATTACCACCCGATCTACGCGCTCCGGAGCAGCTTCGGCCTGTTCCTGCAGGTGCCGTTCTTCATCGCGGCGTACTCGTTCCTTTCGTCCCTTCCGGAGCTGTCCGGCCGCGGCTTTTGGTTGCTGCGCGATCTTTCGAAACCGGACGGGCTGTTGAGCTTCGGCGGAGCCGCCGTCAACCTGCTGCCGATAATCATGACCTTGGTTAACGTCGCGGCTTCGGCGGTCTATGCGCGCGGTCTTCCGGTCCGCGAGAAAGCCCAGCTCTACGGCATGGCCGCGATCTTCCTGGCTCTGCTCTACGCTTCCCCGTCGGGACTGGTGCTCTACTGGACCTTGAACAACATGTTCTCGTTCGTCAAGAATGTCTTCTACCGGCTCAAGCGCCCGCTCGTCGCGTTCTGGGCGATCATGGCAATCCTCTCGGTCGGGGCGGCCGGCGCGGCCCTGTTCGTGCTCGACACCACCGCGCGCAAGCGGCTCGTCGTCGTCGCGCTCGCCGGCTTCGTGCTTGCGGCGCCGCTGCTGGCCGCGCTCGGCCGCCGCCTGCTCGACAGTACCCTGGCGCCGGGTTTCAAGAACCCGAAGGAAACCGCGGGCGTCTTCATCCTGTCCGCGCTCGCCCTGACGGTACTCGCGGGAATCGCGGTGCCCTCGGCCCTGATCGGCAGCTCGCCGCAGGAGTTCGCTTTCGCTGGCGCCTCTCGCGGACCGGCCGACTTCATCGGCCGCGCGTTCTCCGAATCCGCGGGCTTGTTCCTCCTCTGGCCGGCCTTGCTTTACGCGCTGGCCGGATGGAAGGCCCGCGCCGGCCTCGCCGCGGCGTTCGCGGTTTTGGCCGCGGGCGCGCTCGTGAACGTGTTCGCGTTCGGCGGGAGCTACGGCGCCATTTCCCCCCAATTGCTGTTCCAGAGCGCGGGAGTGCTCCGCGAGACGACGATCATGAGCGGCCTCAATATCGCGGCGCTGCTCGCGGCCGCGCTCGGCGTGGTCGTGCTGATCCGTCTGCGTAAGGCGCGCGTCCTGTCGGCAGCGGCGGCCATCTGCCTCGTCGGATTGGCGACGACCTCGGGCGTGAAGGCGTACGCGATAGCGACGGGACTCGAGGAATTGCGCGTTATCCGGGCGGTCGACGAAGGCGTGCCGAAAGACGGGGAATTCGAACCGACGTTCACGTTCACTAATACCGGCCGGAACGTCTTCGTCATAATGCTCGATCGCGGCATCAGCGCCTTCGTGCGGTACGCGATGGAGGACGATCCGGGTCTCGCGGAAAAATACCGCGGTTTCGTCTGGTATCCGAACACGCTTTCGTTCAATCCGCATACGCTCGCCGGAGCTCCGCCCTTATACGGCGGTTACGAGTACACGCCGCAAGCCATCAACGCCCGATCCGGGGAATCGCTCGTTTCGAAGCACAACGAGGCGCTCGCGGTCCTGCCCCGGGCCTTCGCCGAGGAGGGATGGCGCAGCGCCATCAGCGACGCGTCCTGGGCCAATTACAGCTGGGTGCCCGACAACACGATATTCCGGAAATATCCTGGAATCCGCGCCTTCAACCTCACCGGCCGCTACACCCAGCGCTGGCTCGAGGAGCACGGCATGGCAATCGACCCGACGGCCCGGATAGACCGTTGCCTGACGCGGTTTTCGCTCCTCAAGCTGGCGCCGACCCCGCTCCGTTACGGCATATACGATCAAGGCAAGTGGTGGGACTCGCGCTACGTGCCGGACGAGTACGCCGACTTCATCGACAAGTACGCGGCCCTCGATTACCTGCCGGAGCTGGTAGCCGTCGACGACGGGGCGGACTCGTTCGCGCTGATGGTCAACGACACGGCGCACGACTCGGCGATCCTGGACGCGGATGGTTGGGTGCCGGCCCGGAATCCGAGGCGGCCCGACACGCCGCGCTTCGCCGACGACTTCACCGAGCGCACCTATCGGGTGAACGCCGCGTCTCTCCGCATGATCGGACGCTTCCTCGACAAGCTTCGGGCCGAAGGCGTCTATGACAACACCCGGATAATCATCGTTGCCGATCACGGAGCGGATCTAGCGTTGCCGGAGTTCGCGGACTTCCCGCGGAATCCGACCCGCGCCCCGGCCTTCAATCCGCTCTTCATGGTGAAGGATTTCGGCTCGGACTCGGATTTCGCCGTCGACCGTTCGTTCCGGACCAACGCGGATACGCCGGCACTGGCGACGGCTACTATCGGACGCGAGGCGAACCCGTTCACGGGGCAACCGTTCCGGACGCTCGCGCCGGGCGAAAGCGTGACGATCGTCGACAAGCCCCTGTATGATCCGTCCGACCAGAAACGGAATACTCTCGATTTCGGCCCCGAAGACCTGATCGTGGTGAAGGACGATCTTTTCTCCGAAACAAACTGGGATTACGCGCGATGAATCCGCTGTACATCGACCCGGGCACGGGCAGCGCCCTGTTTTCGATCGCCGTGGGCCTGGCCACGACCGTCTACTTCTTCTCCAAGCATTTCTGGGTGTGGCTGAAAGGCCGCTTCGCGCGCGCGAGCGCCGTGTCCGTCCGGGTCTCAGGCGGCGAGCGCGCCCGGATCGTGCTGCATTCGGAGGGCGCTCGCTACTGGAACGTTTTCAAGCCGGTGGTGGAGGAGCTCGAGCGGCGTGGCGTGGAGGCGCGCTACCTGTCGATGGAGGAATCCGACCCTGGCCTGAGCTCGGGGCATTCGAGGCTCAAGCCTTCCTACATCGGAACCGGCGACGCCGCGTGGGCGCGCATGCGCATGCTCGAGGCCGACGTATGCCTGACCACTACTCCTGGGCTCGATGTCTACCAGTTCAAACGTTCGCGCGGAGTCGGACATTACGCGCACATCCTGCACGCCGTGGACGACGCTACTTCATACCGGCTTTTCGGGCTCGACTACTTCGATTCCGTTTTGCTTTCGGGCGATTACCAGTCCGCGGCCATCCGCGAGCTGGAAGCCAGGCGGGGCCTCCCGGCGAAGGCCTTGCGCGTCGTCGGCTCCACCTACCTGGACGTCTACGCGCAGGAATTGAAAACGCTCGCGGCAGGATCCAGGGACGGAACGACTGTCCTCGTCTCGCCGTCGTGGGGGCCGAGCGGCATCCTCGCCCGCCATGGAATGAGATTGCTTGAACCGCTGGCCCGGAGCGGCCTCGAATTGATCGTCAGGCCCCACCCCCAATCCGTGAAGTCCGAGACGTCGATGCTCGACGAACTTCGGGCTTCGCTTGAGCCGTATGCGAACGTGGAATGGGATTTCGGGAGGGAAAACCTGGGCTCACTTTCGAGGGCCGATGTCATGATTTCCGATTTCTCGGGAATAATCTTCGACTACGCGTTCCTGTTCGGCCGTCCCGTCCTCCACGTCGCCCAGGATTTCGACCCGCGCCCTTACGACGCGAGCGATGTCGGGGAACGACCGTGGAAATTCCGGACGGTCGAGAGGATCGGGCGCAAGCTCGACAGCGACGACTTCCCGGGTATCGCTGAACTGGTGGCCTCGGTCCGGTCCGACCCGATGGTGGCGGCGGCAATCGCGGAAGCGCGCGAGGAAGCATGGTGTCACCGCGGCGAAGCGGGCGCGCGCGTCGCGGATTTCCTGATGGAGTTATCCGGATCGACGGGCGGCGGCGGGCGGACGGACAAGCGAAACTGATGAAGGGAGCCGAATCCATGAAAGGCATCATTCTCGCCGGCGGAACGGCGACGAGGTTGTTCCCCGCGACGGTGGCGGTGTCGAAGCAGATGCTGCCGGTGTACGACAAACCCATGATCTACTATCCGCTGTCGACCCTGATGCTGGCGGGCATCCGCGAGATCCTCGTCATCTCGTCGCCGCGGGACATCGGGGGTTTCCGCGAATTGCTCGGCGACGGGCGAGCGATGGGGCTCGAGGTTTCGTACGCCGTGCAGGAAAGTCCGCGGGGACTCGCGGACGCCTTCATCGTGGGGCGGGACTTCATCGGGAAGGACCGCGTGGCGCTGGTGCTCGGCGACAACATCTTCTACGGACAGGGTTTCAGCGCGGTGCTGGAGCGCGCCGCGGTCCGGACCGAGGGCGCCACCATATTCGGGTACTACGTGGACGATCCGCGCGCCTACGGCGTCGTGGAGATCGGACCGGGGGGCAAGGCCCTCTCCATCGAGGAGAAGCCAGCGGTCCCGAAATCGAACTACGCGGTTCCGGGTCTCTACTTCTACGACAACGAGGTGGTCCGCGTCGCCGCCGGGGTGAAGCCGTCGGCCCGCGGCGAGATCGAGATAACGAGCGTGAACAACGCCTACCTCGAGGCGGGGCGACTCTCGGTAGAGACGCTCGGCCGCGGCTTCGCGTGGCTCGATACGGGGAATCCGCGCGACCTGCTCGAGGCCGCGAACTTCATCGAGACCATACAAAACCGCCAGGGGCTCTACGTCGCGTGTCTCGAAGAGATCGCCTTCCACAAGGGCTGGCTGGACGAGGCGGGACTTCTGGCCCAGGCGCAGCGCTACGAAAAGACGGCGTACGGCGCCTACCTCTCCCGCGTGGCGGCGCGCGGATGAGCGAGTCGCCGGTCGATTTCGACGAACTCGTTCCAGACCTTCGGCCCGAAGGCGACACCGGGCTCCGGAGCTGCCAGCTCGTCATGCTCAGGCTGCTCAAGGTCTTCGACAGGATCTGCCGCGACGCGGGACTCCGCTACTGGCTCGACTCGGGCACCCTGCTCGGCGCGGTGCGGCACGGCGGCTTCATTCCCTGGGACGACGATGTCGACGTGAAGATGCCGCTCGACGATTACCGGCGCTTCCTCGAGTTGGCGCCGACCGCATTGCCCTACGACATTTTCCTCCAGACTGAGGAGACCGACCCCGCGCATCCGGTGGCCTGGGCCAAGCTGCGCGACCGCTTCAGCTTCATGGACGATCCCGGCGGCCCCTTTGCGTATTCGCAAGGCATTCCGATCGACATCTTCCCGGCGGCGAGGATGACGAGGCGGCGGCACCGGCTCCGCAAGCTGTTCGCGCTGTTGCCGCCCTACGATCTCAAACCCGACTGGCCGCGGCGAGGCTGGTCGCTCAAGCACAAGCTCTGGAGCGGCGCTTGGGCGCTCCTGCAGGCGATCTTGCGGCCGGTACTGCGGCTCGGCCCCGTCGCGCGTGCGTTCCTCCGCTGGGGAGAACGGAGCGAGGCAGTCTGGGCGAACGATTATCCGCTTGAATGGATGCGCGAGGCCTGGCCCGAGGAGGCGATCTTCCCTCTCGGGCGCGTCCGTTTCGAGGACGCGGAGTTCCTTTGCCCGGCCGATCCGGATCGTTACCTTTCGACGATGTACGGCCCCGACTACATGACGCCGCCGCCCGAGTCGGCGCGCGTCGACCACGCCGTAAACCATTACCTGATCACCGGCCCCAATCCCCATTTTTCCGCCCTGCGCTGGGAAGATTACGAGGCGAAGAAGCGCGCGGCGGCCGGAGGCGGGTCGTGAGGATACTCCACGTAGTCACCAACGCCGATTTGGGGGGCGCTCCGCGCGTGGTGACCGAGCTCGCGAACCGGGCCGTTCGCGACGGCCATCCCTGCGCCGTGGCGTCGGTGCCAGAGGGGCCCATGTGGGACGCCCTTGATCCGCGGGTGGAGCGCAAGGTCCTCCGTTCGCTCCGTCGGGAGATCAGGCCTCTGAGCGATCTCAAGGCGGCCTTCGAACTGGCGGGGCTGTTCCGGAGCTGGAATCCCGACCTCATCCACCTCCATTCATCGAAGGCAGGCGTCCTCGGACGCGTCGCCGCGGGCCGTCGCGCGAAGCGGGTCGTCTACACCATCCACGGCTTCGATACCATCCTGAAATCCCACCGATCGTTCCTGCCGCTTGAGCGCTTTCTGGCGCGGCATTGCGGCGCCGTCGTCCCGGTCTCGGCGTACGACTTCCGCAATCTCGGGCTTGCCGGCATACGGGAAGCGCATGCCGCGATCCACAACGGCGTCACGGACCGGAAGGGGAGAACGCCAGAAAGCCCCGCCGCGGAGCGCATGCTGGCGGCGCGGGGCAAAGGCTCGCCGGTGGTGTTGGCCGTCGCCCGGCTCGCGCCACCGAAGCGCTTCGACCTGTTCCTCGCCGCCGCGAAGGCCTTGGAAAAGGAAGGGCCGAGGTTTTTCTGGATAGGCGATCCTCCCGGCGCGAGGGCCGGCGAGCTGCCTTCGAACGCGGAAATGCTCGGAGAGCTCCCCGAAGCCGGCGACTACGCGAATCTGTGCGACATCTTCCTGCTCCTCTCGGATTACGAAGGTCTGCCCATGTCCATCCTCGAGGCCTTCTCCTGCGGAAAGCCGGTTCTGGCGTCTGACGTGGGAGGGATCGGGGAACTGGTGGACGGGACGACGGGCGCCAGGGTCGGCAACTCGGCCGGGGAAATCATCGCCGCCCTCCGCGGATTGCTCGGGGACCCGGGCCGCCTTTCGACGCTCGGGCGGAACGCGAGGGAACGCTACGAATCGGGGTTCACCGCGGATCGGATGTGGGCCGCGTACCGCGAACTCTACGGGAGCCTGGTGGAAAGCGATTTGCCTCGCGGACGCTGATTCGGTAGAATGGCGGTAACATCATGAGAAAGACCCATCATTCACGGCAGGTGCGGATACTCCTCGCGGACATCCTTCTGCTCTATCTGTCGCTGTTCCTGGCTCTCGTGGTCCGGAACGGCGAGCTTCCCACCGTGTTCGGACTGACCAACCACATGCGGCATTTCACGTTGATCTTCCTGGGCTGGATCATCGTGTTCTATACGGCCGGGCTGTACCGGATCGATCGGCCGTTCGACGACGCCCTGTTCGCGCAGCGCCTTGCCGTCAGCGTGCTTGTCGCCGGCCTGGGTTCGGCGGTCTACTTCTATCTGATTCCGAGCGCGCCGATAGAGCCCAAAACCGTCATCGTCATATTCACGGGCATCTATGCGTTCCTGTTCTGGGTCTGGCGATATTCGTACGGCCGTTTCCGCCGGAGCAACCTGCAGCGGATAGGCGTCGGATTCATCGGCTTCAACTCGGACGCGGGCACGATAGTCGAGGAGCTCGCGATCCGTCCGTATCTCGGATACGATGCCCGCTTCGTTCTCGAGGAGGAAAGGACCGGGAATGCCGGGGGCCTGCTGGTAGTCCACGACGCGTCCGACCTGCGCCGCATCGTCGACGAGACCGATTCCGACCTCCTCGTCATAGCGAACGAAACCGGAATATCGGACAAGGCTCGCGCCGAGCTGTTCAACCTGCTGGACCTCAAGGTCCGCTTCATCCGCCTGCCTGACTTCTACGAGATGATCCTCAGGCGCGTGCCCATCGGCGCCATCAACGAGGCGTGGTTCCTCGAGAACATCGACCTGAAGTCGAAGCACGCCTATGAGACGGGCAAACGGATCCTCGACTTGCTCTTTGCCGGGCTCGCGTCCATCCTTTTCCTGCCCTTCTGGCCATTGGTCGCGATCCTCGTGAAGGCGACGAGTCCGGGCCCTGTGCTCTTTACGCAGATCCGCATCGGGCGATTCGGCGTTCCCTTCAGGATTTTCAAATTCCGCACCATGCGCGTGGACCGGAACGACAGTTCTCCGACGACCGAACGCGACGCCCGAATCACGCCGATCGGGCGGATCCTGCGCGCGACGCGCATCGACGAGTTGCCCCAGATCGTCAACATCCTTCGAGGAGAGATGAGCATCGTCGGACCGCGGCCGGAACGGCCCGACATCGCGGAGGAGCTCGCGGAAGCCATTCCCTATTATCGCCAGCGGCATCTCGTCAAACCCGGGATCACCGGTTGGGACCAGGTCTCGGGCGAATACCATTCCCCTTCGGTCGAGGATACCTACAAAAAGCTGCAGTACGACCTTTACTACCTGAAGAACATGTCGCTTTTCCTCGACGTTTCCATATCGTTCAAGACCGTCATGACGGTGCTCCAGCGCGAGGGACGTTGAGGAACCGGGTTCCCCAAGGAGGAATGATGCGCAAAACGGCCTTCCTGGTCTCGATTGTGATGCTCGCGGCGGCGCCTTCCCCGGCGATCGACTTCATCGCCGAATCCGGGCTCATGCTCACGACGGAAGCGTCCAAGGCGACTCCGCCGGCGAACCCGTTCTGGCTTGACGTCGTCGGCGGGCTGGAGCACAGGAGCGACGAGTTTTCCGTGATCTGGCTGCTCGCGGTCTCCACCGAGGGCCGATATCCCGCGCCGTTCCTCGGCGGCTACTATGGCGGCTCCGCGGCCGAGATCGTCGAAGCGGGCATGAGCGTCCGGTTGGGCCCTCTCGACCTCGCCTTCGGCCACTTGCCGAACCGGGACGTGATCGAGTCGCCCTATTCGCTGTTCGCCTCTGGCGCGGACCGCAGGGCCCTGATCGGGGAAATCTCGTACAGCGGCGAACGCTTCTTTTTCATGAATCGCTGGATAGGGCTCAACGCGAACCTGGACGGCGGGATCTACGAGTCCGAGGTGACCACCGACGGCGCGCGCCTGGATTCTGACCGCGGCGCGGTCCTCAAGTATTACGGGCTCAAATTCGGCGGCCTGCGCGTGGGGTTCGAGGACGTGAGCGTCTACACCGGCGCGTACTTCGATCCGCTGTTCTTCATGAATCCCGCGCCGGGCTTCTTCGTCCAGTACGTATCGACCGCCAGCGGACGGCCGTGGTCGCGGCTCGGAAACCAGAATTCCATACTCGGGTTCTTCGCGGACTACGATGGCGGCGAATGGAGCGCGTACGGCCAGGTCCTGGTGGATGATTTCAACATGAACCGATTTCTCGACCCTTCCGGCGTACAGAATCCCGACAAGGTCGCCTTGTCGCTCGGCGGAACCTGGGACTCGCCCTGGGGCTTCCTCGGGCTGCACGCCGCCGCGGCCACGAAGTACACCTTCTCATCCGTCGGCGGCGAGTTTTATTCCTACACCTATTACCCGGGCTCGGCGGTCTATTCCGGGGGATACTACGTCGGCATCCCGCTCGAGGAACAGATGGTCGGCTACGTTCACGGCGAGAACAGCCTGGCCTTGATGGCTACCTGGGCGGCCGAAATCGCCGGTTTCGCTCTGGACACCGGCTTGGAATTCACCCTGTCGGGAGCCAAGTCTCCGGCGAATCCCTGGCACGATGGCGAGGATTGGTCCGAGACGGGCACGCGGTGGCTGGACAGCGCCCTGCTGGAGAAGCGGATACTGGCGAGCCTCGACGGGAGCCGCGCCTTCGGCGATTTCCTGGTCACGCTCTCCTGCTCCTTCGGATACGTGGCGAATCGCCTCGCGTTGACCGTGCCCGCCGACGCGAACTCGGATGGCAACCAGGAGCCATTTTGGCAGCCCTCGACTGATTCCGGCTTGCTCGGCGAATTCGGCTTGAGGGTCCGCTACTCGCTCGCTTTCTGAGCGATGTCCGCGGGGGCGGTCGCTGATCCGACGTCCCTTGAGCTTCATGATCCGGGCCCGGCACCAAGCCGGGCCCGCGTCGTTTTAAACCCTCGCTCGACAATCCTCTCGTCGCCGGTTGACCCGAGCGGCGGCGGTGACGGAGAATCCACCCATGACGAATACAGCCGCTCCCCGAGCCCGCGGGCTCATGAGGCCCGCCGCGGCCAGCTCCGTCCCCGCGCGTCCGGAACAGCGCGGCCCTCGAGGTCGGGCGGCGCGGTTCGCCGGCGTGTTGATGGCCGCCGCGCTCCTGGCCGCGCCTCTTTTCGCCGAAAGCGGCCGGGAAACGATTCCGGCCGGCTCGTGGGCATTCGAGGCCCTCCGCGCAATCCATCTGGACGCGGGCCGCGTTCCGCCGCCGGTCGTCGCACCCATGTCCGTCTCCGAGCTCAGGCTGTACCTGCGAGCCATCGACGCGGCGACTTTGTCGCCACCCGGACTCGACGCGTTCCGCCGGCTCGAGGCCCTCGCCGAGCCATCCGTCGCCGACGAAGGGCTCTCCATGTCGCTCGGCGCCTCGGCGGGATTGGAGTTGCGCTACCGAGGCGAGGAGTCCATTCCCTGGCTGGCGCCGTCCTCCGAAAGGCCTTCGCTCGTGACCATCCCGGTCGAGTTCGGAATCGGGGAACTCGCGCGCGGATTCATCGACATCGAGCTCCGCGAAGGCTGGTGGGTCTCATCGCTCCCTTCGTCGGCGCTCGGAACCCGGAACTGGACCAACGTCCCGGACGCGGCCGAGTATTTCGACATCCACATACCGCGCCGGGGCGGCGTCTCGGTGGGCGGAGCGTCCTGGAATTTCACGCTCGCCCGGGACCGACTCGATTTCGGCGCCGAAGAGCTCGGCGCCGTTACGGTTTCGAAGGGTCTGGACCGGGTGGACTTCGCTCTGCTTTCGGCGTTCTCGAGCTCGATCGGATGGAGGACGCTCGTCGCCCAACTCGAATCCATTCCCGTCATCGTCGACGAAGGGACCCCGACCGAATACGAGACTTCAATCCAGCGCCACCTCTATCTGCACCGATTCGACTGGCGTCCGATCCCCGGCGTATCGATAGGAATGACCGAGGGCGTCATGGTCGCCCAGCCTCTCGAGCTGCGTTACCTGAACCCTCTCGCGAGTTTTCACGCGCTCGCCGCCTGGAAATACTACGGCGACCACGACTCCTCGGTCGGATCCTTGCTGGGCCTCGACCTCGCCTGGACGCCGTTCCGCGGCGCGCGCGCCTGGGGACAGCTGGCGCTCAACCAGTTCAAGACGCCCTTCCCGAGCGAGGCGGGCTCGCTGCAGCCGGATGCCTACGCGCTGCTCGGGGGCGTCTCGTATGCCATGGCGAAGGGCGGCGGCTTCCTCGGCTTCGAACTCGAGGGCTATTACGCGGTGCCCTGGTTCGCGACGCTCTACGGGCGCGAGTGGTCCTTCCTCGGCATGCGCCACGAGCTCGTCGCGCCCGTTGGCTACGCTTGGGACGACGAGGTCCTCACCTGGGTCGGATCGTCCTACGGCCGCGACACCGTGGTCGGCCGCTTCGAGGCGTCCTGGTCCTCGCCGGGAGCCTGGGCTCTCGGCCTCGAGTACCGCCTGGCGGCGCGCGGCGAGAACGCGCTCGACGCTGACGACCGTTGGGATGGCGACTGGTGGGTCGAGAATTGGGAAAGCGAGCCGGCGAACGCCGCGTTGCGGACGCCGTCGGGCGTACCCGTCTACGAATCGACGCTGTCGCTGTCCGGGGCTTGGCGCTTCGATCCGTGGGACCTGAAAGCGTTCGTGGCCTGGCGGCACGAGGCCAACTCGGGGCATGTCGCCGGCGCAAGCGCCTCGGGGCTGGAGCTGAGCGCGTCGGTGGTCCGCCGCGTCTTCTAGAGCCCGGAGCCGACAGGCCTGCGGACGGATCGGATCATTCCGCCAGCCGCCGGATATAGCCTTCGATCGCCCGATAGAGCCATTTCAGCTTTACCTTGATGCGGCGGCGGACGGGCATGGCCGAGCGACGGACGCTCGCGGCAAATTCGAAGATGCGCTCCATGCGGTCGGTCTGCGCGGCTATGGAGAACTGCTTTGACCACTCGCGGGCTTCGGCGGACTTGGCCGCGCGGAGCGCGGGGTCCGAAAGCAGCCGCACGCAGGCGGCGGAGAATTCGTCCAGGTCTTCGCGCACCATGAAGCCGCCGTTGTCGCCGCGCATGACGGTGCGCGTGCCCATAATGCCGACCGCCACGACCGGGACGCCCGCCGTCATGGCCTCGATGGTCGCGAGGCCGAGTGTCTCGGTTTTCGAGGCGAAGGCGAAGATCTCGGCGTTGGCGTAGACGTGGCGCAGTTCGGCGCGGGGCAGGTAGCCGGTGACGACGACGCGGTCCTGGAGCCCGGCCCGCGCGGCCAGGCGCTCCACGTGGTCGCGCCCCGGGCCGTCGCCGACCAGCACGAGGGCCGCGTCGGGAATTTTGCGAACGACGCGAGCGAGGGAAGGAATCAGGAAGGCGACGTTTTTCTCCTCGGCCACGCGGCCGACGAAAAGCAGCCAGCGCTTGCCGGCGAGGGCGGGGTGCACGTTCTCGAACCTCGCGCGCCAGGAGGCGGTTTCGGCGGGATCCGCGACGAACATGGCTGGATCGATTCCGCTCGGGATGATCCTGATCTTGCGCCTGATATGGTAGCTGCGGAGGACCGCGGCCATTTCGGAAGTCGGCGTGATGAGGATGTCGGCGGTGCCGTGCAGGAGCCTCATGTATGTCCGTGAAATTACCTTGAGCGGCGGTTTCGGGAGCCGCGGCATGTAGTTGCCGATGTAGTGCTCCCAGTTGGTATGCGCGGTGATGAGGAAGGGGTAGCCGCGGGCCTTGCACCAGAGCCGGGCAGCGAACTGCAACGCGAATTCGGTGTTGATGTGCACGGCGTCGGGCCGGAAGCGGTCGAGCGCCATGAATACGCTCGGAAAGGCGTGCAGGTGGACCAGGCGGTCCTCGACGCTGAAGCTGTTGCCCATGGAGTCGAAGCGGAGCACGCCGGGCTCGGGGACCGACTTGTCGCGCTTCGGGTACTCGGGACAGAGGACGATGACCTCGTGGCCGCGGCGCTCGAGTTCATCCTTGAACGACTGTACGGAGACCGTGACGCCGTTGACGCGGGGCCAGAAGCAATCCGTCACGAACGCGATCCGCACGGGAAACACCTCCACGCGGCAGGGCCGCGGAACCAGGAGTATACCGCGCCGGGCTGGCGAGCGGCCAGAGCGTGGCCCGGGCCTGCGCTCCGGGCCGCGGAACCAGGCGTTCCGCCCGGAATACCTTCATCGGGCCTGTCCGGACCCGGCGGCCCGCGATAGAATCCCCACCATGCTGTCCGCCCCACGGCGCCGCGCTGCGCCTTCACGCCACGCCCGTCCTCGCGTGGCCCGGCTCGAACTCCTCGCCTTCCTGCTCGTCCTCAGCGCGCCGCTGTCGCCCCAGGCCCTCGGCGCGCAGGAAATCCCTTCCGACTGGCGCGAAATCGTCGACGAACCGAGAAAGCTTTCGTTCGAGGCGGAGGCCCTGGGCTTGCTCGACGGGGAGCGCTGGATCAGGGTTTCCGGTTTCTACGAGGTGGCGCTCCACGCTCCGTTAGCCGCCGTCCTCGACGCATGCTGGCTGGGCATGGATGAATCCGCGCGGATATATTCCCGCGTCGAGTGGTCCCGCGTGCTCAGGCGGAGCGACTACGAGGTCGTCGGCGAGCAGGTTGCCGGCGTCCGCGTGATGGGTTTCGAGTACCTGTCGAGGGCGAGCTTCCTCAACGAGCTCGAGCGCCCCGCCCCTAACGTCGCGCGGGTGAGCTGGTCCCTTCTCGATTCCGACGGGTCGATGCGCCGCAGCGTCGGCTGGTGGTACTTCGCGGAGATACGGAGCGGGCCCGATCCGGTCACCTACGTGGAATATTTCACCGATGGCGAGATACTCGGGCTCTTCCCCGGGCAGCTCGCCCTCATGCGCGCCTTCGGTCCGGGGGACCTCGAGCGGATGCTCGGGGAGTTCTCGGAGGAAGCCTACCGGCGCGCCGCGGGGCCTTGAGGCTCGGGGCCCGGATCGAATAAGTTCGAGCGGGCTCGGTCAGGGTTCCGTTCCGGGCCTGGTCGGAAACAGGGAGACGGCATGCGTCCGCAACGTGTACACGCAAAGACAATATTCGTCCTGGCGCTGCTGGCCGCCGCTGCGTCGGCCCTCTCCGCGCAAACGTCGTCGGTGCCCCGCGATTGGCGCGCCATCGTGGACCGCCCCCGCAAACTGGCTTTCGCGGTGGATACCTCCAAGACGGCCGACGGGGCCAAATGGATAGTGCTCGTCGCCTCGTATGAAGTGGTGCTGCGCGCGCCGCTCGAGGCGGTGGCTGCGGCCAACTGGAGGGCGTACGAGCGGTCCCACGAGGTGTTTTCGCGCGTTTACCGCTCGCGAGTGCTGTCCAAGTCCGTCGACGAGATCGTCACGGAGCAGGAGACCGGCGTCAAGGTATTGGGCCTTTCCTTCCTCTCCACCGCCGTGTTCCGGAATACCCGCGCTCGCCCGGCGCCCGGCCGGGTCGAGGTCGAGTTCTCGCTGGTTCGCTCGGACGGCTCGCTCCGCGCGAGCGCCGGAAGCTACGCGTTCGAGTCGATCGACGGGCCGGAGGGCCCCTGGACCCTGGTCCGTTACGAGGTTTGGACCGAGGTCGAAGCCCGGTTCCCCGGCCAGGCGGGCATCATGCGGACCTTCGGCCCGGCCGATCTCGAGGACGTCCTCGAGGAGTTCGCGCGCGAGGTCTATCTGGTCGCCAGGTCGCTGTGAAACGGCGCGGAGCGCGTCCAACTTGACACCCTCGGCCGCCGCTTCGATACTGGCGGCATGGGGATAGTCGTTCCGATCCTCGCGGTCGTCGTCCTGCTCAGCTTCGTCACGCTCCTCGCCGGAGCCCTTTCCTCGCGTAAGGGGAAGGACGGGGCGCGCAAGAAGCGGCGGGGCATTCACGCCAAGGACCGTCACCAGGCGCTCAAGGAAGCCAATCGCCGGCTCGCGGTCAACCCGAAGGATCCTGATGCCCTTTCCGTGGTCGGCGAGTCCCAGTTCATCGAAAGCGACTGGGAAAAAGCGTTCAAGACCTACGAGACCCTGGTGGAAGTGAGCGCCGGCAATCCCGAGGTCGACGAGTTCGAGGCCAACAAGCGCTACGGGCTCGCGGCGCTCAGGCTCAATCGCCTGGAGGACGCCTACAAGGGGTTCGTCATCGCGCGGACCGTGAAACCCGACGACTTCGAGGTCAACTACAACATCGGCTACCTCGAGTTCCAGAAGCGGCAGTACGACAAGGCCGTCGTGGCGCTCAAGCAGGCGCTCAACCGCAATCCGGAGCACGCGCCGGCCCTGCGCTACCTCGGCCACGCGCTTTTCAAGAACAAGCAGTACCGCGAGTCGCTCGGCGTGCTCCGCCGCGCGGTCGACCTTTCGCCCGACGACAAGGAATCCCTCTACGCGATCGCGGAATGCTATTTCGAGCTCCAGCAGATCGAGCAGGCGCTCAAGATATTCCAGCACCTGCGCGCCGATCCGGTTCTCGGTCCGTCGGCGAGCCTGTTCGCCGGGTCCATCCACCTGAACCAGAAACAGTTCCAGAAGGCGATCCTCGATTTCGAAATCGGACTCAAGCATCCCGACGTCAAGATCGAGACCCTGGTCGAGCTCAAGTATCGCCTCGCCGCGGCCTACCTCCGCGAGCAGGAGATCGCCAAGGCCGTGGCCATCCTGACCGAGGTCCAGACCATCCACCCGAACTACAAGGACGTGGCGCAGCAGCTCTCCAAGTACCGCGAGCTCAACACCAACCGCAACCTCCAGACCTACCTCCTGGCGGCCACGAGCGAGTTCGTCACGCTCTGCCGGAAGATCACGCTCGCCTTCTTCCCCAAGGCCAAGATCAAGATCACGGACATCCAGGTGAACAAGAACGACTGGGCGGACATCCTGGCCGAGGTTGAGACTTCGCGCTGGTCCGACATCGTCCTGTTCCGGTTCTTCCGGACGACGGGCACCGTGGGCGAGCTCATGGTCCGCGACTTCCACGCGCGCATCAAGGATCTCAAGGCGGGCAAGGGTTATTGCCTGACCGCGGGCGGCTTTACCGACGAGGCCAAGAAGTTCGTCGAGGCGCGCCTCATCGACCTGATCGAAAAGCCGAAACTGATGCCACTGCTCGACACCATCGACGCGCGGCAAAAGGGCCTCCTGGTCGAGGACTGAAGCCGTGGCCGACCACGCTTCCCGGGCTTCGCCCTTCGATCCCGCGAAGCGCTACACATGGGCGGACTGCAAGCGCCACCCGGAATTTACGCGTTTGGAACTCATCGACGGGAGGGTCGTCATGAGTCCATCGCCCAAGCGCAGTCATCAAACCGTACTGAACCGCCTGTTCGCCGCTCTCCTGGCCTTCCTGGACGGGGATGTGGAAAAGATCTACCTCGCTCCGATGGACGTCTTCCTCCAGCCGGGGATGACGGACGAGGCTGCGACGCGCGTGGTCCAGCCCGACTTGCTTGTCGTGCTCGATCCCGAAAAGCTCGCTGAGGACGGTATCCGCGGGGCGCCGGATTTCGTGGTCGAGGTGATGCCGGAGAGCAGCGCGAGGAAGGATTTGCTCGAGAAGCGGCGCCTCTACGAGGAAGCCGGGGTCGGGGAGTACTGGGTCGTCGACCCCGACGAGGCGCGGGTCTTCGCGTGGAGCCGGAGCCCGGGTGGCGAGCGGTTCGGGAACGTGGTCGAGTACGCGCGCGGGGAGCCGGTGGCCAGCGCCGTGCTGGTCGGCTTTTCGTGGACGCCTGAGTGACGGCTGGCGTGCGGGCCTGATTGCCCGACAAGTTCCTTGCCGCGAAAAAGCCGCGATTCCGCCCTTGAAACGCGCGCCCGGCGCGCTATTGTTCAATCCATGAACAAGATTTGTGGCGAAAATGCTTTCGCGCCCGCTTCCCGACCGGTGCCTCGCGGACAACGGCGCGGATGGCGCGCGGCCGCCGCTCGCGAGGCGTTGCCTTCGCTCGTGCTCGCGGCCTTGTTCGCCCTCGTCGCCGCTTCGCTCGGCGCCTGCGTTTCGCCGAGCGCGGAACCGGATTTCCACGTTTCCGGCCTGGTCCTGGACGCTCGCACGGGAACGGGGATCCCGGGAGCCGTGGTGGAGGACAGCCGCTGGGGCGCGCGGGACCCGAGAAGCGCGGTCAGCTCCGGGGACGGCAGCTTCGGCTACTTCACCTGGTACGAGGAGCACGAGATCGTCGTTTCCGCGCCGGGGTACAGGCCGGCTTCGCGAACCCTTGAAACCTACGTCATCGGCCGTTCGCCCGTAACGGTCATCGAGTTCAAACTGGAACCGCTCGAGCCTGGCGCTTCCGCCGACGACTGAGGATCCGCCGGATCCGATAATGGCCCGCCATCCGGTCCCGCCGGAGGGCGGGCTTTTTTTATTCCACTTGCCCGCGGCGCCCCGGCGGATCCAGACTCGAAGGTGACGGCGGCAAGCGCTCGGGGAAGCCGGGTCCCAGATTCGGTCCGAGCAAGGCGTCGCGGATCGGGGAGGATGCGATGGCGGACGGAGAGGCGGAGGGGAGGACAAGGGCGATATCGAGGAAGGCGGCGGCCATGAACGCGTCCGTGAAGTTCGCGGGCGGCATGCTGGTTGTCGGGGCCATCCTTTTCGTTCCCGCAGGCAGTATGGAATGGGCCAACGGTTGGCTCTGGCTGGGGACGATGGCCGCGCTCATGCTCGCGGCGCTCGTGGCCCTCGTGGTCAAGGATCCGGAGGCGTTGATGCGACGTCTCGAGGCCAGGGAACCCGAGCGCGGCCAGCGTCTCCTCATGACCCTCTCGATACCCTACTTCCTCGGGCTTTTCGCCCTGCCGGGCTTCGATTGGCGCTTCGGATGGTCGCGGATGCCCTTCGCGCTCTCGCTCGCGGCGGATGCGTTTGTCGTGGGGGGGTATGGCCTTTTCGTGTGGGTGATGCTGGCCAACCGCTGGGCGGCCCGGACGGTGAAGCTCATGGCCGGACAGACCCTGATCGACACGGGGCCCTACGCGGTCGTGCGGCACCCGATGTACTCAGGCGGCGCTGTGCTCTACATCGCCTCGGCCTTCGTGCTCGGTTCCTGGTGGGCGGTCCTGCTCTCGCTCGGCGTGCCGGTCATCCTCGGCTTCCGCGCGGCGGCCGAGGAACGAACGCTGGTCTCGGGGCTGCCGGGCTACGCGGATTACATGAGGAAGGTGCGCTGGCGCCTCGTGCCGGGCATCTGGTAAGTGATGGGCTCAGGCGGGAAAGCGGAGGACGGCGAGGCAGCGTTCGTCGTCGAGGAAAGGCACCTTGACCGGCACGATCTCCGCCGCCGCCGCGGCCGCGCCGAGGAAAAGGTCGGTCGAGAGCGCGGCGAGCTCGTCCCGGGTCGAATCGAGGCGGCCCTTCCACGCTGCGAAGGCGCCGCCCGGGACCAGGGTTTTCGAGAGCGCGCGGAAGAGCTTCGTCTCGGAGAAGGGGCGGAACGCCCGGAAGCTTACGAGGTCGAAGGGGCCTTTCGCGCGTTCGGCCTCAGACTCCACGAGCTCGACATTGCGCAGGCCCAGCAGGGCCTGTTCGTTTTCGAGGAAGCGGAGCCGCTTGCCCATGCGGTCGACCAGGCTGAAGCGCCAATCCGGCAGGAAGAGCGAGAGCGGGATGCCCGGCAAGCCGGCTCCGGTTCCGACGTCCGCCAGCCGCACCGGGCTGTCCCCGGGGCCGCGAGCCGCCGCGATGGCCTCCCCGAGTGCCTTGAGGGCGGGCAAGGGCGCCAGGCTGTCGAGCAGGTGCTTCACGACGAGTTCGCGCCCCTCCGCAGAGACGAGTCCGTACGTGGGGTTCCAGAGCTCGATCTCGTCCCCGTAGCGCGCGAGGCGATCCAGGGCTCCGCCAGGGACTTCGATGCCAAGCGCGGCGATTCCTTGTTCAAGCAGTTCGCGGTCGATGGCCATGGAAGCGAGCATAGCGGATGCGGCCACGGAGGGACAGAGCTCGCTGACGCTGGCGCAGGGACAGAGCTCGCGGATCTTGCTGCGTATGCCGGCGCGGATCGGCCCGGTCGACAGGACGCCCCCGGGGGCATGTGCGATTGACCGCGCCGGGACGGACGGCTATGGTGGTGGAATGGGCAGCGACAAGGGCGGAGCGCTCGATCTCGATTCTGTGACGAGGGTTTTCGCTGCGGATCCCGGCGTGCTCGCGGTGTATCTGCTCGGAAGCGCCGTTTCAGGTCGCCTTCGGACCGACAGCGACGTGGACCTGGCCGTCATGCCGGAACCCGGGCATTCCTTCGACGCCTCGCGGATGCTCGAGCTGGCGGCCGAGGCGACACTCGAGCTCGGGCGTGACGTCGATCCTGGCGTGCTGTCGTCGAGCAACCTGGTGTACGCGCGCGAGGCCCTGCTTGCGGGAGTACGGATCTTCTCGCGCGACGATTTCCGGGCCGATCTGTCGGCCGCCACGCTGCTCGGCCTATACGACCGCTTTCAGGCCGAACGGCGGGAGGTGCTCGATGCCTTCACCGCCTGACGATGTCGGCTACAACAAGGCGGCCATCGTCGAACGGTCGCTGAGGCGCGCGTTCGAGGAATACCGCTCCGATCCATCGCTCGCTGACTGGACGCACATCGACGCGCTCACGCTCAATATCGAACGCGCGTGCCAGGCGGTCATCGACCTCGCGTTCCATGTGGTCGCCAAGGACCGGCTCGGCATGCCGCAGACGAGCGCCGACGCTTTTTCGCTGATGGCGCGCGCCGGGTACATCGATGCGTCGGTGACGAAGGGGATGGTGGCGATGACCGGCTTCCGGAACATCGCGGTGCACGAGTACCAAGCTCTCGACCTTTCGGTCCTGCGCGCCATCGTCGACGGAAGGTGGCGTTCCCTGGCGGATTTCCTTACCGCGCTCGGATACCGGATCGAACCGGAGACCGGCTCCGGGACGGACCGGGTCTAGCGCTTGCCGGAGAGCTGCAGGTAGATCTGGTCGGAGAGCCCGAAGCGGGCGTTCTTGGTCATGTCCTTGGCGTACTCGTCGTAGAGCATGTCCTCGAAGAGCTCCTCGGCGTAGCCTCCGTCCACGAGGCCGGCCTTGTCGACGCTCTTGCGCATCTCGGTGAGCATCATCTTGACGAAGATGCCCTCGAACTCGAGGCACTGCTCGTAGAGCTTGCTCGAGCGGTCGATGTCCTTGGCGTTCGGAAGGACGCGAGCCCCCGTATTGGCCGCGCCCGCGGGCAGCGCCGGCGTCCTGTAGCGGTGTTCGATCGTCGCGAGGTCGAGTCCGGTCATGCCGAAACCCTCCATGAAGCCGGGGCGTTGCGGGGGCGCGCGCGGCGCGCGGCGCGAATTCCGGGAAGCCGGCCCGCGCTCCCGCTGAGGGGGGTAGCGGAGGACGCGCGAAGCGCGGCCGGAGCGAGGGGGGATACTTCCCCCCGCCAGAATCCCTTGTCCGTTTCCTCGTGCTCGGCGCCTCGGCGCCTCGGCGTCGAATTCACTTCGGCTTACCTCTTCAGGCTCGTGGCGGTGCCGAGCATGTTGTCCGTGGTCTGGATGGCCTTCGAGTTGAACTCGTAAGCGCGCTGGGCCACGATCATGTTTACCATCTCGCGCACGACGGACACGTTGGACATCTCGAGGAAGCGGTGGATGGTCTTGCCCATGCCGTCGAAGCCGGGGCGGCCCGCGATGGCGTCGCCGGAGGCGTTCGAGATCTTGAAGAGGTTCTCGCCGATGGCGGTCAGGCCGACGGGGTTCGGGAAGCGGTAGAGCTCGAGCTGGCCGACCAGGATCGGATCGTCCTGCCCCGGCACCTTGACCGTGACGCGGCCGTCCTGGCTGACGGCGACGGTCTCCGGGATGAAGTTCTCCGGCATGGTGATTTCCGGCAGCAGGCGGTAGCCGTTCGAGGTGACGAACTGGCCGTTGGAGTCGATCTTGAACGCGCCGTCTCGGGTGTACGAGTAGCTTCCGTCGTACATGAGGATGCGGAAGAAGCCGTCGCCCTGGATGGCCATGTCGGTTACGTTCTCGGTGTTCTGGAGCGCGCCCTGCGTGAACTGGCGCTGGGTGGCCGATAGCTTGGAGCCGTGGCCCATCTGGATGGGCACGGGGACGACGGTGTCCTCGGTGGCGGGTGTGCCGGCGTAGCGGACGGTCTGGTAAATCAGGTCCTCGAAGTCGGCGCGCATGCGCTTGAAGCCCGAGGTGTTCACGTTGGCCAGGTTGTTGGAGATCGTGTCGATGTTGGCCTGCTGGCCGATCATGCCGCTCGCCGCGGTCCAAAGGCTCCGTACCATCGCTGCCTTCCTTTTTCCCTATCTATCGCGCCGCTAGACGCGGACCACTTCGTTGATGAGCTTGCCGAGCATGGAGTCCTCGGACTGGATGGTCTTCTGGTTCGCCTCGTAGGCGCGGTTGACCTCGATCATGCGCACCATCTCGAGCACGGGATTGACGTTGGACGCTTCCGTGAAGCCCTGGATGACCTTGGGGCGATCGCCGCGGTCCATGAGGCGGGCTTCGCCCGATTCCTCGGTGGTCCGCCAGAGGCTCGAGCCCTGCTTGGCCAGGTAGCGCGAGGTCTCGAAGTCCACCAGCTTGATGGTGTCGAGGAGGACCGTGTCGTCCCACTGGTTCTCCTCGCGCGCGACGAGGCGTTCCTCGGGCGAAAGGAACTCGGCGTTGACCCAGACGCGGCCCTCGGCGTCGACGGTGAAGTTGTTGGCCTTGACGCGGATGGGCCCGTTCTCGCCCATGACCGGGAAGCCTTCCTTGGTCTCGAGGTAGCCTTCCTTTCCGAGCACGAAGGAGCCGTTCCGGGTGTAGCGCTCGCCCGAGGGGGTCGAGACGGCCATGAAGCCCTTTCCGTCCAGCGCCAGGTCGAAGTCGCTCTCGGTCTGCTTGAGGGGCCCCTGCTCGAACTCGGTGAAGAGCTCGTTGGTCTCGACGCCGGTGCCGAGCTTGCCGATGATCGGGGCCATGTCGCCCGAGCCGAGGGGGTGCAGGTACACGCCGTCGTCGCCCGTGCGCCGGAGGAGGAGCTGGGCGAAGGCCTTGTGGACGGCGGTGTCGCGCTTGTAGCCGTCGGTGTCGACGTTGGCGAGGTTGTTCGAGATGGCGTCGAGCCGGACCTGCTGTGCCTGCATGCCGCTCGCGCCCGTATACCAGCCGCGGATCACGTTCCGGTTCCTCCTGCCTTCAAATCATCGGCGGGAGGGTCCGCGGGGATTACGGGGAAAGGGGAAGGACCTGCTCTCAGAAAGCTTTCGGCAGACCCGCCTGGCGGAGAACGGCGTTCGCGGTGTGTCGCGACTTGATGAAAGCGTCGACCGGAAAGTGCTTTCCGCTGAGCGGAGATGCCCAGATGTCGTGGTCACCCTTGCCGCGACGGACAAACCGGCATCCCGCGTCGATCAGGAGGCGCTTGAGGAGGGGGGAGAGGTTGTCGCCCATCAGGCGAAGGCGACGGTGGGGCGGCGGGAGACGATGGTGAAGGGGACGGGGCGGGGTAGATCGATGTGGTTGAGTTCGACAAGCTCGGGGATCATTTCCTTGAGCTTGTAGGTCAGGACTTCCATGGTGTCCGCCTCGGTCGCGAGGCCGATTTCGTCGTTACGGGCTACCCAGACGCGCGCATCCTCGTCGTAGGTGACCTCGATGGAGAGCTCCATGAGAAAGAACATAGGGATTCCTCCGGCCGCGGTCAAGCCGCGCCACGACCGGAATCGCCCGCGTCACGCGGCGGCGCTTGCGTTCCCCTAGATCGTGACGAGCTTGCCCGCGTCGACCTCGTCGACGAAGATGCGGCCGTAGCGGCCGGAGCTCTCCACGAGGCCCGCGCCGGGCGCGTAGGTTTCCATGAAGAAGAACATGAGGTCGCTCATGTCGCCGTGGCTGTCGGTGCAGGTGTAGCGGTACCAGAGATCCTTCGGGTGTTCGAGCAGGACTGAACGGCGATAGTCGTCGCGCTCGAGCTCGGGGTCGATCCGGGCCCGTACCACCGAACGTAGCCCGCCGTACCAGGAGCGGGCGACGCAGAAGAGGTTGAGCTTCTTCGAGGAGTCCATCCAGTAGAGCTCGGCGATGCCGGCCATCGCGGGAACGCCGGTATGGATGGAGTACTTGTCGGCCTTGGCGAACGGGGACCAGCGTACCGTGAAGTATGCGTCGCCCTCATGCTCTTTCTTGCTGACGTTCCATTGCATGCGTCCAAGGTACTCCCGGCCGACCGGCCGCCGCAAGCGCGCGCGGGCGCGGGAAATGCGTCCGCGCGCCCTGTACACGTTCCGGCTTGCGGGATAGACTGATCGCCGACGCCAGGCGCCCGGCTCCGCCGCGAGCCGCCGGGCGTCTCCCTCCCGGGCGCGTTCACGACGCGCCCGCCGGAACGTCCGCGCGAAGGGATCCGATCCCATGCAGGAAACGCTCGAAAAGATACTCGCCGCCGAGGCGGAAGCCCGTCGCATCGTCGAGGAAGGCCGGCGCGAGGCCGAAGACATCACGCGGGAAGCCGCTGGAAGGTCCGAAGCCATCGTCGTCGCGGCCCGCGAACGCGCCGGCTCCACGCTTCGGGAACGGCTCGCGGCGGCTCGCGCCGAGGCTGCCGACAAGGCCGCATCCGCGAGGGCGGAACGGGCTGCCGCCGCGGAGGCAATGCGGACGGCCTTGGCTCCGCGCGTGGAAGCCCTCGCCCGGGAAGCCGCCGACTTTCTCTTCACCACCAGGCTGGAAGCGGACTAGCGGCATGCCCTCGAGGATCGGCACCTACGCATTCCTGGCCGCCCGGCTCAGGACGAGGATCGGCAAGCTCTTGCCGGACGAACGCCTCGAGGAAGTCGCGAAGGCCGCCACGGTCGACGAAGCACTCCTGGCGCTCCGGGGGACGCGCTACGAACGCCTTGCCGAGCCCTGGAACGCCACGGGCGACCTTCGCGCGGTCGAGGCCGCCCTCCGTTCCATGGAAATCGACATGCACGCCGAGCTCCGCCGCGACCGCGAGGAGCCGATCAGGTCCTTCATCGACGCGCTCGCCCAGCGGCTCGAGGCCGCGAACCTCAAGGACGCCCTCCGGCTGTGGTTCGACGCGCGCGTCCGCGGCGGAGACGTGAGCGTCCGCTCCGGTTACCTGCACCGCGACGCGATCGTCCATCCGCTGGACCTGGACGCGGTGCTGGCGGCGGAGGACGCCGAGGGACTGGCCGCCGCGCTCGCCGGTACTCCCTACGCGGCCGCGGTCGCGGCAGAGGCGGGGAAGGCCATGGCGGCGGGAAGCCTTTTCGAGCTCGAACTTGCGCTGGACCGCCTGCACTTCCGCCTGCTTTTCGACGCTGTGAAAGGACTCGGTCCCGTCGACCGCAAGGTGGCCGAGCGACAGGTGGGCTTCGAGGTGGACTTGACGAACCTGGCCTGGCTGGTCCGTTTCCGCGCCTACGGCGGCATGGACGCTGCCGGCGCCTTGTCCAGGTTGATTCCCTGGGGAGCGCCGGTGGACGCCCGGACCGTAAGCGAGGCATGGGAAACGGGAAACCTGTCCGAGGCGGTCGGCGGCATGCTGGGCGCGCGCGGACTCGAGGTCCTGGCGGGAAGCGCGGGCAACGAGCTTTCGCGCCTCGCGCTGATAGAGCGTGCCTTGCGCGAACTCGGGCTTCTCGAGGCGCGGAAGCTGCTGTCCGGCGATCCCTTCACGATCGGGGTGGTACTGGCCTATCTGCGCCTCGAGCGCGACGAGATGGCCCGCGTGCGCGCCGGACTCGGCGCCGCGCGCTACGGCACGGGCGCGGCGCGCGCGAGGGAGGCATCATGAGCGGTACCGCATCGATGCGCTTGCTGGTGGCGGCGGCGCCGGCCACGGCTTCCGACGCCATTTCGCGCGAGCTGCTCGCGCTCGGCGCGCTCGACGCCGTAGCGGTCCGGGAGCTCGAGGCGACCTGGAAGGACAAGCTGCGACCCGATCGGACGGACGCGGCGGACTCGGGGGCGGGCGAGCTCCGGAAGCGCGTCGAGGGCTTCTTCCAGCTCGTGGGCCGCGCGCCGGAAATCCGGAAGCCCGCCGCGACCGGCTCGCCGGTCGACCTTGCCGCGGCTTCCCGCGTCGTCGAGGAGGTCTCCGAGGGCATCGCGGCTTCCCGTGAACGGCAGAAGGCGCTCCAGGACGAGCTGCTCAGGCTCGACGAGGTCCGCAAGCAGGTCGCCGCGCGTTTCGGATCCGCGGCGGGCGAGCTCGGCAGGGGCGCGTCGGGTTTCCTCTCCGTGCGCTCCGGCACTGTCGCACGGAAAGCCCTACGGCGCCTCGAGGACGATCTGGCCTCGCTGCCTGTCGCCCTGATCGCGCGCCCGCCCGAACAGGGAGAGCGCGCGGACGCGATCGTCATGTCCTTAAAGCGCGACGAGCGGACGCTCGAGCCGATATTGGCCCGCGCGGAGTGGGTACAGGGCGAGCTTCCGTCCGGTTCGCCGGCTGACCGGGACGAGGCGCTCAAGGGCATCGAGGCCAAGGCCGCGGTCCTGCGGACCGCGCAGCGGACGGCGGCCGAAGGCGTCGAGACGGTCATCGGGGAACGTTCGGCGGAGCTGTCCGAGCTGTGGACCCGGCTCCGCGTCGACGAGCTTTCCGCCTCGATCCGCGCGGGATTTTCTTCGACCGAGCGCGCCGTGCTGTTTTCTGGGTGGATACCCGCGAGGCTCCGAGCCGCCACCGAGGAAGCGCTTGAGCGGGCTTCCGGCGGCGCCTGCGTCATCGAGTGGCACGAGCCGGCGAGCGGGGAAGCCCGGAAGCTTTCAGTCCCCGTGCAGCTCCGGAACCCGCGCCTTCTTGGCGCGTTCCAGGGCCTCGTCACCAACTACGGCACGCCCGAATACGGCTCGATCGATCCGACGCCTTTCGTCGCGGTTTCCTACCTGGCCATGTTCGGACTCATGTTCGGCGACGCGGGTCATGGTCTCGTCGTCGCCCTGGCCGGTGTCCTGGGCCTCCTGCGCGCGCGCGCGCGGGGAAAGAAAACCGCGCTCTTCGAGCTCTTCGCGTGGTGCGGACTCTCGGCAATGGTCGCGGGTGTCCTCTTCGGCTCGTGGTTCGGCCTGCCGCTGACCCCGGCGCTCTGGTTCGACTTCCATGGCGTCGCGACCGGCGCGCACGCCTCGGGCGGCCCGGTGCGGGACGTCTACGGCATACTCGGCATCTCGATCAAATTCGGCATGATCGTGCTGGTGCTCGGGATACTCCTCAATTGGTACAACCTGGCGCGATCGCGACGCTGGCGCGCCCTGCTTGTAGGGAAGCACGGGCTCGCCGGCGGCTGGATCTACATGGCAGGTGCCTGGATCGCCTTCGGTTTCGTCGCCAGCGGCTACCGGACCCTGCCTTCGGGGCCCGTGATTGCCCTGTTGCTCGGTCCGCCCGTCCTGCTGCTCGGCCTCGCCCCGCCGCTCGAGCATCTCGAGAAGCGCCGGAAGGGAGAGGCGAAGGGCTTTCCCGTCGGCATCTTCCTCCTCGAATGGGCGGTAGAGCTGCTCGAGGCCTTTTCCGGCTATCTGGCCAACACCCTTTCGTTCATGCGGGTGGCGGGACTCGGCATCGCCCACGCGACCTTGATGGGCGCCTTCTTCTCGATAGCGGACATGGTCGGCGGGCGGCTTTCGTTAGCGGGCATCGCGATACTCCTGCTGGGCAACGCCCTGGTCATCGTGCTCGAGGGACTTTCCGCGGGCATCCAGGCGCTTCGCCTCAACTACTACGAATTCTTCTCCAAGTACTTCAACGGGACGGGACGCGCCTATCGGCCGATCTCGCTCGGAGGGTCGTGAACATGAGCGGAGGGAACATCATGGAAACTGCACGCAAGTCGTTCGCCGGTCGGGTCCGCGTCGGGACCTTCGGCCTTCTGGCCATCATGGCCATCGTCGCGCTCGTATCGATCCAGGGCGTCGGCGCTCAGGCGCGGGAGGGGGGCGAGGCCGTCGTCGCGCCCGCGGGTTCGAACGCGGCCACCTTCGCCTTCATCGCGGCGGCGCTGGCCTTCGGTTTCGGGGCGATCGGCGCCGGTTTCGCCATCGCCCATGTCGGCGCGGCGGCCATGGGCGCCATCGGCGAGAAGCCGGAGATCGCCGGGCAGGCGCTGATCTTCATCGCGCTCGCCGAGGGCCTCGTCGTGTTCGGGTTCATCACCGCGCTGATGATCCTCGGGAAGGTCTAGGACCCGTGAACTACTTCGCCATCGGCGACGAGGATGCCGTGCTCGGATTCGGCCTCGCCGGAGTCCGCGGCCGCGCCGCGAAAAACGCCGACGAGGCCCTGGGCGCCTTCCGCGAAGCCGTCGCGGACCGGAAGGTAGGGGTCGTGCTGATAACGGAGCGCGCCGCGGATTTGATCCGCCCGCAGGTCGACTCGTGGCTGGCGTCGGAGTCCTTTCCCCTCGTTGTCGAGGTGCCGGATCGCGGCGGCCGCCTGCCGGGAAGGCCGGGCCTGAGGGAGCTGGCGTCGTCGGCCCTGGGGGTCGGAGCGTGAGCCAGGGTGCGGATGCGAAGATGAGGAAAGGCGCCATGGGCCGGGAGGCCGAGCGAACCGGCGACGTCGAGGCGCTCGTCGAGGGCATCCTGCGCGAGGCGCGCGACGAAGCCCGTCGCGGTGTCGAAGAGGCGCGGAAACGAGCGGAAGGGCGCGTCGAGGCCGCCGGAGTCCAGGCCGCGCGCATCGCGGAGGAAACCGAAGCCGCAGCCGAGAGGCAGGTGGCGTCCATCGCCCGCGAGGCGGAATCGAAGCTTGCGGCCGAGCTCGCGCGGGCCGAGCTCGCGGCGCGGGAGTCCGCCTGGAGGGAGCTCGTCGCGAGGGCGCTGGGGCTTTGCCGCGAGGAAGCGAGGAAGCCGGATTTCCGGAAGGTCCTGGTCCGGCTGGCCGCCGAGGCGGCCGTCGGGCTCGGCGGCGGCGAGGCGCGCGCGCGTTTCGCCGGCCCTCTCGGGGCGACGCTCGATGACGGCTTCCTTCGTGAGACGGAACGGCTCGTGAAAGTGGCGTGCGGGCTCGATACGGGGCTCGTGGCTGGCGAACCTTGCGACGACGGGAATCCCGGCGTCGTCATCGAATCCATCGACGGTCGCCTGTCCTACGACAACCGCCTCGAAGCGCGTTTCGCGCGTCTCGAGGGCGAGCTGAGGGCGCGGGCCCTGCGCGGGCTTTTCGGCGACGACGAATCCGGCGAAGCCGGGAACGGGCGGGGCGTATCGTGGAAGTGAGGGGAGCGCGGGCGATCGGTCGCGTGCGCAGGGTCAATGGACCCGTAGTCGAGGCTGCCGGCGTCGACGACGCGCGCATGCTCGAGCTGGTGCGGGTCGGCGAGGCCGCCTTGGTCGGCGAGGTCATAAAGCTCTCGGGCGACCGCGCGATCATCCAGGTATATGAGGATACTACCGGCGTGCGCCCGGGGGAGCCGGTCGTCGGCACCGGCATGCCGCTCTCGGTCGAGCTGGGACCGGGCCTGGTCGGCACCATCTACGACGGCATCCAGCGCCCGCTGGAGGCCCTTCGCGCGACGGGCGGCGACTTCATCGGCCGCGGCATGAGCGCCCCGGCCCTCGATCGCGGCAAGCGCTGGCATTTTACGCCCTCGCTCGCCGTCGGGGCGGACGTGGCGCCCGGCGACATCCTGGGGACGGTCCCCGAGACTGCCCGCGTCGAGCACCGGGTGCTCGCGCCGCCCGACGTTTCGGGAAGGCTCTCATGGATGGCGGCGGAAGGCGAGTACGGCGTCGAGGACGCTGTCGCCGTCGTCGAGACGGCATCCGGAGAACGACGCGTGGCGATGATGCAGCGCTGGCCCATCCGCACGCCGCGGCCGGCGGGCCGGCGCCTGCCGGCGACCGTTCCGCTCGTGACGGGACAGCGGGTCGTGGACACGCTCTTTCCCCTGGCCCGCGGCGGCACGGTAGCCATACCCGGCGGCTTCGGCACCGGCAAGACCATGACCCAGCACGCGGTGGCCAAGTGGTGCGACGCGGACCTGATCGTCTACGTCGGCTGCGGCGAGCGCGGCAACGAGATGACCGACGTGCTGACCGAGTTTCCCAAGCTGGTCGATCCCCGCACGGGACGCAGCCTGATGGAACGGACCATCCTGATCGCCAACACCTCGAACATGCCGGTGTCCGCCCGCGAGGCCTCGGTCTACACCGGCGCCGCGCTCGCGGAATACTACCGCGACATGGGCTACCACGTGGCGGTGATGGCGGACTCCACCTCGCGCTGGGCGGAAGCGCTCCGCGAGCTTTCGGGCCGAATGGAGGAGATGCCCGCGGAGCAAGGCTTCCCGGCCTACCTGGCCACGCGCATCGCTTCGTTCTACGAGCGCGCCGGCTCGATGGAAACGCTGGGCGGCGGCGAGGGCTCGGTGTCCATCATCGGGGCGGTGAGCCCGCCGGGCGGCGACTTCTCCGAGCCGGTCACCCAGCACACGCGCCGCTTCGTGCGCGCCTTCTGGGCCCTCGACCGCCAGCTCGCCAACGCGCGGCACTACCCGTCCATCTCCTGGCTCGACAGCTACAGCGAATACGCCGACGAGGTCCGCCCCTGGTGGGAGGAGCGCGTCGGCCCGGAGTGGACGGCGGACCGAGCCGAGATGGTCGGATTGCTGCGCAAGGAGGTGCGCCTCCTCCAGGTGGCCAAGCTGGTAGGTTCCGACGCGCTGCCGGACAGCCAGCGCTTCGTCATCGAAGTCTGCTCGCTCTTCAAGGACGCCTTCCTCAGGCAGGACGCCTTCGACGAGGTGGACCGCTACACGAGCCCGGAGAAGCAGGCGCGCATGCTCGCGCTGGTCCTGCTCTACTGGCGTCGCGGCTCTCTCGCGATCAAGAAGGGCGCCACCTTCGTCGAGCTCCGGCGCCTCAAGGCCGTGCGCGACATAGTCTCCGCCCGCTACGCGATCGCGGAAGGAGACTCCAAGGCTTTCGACCGCGTGGCGGCGCGTCTCGAGCGAGCCATCGACGACCTGGAGGGCGATTATGGCCGCTGACGCGCGCGCGGAAGCCTTGCGGAGGGAACTCGCCGCGGGGCGCGAGTACCTCGGCCTCGAACGGATCGACGGACCTCTCGTGTTCATCAAGCGTACGCATCCTGTCGGCTACCGCGAGCTTGTCGAGATCGTGGACGCGGAGGGGCGCGGCCGTCTCGGCATGGTCCTCGACACTTCCGAGGACATGGTGGTGGCCCAGGTGTTCGAGGGAACGCAGGCCCTGACCCTGCCCGGCTCGAAGGCGCGCTTTCGCGGAGAGCCGCTTACGGTCGGAGCGACGCGGCGCATGCTCGGCCGGACCTTCGACGGGCTCGGCCGCCCCCGCGACGGGGGACCGGCGCCGCTCGCGGACTCGAGGAGCGACGTGAACGGCCGCCCGGTCAATCCGGTCGCCCGCGAGTACCCGCGCGACTTCATCCAGACCGGCATCTCCGCCATCGACGGCATGAACACGCTGATCCGCGGCCAGAAGCTGCCCATCTTCTCGGGCAACGGCCTGCCGCACAACGAGCTCGCGGCGCAGATAGCCAGGCAGGCGCGGCTCCGCGACGGAGGCTCCGAATTCGCGGTGGTATTCGCCGCCATGGGCGTCAAGCACGACGTGGCCCGCTTCTTCGAGCGCTCCTTCGAGGAGAGCGGCGTGCTCGACAAGGTGGCGCTCTTCCTCTCGCTCGCGGACGATCCCTCGATCGAGCGCATCGTCACGCCGCGCGTCGCCCTGACCGTGGCGGAGCACCTGGCCTTCGACCTCGGCATGCACGTCCTCGTGGTCATGACCGACATGGCGAACTACTGCGAGGCGCTCCGCGAGATCTCCACGGCCCGCGGCGAGATCCCCTCGCGGAAGGGCTTCCCCGGCTACCTCTACTCCGACCTCGCGGAGCTCTACGAGCGCTCCGGCATGATACGGGGCCGGCCGGGCTCCATCACCCAGCTGCCCATCCTGACCATGCCGAACGACGACATTTCGCACCCGATTCCCGACCTGACCGGCTACATCACCGAGGGGCAGATCGTCCTCGACCGTTCCATGTACGGCCGCGGCGTCTATCCGCCGGTGGCCGGCCTGCCTTCGCTCTCGCGGCTCATGAAGGACGGCATCGGCGAGGGCATGACGCGCGAGGATCACCCGCGGCTCGCGGCACAGCTCTTCGCCTCGTACAGCAAGGTGAAGGACGTGCGCGACCTCGCCGCGGTCATCGGCGAGGACGAGCTCGCGCCGCTCGACCGCAGGTACCTCGAGTTCGGCGAGTTCTTCGAGAAGCGCTTCGTCACGCAGGCGCGCGACGAGGACCGCGACATAGAGCGGACCCTCGAACTGGGTTGGGAGGCGCTCGGCCTCCTCCCCGCCGACGAGCTGAGGCGGGTCACCGAGGACGACATAGCGGCGCATTGGGTGGAGCGCGAGGCGGAGGAGGGCGCGTGAGGAACGACGCCCCGACCAGGACCAACCTGCTCGCCTTGCGCGAGGAGCTGTCGCTCGCGCGGCTCGGCCGCGAGCTCCTGGACCAGAAGCGCAAGATCCTGGCCAACGAGCTCCTGGCCCTGGTGGACCAGGGCGCGGAGCTGGAGCGAAAGGCGGACGAGGCGCTCGCGAAGGCCTGGCGACTGCTCGAGGACGCGGCCCTGTCCGACGGCGTGCTCGAGGTTTCCATCCTGGCCGGCGCGGTTAACGCGGAGGCGGGCATCGAGCTCGGCCGGAGATCCGTCATGGGCGTGCCCTTGCCCGTCGTGCGGACCGAGTTCGTGGAACGCGGACCCTACTACAGCCCGCTCGACGCCTCGTACCGCGTGGACGCCGCAGCCGCGGCCTTCCGCGAAGTCCTGTCGATGATGGGACGGCTGGCTGAGCTGCGCGTATCCATCCTGCGCCTGGCAGCCGAGGTGCGGCGCACCGCGCGGAAGGCCAACGCGCTCGAGAAGATCGCCGTCCCGGAAATGGAGGATGCGGTCCGCCGCATCGCCGACCGTCTCGAGGAGAACGAGCGCGACTCGCTCGCGCTCATGAAGACAGTCAAGGCGAGGCTCGGGAACGCTCCCGTTTTTTGATGACCCGCCCGGCGGAATGCTGTAAGGTGACGGATATGCCGACAAGTCCCAGGGAGGCGTGAGGACATGGACGGACCGCTCCGGAAACTGCTCGTGTACGTGGATGGCAGCGAGGGCTCCTTCGACGCCGTCAGGCTTGCGGTGGTGCTCGCCAGGACCTTCGGCGCGTCCCTCCGCGCGATCGCGGTCGTGGACACGCGGGCGCTCGGGGAACTCGTGCAGGCGCGGATCTTCCTGGAGGCCGAGCGGGAGGAGTACCGGCGCGACCTCGAGGGAGACGTCGGGCGCTATCTGCGCCGCGCCCAGGATATAGGCCGCCGCAAGGGCCTCGAGGTCGAGGTCAAGCGGGCCCAGGGTTCGGTGTCGGCCGAAATCAAGGCCTGCGTGCTGGAGTGCGGCATTGACCTGCTCGTGGTGGGTGAAATGGCGCAGGTCCGCAGCCGGCGCGACGAACTCTACGACGAGGTGGACCGTGCCATGCGCACGGTGCCCTGCTCGGTTTTCGTCGCCAAGAACGGCGACAGGATCGAGGAAATCTACGATCATCTGGATTGACGGAGGCGTACCATGGCACTGGTTGAGCGAATCGAGGAACGCATCGTCAAGGTACCGCTCGAATCCGCGACCCGCGACGGCGTCATCGACGAGCTGGTCGGAGTCCTCGCCGCGGCGGGACTGATCACCGACCGAGAAGCGGCGCGCGCGGCCGTGATGGAGCGCGAGGCGAAAGGCAGCACGGGGCTGGCCGAGGGCATAGCGGTCCCGCACGGGAAGACGCCCGCGGTCAAGGACCTGGCCGTGGCCATCGGCGTGTCCCGCGAGGGCGTGGACTTCGGCGCGATGGACGGCCTGCCTTCCAGACTCTTCTTCCTGATCATGGCGCCGCCCGACAAAGCCGGGCCGCACATCGAGGCGCTCGCGGAGATCGCGCGCATGGCCCGCTCGAAGGCTTTCTGCCGCGCTCTGGTCGGCGCGGGCGACGCCCGCGAGGTGGTGGAGCTCTTGCGGGGGGACTAGCGCCAGGTGCGCTTCGCGCACCGGTCGGCGACGAAGCCTGGGCTTCGTCGATTGTGAGAGAGGACTTCGCCCCGCGTCCTGCGCATTCTTGTCGAGGCGAAGAAAAGGAAAGCCTCCCCGGCGGGGAGGCTTTCTCTTTAACGGCTCCGCGCGCGCGGAGCGGTACGGACTATTCGAGGAAGGCGCCGAAGACCCAGCCGTCGAAGGGCGCGGTGATGCGGTACCAGGGCGCCGAGACACCGTCGATCTCGGTCTCTTCCAGCGTGCGCTCTGCGAGCGTGACTTCCTGCGCCGCGGAAAGCTGGCCGACCACTTCGGCCCCGATAACCGGGGTGCGGCGGACGTTCACCTTGTCCGCGTTCGAGACCATGGTGCCCGAGGCGCCCGAGGTGGGGACGTTCACGATGCCACGGACCTCGTCGACGATGGCGGAAATTGCGGGATTCGAGGCTTCCATCGCGGCGTCGGAGAGGAAGGCGTCGGCCGCCTTGATGTCGATCTCCTTGCCGGAGGCCCGGCGGGCTTTGGCGAGGGTGAGGAGCTGGATGGCCGCGATGTCGCCCGAGTCGAGGCTGACCGTGTCGGAAGGGACATAGACGTCGTCGAGGGGGATCTCCTCCGGCAGGAGCATCGCGTCGATCTTTAGGAAGCCGTCGGCGCTTCCTGAGTCGTCGATGACGACGAGAGCGCCGGCCTTGAGCAGCTGCTTGCCGATCTTGGTTTTTTTCGGTTCGGTGTAGATGAAGGTCTCGGCCGCGACGATGACGCCGAGCCGGTCGCCGACGCCGACGTAGGGCAGGCGGATCCAGCCCTCGTCGCCCTTGCCGTCGGTGGCGGCGGTGTATTCGAGCGCCTTGCCGCTCGAGCCGGTGAGGTCGGCGGTCTTGCCATGGATGGTCAGGCGGTCGGTCAGGTCGAGGCTCTTGATGTAGACGGGCTTGCCGTCCTGCTCGGCCCAGAAGCCGAGGCCCTGGTAGAGCACGAAACCGTTTCGGTCGGCCATCGAGGACGCGGGCTTCGCGGCCGTCGAACCGCCGGCTGACGGCGCGCCGACGGCCGAGCCCTGCGCGGTGCTTGAAGGGGTTTCCTGCCCGGACCCGCCGCACGCCACGGCGAGCAGGGTAAGAACGAGCAGGGGAAGGATGATCCAGGTTCGTTTCATTATAAACGCTCCTTTCGGGATATTCGGGCTTCCGGTGGGAACGGGTCCCGACCGGGCGCATTATAGCGCGCAATCGCGGCGGAAAAAACCCATGCGGGGTCACGAAGCGCTCGGCCGCTTTCCTTGTGCCCTTCCGGCGTTTCCGGGATAATGGCGGACAAGGAAGGAGGGAGTCGGGCCGGAGCGCTCCGGCTTTTCCCGGAGGATCCCATCCGATCATCCTGTCCCTGGAGGAAGCATTCATGAAATCGTCGCGCGTGGTTTCCGTTCCGGCGAAGATCGCCTTCGTGCCGTTCGCGGTCCTGTTCGCCCTTGGGTTCCTCGCCTCCTGCGGGGGAGGCGGGGTTGGTGAGGCCCTCGAGTCCGCGTTGCCGGCCGGCCCGGTCGCGGATGTCGGATCGGACGGGGCCGCGCCGCCGGCCGCGGGCGAAGGAGACGGCGTCCGCCTCTCGGCGATCGACTTCTCCTCGTTCCCCACCGTCGGATACGAAGGCTTCGGCAGCCCCGACGCGCTCGTCATGCCTGGCTCGATACGCTACGCGGCCCACGCCTCCTATCTTGACGATCCGTCTACCATGAAGCCTGTGCCCGTCGCGCTGCCGGCTTCCGGCACGGCCGTCGTCGTCGGCAGTCGCGTGGCCATGCTTTGGCCGGCCTCGATAGCCGGCGACGTGGCCGACGTCGAGTCGGTCGAGGGAGGTACGCCCATCCCCATCGGCACGGTGCTGTCCATCGGCGAGCGCATCGTGTGCCCGGACCGCGCCTATGACGGCCTCTACAAGCACGGGGGCTCGTGGAACTGGTTCTACCCTACCTCGTTCGACGGCCGTACCGGCGTCGTCTTCGGCGCCGACCTGGTGGGACTCCGCGGCTCCGATCCGAAGGGCGACCGGCTCGCGGTCGCGGCCTGGCGCTACCGGACCGAAGGCCGCTACGAGGACTTCCACCCCTTGCGCGGCCTCGATCCGCTTCCCTCCGTCACCGCCGCCCGCCTCGAGCGCGATCGCGTGGCCTTTTCCCCGGTCGACTGGGGCGAGAACCGCGCGGACGAGCTGCTGGGCCTCTACCAGGCCGAGGCCAAGGACGTGCAGCGCCCGATTTTCGTCACCACGGACCTTGCCGCCCACGTCATCCACCTGGCCTTCGACAAGTACCTCCAGCGCGTGGAGGAGGACTACTTCGCCCCGCGCCTCGCCGCCCTGATCGACGCCTTCCTGGAAAAGATCGACGCCCTCGAAGCCGCCGACCCGGGCGACGTGGAAGCGTATTCGCGCACCCTGGCCATAGCGCGGCAGTACTTCCTGGTGCCCCGCGCCCTCCTCGAGGCGACGCCCTCCTGGACGGAGGACGATCGGGGCCGCCGCGAGTACGCCGAGCCCGACCTCGAGGCCGTGTACGGAACCTACCCCGAGGCCGTGCGGAAGACCCTCGCCCTGATCGAGGCCCACGAGGGCTGGGACAAGGATCCGCTCATCCTCTACGACGAGGACTTCTCGCAGTACAAGCCGCGCGGCCATTACACGCGCAACGCGGCCCTGGGCCAGTACTTCAAGGCCATGATGTGGTTCGGCCGCATCCACGCCTACATGGCCCTGCGCGGGGGACAGACCTACGTCTGGGCGAACGAAGATCCGACCGCCCCGAAGACCGCCACCGGCCTGAGTCTCCGGCTGACGCCCATGGCCGTCCTCCTCAACCGCATGGCCCTCGAGTATCCCTCGCTCGTCGACGCCTGGCGCGAGCTCTTCGACCCGATCACCTACCTGATCGGAATCTCCGACGACCTCTCGCTCGACGACGTCATGCCCTTCGTCCGGAAGAATCCCGTCGCGGATTTCCCCGCCTGGACCGCCGACGAGGACGCGGTCAAGGATTTCGTCCGCAAGGCGGCAGGCGAGCTCCGCCCGCCCCGCATCGCGGGCAATTCCGTCGTCTACGTTCCCTCCGGCGAAGGCGATACCCCGCCCCTGGGCTGGCGTCTCTTCGGCCAGCGCTTCACCTGGGACTCCGCGGTCCACATGCAGACCAGCTTCCCCCGCCTCCCGCCGAACGACGAAATGATCCCGCGCTACTGGGTCTCGGGCCTCGACGTCATGAAGGCCTTCGGCTCGAAGACCGCCGACGCCCTGCTCGCCCGCTGGGAGAACGGCTACACAACCTTCCCCGAGCTCGAAGGCGTCCTGGACGGGTTCGAGTCCGGGTTCTCCGGCCGCGACGAGGACTTCTGGGGCGAGACCTACTACAACCGCACCCTTTTCCTCATCAAGGCGCAGGCGCAGTTCGAGCCCGGCTCGGGCTTCTACTTCACCGAGACCCCGCGCTGGGCGGCCAAGTCCCTGCTCTCGGCCCACGGCACCTGGGCCGAGCTCCGGCACGACACCATCCTCTACGTCAAGCAGGTGTACGGCGCGGAGATGTCCGGCGGCGGCGACTGGGAGCCCACCTGGCGCGTCGAGCCGCTTCCCGAGCCGATCCATTACATCGAGCCGAACCTCCCCTTCTGGACCGGGGCGCGCATCCTGGTCCGCGACCTGGCTACCAATGCGGCGCGCATGGGTCTCCTGCCGGAAAGCTACGCCAACGCCTTCGAGACGCTCGAGTCGGTTCTCGCCGAGGCGGTGGCCATAGTCAGGCTCGAGGCGGAGGACAAGCCGATCTCCGAGGCGCAGAACGAGGCCATCCGCCGCATGCCGCGCCGCCTCGTGCCCGCCGCGAACCCCGAGAATCCCTGGAGCGAGGAACTCTACTCCGGCGGCGAGCCCCAGGACGAGCGCATTGGCATCATCGCCGACGTCTACACCGCGGTGGACCCGAAGCAGGTGCTCGAGATCGGCATCGCGGCGCCGTACCGGATCGATGTCCTGCTCAACGACGGACAGGGGGGCAAGCGCGTGGCCGCGGGCTACGTCTTCAGCTACTACGAGTTCCGGCACCCCATGGACGACCGGCTGACCGACGAGCAATGGAAGGAGATCGCGTACAAGCGCGGCGCCGACCTGTCCAAGTACCGGCCCTTCTGGTCCGAAGACATTTTCGATTGAAAAGGCAACTCGGCCGCGGCCACGTCGTCGCGGCCGCCCGCCCAAAATTCACCCGCGCGCTCGCTTCGCTTTTCCTGATCCCGGCCTGCGCCGCCTTAAGCGCGTGCGGAGCGGGGCCGCGCCCGACGGCGGCCGCCGCCGAACCGTTCCCGGGCGGCGCCGCCGCGACACGGGAGGCGCGGCCGTACTCCACTTGGCAGAGCCTCGGCGAGCGCCCCGTCCGGGGCTCCGTCCCCGGCGCGCCCGAGGCGATTTGGACGGCGCCGGCGCTATCCTCCGGAGGGACAGAGCTCGGCGGATTCCCGGTGGGCGGCATCGCGAGCCACCACCTGCTCGCCCACGCCTGGATCGAAGCCTGGTTCGCCGAGCTCGCGCGGGCGCGGACGGTGGAAACCTTCTTCATAGTCTCGCCGCGGCACTTCGGGCAGTCGGGCGGCGTCGCCTCGATGTCCCTCCGGCCTTTCGCCGTTTCGGACGGCCTCGTGGAAGTCGACGCTCCGACGGCGCGCCGGGTGGCGGAGCGGCTCGGAACGTCCTTTGACGACGCGTCCTTCACCTACGAGCACGGGGTTTCGACTTTCATGCCCTTCATCGCGCGGCATTTTCCGGACGCCAGGGTCGTGCCGCTCGCCGTCGACGGCGAAGCTCCGGTGGACCTCGCCGGCGCCCGCGCGCTCGCGGGGGCCCTGCTGCCTGAATTCCGGGACGGCGCGGAGCGGCGCGCCTTCCTGCTCGTGTCGAGCGATTTCAGCCACCATGACACCAAGGCCGAGGCGGACCGTCGCGACGCCATCTCGCGCCGCTTCGTGGAGCGGCCGTCCGCCGACACCTGGTTCTTCGCGGGCTGCGACAACCGGCCGGGCATGTACGCCCTCGGCGCCCTCGCCGACGGGCTCGGCGCCGTGGGCCGCGTGCTGTGGCGGACCACCGCGCTCGACATCGCGCCGGAGCACGTGGACCCCCGCGACGTGACGAGCTACTTCTTCTCGTTCGCCGCGCTCGCCGAGCCCTGAGCGCCCGGTCGGGGACAGAGCTCGAAACCGAGGGCCGAGTCGGGGACAGAGCTCGAAGCTGGGCGCCTTAGGGACGGAGCACGAAGCGGAGCGTCGGGGCCGCGCGCCAGCCGAGCTTAGCGTCGTCGTCGAGGCGGGTCGGGTCGAGCCCGGCCTTGCGGAGGACAGCTTCCGCGTACTCGCTCGCGGTCCACCCCTCGTCGAGGGCGACGCCGGCCTGGATGAGCGTCGGATCGTCCGCGTTCACGACCATGAGCGTGTCGATTCCGGGACGCGCTTCGCGCCACGACCCGATGCGGCGGAACTCCCCGTAGACGTTCACCTCGACCCGCAGGGCCGCCATCTCCCCCCGGGCTATGTCCCCGTAGCGCGGATCGCGCGCGGCGAGGGCGGCCGTGGCCGCGACGGCGAGCTCCGGCGCTTTGACGTCCTTCCAGAACGAGACGCAACCGCGGTCGCCGTCCGCGCCGCTGAAGCGTATGCCGATGCCGTGCGACGCGCCGGGCTCCATGCCCAGGAGCGGTGGAAGCGCGTCGCCAGAAAGGGCCGCGGCCGCGTCCCGCGCCGCGCTCGCGAGCGATGCGAGCCTGGCCTCGGGAAACTCCTGCCGGAGCGCGCTGAGGTCGGCGGGTTCCGCGCACGCGGCTAAAAGACACACGGAAGCCAGGAAGGGACAGAGCTGGAAGATGGCGAACGGACGCCGCTGCGGAGCGACGTCGTGGGCGCGCGACGGCATGGCCGCGAGGATATCCTGCGGGGCCCGGTTCCGTGAAGCGCCGCGTGAGCCCGAGCCGGGCGGCGGATTGTTCGGGTGCGCCGGTCGTGGCGGAACGGTCCGGCCCCGAAACGGCGCGGACCGCCGCTCCGACCGCCCCGACCGAGGCCCGCTTGACCCGCGACCCCGGCGCGGGGATACTGGCCTTCCATGAAGAAGCTTATCTTCGTGACGGGCGGCGTGTGCTCCTCGCTCGGCAAGGGCGTTACCGCCTCCTCGATCGGCGCTCTCATGGAAGCCCGCGGGCTTTCCGTCCGCATGATGAAGATCGACCCCTACCTGAACGTTGACGCGGGGACGATGAGCCCCTACCAGCACGGCGAGGTCTACGTCACCGACGACGGCGCGGAGACCGACCTCGACCTGGGCAACTACGCGCGCTTCACCAACGCTCCCATCACCCGCGCCAACTCGATCACGACGGGACAGGTCTACGACGAGGTCATCCGCAAAGAGCGCGAGGGGCGCTACCTCGGGCGCACGGTGCAGGTGGTTCCCCACGTCACCGACGCCATCAAGGCCCGCGTCCTCGCGGTAGCCGACAGCCCCGACGTGGACCTCACCATCGTCGAGATCGGCGGCACGGTCGGCGACATGGAATCCATCCCCTTCCTCGAGGCCGCGCGCCAGCTCATCCACGAGCTCGGACGCCAGAACGCGGTCTCGGTCCACGTCACCCTGGTGCCGACGGTCTCGGGCGGCGAACTCAAGACCAAGCCGACCCAGCACTCGGTCAAGGAACTGCAGGAGGTCGGCATCCAGCCTGACGCCCTGGTGCTCCGTTCGGGCGAGCCCATGGACGAGGCCATCCGCCGCAAGATTTCCGCTTTCACCAACATCGATTTCGAGGGCGTCATCAGCGCGCATGACGTCGCCGACACCATCTACGAGATCCCCCTCGTCTTCCACGACCAGGGCCTCGACGTGTTCCTGCTGCGACGCATGGGCGTCGAGAGCCGGCACGCCGACCTGCGCGCCTGGAAGGACGTGGTGCGGCGCTTCCGCGAGCCGAAGCGCCGCGTCCGGATCGCGGTGGTCGGCAAGTACATGGATCTCTCCGATTCCTACAAGTCCGTCTGGGAGGCGCTGCACCACGGCGGCATCGCCAACGAGGCGGCCGTCGACCTGATCCGCGTCGACTCGGAGACCCTCGAGAAGAAAGGAGCCGATCCAGCTGCGGCGCTCGGCGACGCGGACGGCATCCTTGTGCCCGGCGGCTTCGGCCACCGCGGCATCGACGGCATGGTGGCGGCGGCGCGCTACGCCCGCGAGAACGGCATTCCCTATTTCGGTATCTGCCTCGGCATGCAGATCATGGCCATCGAGTGGGCGCGGAACGTGCTCGGCTGGGCGGACGCCAATTCCGGCGAATTCGACCGGGATACGCCGCATGCCGTGGTTTCACTGCTCGAGGAACAGGTCGACGTGAAGAACTACGGCGGCACCATGCGCCTCGGCGCCGGGCGTTCCGCGCTCCGCGAGGAAACCGCCATCCGCGTCGCCTACGGCGCCGCCGAGATTTCCGAGCGCCATCGTCACCGCTACGAATTCGCCAACGCCTTCAGGCCGCAAATGGAGGGTTCGGGACTCGTCATCTCGGCGCTCACCCCGGACGGCTCTCTCGTCGAAGCGCTTGAATGGCCGGCTCATCCCTGGTCCGTCGGTGTCCAGTTCCATCCCGAATTCAAGTCGCGGCCCGTCGCCGCCCACCCGCTCTTCCGTGCCTTCGTCGAGGCCTCGGCGGCGAGGAAAGGGTAGTCGACGCATGCCGCTTCCCCTGCGTTCCGCCGTCCGCCGCGGCATCCTGCCGCGGATCGCCGGCCTCGGCCTGATCCTGGCGAGCGCCGCATGCTCGCTCGACTACGGCGCGGAGGCACCCGACGAGCTTGGTCCGGGAACCCCGGAACTCCTTCTGTCCGGGGTCCGCCACCGATCGATCTCGGACGGCATGGTGGTCTTCCGAGTCGAAGCCGAACGGGCGGAGATCCACGAGTCGAGAGGCTATACCGTGCTTTTCGACGCCCGCTTCGTCGAATACGCGGAGGACGGCTCGGTCGCGACCGAGGGACGCGCCGACCGCATCCGCATCGACACCGCCACCGAAGACGCCGAGATCGAAGGCAACGTGGTCTTCACCAGCGCGCGGGAGAAAGCGTCGTTCGCGACCGCCAGGCTCGCCTGGAACGCGGCGGAACGCAAGCTCTCCGGCGGCGACGACGCGCTCGTCACGGTTCGCACGGAGGATGGTACGGAACTGCGGGGCGCCGGCTTCGAGGCGGACGCCGCGCGCGGGACCTTCCTGTTCGGCGAAGACGTCGTCGGCTCCTTCACGCCTCCCGAGCCGGAGGGCGAGCCTTGAGGCGGCCCTTCCGAAGGGCAGGGGTTCGCGCGCTTGCTGCCGTCGCGCTGACTTTCGCGCTCGCCTCGGCAGCCGCTGCGGAAACCTTCAGCTTTTCGGCGGACGGCATGTCCGGGAGCTTCTCGCCCGGCAAGGAGAACGCGGTCCTGACGGGCAACGCCCTCGTGGTGTCCGGAGGGCTCGAAATCCGGGCCGACCGGATAGAGATCTCGGGTAAGGACTGGCGCTACGTACGCTGTTACGGCGCGGTGGTCGCGGAGGACAAGGAGAAGGGCATCCGCTTCATCACCGAGACCTTCTTCCACGACCGAGTCGCCAGGATCAGCCGTATGGAAGGCCCCTCGACCCTGGAAGACCGAAGGAACCGGCTGGTGGTGAAAGGCTCCTGGATCGAGAACGACGACGCGACCGAAATCGCCAAGGTGCGCATCGGCGCCCGCATCCTCCGCGAGGACCTGGCCTGCCGCTCCGAATTCGCACGCTACGACCGCGGGTCCGGCCTGCTCGAGCTTTCGGGTTCCCCGGTGGTGGTCAAGGACGGCGACGAATACCGCGCGGCACGTATCGTCGTCGATGTCGATACGGAGGAAATCTGGCTCGAGGGCTCGGTGAGCGGAGTCGTGAGCGCCCGGGCCGGAACCGGCGAAAAGGATGCGGGCGAGGGTGACGATCCGGATCCGGATCCGGCCGCGGGGGACGAATGAGCGAAACTGAGGACCGGTTCGACGAAGAAGTCCCGGCTGGATCTCCGCCCGCGCCGGAGGTGCTCGCGGACGAGGCGCTCCCCGTATCCGACGAACCCATGGACGAGCGGGAGGACGAGCGGCTCGAGGATATCGCGGGCCCGCGGGACGGTGTCAGCCATGTCCTCGAGGCGCGGGGCCTTCGCAAGACCTTCGGGAAGAAGGTTGCGGTGGCCGATGTCTCGTTCTCGATGCGAAACGGCGAGGTGGTCGGGTTGCTCGGACCGAACGGCGCCGGCAAGACTACGGTCTTCTACATGATCGTCGGTTTCCTCAAGCCCGACGCGGGCGGGGTTCTGCTCGATCACGGGCCGGTCGACGGTTTGCAGATGCATCGCCGCGCGCGCATGGGGCTGGCCTACCTTCCCCAGGATCCATCGATTTTCCGCAAGATGAGCGTCGAGGACAACGTCGCGGCCGTGCTCGAAACCCGGACGGACCTGGACGCGGCTGGCCGGAAGCGGGCGCTGGAGGAGCTGTTGGAGGAGTTCGGCGTGGCGGAGCTGCGGAAGCAAGCCGGTTGGACGCTTTCCGGCGGCGAGCGCCGACGCACCGAGATAGCGCGGGCCTTGGCTATCCGTCCCAAATTCCTCCTGCTTGACGAACCGTTCGCGGGCATCGATCCGATCGCGGTCCAGGAGATCAAACGCATCGTCCGCAGGCTCTCGGCGAAGGGGATCGGCGTGCTCCTGACCGACCACAACGTGCGCGACACTCTCGACGTGACCCACCGGGCTTACGTCATTTCCCGCGGAACCATACTCGTCTCGGGGACCCGGGAGGACATCCTGGCCAGCGAAATGGCCAGAAAAGTATATTTGGGGGAAGGCTTCTCAATGTGAACCCGGACGCCGCGAGGCGTCTTCAGCGGAGCTACTCGCGTATTTCCTTCCGGATCAAGCATTTGCCGAGGCGAGCTTGACTGGGGAGGCGGGCTGTGCTACATTTGCCCCGTAACCCGTGTTCGGGTCTCCCCATCATCGGCAATCCACTGGAACTCACATGCAGTACTTCGACACGCATGCCCACATCGGGCTCATCTTCGACGATCCCATCGAGCAGCTGCTCGTCTGCCAGCAGGCGAAGCAGGCCGGCGTCGTCGGCATCGTGAGCATCTGCAACAGCCTCATCGACTTCTCGCAGGTCTACGAGAATCTCAAGACCGCGGAGCACGTATACCACGCCGTCGGCGTCTCGCCGTCGGAAGTCCAGAATCCCGGAAAGGATTGGCAGCGGCGCATCGAGGAGAGCCTCAAGCTTCCCCGCGTGGTCGCGATCGGCGAGATCGGCCTGGACTACTTCCACCGCTTCGGCGACCGGAAGAGCCAGATCGAGCTTTTCATCGACCAGCTCGAGATGGCCGCGCGCTTCGACAAGCCGGTCATCGTCCACAACCGAGAGGCCGGCAAGGACGTGTTCGACATCCTCAAGGACCGCATGCCGCCGGCTGGAGCCGTCCTGCACTGCTATTCCGAGGATGCCGAGTACGCGCGGCGCGCCCTCGACCTCAACCTGTATTTCTCGTTCGCCGGCAACCTGACCTACCGCAACGCGCGCAACCTCCACGAGACCGCGCAGGCCGTCCCGCTCGACCGCATCCTGGTCGAGTCCGAGGCGCCCTTCATGGTGCCCGCGGAGTATCGCGGCAAGCGGAACAAGCCCGAGTACCTGCCGTCCACGGTCGACTTCCTGGCGCAGGTGCTCGACCTGCCGATCGAGGAAGTCGCGGCCGCCACCACCGACAACGCCCGCCGCTTCCTGCGCCTCGCCTGACGCCTCTTCCGTCGGCGGGGAAAACGGTTTCCGTGCCGACGGAAGCGGATCCACTTCGACGCCGGGGCTTATCCGGCACGGAACCCGCATGGACCACGACGCACCCCTCGAACTCGCAGGCGCCACGCTTCCGGGGCGGCTTTTCCTCGCCCCCGTGGCAGGCTATTCCGACGCCGCCTACAGATCGGTTTGCGCCGACCACGGCTGCGACCTGGCCTTCACCGAAATGGTCAGTTCCGAGGCGCTGACGCGCGGCTCGGAGAAAACGAGACCCCTGCTCGCGCGCGCGGAGAACGAGAAGGCCTACGCCATCCAGATCTTCGGATCATCTCCTGCCGTCATGGCCCGCGCCGCGTCCATGCTCGAAGGCTACGCGCCGCTCCTCGTGGACATCAACTGCGGGTGCCCCGTGCCCAAGATCGTCAAGACAGGCTCGGGCTCGGCTCTGATGAAGGATCCGGCGCGCATCGCGGCCATCGTGCGCGCCGTGCGCGAGGCCCAGGCCGCCCCTGTCACCGTAAAGATCAGGCTTGGCTGGGACGCCTCGTCGATCAACTACCTGGAGGCCGCGGAAGCCGCCGTCGGCGCCGGGGCGGCCGCCGTCACGCTGCACGCCCGCACGCGGGAGCAGGGTTACTCAGGCAAGGCCGATTGGACGGCCCTCAAGGCGCTGGTCGAGGCCTTGCCCGTGCCGGTGTTCGGTTCGGGTGACGTCTTCAGCGCCGGAGACGCCGCGCGCATGTTCGCCGAGACCGGGGTGGCGGGCGTCATGGTGGCGCGCGGCGCCATCGGAAATCCTTTCATATTCGCGGAGGCCAAATCCCTGCTCCGCGCGGGCAGGAGCCTCGAAGTGGGCTGGGCCGAGCGCATCGCGGCCGCCCGTCGGCACTACGAGCTTTCGGTGCGCTTCCTCGGCGAAAGGATAGCGGGCGCGGAATTCCGGAAGGCGTTCTGCGCCTATACGAAGGGCGCCGTCTGGGGCGCCGCGCTGCGCGCCGAAGCGGTCAAGGCGCTGACCCGCTCCGAGTGGGCGGCGGTCTTCGGGGCTTGGGAAGCGCGTGCTCTCTGAGCATGCGCCGCGACATCGGGGGCCGCCGGCTGCCGCGTTCGGCGCCCTTCGCGCCCCGCGTCCCGCTCACTTGGATCCGGCAACCCACTCCGCGAGCCTCGTCCTGATATCCGAGCGGGCGTCGTCGGGAGGGTTTTGACCCGAGGCCGTTTCGAGGAAGGGAATTACCACCTCCGTCTCGATCGACAGCCAGCCGGAGGGCAGGATTTCGGGAGCGACCAGGTTCGGGCCGGCGACCGTCCTCCCCTCCATCGCGGGATACACAAGCGGGAACCAGCGGTCGTTTACCGTGGAAAGCGACGAGAATCCGCCGGCGATGCCGAACACGCTCTCGGAAAGCCTCAGCCGCTTTGACGCCTGCAGCAGTTCCGCCTGGGTCGGCTCGCTGAATAGCCAGCCGAGAAAGGCTTCGGCTCCCTGCTTGCCCGAGCCGCCCCTGAGTATCCCCGCCCAGACCGCGTCCTCGAGCACGGGCGTCTTGCCGCCCTCGCCGAGCCAACGGAAATCCAGCAGGCCGCGCGGCGCTTCCGGAACCAGGAAGAAGCGGTCCGAACGCAGTACCGCGAACAGCGTGCGCCCTTCGAGCACGGAGGCGTAGTCCGGCAGGTACAGGTACTTGAACTGGAAATCGTCCTCCGCCTCGATGGAGCCGTTCACGCGGACCGCCCAGTCCCGCAGGGAGGCGATCGCCTTGTCGAGCCCCTCGTCGCTCCAGGCGAGCGGGGAGCCTTCGCGGAACGCGACGCCGGAAGCCCATGCCGTCAGCATCATCGCCTCGCCGCTCCAGCGCGGAGAGAATCCCATCGCGGTGAAGTCGCGTCCCGACTTGCGGTTGAAGGCCAGTGCGGCCGGTTCGAGGTCCGCGAGCGACGCGACGGCGCCGACCGACAGGGGCGGAGGGTCGACGTCGCGGAAGGCAGCGAGGGGAAGGTTGAAGGAGAGCGGAAGCAGGAGCTGGCGTCCGTCGACGTTTCCCTTGGCGAGCAGTTCGGGATAGAAGAGCGATTGGTTGATGGCCAGCTCGCCGAAAAGGTAGTCGAGCGAGACGAGCTGTTTCCTGAACGATTCGGCGCGGAGGTAGCTGCCGATGACGAGGGCGGGCTTGCGGCGGGCGGCGGCCGCGGCTTCCGCGAGGCTCTCGTGATGGCGGACCACGACACGGTAGCGCGATTGGGCTGCGTTGAAGACGGATGCGTACACGGCGAGCTCGGGGCGGTCCGTCCATATCTCCGTCGGCTTCGCGGAGCAGGCGGTCGAAGCGAGGGCTAGGACGGTCGCGACGAGCGTGGCGACCGGCGATCGGGAGCTCTTCCGTGGTTGTCGCATGCGCTCACGGTACCGCGCGCCGGGGCGAGCGATCAAGCCGCCTTCCGGGGGGAGCCGCCCCGGCTATCCCGAATTCCCGTCTTTGAGGCTTTCACGGGTAGCTTCTGGCGCGGACTTGAGGCTATACTTCGACGCCATGCAAGTGAAGGATCCCGAGATCTTCTCGTTGCTCGAGAAGATCGGCCACCATTACCGCACGAACATCGCGAACCGCTTCACGCGGCACGCGCTCTCGACCATGTCCTTCGAGGGGAACGGTTGGGCCCTGATCGAGGAGATGACGGAGAAGGTGGCCAATTACCGATATCAGGGTTACCACATCGACGAGCTCTACCTCCAGATACTCGCCATGGCCCGATTCGTCTACCAATCGCGCCGGCAGCTGGCTCCCAACCTGCGCATGCTCGCGGGGGCCGGTCATGGCCAGCGGGTCACCGAAGCCGACCGGGTTTTCCGCGACATGGCCATCAACAACTTCGACTCCAACCTCAAGCTCCTCTCCGACATGATCAACGACCTGTACACCAAGGTCGCCGCTCTCGATCGCGAGGACGCCGGCACCAAGCCGACAGTGCTTTCGAGGATTCCCGAGCTCAAGGAGATCGGCCGCTACCTGGTCGACTGAGGCGCGTTTTTCCCGCTGCCCCACCCGCTTGACAAAGGCCAAGCGCGCCCGCTATGTTGTGGCTCCGCGTGTTGGAGCGGTGTCCGAGCGGTCGAAGGAAGCGGTCTTGAAAACCGCCGAGCCGAAAGGCTCCGTGGGTTCGAATCCCACCTGCTCCGGATCCGTAAGACCGGTTTGGAGAGGTGCGAGAGAGGCCGAATCGGGCTCCCTGCTAAGGAGTTGTACCCCACAAGGGTACCGGGGGTTCGAATCCCCCCCTCTCCGGTTGATTTACGCTGTCGGAAGATGGGGGATTCGAACCGAATCCCCCCCCTCTCCGGTTCACGTCCCCTTCGGGGGTTTACATAGACGAGGCTATAGCTCAGCTGGATAGAGCGCCAGATTGCGGATCTGAAGGTCGGAGGTTCGAATCCTCTTAGCCTCATCGTCCTGGAGAGATGCGAGAGCGGTTGAATCGGGCGGTCTCGAAAACCGTTGAACCCGTAAGGGTTCCGAGGGTTCGAATCCCTCTCTCTCCGATGATTCACCGGATGTAAAAAAAGACGACGTTCCCCTTATCCGGAGAGATGTCCGAGTGGTCGATGGTGCACGCTTGGAAGGCGTGTGTGTCGAAAGGCACCGAGGGTTCGAATCCCTCTCTCTCCGTACCGGCCGACTCGAGCGCTTGAAGCCAGGCCCCGCGCTAGTGGCCGCCGCGAAACCCCGCCAGGCCCGGAAGGGAGCAACGGTACGCGGTAGGCGCTGAGTCGCGGCAAGCCTGGCTTCGAGCGCTCGAGGCTTTTTCCCACCACATTCTATTCCCCTTCGACGCCGGACCGCGGCACGTTGGCACCTGCGCCCCCGATGCCCGCGACATGTTCCCGGACCGACGCGGCCTCGTCCTTGTCGCGTAACCGGCGCCGTGCTATCCTCCGCCCATGCCCTACGAGATTACCGCGTCGCGAAAACGGCCCCGCAGCTTCGACGAGCTCGCCGGCCAGGAGTTCGTCTCATCCACCCTGCGCTCGACCATCGAGTCGGGGCGCATCGCGCACGCGTACCTTTTTTCCGGTCCCCGCGGCTGCGGAAAGACCAGCACCGCTCGCATCCTGGCGCGTTCCCTGAACTGCGAGAAGGGTCCGACGGCCGATCCGTGCGGCGAGTGCGACAACTGCAAAGCCATCCGCGCCGGGTCCAGCATGGACGTCATCGAGATCGACGGCGCCTCGAATACGAGCGTCGAGAACGTCCGGCAGATAAAGGACGAGGTTCTCTTTCCCCCGAACTCGAGCCGCTACAAGATCTACATCATCGACGAGGTGCACATGCTCTCGAACAGCGCCTTCAACGCGCTGCTCAAGACTATCGAGGAACCGCCTCCCTATGTCGTATTCGTCTTCGCCACCACCGAGCTCCACAAGGTTCCGGCGACCATCAAGAGCCGCTGCCAACAGTTCGGCTTTCGCCTGATACCACTTGAAACCATAGCCAGGCTCCTCCGCGAGGCCGCGACGGAGATCGGGGCGGAGGCTGACGAGGACGCCCTGCTGTGGATCGCGAAAGAGGCGACTGGCTCGCTTCGTGACGCGTATACGCTGTTCGACCAGGTTGCCGCGTTCTCCGAAGGCAAGATCACCGCCTTGAAGATCCGGGACAAGCTGGGTCTCGTCGGTCTCGACCGGATGAACGAACTGATGGCCGATTGCGCGCGCGGGGATCGGGCGAGCGCGCTCGAGCGGCTGGACGCGCTCCTTGACCGCGGGGTTTCTCCGGAGCAGTGGGTGGTGGATGCCGTGGAATACTGGCGCGCGATCCTCTTCCTCCGGAGCGGCGTGTCGAAGCCGGGTGTGCTCGGAGCGCCCGCCGCCGCCTTCGATCGGGCGGTCGTCGACGCCCTCGCGCCGGAGAAGATTGAGCGGGCTCTCGCCGGGCTCCTGCAGCTGCACCGCGACCTCAGATCCTCTGTGGATCCCCGATACGAGCTCGAGCTGGCGGTGTCGCGCCTTGCGGGACTGGCTTCCGCGGTGACCGCCGCCGAAGCCGCGCGGGCGGTCGGCGAGCTGCGTGCCTACATTCGGTCCGGAGCCGCGGCCTCCGCGCCTTCCGGCGCGCCCGGTTTCGCCGAAGCACTCGGCCCCGCGACCGACCTGAACGGGGGCGAAAAAAAAAAGCCTGAACGTCTCGGGTGCGTGAGCGGCGTTTCGCCGGGAGATGCCGGCGCGCTCGCGCATTCCCGCGCGCCGGATGTGCCGGCGGTCGCCGTCGGGCGGGATGCCGGAGGGTCTCCGGGAGTCCCCGAAGCGGAGCGCCTCGAAGACACGCCACGGGCGGGAGCGGCGGACACATCCGTCCCAGCGAAGCCGGCTGCCGGCCCGGTCATCCTTCCCCCTCCCACCGGTTCATCGGTTTTCGACGAGGATGATGACGGCCCGTCCGAGGATGGGGAAGCCATCCGGCCGCAAACCGGCACGTCTCGGGAGCCCGTCCGGGACCCGGGCTTGGCAGGGTCCAGGATCGCCGAAGGCAGGGTGGAGAGCCCGAACTCCGTCGGCGCTCCGGAGGCGTCGCCGCGGAAAGAAGCTCCGGAGCTTGCGGGGCGCGACGCGGCCGCCATTCGGGAAGCCACGCTCGCCCTGCTCCGCAAGGCGGACTTCGTGCTGGCCGGCGCCCTCGAAAAAGCCGTGGCTTGGCGCGTCGAAGGCGCGAAGCTCGTGATCGAGTTCGAGCGTCCCTATGAGGAGAACATGGCTCGCGCCGAATTGGCCCTCGTCTCCAGGCGCGTCGCGGACTCAGGCGGTTCCGGGCTTTCGGTGGATATCAGGCCTTTGAAAAGGCAGGGCGAGTCGGCCGAGCAGCGCGCGGCCCCTTCCCCGGCGGGCGAGGCGCCGCGCGCCGCGTCGCGGCCGGAAGGCGCGCCCGACCCGGTGGAACTCGTAGAGCGTGTGTTCCGCGGCCGCCGTGTTCCGCAGACTAGGGGCGAGCGTTCCGCGGGCGACGATAACCAGGATGGAGGATCGCGATGAACCTGAACGACGTCATGAAGATGTTCGGCGACCCGAGGCAGATGGAGGAAATGGCGCGCCAGATGCGGGCGAAAATGCTCGCCCTGGAGGTCGAGGGCTCGGCGGGCGGCGGCATGGTAAAGGTCGTTCTCGACGGCGACTTCGGAATGAAGTCCGTCGCGATTTCCCCCGAGGTCGTCGATCCATCCGACGTGCCCATGCTGAACGACCTCGTTCGCGCCGCGTACAACGACGCCGTCGGACGCCTCCGCGAGCGCATGCAGTCGGAATTCGGCGCGGGCGCCCAAGGCGCGGGAATCCCGGGCCTCGGCGGCCTGTTCGGCGGAGGCGGCCGGTGAGGGCCATCGAGGAGCTTACCGGGCTCCTCTCGCGGCTTCCGGGCATAGGAAAGAAGAGCGCTGCCCGGATCGCCTTCCACCTGCTCCGCGTCGACGGTTCGTACGCGGCCGCGCTCGCCGAACGCATCGCCGGCATCCAGGAGCGTGTCAGACTTTGTCCGACCTGCGGGGCCTACGCCGAGGACGAAACCTGCGAGGCTTGCGCTGATCCGCGCCGGGACCGTTCCATGGTATGCGTCGTGGAACAGCCCCAGGATGTGCTGACCCTCGAGGCCAGCCGCGAATGGCGCGGACTCTACCATGTGCTCGGCGGCCTCATTTCGCCGCTCGACGGGGTCGGCCCCGAGCGACTCCGCATCGGTGCCCTTGTGGCGCGCGTGCGCGACGAGGGCATCGCCGAGGTCGTGCTGGCCACGAATCCCACGGTAGAAGGCGACACCACGGCGCTCTACGTGAAGAAGGCCCTCGAGGGCAGCGGCGCTAACGTCAGCCGACTGGCCACGGGCATCCCCGTCGGCGGCGACCTCGAATACGCCGATCGCCTGACCATCGCGCGCAGCTTCCGCCATCGGACGACCCTCTAGCCGTTTCCGTGGCGCAGTGGGCTCGCGTTCCTGACGGGGGCGCCTACCGGATGCGCTTCCAGGCCGCCTGTATGACCGGCTCCAGGCTCGGCAGCGCGTAGCCGAGCTCGGCGACCCTTGATCGGGCTTCCGAGTTCTCCCAGTCCATGAAAGGATTCGCGTAGTTTCGCGAGAGGAAGTCCAGGATGATCCGTTCGGCCTTCGTTGCGCTGTCGTCGAAAATCGACTTGCGCTTGCCGCGGGCCGCGGAGATGACTTCCTCCACCGCGGCGGGCGCGTGTGTCGCGAAGCTGTCGCGATAGACGTCGTAGGCCCGGCCGGAAAGCTTTCGGAGCATGTCGGAAACCGAGCCGGCCGGGCTGATGCCGTTCGTCGGCGGGGCCGGCTTCGGAGCGGGCGTGAGGGAGAAGCGCTCGGGGTCGCGGCGACCGGAGAGCCGCGGTTCTTCCGCTCGCTCGAGCGTCGACCCGATTTTCGGCGTCTGCGTCTGCGTCTGCGTCTGCGTCGCGCCCGGCCTCGCGTCGTGTGCGGCCCCTTCGCGGAGCGCCGGGTTCCCCGGAGCCGCCGGCGCCCGTCGAACCGTCCCGCGAACGGTCGCGGGTTTCCGGGGGGGGCTGGCGACGTGCGTCGCCGGGGCCGTGCCGTACAGCCGTGCCTTGAGCGCTTTCCAGGCGGACCTCATGTAGAGGTCGCCCTGGACCGAATAGCTGTAGCTCGATGAGAGTATCGTGTCGACCAGGTTGAGTATCTCGTCGTCGGTGTAGCGTTTCGCGCGCCCCACTCGGATGGCGCGAAGCACCGAGTAGTGTTCGGTGCCGTATTTCCGTGAGTAGAGGTTGACGACCCGTTCGAAGCCCGGATCGGTCGCGCGCAGCCAGTACTTGTGGCAGAATGCCAGGACACGGTCCTCGCGCCGCTCGATGCCGGAAGGTATCTCGATCCGCGCCACGTCTTCCTTCGAAAACTCGATGCGCGACAGGTCGAAGAAATTGCGTTTGCCTTCGGCCCGCCGGCGCTCCTCGGCCTTGGCGTACGACCGCGCGACGAGTTCGTCGTCGCCGTACTCGTCGGCGCGCGACTGTGCGAAGAACTCGCCCACCAGAAAACGGAGCCGCTCTGCCTGGGGACGACGGTGGGCAAGCAAGGCGGCGTGCCGCACGTGCAGGTCGAGCACGCGGATGGCGTCGCTCTCGTCGGGCGGCAGCATGTCGACCACGCGCTCGACGGCCTTGAGCGTGCCGTAGGCGTCGTGAGGCGCGACGCCGGCCAAGGGTCGGAGCAGGGCGTCGACCGCGGCCCGGACCCTGCCGACCAGGGAGTCGGCCAGGGCGTCGAGCTGCGCCCGCAGGGCTCCCGCGAAGCGCGGGTCGCGGCGCCTGAACAGGCCGAGCAGCTCGATGCGCTTCGAGTCGTCGGGGTAGCGGACGCGCAGCTTGCCGTGGTAGACGGCCAGGGCGTCGGCTACGCGCCCGGCCTCGCGCAGTTCGAAGTAGCGCTCGATGTCCGGGTCTCCACCGTATTTGAGGTCGGGAAAGACGCTTTCGAGTATCGCGGCGCGGATTTCCGCGGTGTGGGTGCTTTCGGGCATGGCCGGCGGAGTATATACGGCGACGCGCATCGACGGCAATCGGGCACGTTGAAGCGGCATCACCGGCGTCCGGGGAAAAAAAAGGCCGCCTCCCATAGGGAGGCGGCGCGCGGCTTCGGGGCGGGTGACCCTACTGGAGGAGCTGCAGCACCTGCTGCGTTTTCTGGTTTGCCTGCGCGAGCATCGCGTTGCCGGCCTGGGCGAGGATGCTGTTCTTGGTGAACTCGACCATCTCGCTGGCCATGTCGGCGTCGCGGATACGGCTCTCGGCGGCCTGGAGGTTCTCGGCGCCGATGTCGATGCCGCGGATCGCGTGCTCGAGGCGGTTCTGGTAGGCGCCGAGGTCGGCGCGCTGCTTGTTGACGATTTTGAGCGCGGAGTCCAGGACGCCGATGGCGCGGTTCGATTCGTCGGGGCTTTCGATCGAGAGGATCGAGTTGTCCCCGATGTTGCGCACGCCGAGGCCCTTGGCCGTCATCGTGCCTATGTAGACCCGCTCGCGCTGGTCCATGTTGGCGCCGATGTGGAACCACATCGAAGCCGTGACGATGTTCTCGCCCTCTTCACGGGCGAAACGCCCGGTCAGGAGGTTGAGACCGTTGAATTGCGCGTGGCTCGCGATCCGGTCCACCTCGTCGATCAGCTGGCTGACCTCGACCTGGATCTGCATGCGGTCCTCGGCGGTGTAAATGCCGTTGGAAGCCTGGACGGCCAGCTCACGAATGCGCTGGATGATGTCCTGGCTTTCCTGGAGGAAGCCTTCCGCCGTCTGGATGAACGAAATGCCGTCCAGGGCGTTCTTGGAGGCCCGCTGCAGGCCGCGGATCTGGGAGCGCATCTTCTCGGAGACCGCGAGACCCGACGCGTCGTCGCCGGCGCGGTTGATCCGCAGGCCGGAGGCGAGCTTTTCCATGTTCTTGTCGACACTTCCGTTCGTGACCCTGAGAGAGCGGTCGGCGAACATCGCGCTGAGGTTGTGATTGATGATCATAACCCTTACTCCTTTCCTTAGTCGTATGTCCGGCCGATCGGCCGGTCCCGGCATCCTTGCCGGTCAAGCGTGACGAAGTCCGTCGTCGCTCCTCCGGGGGGTTCCCGCCCCGCCGGAAGCGGCGCCGCGAACGGGACCGCTCGCGCAGTCCCGCTCCTTCATACTTTCGGCGGCCCGCGGCGCGACTTGACGAATTTCCGGAGCGCGGAAAAGAAACACGGCGCGGGCGACGCCTTGCGCGACTGGAACAAGGCGCTCGGACGATGGTATCTTGGCTTCGGGAGCGGACATGACCGTAGGACGCATCGTCGAGGTACTCGAAGCCCGCATCCACACGGGCGCTGACATGGTGGACATCGAGGTGGAGGCCGCCTGCGGCGCCGACCTGATGAGCGACGTCATGGCCTTCGTCAAGGATCGCGTGGTCCTGCTGACCGGCCTCGTCAACGCCCAGGCGCTCCGGACGGCCGATCTGCTGGACATCAAGGTGGTGGTGTTCGTGCGGGGGAAATTGCCGCCCGAGGATCTGGTACGGCAGGCGGAAGAGGCGGGCATCGTACTGCTGTCGACCCGCCTGTCGCTCTTCCTCTCGTGCGGCCGGCTCTACGAGGCTGGCCTCAGGCTCGGCGGCACGCGCGAGATCGGGTGATGGTCAGGTGGCGAGCGCCATGGCGGGCGCGACGGTTCCGCGGGCATTGCGTCGAGCCGGGCGCTCGCGGCTGAAGCTGTAGAGCAGGCGGTAACCGTCCCGTATGCGTCGGCCGAACACCTGGCGGATCTTGCGGTCCATGTCGGCCAGCGAATCGAACACGTACAGCTTCTCGCGTTCGGCGCCGTTCCCGGTCCGCCATGCCACGGTCAGGGCGTAGGGGTGCCCCATGACCGGTTGCCGGTCGTGGAGCGTGTAGTACCGCAGGCGCCCGTCCTCGCCCGTCCTGTACATGGTGATGATCATCGAATCCCCCGTGCCCCTCGACTGAGTCCGCCTTGCGATCCGGCGGAGGGCCAGTATACTTGAACCCCGACGGCCCGTCATCCCCGTACGGGGGGGAGCGGAGAGAAAAAAACAGGAGCCCGACGCCCATGAAGAAGTACGCGCGGCTGTACATGACGGTCATCATCTCGGCCCCCGTCCTTGCCATCGTGTCCGGCCTCGCCGTCGATCTTCTCATCGGCTCCGCTTCCGGGGGCTCGTCCCTCATCCTCGCCGCGAGGGCCGTCTCCGGCTTCGCGTTCTATGCCGCCTTCGTCGGCGTGGCCGCGGGGCGAGGAAGGAAGTTCTGCCGTCGCCTCGCGCCCATCGAGCGGGAGCCGGCAGTCTACCGAGAGGCGATCGAGGCCGCTGGCGCGGTTCCGCTCAAGAACTTCGTGCTTTTCCTGCTGGTTTCGATCGCGTATTTCGCGGCGAACGCGGTTTGGCAGAACCTGACGGGCGCCGTCTCCGGATCGGGGGCCTGGCTCCCGGTCATGGTGGGAACCACCGCGTACTTCTACCTCGGCGCCATGCTCTACGTGTTCCAGGACCGCATCCTGCTCGAGAAGCTCCTGTCGGAGCGCCTGACCTGGTTCCCGCCGGATCTCTACGAGGCCCGTCAGGGGCGGAAGCTGGTGATCATTCCGCTTTTCATGTCGTTGCAAGCCGCCACGACCGGTGTGGCGTTCGCCGTGCTGTTCGCCGGATCCGGCTCGGGCGAGGGCGATTTGCTTTCCAGGATAGCCCTCCCCGTGCTCTTCGCGCTGGCGGTCTACCACGTGCTTGTCGCCATACTGGTGCTGATCTGGTCGGGCAATACGACGCGGGCGTATTCCGTGGTCCTCGAGCGTGTCGAGCGCATGGCCTCCGCCGACAAAGACCTGACCGGACGCATCCCCATCGCGGGCGTCGACGAGATTTCCAGCATCCAGGGCCACATCAACTCCTTCTGCGATTCCCTCGCGCGCTCCGTCGCGGAGCTGAAGGAAGCCTTCGGCCAGCTGCATGCCATCGAGGTCCAGCTCTATGAAGGCGTGGAGGAGGCGACGAAGGGCGCCAATGAGGTGGCGGCCCGCATCGAGACCGTGCAGGCCTTGATCAGCCACGAGGACGCGAGCGTCGCCAAGGCGCTCCGTTCGGGGGCGGCCCTCGCGAGCGGCGCCAGGGCCGTTGCGGAGCGCGCCCGGACCCAGGAATACAGCGTAAAGAACTCCACCAACAGCGCCGAGCTCGCGCTCGAGGCGGTTTCGAACGCCTCGGAACGCGCCGCGAAGGTGAAGGTGGAAGTGGATGAGCTCGCGACCGTCTTCGGCGAAAGCGGTCGCGCGGTGCGGGAGAGCCTCGACGTGGTCAGGACCGTCGCCGAACGTTCCACCAGGCTGTCGGAGATCAACTCGGTCATAGCGAAGATCGCCAGCCAGACCAACCTGTTGGCCATGAACGCGGCCATCGAGGCCGCGCATGCGGGCACCGCCGGGGCCGGCTTCTCGGTGGTCGCGGACGAGATCCGCAGCCTGGCCGAGACAACCGCGCGCCACACCAAGGACTCGAGGGAAAGCCTCGCGGCGATCGTCCAGGACATCCGGAAGGCGCTCTCGGTGGCTGAGGCGAACGCCGAGGCTTTCGAGAGGATGGGCAAGGTGCTCGGTTCAGTGGACGAGGAAACCGCGGCCATCGCCACGAGCATGGCCAGCCAGGACGCGGCCAATACCTCCATACTTGAGGCCCTCCGCGAATCGCAGGCCCTGGCGGCGGAAAACGCGCGCGGGGCGGACGAGCTCGAGGCGCTCGGCACCGAACTGAGCGCGATTCTCGCGGCGCTCGACGAGGATGCCCGCAAGACGGAGGCGGATTCGATCGGAATGAAGGAAGCGAACTCGGCCATCTTGCGGCGCGTCGGCGGTCTGGGAGAGCTCGCCACGCGCGCGGCCACCCTGAACGAACGCACCGCGGCGTTGGTAGCCGCCTTCCGCATCGGCGCGTGAACGGGCCTGAAGCGTTGAGGGCGTGAGTACCGGTGGTGCGGAAAGCGGTTCTCCCGATAGGGAGTCCAGAAAAACGAGGAGCCGACGCGATGGTCGGCTCCATAAGGTCCCGCGTCTGTGTTGCGGGATGGCGCTTTAAGAAAAGCGCTCTACGGGCAAGGCGTCCGTCACGTTCCGCGAGGAACTGTTGAACGCGCGTTGCCGGCGGCCTTCAGGAGGCAAGCGCCGGCGCGTCGTCGACCGGGGGAGCATCCACCAGAATGGCCTCCTTTGTCGTATGACGCTGGCCGCCGGACCCACGGATGGGTTGCCGATCGGTACGGACTGATCCGTCGCCTGATTTAAAGGTAGTCCATCCGGGGGAAAAAGCAAGCGGAAACGCCTGGGCGCGCGCATTTGCGGCATCGATTTGACAACTGAACGGAGCCTGTACTATATTCTGAAACTGTCCAATATTGCCATTCTCTGTAGTAATCTGTCATTTCGTGCAGGATTCCGCGGCGGCTTGACGGTCGTGCGGTTCGTATACGAGCGAGGAGCCCATCACGTGAACAAACGCGATTTCCCGCGGGTGCATTTCTACGACCAGGACTTCGTGGACATCTACGACAAGTCGTGGGCGTGGATAGCCGACTTTTGGACTGTCGGCGACGCCCGGAAGGGATTCCCCAAAGACAAGTTCTTCCATTACCCGCCCTCGCGCACGCTCGACCAGATCGACCAGGTTTTCGCCTCGTTCTTTCTCGTGTACTCGAACCGGCTCTACGCGGCCTCGAACGGGCTCGACGCCCTGTACGGCAAGCAGGAGGAATCCGGTGCCATCCGGGGCTCATACGACCTCGAAACCGGCGAGCCCGTGGTCGACAAGGACAATCCCGAAGGACTGGCCCCGCCCCTGTTCGCATGGGCCGAGTACAACCTTTACCACAAGTCGGCCAACAAGAAGCGCGTGAAGGAGGTCATGCCTGCCCTCCACAAGTACCATCAATGGGTTGAGCGGACCTGGAAGCGGGAAAATGGCCTCTACGCGGCGCCCCTGGCGGCCACGGGCATGCCGAATTCGCCGCGCGGCAAGGCCGTCTACTACGCGGACTTCAACGCGATCATGGCCACGAACGCGCTCTACATGTCGGCGCTGGCGGACATCCTCAACGACAAGGAAGCCAGCTTCCAGTACAAGCGCGCGTACTTCAGCCTGAAAACCCGCATCAACTCCATGATGTGGAACCACGACAAAGGCTTCTATTTCGACCTGGACGAGGCGGAGCGTCAGACCTCCGTGAGGACCGTCGGCGCGTTCTGGCCGCTCCTGGCCGAGATCCCCAATGAAGACCGCGCGGAGAAGCTGATAGCGCACCTGACGGATCCGCAGGCATTCGGAACGGAGCACCCCTTCCCGACCCTCGCCGCGGACGATCCGAACTACGACAAGCGCGGCATGGGCTTCCGCGGCTCCGTGCTGCCGCCCTTCACCTATATGGTCATCAAGGGGCTCGAAAAGTACAACCACTGGGAGCTGGCTCGCGAATGCGCCATCCGGCACCTGTACTTCGTGCTGGACACCATGCACGTCGCGAACGGCGAACGCGAGCGCGAAAGGGACCGCGCCGAGCGGGAGCAGCGCCAGGTCATCTGGGAAGCGTACCAGCCCCAGAACGAGGGCAAGGCGGTATGGCCCGACAGGCCCGAGTGGCCCCGATCGCAGTTCCTGGCCTTCGGCGCCCTGTCGACCATCGCGCTGATGATCGAGAACATCGTCGGCCTGTCGATCAGCCTGCCGCGCAAGACGGTGGACTGGATCATCCCGAACCTCGAAATCATGGGCATCGAGAACATGTCGCTCAAGCGCAACATGGTCACCATCCTCTCGAACAAGAGCGGGCGGGGCTGGGAAATCCACATGGAGAGCGAGAAGCTCTACTATTTCACCATCAATGTGCTCAACAAGAAGAAAAAGACCCTGCCGATCCCTTCGGGCAAGTGCTCGATGTTGATCGACAAGCTCTAGCGTCAACGGGCGCTGCGCCTCCGTTGACGGCGACGAGTTTGCGCTCGTCGATCGTCAGAGGGGCTGCGCCCGAGCTTCGCGCCCGTCGGCGGCGCGCCTTATTTGGCCTTAACCTCTATCGAACCCATCAGGACAAAGCCTCCGACCTCGACCCAGGTGCGGGCGTTCCTGACGCTCTGCGAGACACCCCGGCGCGCCGCGGCCTCGCCCATGAAGGCGAAAGCGTCCATGCGCACGGGCAGGTCGGGAGGGACGATGATCTGGGCCTCTCCCATGAGCACGAAGGCGTCGATGCGAACGGGACCGGGCGGCAACTCGACCTCGCGGAGGTCCAGGACGGTCGATCCCATCAGGGTGAAGGTGTCCACCTTGTCGGAATGCAGCCAGTCGCCGGTCATGCGCCGGTCGCTCATGACGCAGGCGACCGAGCGCGAGCCCGATTCGAGCGGCGCCGACGCGCGAAGGTAGCCGGGGGCCGCGGCGGCGCGGGTGGCGGGCGCCCTGCCGGACGGAGCATCCGCGGGCAGATCGAGCACGAGCGCTTCGAGCTCTGCGTCGCTTTCCGCGGCCTGCGCGAGTCCGGCCCGGCGTTCGTATTCGTCCATGTCCAGCCCGTTCGTGGAGAAGGCGCCGGTCAGCGTCTCCATGACCCTGTCGCGCAGGCTTTCGAGCCTCGCCTCCGATGACCCCGCGCCCCGATCGGCCGGTGTTCTTGCCATGTCCCAACCTCCGCGCGGGCGTCTCTTCATCGCGGGTTCAGGGGTGCGTTTTGCCTTCCCGGATCCTTGCGCGCATTTCGCCCGCCGAGGCTACACTATACAACACGATGGGGGCATGGACACGGATTTCACGGCCCGTCTGAGGCCCCGCCGGATTTTTCGGGAGTCTTGGATCGACGACGGAGGGGCGAAATGAACTTGACGGATGATGAGCTTCGGGCGCTCGCGGAGCGCCGCCTCGGCGAGGCGGTCCCCTTCCGCTTCCTGCCGAGCCCGGAGCGGAAGGCCTTGGCGGCCGAAGCCCCGCTGGTGAGGCTCGAGGCCGGGCAGGATCTTTTCCGCCTCGGGAAGGACGGGAACGAAGCCTACGTGCTGCTCGAGGGCTCGATGGAGTCGCTCGACACCGGCCGTTCGCCGCCTTTCCGCGTAAACGTCATCGAGCCGGGCTCGCTGTTCGGCGAGCGCTCATCGATTTTCGACCTGCCGAGAAAGTGGACCGCCCGGGCGCTCGAGCCTTCCGCCTGCCTGGCCCTCGGAGGGGAGCGCTTCCTCGCGCTCGTATCGGGATCCCGCGCTTTCGCCCAGTCCCTCGGCGCGAAACTGAGGGACGGGCAGGGCATCTTCGACGCCTTCGACCATTTCCTCGCCGAGATCCAGCGGGCGGCGGGGCTCGGACATATCGAGATCCGCCGTTTCATGGAGCTTTACAAGAAGCTCGAACCGGCCATCCACGCGCACGCCGGCGACGAATCGCTCATAGACTGGGACGCCCTGCTCTACGCGGCGCGCCGCCTGCCGGAGAACGTCTCGAGAACCTTCCTGTTCCTGCTGACGGACAATCTGCCCGTCGTCTACGCGAGCCCGGAGCTGCTCTTTCCGGCTGTTCCGACCGAGGCGCGCCGCCGCTTCGTCTATGAGATGCTCGGCGGCAAGGACATGGCCCTGGTTCGCACCGGTTTGTCCGACCTGCTCGATTTCGTCACCTGCCTCTGCCTCTACGCGGTCGAGACCAGGAAAATCCGGTACCGCCTCAACCATCCCGACCTGATCCTGGCGCTCGCGAACCACGCCGGGAGCAAAGGCGCGGCGGGCGGGGACGACGAGGCCTTTCTGGCCCGCCTGCCTTTCGACGGCGACGAGCGGCGGAAGCTCGTATCCATCTGGCCGGTGGATACGGTGGACCGTATCCGGGAGCTCGCTTTCCACCGGCAAGTCTATTCGGTGGACGTGCGGAAGCAGGTCAACAACTACAACGGGAGGCTTTCGGAGTTGTGGACCGCCCGGATCGGCGCCGCCGCGGCCAAGCTGCTCGGCGTTCCGCCCGCCGACTTCCCGGAGGACTGGGAAGTCCACATCGTCAGTTCCAACACCCATTCCGTCTCGAACTGCCTCAATCCCTATTTCCGCGAACGCCGCGACGAGATCCTGGCCTGGGCCGACGGAGCGGGATTGAGGATCGGTGGCTGGGACTCGTCCGATGACGAGATATACCACCTGGCGCGGCGCTGGTTCGAAACCGGGCCGGACGCGCTCGCGGACCTCGCGAGCTTCGAGGCCCGCTACGGCATCGAGCGCGCGAGCGAATCGGTTACCACGGGCATCCAGGCGCAGATCATCGATCTGGAGAGGCTGAGGGGCGCCGCGATCGACCCGCTGATCCGTCGCGGGGCGGAGGGAAAGATCCGTCGAGTCGTCGTCAACGTCGATTACGCCTTCGGCGAGCAAGCCGAGGAGATCATGAAGAACCTCCTCATGCTTTTCGGTCGCAATGTACGCAGCGTCAACGTGCTCGGCAAGGCCGGCGGTCTCGCCGCGGGTCGGGGCGACGTCGTTTTGCCGACCGCCTTCGTCGAGCAGCGGGGCGACGCTTTCATGCCCGTAGCGTGGGACCCTTCGAACTCCGCCGCGGCGCTCCGGAAGGCGCTTCCGGGGCGTCGGGTCGTGACGGGCCCGCTGCTCACGGTGGCGGGTACGCTGCTGCAGAACCGCATGATGCTGAACTTCTACCGCCGCCTTTGGGAATGCGTAGGCTTGGAGATGGAGGGCATCTGGTATCTCCGGGCGCTGACCGAGGGCGCCCAGCTCGGCGTCCTCAGGCAGGATGTGGCGCAACGGTTCTACTACTACGTGTCGGACGCGCCCCTTGACCGCGCCTCAACGCTGGCGGCGCGCATGGGGCCGATCGAAGGACTTCCCCCGCTCTACGCGATAACCCGCGAAGTGCTCACGCGCATCCTTTCCGATACGGTCGACGAGGAGGAAGCGCTCGTCCTCCCCTCCGGCCCTGCCGGGACGGACGGGGGACGGGGCCGATGAAATCCGCCCGGACGCCGGGCTTTGCGCTGCGACTTGGAGCTTCCGGCGACATCCACCTGGAAATCCCGCCCGACGCGCGGGAGCGAGGCTCCGTCGACGGCGCTTCGTCCCGGACCGTTCTCGAAAGCCGCCTGCTCGAGCCCTTCGCCTTCGGGGGGTTCGCCTGGGACCCAGTCGAAGCGCTCTCGGCGACGCTCGCGCGCATGGACGGGGAACTGGCTCGCATGCCGGATGCGCTCCGCGAGCGCGCGCGTTCGGACGCGGTCCCGCTCGTGCTGTGGTGCCGGGCGGAGCTCGACCTCGCGCGCTTCGCCCGCGACGCACTGGTCCGCGAAGCCTGCGACGCCGCAGCGGGGACCGGGGAGCTTTCGCGCTTCGCCACCTTCAACGATTTCGAGCGCGCCCTGCACCGCGCGGCGGCGCCCGGAGGGCTGGTACCGGGCCGCTGGAAGCGCTGGTTGGCCGGGGAGGAATACGAAGTTCCCCGGCGGGCGGCGAATGCCCGGCGAGCCGGCATCATGTTCACGCGCCTCGACGCCGTCCTCCGCCGATGGAACGAGGGAGGCGAGGCCGACGTTGCGCGCGGCCCGATTCCGCACGATACTGCAACAAGGCAGCCCCCGACATGATCGAAAGCATCGGCGCTTCAGTCCGCGACAAGGCTTCGAGATTCCTCTACGCGCTCGCCTTCTTCGGCCGGGTCGTCGACCGTTCCCTGCGGTTCTTCCGCAGGCGGCAGGTCGGCTACAAAGTGCTGGTCTTCCAGATACTCTTCACGGGCGTGGAGGCCCTGCTGGTCAACGCCGTCATGGCCATGGCCATCGGCGCCGCCATCATCGTCATCGGGTCCTCGCTCCTGCCGCAGTTCGGGCAGTCGCGGCTCATGTACGACATCATGGTCATCGTCATCACCAAGGAGCTCGGTCCCCTGCTCACTGCCTTCATCGTGATAGCCCGCTCGGGAACCGCCATCGCGACCGAGCTGGCGGGAATGGTCGTAGGCCACGAGATCGAGGCCTACATCTCCGTCGGCGTCGACCCCGTCTCCTTTCTCGTGGTGCCCCGGGTGATCGGCATGGTCGCCTCGCTGGCCCTCCTTTCGATCTACTTCAACCTTTTCGGCCTGCTCGGATCCTTCCTGGTGGTGCAGCTGATCAAGCCCATCGCCTTCGCCGAGTACTTCCAGTCGCTGCTCGCGGCGCTCGCCCCGGGCGACATCCTCTCCGGCATGGCCAAGAGTCTGGTGTTCGGCGTGATCATCTCCACGGTCGCGAGCTACCAGGGCTTCGCCATCGGACGAGCCAGCACCGAGATCCCCGTGGCGGGCATCAAGGCCGTCGGGCAGAGCTTCGTACTCTGCATCTTCGCGGATGTCCTCATTACCCTGGCGCAGTACGCATGAGCGCTGAAAATGCATCCGCCCTTTTGCTGGAGCTCCGCGGCATCAGCGCCTCCAGCGGCGGCTCCGAGATCCTCGAGGACGTCTCGATGACGGTCGAGCGCGGCGACCGGGTGGCTGTCATGGGACCTTCCGGCTCGGGCAAGAGCACCCTGCTCAAGGTGGCGGCCGGCCTCGAACCCGCGGGATCGGGGCATGCCTTTTTCGACGGCAGGGACATCGCGACGCTCGGGCAGCGGGAGGAGCTGGACTTCCGGAAGCGGGCCGGTTTCGGCTTCCAGGACGGCGCGCTCTGGGAGAACCAGACCGTGCTCAACAACCTGGCTCTTCCGTTGCGCATCCATCGGCCGGAACTTTCCGAACCGGAAATCGCCGAACGATCGCGCGCGCTGCTCTCGAGCCTCGGCTTCACCGATTCCCTCGGAGTCCGGCCAGCCACGCTGTCGATGGGCGAGCGCAAGATCGTCTCGATCGCGCGGGCCATCGTGCTCGAGCCGGAGCTCGTATTCCTGGATGACCCGACGGGGCACTTGGACGAGGACGCGCGCGACCGGCTTTACGCCGTCGTCGACAAGCTCGTGCGCAAGGGCACGACGATCGTGGCGGTTACCAACAACTCGGGGTTCGTGCGACGCTTCGCGCTGAGGCTGGTGGTCGTGGCGAACGGGCGCGTGACCTACGACGTGCCGATGAAAGTCGCGCTGGCGGCGGAAGGTCTCGAGCCCGCGGCGCGATCGGTGGTCGCCCGCCTCAAGCGTTACGCCGAGCGTGACCGGCTCGACGAAATCGAGGAGAGACGATGAAATTCAGGATGCGGCACGCCGACCGGATCGTCGGGGTCTTCACCCTGCTGGCCTTTGTCCTGCTGGTGGGCGTCATCATACTCATGGGCGCGAACCAGCGCTGGTTCGCGAAGAACTACACCTACTTCGCCCAGTTCCCGACCGCGGGCTCCGTGCAACCGGGCACCGCCATCTTCCACAAGGGTTTCCAGGTCGGCACCATACGGAGGGTCTCGCTGAACGAGGCCGGGTCGGTGGACGCCGAGTTCTCGATCCAAGACTCCTACTACCACCTCATGCGGACGCACTCGCTCCTCGAGCTGGTGACCTCGCCGATCGGGCTCGGCAGCCAGCTGCTCCTGCACGCCGGCCGGAGCCTCGAGCCGTTGCCCGAGGAGTCCTACGTGCCGACCGCCGATTCGGCCGAAGGCCAGGATCTCATCGAGCTGGAGCTGGTGGACATTCCGCCCAAGGACGACACGATCACGCGGCTCCTCTCCAACGTGAACCCCCTGCTCGAGTCGACCTCGAAGACCGTGACCACGCTCAACCGGACGCTTACCGAACTGAACCGCGCCTTGGCGGGGCAGAGCGAGGGTCCGCTCGGCGACATCATCACGGACGCTTCGGCCGCGGTCGCGCGCCTGCCGACCACCCTCGACGAGATAAATTCGTTGGTGGTCGCGGCCCGGGATTCTGCAGTCACCCTGCTCGACTCGGCCAACGTAATCGCGGGCAATCTGGAAACCATGTCCGCGTCGTTCGCGGATCCGACCGGCCTCGTGACGACGCTGCTCGATCCGAAGGGTTCCATTGCGACCTTCCTCGACGACAAGGACGCGCTCTACAACCGCGTCATGACCATGCTGCTGGAGGCGGAGCGCTCGGTGCGCTCGCTACGGGAGATATCGGCCTCGCTGTCGGCAGAGATGCCGAAACTGGCGGTCGTGCTCGAGGAAGGGAAGACGGCGCTCGTCTCGGCGCAGGACGTGCTCGAGGGCCTCAAGAACAACCCGCTGCTCAAGGGCGGCATCACCGAGCGCGAGGAGCAGGATTCGCTCTACTCGAGCATGCGCGAAGGAGCCTTCGAATGATCGGGAAACCCGGATCGCGCCGAGCCGGCGCGCGCCTCGCTCCGCTTCTCGTCCTCGCCCTGGCTTCCTGCTCGAGCGCGCCCAAGACGAACACCATCGTGGTCGAGGCGAAGAATCGCGCCGCGGAGTTCACCGAGCTCGGCAATTCTTTCCTGGCCAGCGGGCGGCTCGAGGACGCGCTTTCGTTCCACGAGCAGGCGCTGCGCGAGAACCGTTCGGTGGACAATGTCGAGGGCATCGCGGCGAGCCTCAACTCGATAGGTCGCATCTACATCGCCGCCGGCATGCTCGAGCGCGCGGAGCTCGAACTGCGCGACGCGTTCGAGTACGGGCGCATCGCGGGTTCCGACGCCCAGCGGGCTCTCGCGCTCGCGAACCTGGGCGAGGTCCGGTGGCTGTCGGGCGAGGCGGAGGCTGCCCTGGCCCTGTTCCAGGAAGCCGTGCCCCTGTCCGCCCGCGACGATGCCGTTCGCGCCATCGTCCTCCACGACCGGGCCGTGGTCCTGCGCGCGCTGGGGCAGGGGAGCGATGCCCGGGCGGACTTCATGGCCGCCCAGTCCATCAACCAGAGGCTGCTTCGCTGGACCGAGCTTGCGGCCAACTGGTACGCGCTCGCGGGACTTTCTCGTTCGGAAGGCTTGCTCGAGGATGCGCTGGCCTGGGCCGAAAAGGCGCTCGAGGCCGACAAGCGGGCAGAGCATTCATCCGGGATCGCCGCGGATCTCGAGGCGTCGGGCACCATCCTGAAGGAGCTCGGGCGAAAGGATGAAGCGTACGACCGCTTCCGCCGCGCCTTCGACGTCTGGCTGGCGGCGGAAAACCGGGATGGCACGCGACGGGCCCTGAAGGCGCTGGCCTCGCTCGCCGACGAGCTCGGCAAGGCGGTCGAGGCGGCCAAGTGGCGTTCCCTGCTGGCAAGCCTGGAGGCCGGCGCCGACTGAGCCGCGGTGGCCGATCGGCGCCAGGCCCGATTCAGCCTATAGCGGTGCCGACAAAAGGCTTCCCGTCGAGGATCGCGCGCAAGTTGCCGAGTTCGCGACCGGCGGCGCACACGACCTTGAGCCCGAGGCTCTCCGCCCGTTTCGAGGCTACAGGATCGAAGGGCACGTTCTTGCCGGGCGTCCACTCGTCGCCGACCATCGCGCGGAAATCCTTCCAGGAGATCGCGTCGACGGGTTTGGCGGACGGGTCGACGCGAGGATCGGCCGTATAGACCTTGGCGATGTTGGAAAGGTTGACGACCGTGTCGGCGCCGAACGCCTCGGCCAGCACCACGGCGTCGAAGTCCGTGGAGAAGCCGGGCTTCCAGCCGGCCGCGACCAGAACCCTGCCCGTGAAGATCGAGAGCGCGGTCGGGTCCTGCACCACGTCGTGCGGCGCGAGTTCGCCGAAGGCGGCCTTCACGAGCTGGGCGTTCAACCTGGTCGCCATGATGCCTATCCAGTCCTGCGCGTCGGAGTCCGGGGCGTCGACGGCCCCGCGATAGGCCGCTTGCCAGGCGCGGGCCGGGCCGCCTCCGCCCACCACGACGACGAGCCTGCGCGCGTCATCGGCGGAAAGCCATTCTCGGCAGAGCGCGACGAGCGACTTGAGGAAGATCCCGTCGGGGCCTTCCGGGGCGACGATGGAGCCGCCGAGCGACAGTACCTTGGTCATGGACCCAGTATAGCAGGACGCCGCCCGTACGCGAAAGCGTCCTCGGGCGGCGTCGGAACGGGCGCGCTTCGTTCAGGGTTTGCCGAAGAAGGAACCCGAGTCGCCGAAGAAGGAGCCGCCGGAGTCGCCGAACGGGTTCGTCTCGGAACGCATGTTGTAGAGCTTCTCGGCGTAGCGGTAGAGGGCTACGCGCTTGCCGAGCGCGTCCCGTTCGTCGCGGATGCGCCTGAGGAACTCGCCGACCGTCAGGCCGGGTCGGATCAGCTCGCGCTCGAGGCTCGTGCCGCGGACTATGGCGTCGATCTCGTCGAGGCGGTAATAGATGCGCTCGAACATGAACAGGACCTTGCGCGCCTCGAGGATGGGGCCGTCCACTTCCTTCTTCTCCCGAAGGGTCGAAGGCGAGCGCGGGTTGACGAGGGTTCCGGCACGGTCCTCGTCCATCCACTTCTTGAGCGCGGCGGAGCGCTGTATCGGCTCGAAGGCCGTATCAAAGCGCTTCTTGAGATCGTCGTAACGGGTCGCGTAGTCGTCGAGGAACTTGAGCGCGCCGCCCTTGAAGACTTCGATCTCGTCGGAAATCCAGCGTCGCGCGAAATCCTCGCCGCTCGAAACGGCGACGGGCAGGACCTTGAGCCGTTGGCCGGCCTTCCGTTCGGCGGCGCGGCCGGCGGGCACGTCGAGTTCACCCGTCTCGTCCTCGACGAACACGGCGCCTTCGAGGCAGAACACCGAGATGGAGCCGTTCACCGAGCTGAGCACGCCATATTCGGTCCCGCGGACGCCGGCTGTGGCTACCGCGGTCTGCACCTTCATGCTCGGCGCCCCGGCGAGCTTCGTCACCTTGCTGGCGATCTGGCCGGCCATGAGTTCGAGCGTGGTTTTCTGGGAGCCCGCCTTCGGGTCGAGGCGGATGTAGACCGCCGAGCGGGGCTTTACGGTGATGGTGCCCCGCATGCCGGTGGTCTTGTCCATGGCTATGATCAGCGTCCCGTCCGGGCCGGTCTTGACCAGGTCGTCCGGTCGGATGGGATCGCCGAAGTTCGGGTCCGTCATGGCCTTGCCCGCGCGCGTGACGGTCACGCTGCCTTCGACGTAGTCGATTTCGCCGAACGGGGCCACGGCCGGCGCGGTGGCGGAAAGGGCCAAGGCGGCTATCGCCAGCGCCGCGACGGAAAGGACGAGGACTGGACGCTTCACGTTCGACTCCCCGCCGCGCGGATAATGGCGCGCGGCTGCTTCGCAATTCTCGGTACAGTATACCGCATGGAAACCGCGCTTTCGAGCGCAGGTTACCTCCCGGCCGACGATCAGAACGCCATCCCGAGCACCAGGCGTGGCCTGGCCGTCCATTCGTTTCCGAAGAAGACGCCGGACCAGATCGGCATTTCGGGATCATGCCAACGTTCGTCGGTGACGACGAGCCCGGGAAGGTCGATGTCGACGCGCGCGCCGATCCATGCCTTGAGAGGCCCCAGCCGCGCTCCGGCTGAAAGGCCGAGGCTCGGGTACGGGGCGAAGGCGCGCCAGAGCGCGAGGGCGTCGCCGGAATCCAGCGCCGCGACGGCGCCGGTCCGGAAGGCTTTGTCCAACACTCGTTCGCCGGAAAGGTCAAGGTCGATCCAGGAGGCGCGCCCGAGCGACAGGCGCGTGCCGAGGCCGAGGGACAGCGCCAGCTGTTCGCTCCAGGTTTCGGGCAGGTTTTCGATCGGGGCGCTCAGCCGGACGAGCGAGAACAGGGAATGGGTGCCGTTGCGCCAAATCATGCCGTAGAGTTCGGCCGCCGGGGCGTACTCGAAGCCGACCTCGTTGACGCCGTCGCCTATGAGGTTGATGAGGCCGAGCGCGACGCCGTCGAGGCTGTCGGCGACATTGACCGGAGCGATCATGAAGCCCTCGGCCTGGCCCGCGATGTTGAAGACGCCGGCCACCTGTGTTCCGTCGATCCTGTCCGCGATGTTGAAGACGCCGGCACCCTGGAAGCCTTCGATGTCATCGGCGATGTTGAAGACGCCGGCTCCCTGGAACCCTTCGACGTCGCCTCCGGCGATATTGAAGACGCCGGCTCCCTGGAAACCCTGGACCCCGGCACCGGCGATATTGAAGACCCCGGCGCTCTGGAAGCCTTCGAGACCGCCGCCGGCGATGTTGAAGACGCCCGAGAGCTGGAAGCCCTCCACGTTCCCTTCGGACAGCGAGAAGACCGAAGAAGCCTGGATGCCCTCGACGCTCCGGGCGAGCGAGCCGATCCCGCCGAAGGCAAGCGAAGCGTCGACCGAACCCATGGGAACGCCGACGCCGGGCACCCAGTTGAATACGAGAGGCCAGCGGCCACCGTCGAGCTCGGCGGGGTAGCGCTCCGGAGCCTCGGGGGTTCCGGGCGCCTCGACGATGACGATGACGGTCGTGCTTCCGTCGCCTTCGTTCCCGGCGTCCGGAGCGGTCCCGCCCGTGGCGTCGAGGTATTCCTGGCGGGCTTTTTCGAGTACTTCGTCCGCGTCCTGCGCGACGAGCGCGATGGTCGTCGCGGCCAACAGGGCCGCGAGCGTGAAAACGATTCGTTTCATGACGAAACTCCCCTTCGGGCGAGCCGGGATCGTGCCCCCGTGACGGGGCGCACGCAGCCAATGATAGCGCGATGGCAATCGGAATACAGGCGGACGCGTCGATTGACAGGCATATCTCCAAAACCGTAGAATCGTCGCATCCTCCCTCAGGGCGACGAGGCACGATGAACTACTCAGACCCGACCAAGCTCGGCATTCTGGCTTGCCCCGGCGGCGAAGCGTTCGCGGAGTCGGTGGCCCGCAAGCTCTCGTCGATATACCGTCGCCGCTTCGACCGGAAGTCGCTCGTCCTCGGGGAGCGCTACCACATTTCCCGCGAGCTGGTGACCAGGAAGATCAATTTCGACTTCGACATCGCGTCCGAGCTCCTTTACATCCCCGGGGACGTCAACCAGTACCGCAGCCCCCGTTTCCGCATCAACGCGCGCTTCACCATGTTCGCCAACGGCGAGATCAAGACCGAGATCGTCGACTCCGTGCGCGGCAAGGACGTCTACATCGTCCAGGACGTCGAGAACCACCTTCCCATCAAATTCAACGAAGGCAGCGACGAGCGCCTCCTTTCGATAAACGACCACATCTTCGCCCTGCTTTCCGCCGTCGACGCCGCCACCCAGGCCGGCGCCGGCCGCATCACATTAGTCCTGCCGACCTATCCCTACTCGCGCCAGCACAAGAAGAAGGGCCGCGAGGGACTCACCGCCGCGCGATTCGGGCAGATCATGGAATTCCTGGGCGTCGCGCGCATCATCACGCTGGACATCCACAGCCGCGAGATCGAGAACTGCTTCAACCGCACGCGCCTGGAGAACCTCCACGCCAGCTACCAGGTCATACAGAAGCTCGCCGACGTCATCGACGTGAACGACGACGACCTGGTCGTGGTCTCGCCGGACACGGGCGCCGTCGACCGGAACAAGTTCTACGCCAGCACGCTGCAGAAGCCGCTCGCCCTGCTCTACAAGGAGCGGGACTACTCGAAGGTGACGAAGAGCGCCAACGAGTCGAACATCACGGACATGAAGCTGCTCGGCGACGTCAACGGCAAGATCGTCTTCATGGCCGACGACATGCTCGGCACGGGCGGCACCCTGCTCAAGGCCATGAAGTTCCTCCGCGCCCAGGGCGCCAAGCAGGTGATCTGCGCCGTCAGCCTGCCGTTCTTCTCCGGTAGCGCCATCGACGATTTCGAAGCGGCTTACCGCGAGGGCCGCTTCACGCGCATCATCGGCACCAACGCGGTCAACCACGACGACCTGCTCAAGAAGGAATGGTACATCCAGGCCGACGTGACCACGCTCTTCGCGCAGATCATCAGCCTGCTGCACCATAACCGCTCGCTCTCGCCCATGCTCGACAACCGCGACCTGATCGCCAAGCGCATCAGGCGCTCGCAGCAGAAGAACGCCTCGGCCCAGGGCGAGCTCATCCAGGCCGAGGACCTGCCGGTCGAGCCGGCTTGAGCCTCGCCGCTTGAAGGTCTTCTTCCTCCCGAAGCATCCTCGGGCCCTCCTTTTCGACATCGACGGAACACTCTACGACAACGACCGCTACGCCCGCTTCCAGGTCGAGGTGCTGGTGGAGGAGCTCGCGCGCGTCCGCGGCCGTCCGCTCGACGAGGTGCGCGCCGAGGTGGAACGCGCGCGCCGCGAACTCGGGGCGCGCGAAGGCCGGGAGACCACGAGCCTCGGCAACGCGATGGCCGCGCTCGGCGTCGACCTTGCCACGAGCGTGGCCTGGCGCGAACGCCTGATAGAGCCCTCGGCGTGGCTCGCGCGGGACTTGAAGCTCGACGAGGCGCTCGCGCTCCTCGCGCGGCGTTTCAAGCTGGCCGCCGTGACCAACAATCCCCGCCTCGTCGCGCTGAAGGGGCTCGCCGCGCTCGGCGTGGAGGCTCGATTCGAGGCCGTGGTGGGCCTGGACGACACCATGCGCTCGAAGCCGGCCCGCGAACCCTTCGAGCTCGCGGCCCGGCTGCTCGGAGTGGCGCTGACGGACTGCGTCTCCATCGGCGACCGCCACGACGTCGACCTTGCCGTGCCGCTCGAACTCGGCGCGGGCGGCATCCTCGTGGACGGCGCGTCGGACGTACTCCTGCTTCCCGGGCTCCTGATCGGCTGAGCCGGGCTCCGACGGCTTTCACGGGCAGGCTACTTTCCGGAATTCGGCTTGATTCGGGGCACCGCGGGTGTTCCGAATCCCGGCCTGACGGTATTATTGAGGCATACCGAAACGCCCGAGGAGGGGAAGTGAGACCTAACCAGTATTCAAGCGCCAAGCGCCACAAGGAACTCGAGAAGCAGAAGAAGAAGGAAGAGAAGCTCCAGAAAAAGAAGGAGCGCAAGGCCGCCATCGAGGCGGGCCTGATCGACGCGGACGGCAACCCGCTCGACGCCGACGGCAACATCATTCCCCCCGACTCCGACGACGACGGGGATGGCTCGGACGAATCGGGCGACGAAGCCTGAGCCGCGGCTGCCGCGATCCCATCCGCGAGCGGTGGGATCGACGCGCGCTTCCCCTCAGCGACCGGCGATTTCAGCGAGCGCCCAGGCGGCGAGCGCGTCGCCGAGCCGGTCCAGCTCCACGTCCGACAACCCGGACGGCAGGTCGCGCTTGGTGTGGTAATCCGCCGTGTCGTACTCGGTGATGGAGGCGGCGCCAGCGCCCGCGCGCGAAAGCGGACCGTGGTCGAGGTTCAGCACCGGCGCCTCGTGGGCGGCGCGGAAGCCGGCCGCCTCGAGCGCCGCCACCAACGAGCGGGCCAACTTCGATCCGGCGGAATCTCCGAGCGAATAGACCGAGAGCTCCATGTCGGCCCGCGAACCGAGCATGTCCAGATTCAGCGCCGAAATGCCGGCGATCGGAAAGTCCGGCGCGCGCGCAAACGCGCTCGCGCCCGAGAGGTTCACTTCTTCCCCGTCCGTCAGCAGGATAGCGAGATCCGCGTCCGGAAGCGCGAGCGCCAGGGCTTCGCCCAGGGCCACCGCCATGGCGGCCCCCGAGGCGTTGTCCAGCGCGCCGGGGAAGTACGAGCCGTCGGGATCCGTTCCGACGTGGTCGTAATGCGCGCAGATCAAGAGGCGGGGCGCGGGGCCTCCGCCGTCGCCGTCCCGCGTGGCTACCACGTTGCGGCCCGTGACGTCGACGAAGCGGAGCGGGCTTTCGATCAGGGCGCGCGTTCCGGGAGGCGAGGCGGAAAGCAGATCGAACGCCTCGGCCGAGATGCCCAGCTTGACGAAGCCCGCCAGAGGTTCGACGAGCGCGCCGGGGGCCTGGCCCGCCCAGAGCGGGCGCCTGGCGGGATCCGTCCCCACGAGCTCGCCCACGAGGCCGGCGGCGCCGCGCGCGGCGTATGACGCGTCGTCTTCCGGGTCGTGCAGTCGGCCAGGTACGAGCAGGATGGAACCGCGTGGAAACGGCGCCTCCGGATCCGACACGACGAAGAGAGGGCCCTCCGCACGACCGCCTTCGTAGCCTCCGCGGGCGATCTCCCGGAAATCCTCCCGCCAGGCAAAGCTCCGCCTGGCTCCGTCGGGGGCGACCGTCTCGAGCGCGGCGTTTCCGGCATTGACCGGCACCCGCTCCGGGAATTCCCGGAAGACCACCGAATAGCCGGCCCCGCGGAGGCGCTCCGCGAGCAGCTCCGCCGCCAGCGCGCCGCCGGGAGAACCGAGCGCCCGCCCCGAATAATCAGGGCCGGCGAGCTCGGCCGCCAGCGCGAGCACGGCGGCGCCGTCGACGTCGGGCGCCGCCGCCGTTCCTGCCGGGCCTTTTCCGGAAGGCGCGCAAGCGCAGGCCGCGGCGAACGTGGCCGCGAGCGCGAGGATGGTCCCGATGGCGCGTCCGCCCGATACCCGTTTGATAGCCATGACCTCAATCATGGAGCGCCGCTTCCCGGGCGTCGAGCCCGGCGCGCCTCATGCCCCGTCCTGCGATTTGGTCCGCGCCATCGCCGTTCCCATCGCACTCGCCCTCGCCGTTGGCCGGCGCCCGGGCGGCATTTCCGTCCGGCGCGTTTTTCCTCCCCCGATCCCGGAATCCGAGCGTACTATGCACAGCCGAGGAGGAATCGATGTCCGTAAGCGTGAAAAAACTCGTGGGAGAGATAGCGCCGCCCGGGGCCGAGTGGTGCGGCTTGCGGCGCGTGCGCCTTTCCGCGCGCGCGTTGCAGGCGAAGGACGGCCGTTTCGACCTGGCCTACGACTACGTCGACGAAGGCTGCATGGTCGAGGTGCTCTACCGCGGCCAGTTCGGCTACGCCGCCGTCGCCTCGCTGGATTCCCTGGCGCTCTCTCGCGCCGCCGAGCGTGCCTTGACGCTGGCCCGCGTCGGATCGGCCCGGCCCGTCCACGCCTTCGACCGCTCGGTCCGGCCCGCCACCGTCGCGAAGTGGGAGACGAAGCGCGCGCCGGGGCGCCTGCCCGGCTCCGACGAGCTCTGCGCCTTCGCCGTCGACGCGACCCGCGCCATGCGTTCCTCGGAGAAGATCGTCCGCGCGGACTTCCTCTTCGAGCTCCGCGACGAGGAGACGGAGTACGTGTCCACTTCCGGCGCCGACATCGCCCAGCTCAAGCATGTCATCGGGTACAACGCCACCGCGGTCGCCCGCGAGGGAACCCTGACCCAACGCCGCACCCTGAACGGCCCGCGCGGGCGCACCCTGCAGGGCGGCGCCGAACTGCTCGACTTCCCCGCCATCAGGATCGAGGCCGTACAGGCGGCGGCCCAGGCGGTGGAGCTGCTCTCCGCGCCCGAGTGCCCCTCCGACCGGCGCGACCTGGTGCTGGCGCCCGACCAGATGATGCTGCAGATCCACGAATCGGTCGGCCACCCGCTCGAGCTGGACCGCATCCTGGGCGACGAGCGCAACTTCGCCGGCTCCAGCTTCGTCCGGCTCGAGGACTTAGGCACTCTCCGCTACGGGTCCGAGCTCATGAACGTCTCGTTCGATCCGGGGGTGGAAAGCGAGCCCGCCTCGTACGCCGCGGACGACATCGGCAACCCCGCGCGCAAGGAGCTCCTCATCGAGAAGGGCATCCTCGTGCGCGCGCTCGGCTCGCTCGAGAGCCAGGCGCGCTCCGGCAAGGCCGGCGTCGCCAACCAGCGCGCCCAGCTCTGGTTCCGCGCGCCCATCGACCGCATGGCCAACCTGAACCTCGAGCCGGGCGACTCTTCCCTGGACGAAATCGTAGGCTCGGTGGAGAAGGGCGTATGGATGGAAGCCAACCGCTCTTGGTCCATCGACGACTACCGCAACAAGTTCCAGTTCGGCTGCGAGTACGGCCGGCTCATCGAAAACGGCAAGCTGGGCCAAGTCGTGCGCAATCCCAACTACCGTGGCGTCTCGTCGAGCTTCTGGCGCAGCCTCTTCAAAGTGGGCGACGCGTCCACCTTCCGGGTCTACGGCACGCCGAACTGCGGCAAGGGCGAGCCGAACCAGGTCATCACCGTCGGACACGCCAGCCCGGTCTGCGCGTTCCGCGACGTCGAGGTGTTCGGAGGCGAAGCATGAGCGCGAAGATGGACATGGAAGCCCGCTTCGGCCGGGCATGCGACGCGCTCTTCGGCGCGCTGAAGGGCGGCGAGGCTTTGGCCGTCGATTTCGGGGGCGAGGATTCGACCTTCCTCCGCTTCAACCACGGCAAGGTCCGCCAGCTCGGCTCCGTCGAGCGAGCCGACCTGACCCTGCGCTTCTACGCGGGCGGCCGCACCCTGGGTTCCGGGGTCAACCTTTCCGGCGATGCGGACGCCGACGCGAAAGCCTGCGTCGCCCTGGTCGCGCGTCTCAGGGACCAAGCCGCGCTTCTGCCGGAGGACCCCTACCAGACGCTCCCGGCGGCCTCGGGAAGCTCGCGCGAGGAATTCTCCGGCCGCATGCCCGATCCCTCCCGCCTGGTGGAGGAAGTGCTCGAACCCGGCGACGTTCTCGACAGCGCGGACGCCGACTTCGTCGGCCTCCACTCCCAGGGCCCGGTCTGCCGCGGCGCCGCGGCCAGCTCGGGCGCCCGCCACTGGTTCGCCACGGAGATATTCGCCACCGACTGGTCGGCCTGCCTGCCGAACGGCAAGGCCGTAAAGTCCTGCTACGCGGGCCGCGAGTGGGACGGAGCCGAATGGCGCCGCCAACTCGCCGCCGAGCTGCCCCGCCTCGAAGCACTGAAGCGACCGGAGCGCGTCCTGCCGCCCGGCGCCTACCGGGTCTGGCTCTCGCCGGACGCGGTCGACGCCTTCGTGCCCTTCTTCTCGCGCATGGGCCTCTCCGAACGCGCCTACCGCGAAGGCTCCAGCGCCTGGTCGGCCCTCCGCGACGGCCGCAAGACGCTCTCCCCGAAATTCTCGCTCGCCCAGGACTTCGCGCTCGGCGCGGAACCGCGCTTCAACGAACTCGGCGAGCTCGCGCCCGAGCGCCTGCCCCTGATCGAGGGCGGCGCGTTCGCCAACGCCATCGTCTCGTCCCGCTCGGCGAAGCAGTACGGCGCCGTCCCGAACGGGGCCCCCGATTGGGAAGGCGTCCGCTCGCCCTCGGTGGCCTCAGGCGACTTCGACGACGGAAAGGCGCTCGAGGCGCTCGGCACGGGGCTCTACGTCTCGAACGTCCACTACCTCAACTGGTCGGACTTCGACTCCGCGCGCGTCACGGGCATGACCCGCTTCGCCTGCGTCTGGGTGGAGGACGGCAGGATCGTCTCGCCCATCAAGGACCTGCGCTTCGACGAGAGCCTCTACCGCCTCTGGGGCGACAAGCTCGAGGCCGTAGGCTGTCGCCGCTCCTTCATCGCCGAGACAGGCAGCTACGTGAACCGCGACCTGGGCGGCAGCCTGGTGCCGGGCATGCTCATCGACGGCATGACCTTCACGCTGTAAGAATCGTCCGGGGGAAAGGGGCTCGCGCGTTCCGAGAGGAGCGCGCGAGCCCTCCGGGGAATCGACGAAGGGCTTGGCCCTTCGTCGCCGCGAAGTCGCCTTGCGACATCGCGCCTTCTCCCCCGGGCCCCCTCGTTCCCGGCCCCGGCCGGCCGGGATCTCAGACCGCCGGCTTCAGGGCCAGCACGCTTTCCGGAATCGTTATGGCGAAGCGGCAGCGCCCGTCGCCCGCGAGCACCGACTCGAGCACCTCGACCTCGGTCTCGACGCCGAAAACCACGTCGAAGGGGAACTTGTCGTAGCCCGAGGAGCAGGCGCACCAGGCGGCCGGCACTTCGGCCTCGGTTTCCGTGATGCTCGCGGCGGCGAGCGGGCAGTGGCAGGCGAGCCGCCTTCGCTCGAGCGGATCGGTCGAACGCAGGAAGCGGTCCGGGTCGTAGGGTATCTTCTGCCGGAAGATCCGGTTCCCCTCGACTACGCCGCCCTGGATTTCCGGATTTTCGCGCACCCAGTCGACCACGTCCTGCGTGATTCGCTGCTCGTACCAGAGCTCGCCTGAATCCGCGAAGCGCTGGAGCTCGGCCACCTGCCTTTCGTGCCAGCCGGCAAGCCAGGCCGCGATGGAGGGCGCGGTCAGGAAACGCTCGCGCTCCTCGGCATGGGCGCCGGCCGGAATGCCGTGGACGTTCCACGCGAGGACCCTCCGGGCCTTTTCGGGGCCGAGCTCCGCCTCGAGCGCCTTCACGAAGGCGGCGGTCGCTGCCGGGTAGGCCTCGGGCGGCGCGCCTTCCGGCGGTATCCGAACCAGCTCCATGACGCGCCTTTGGACTTCGGCGCCGTGAAGGGTTTCGAGGCGTTTGGCATGGTCCGGCAGGACTCCGATCGGCAGCAGGTAGGCGAGCAGCCTGATGGATATCGCGTCGAGGCCCGCCACCATGTACCAGCGCGCGACCGCGACCAGCTCCGCAGCTCCCCAGCCGCCCGCCACGCGCACGGCCAGGGCGCGCTCGAGCTCGGCCAAGGATGCGGCCGCGAGGGAGCTTCCCGCCTCGCCGAGCGTCGCCGCGAAAACCTCGACCGTCCGCAGCGCCGCGTCGGTCGCCGCCTCGTCGAGCGCGCGCTTGGCGCAGCGCTCCCGGTATTCGCGTTCGAACTCCATGCGCGCCTCCCCCGGGTGTCCCGGAACGGACGGCCTGAGTATACCACGACCGACCCGGCCGGGCTTCAGCGGAGCGCGCGGAGCTCCTGGGCCACGGAGAAGGCGCGATCGCCGATCTTCTCGAGGTGGCGCGCCAGGTCGATGACGGCGAGTTCGGCGCGCACTTCCGCGCCCCGCTTGAGCCGTTTCCGGGCTTTCTTGCGGAGGGCCGAGCGCATGTCATCGATGGAGTCCTCGAATTCGGCGGCCTCGGCCAGCTGCGCCTCGTCGATCGCGGCGCCCGCGTTGAGCGCCACGAAGTCCAGGAAGCGTTCCACGGTCCCGGCCACCGGTTCGAGCTCCTCCCGTTCGGAACGCGGCAGGGTCACGTCCTTGGCGCGCAGGCGGTCATGGATCAGGGCGAGGGAGTGGCAATCGTCGGTGATGCCCTCCAGGTCGTCGACCATGCGGAACAGGCGGCCGAGCGACTCCTGGGAATTCTCGGAGAGGTCGCGGCGCGCGCACTCGAAGAGGAATTTCGAGATGCCTTCGCGCATCTGGTCGGCGTAGTCCTCGCGTCGCGCGGAGCGCGAGAGCAGGGCCTGGGAGTCTGCCTTCGGATCGGCGAAGGAGGCGGCGTAGTCGGCGAACATGTCGCGGGCGAGGCCTGCCAGGTCGGAAATCTCCTTGCGCGCGGAGACGAGATTGAGCTCCGCCGAATCGACCGGCGGCGGGGCGCGATAGCGGGTGGGCAGGCTCTCCGCCGCGCCGGGCCGCTCCCTGAACAGCCAGGAAACCAGCCGGGCGTATGGCCGCACCAGGGGAAAGAGCGCCACGGTGTTGGCCAGGTTGAACATGGTGTGGAGCATGGCGATGTGGGCGCCGATGGACGTCGTGGTGATCGGTCCCGGAACTACCAGGTCCACGAGCGCGGAGAAGGGCTTGAGCGCGGCGACGACCCAGATACCCCCGAAGACATTGAAGAGGATGTGCGACCAGGCCGCGCGCTTCGCGTGCACGTTGCCGCCGATCGAGGCCAGGAAGGAGTTGATGGTGGTGCCGATGTTGGCGCCGACCACGAGGGCGGCGGCCATCTCGAAATTGATGATGCCCTTCGACGCGAAGCCGATGGCTATTGCGATGGTCGCGCTCGAAGCGTTGATCAGCATGGTGAACAGAGAGCCGACCACGGCCGCTGCGCCGACCGCCGCCCAGCCCCGATGGCTCAGGGCTTCGAGGAAGAGCAAGGCCTCTCCCGAGGGCGTCGGGATCGCGGCGGCCAGGAATTCGAGGCCGAGGAACACCATGGCGAAGCCCATGAGGCCCTCGCCGTAGTTGCGCAGCCAGCGGCGCTTGCGCGCCAGGGTCATGAAATAGCCGGCCCCGAAGAGGGGCATGGCCAGCAGGGCGATCGAGAATTTCGAGATGCCGACGGCGGCGATGATCCAGCCCGTCACGGTGGTGCCGATGTTCGCGCCCATGATGACGCCGATGGCCTGGGGCAGGCCCAGCAGTCCCGCGCTGGAGAAGGAAACCACCATGACGGTCGCCGCGGAGGACGATTGCAGCAGGACTGTCACGACGAAGCCGGTCAGCGTAGCGACCAGCGTGTTGCGGGTCATGAAGTCGATCGCTTTCTGGAGGCGCTCGCCTGCCGCGCGCTGGAGTCCCTCGCTCGCGTACTGTATGCCGAAGAGGAACATCGCGAGCGCGCCCGCGAGCTTGAGGGGGACTGTCAGGAAGGCTCCGTCCATCGGCGGCGTTTACCGGAATTCCCTGAGCGCCCTCGCCACGCCGAACGCGTGGTCGCCGATCTTCTCGATGTGCCGCACCAGGTCGATGATGGCGAGTTCCGCCTTGACCTCGGCTCCCGCGGACAGGCGCTTGCGGGCGCGCTTCTTGAGCTCGTCGCGCATGGCGTCGATCTTGTCCTCGTATTCCGCGGCGACGGAAAGCTGGTCCTCGGTGATCGGCTTGTTGACGTTGTCGGAAACGAAGCGCAGGAACTGCTCGACGATCAGGCCGTACGGCTGCAGGGAATCGATCTCGTCCTTCGGCAGCGCGATGCCCTTCTTGCGCGTGCGCTCGATGATCAGGGCAAGGCTGTAGGCCTGGTCAGTGACGCTCTCCAGCTCGTCGACGATGCGGAGCATGAGCCCCACGTTGTTCTGGCTGGCCTCGGACATTTCGCGGCCTGCGCATTCGAGCAGGAAGCGGGCGAGTTCCTCGCGCATCTGGTCGGCATAGTTCTCGAGGCGCCCGTACTCCTCGAGGTTCGCGGCGTGGTCCGCCGCGGGATTGCGCGTGTCGTCGCGCACGCGGGAGAACATGTCCCGCGCCAGGCCGGCCATGTCCGCGATCTCCTTCTGCGCGGTGAGCAGGTTGAGCTCGGGGCTGGAGACTATGGGCGCCGCGACATACACGAGGCGGCTCCGCTCGTTCTCGCCGGGCTTTTCCTTCACGAGTCGGGTGACGAGGTCCGCCAGCTGGTTCATGAAGGGAAGGAATATGAGCGCGTTCACGGTGTTGAAGACGGTGTGCAACATGGCGATGTGCTGGGCCACGCTGGCCTCGACGGGGCCCGGCCACATGAGGTCGACCAGCTTCAGGAAGGGGCCGAAGAGCGCTACTGCCCACACGCTGCCGAGCACGTTGAACAGGATGTGAACCCAGGCGGTGCGCCGGGCGGCCACCTTGGTGCCGATCGAGGCCAGGAAGGCGTCGATGGTGGTGCCGATGTTCGCGCCGAGCACCAGGGCGGCGGCCAGGCGGAAGTCGACCACGCCCTCCACCGCGAGCGTGATGAAGACCGCGGTCGAGGCGCTCGACGAATGCACCAGAACGGTGAACAGCGCGCCGACCACGACGGCGATCAGCGTGGCTCCATAGCCGAGTCGCGAGAATTCGGTCAGGAAGTGGAGTACCTCGGGACCGGGCTTCGGGATGGCGTGCGAGAGGAAGTCGAGGCCGATGAAGAGGATGCCGAAGCCGATGGCGGTTTCGCCCCAGTCCTTCACGCGGCGGTTCTTCTTGACGAAGGTGGCCAATATGAAGCCGAAACCGACGAGCGGCACGGCGATCATCGACATGGAGAATTTGAAGCCGACGAGCGACACGATCCAGGCGGTCGTCGTCGTGCCGATGTTCGCCCCGAAAATGACGCCTACGGCCTGCTTGAGCGAAAGGAGCCCCGCGTTGACGAAGCTGACCACCATCACCGTCGTGGCGGATGACGACTGGATGAGGGTGGTCACTCCGACGCCCGTGGCGAGCGCGGCGAGCGGCTTGCCCGTCATGAAGTTGAGGGCGCGCTTGAGGCGGTCGCCCGCGGCGCGCTGGATGGAGTCGGAGAGGACCTGCATTCCGTAGAGGAAGAGGCCGAGGGCGCCGACGAGCTCGAGGATGATGGTGATTATGGCCATGCGCGGCTCCTGGGGGGCGGCTCAGCGCTCGCTGCCGCCGGGCTGGAGGACGGGTCTTTGGTTGCGCCCGATTCTACCAGACGGTGAGGGTGGGGGAATAGGGGCGAAGGGATGTCGAACATAGGGTTCCGCGGCGAGGCCGCGACGCGGAGGCCCGTTCCGGGGTATGCTGGCTCCGATGATCCGAAGAATGAAGGACTGGGCGGCGCGGCTCAAGCGCGACACTCTGGCCCTTTGGCTGGCGTATCGCGACCCCCGGACTCCCTGGTACGCCAAGGCGGCGGCCGCCGCCGTGGCGGTCTACGCCTTCAGCCCGATTGACTTGATTCCGGATTTCATACCCGTGCTCGGCTACCTGGACGACCTTCTCCTCCTGCCGCTCGGCGTGGCGCTCGCAGCGCGCCTGGTGCCGGTCGCGGTGATGGACGATTGTCGGGAGCGCGCCGGCCGCGAACTGAGCGCGAGGCCGCGGAGCGCGGTCGGGGCGATCGTGGTCGTCGCTATCTGGGCGGCCTTCGTTGCCGGCGCCGCGTTCATGTTGTTTGGTTGATGGAGGTTCCGATGTCGCATGCAAATCAACCGCGCCGTCCGGCGGCGCTAGCTTTCCTCTTCGCCTTGGTTCCGGTCGCCCTGTCCGCCCTTCCCCTGGCCTCGGTGCTGCCCGATGCGGGCATCCGGACCCGGCTGCTCGCGGGAGGGGACGTGCGGTCGAGCGTCACGGGCAAGGTCGCGCTCAGCCTCGCGCCCGCCTGGCCCGGCGCGTCCCTGGTCAAGGCGGCTGTCGCCTCCGAAGATCCGGACGTGGCGGTCGAAGCCGTTTTCTTCCTGCCTTCCCCGGCGCCTTCCGGCGCCGATACGCGCCTCGAGGCGGCTTATTCGGTGCTCCGCGGCATCTCGAGCCTCCAGGGCATCGAGTACTTCTCCGAAAGCCGAGGCCGCATGCGACTCTTTTACGAGGAGTCGTGGCGGATCGCAAGCCCGGACGACCGGACGCGCGTCCCGGATGACAAACCCGCGACGCCCCCCGTCTTCGACCGGGTCTGGGCCTGGCAGAAAGACTTGTCCTTCGGCGGCAATGTCTACGAGATCGATTACGCAGTCGCCCGCGACCTTGAGCCGTGGTCCCTCTCGATGAAGTCGACCAACGTGACCGGCATGCGCTATGGCATCATCCCCGTGGCGGGGCCGAGGGCGCTCTCTGTCAGGGTGAACCTGATCGCCACCGACGAAGGTCTCGTGTTCTGGGCTGTCTCGACAGCCCGCGCCGCGGCGGTGCCCGGCATGAGGGGAAAGCTCGAGGATTCCTTCGGAAACCGCGCCGCGGCCCTGTTCGGCTGGTTCTCCCGCGTGTACGCGGCGGGACGGTTGTGAACTCGAGCTTATTGCGCTGAATGTCCAAAAACGGTAATATCTCTGTTATGGGTGAGCTCGGCTCGGCTACCAAACTCGAGACGCTTTGCGAGCGGCTCGACAGGATCGACGAGATCCTGCGGAGCGACCCTGCCCGCGCGGTAACGGGCGCGGCAGCGCTCGAAAGGGACGCGAGCGCCGCCGCCGCGTGGCTCGAGGCGGCGCGCGCCGCCCGGCTCGCGGGCTACGGCGCCTTCTACGGTTCGCGTCTCCGCGACGCCCGCCTGTCCTTCCAGCGCGCGTTGGCCCATCTCGGCCGCTCGGGTGGCGACAAGGCCGAGGAATCGCGCATCCGGTCCGGGCTCGGCGGCGTCCTCTATCAGCTCGGCGATTTCGAGCGTTCCTTCCGCGAGCTTTCGCGCGCGGTACGTCTGGCCCGCGGCGCCGGCGACGCGGAGCGTGTCCGCGCGCTGAACAACTACGCCGTGGCCCTTTCCGAATCGGGACGCGAGGACGAGGCGCGCGTCGCCATCGAGGAAGCTGTCGGCATTGCCGAGGCCGACCCGGTGCTGGCGGAACGGTACCGCATCACCCTCGAGGTGAACTTGAGCGACAGCTATCGCGCGCTCGGCCGCAGGGACGAGGCGCTCGACCATGCCAGGGTCGCCACGGCCCTTGCGGCCTCCTCAAGCGACCAGATCGGCATGGGGACCGCCGCGGCCGCCGAGGCGAACGCCCTGGTAGCGCTCGGGCGGACCCGCGAAGCCATGGATCGCTTTCGCGACTCGCTCGAGGCGCACCGTTCCCTGGGGGTGTCGATCTACGCGATCGACGCGGCGGCGGAGTTCGCGCGGCTTTTGCTCGACGCGGACCGGATCGACGAGGCCGAGCGGGTCGTGTTCGAATGGCTGCCGGCCGCGGAGTCGGTGGACGCGCTCAACGCTCCCGACCTGCTCCGGGCTGCCGCCGGCGTCCACGCCGCGCGCGGCCGCTACCGCGAGGCCTACCTGGCCTCGGAACGCGCAGGCCTGCTCGAGCGCCAGGGAGGACACGCAGCCGCCCGACATGCCGCGCTCGAAAGCGTCGCCGACCGTTCCCTCCGCAAGGCCAAGGCCACCAGGCGGCGCTTCAAGCGCTGGCAGGACGTCGTGCTGCGCGGCCTCGTCGAGCTGCTCGGCGAGCGGGACGGCGAGACCCGCGACCACGTCGAGCGCACCGCCGAGATAGTCTGGCTGGTCGGCCGCGAGCTGGCCCGCAGGCAGGCCCGGCCCGGTTTCGGCCTCCGGGAGGTCGCCGACCTCGCGCTCATCGCCCCGCTCCACGACATCGGCAAGGTCTCGGTGCGCGACGCCGTCTTCGGCAAGACCGGCCCGCTGGATTCCGGCGAGCAGGGCGAGATGCGCGCGCACGCCGAGGCGGGCCGGCTTTTCTTCCGCCGCGCCGCCCTCGACGGCATCAAGGACCGCCACCTCTCGCTGGCCGCGGACGTGGCCGGCGGCCACCACGAGCGCTGGGACGGCGCGGGCTACCCGCACAGCCTCAAGGGCGAGGACATCCCCTTCGGCGCGCGCATCATGGCCGTGGCCGACGTCTACGACGCCATCCGCTCCGAGCGCCCCTACAAGCGCTCGCGCACCCGCGACGAGGCGCTCGAGTACATCAAGGCGAACGCGGGCACCCATTTCGACCCCGCGGTCGTCGACGCCTTCATGGCCGTCGAGCCCCGCGTCGACGCCCTCTACGAAGGCGGCGCCGCCGCGTTCGGGCTGCCCTCGAAGAAAAAGGCTGCGAAGGGGCGCTGACTCATGGATCGGCCTACCCTCCGGCACGGAGCTGCTGAGCCTGAGCCGTCCGCGTCAGGCCCCGCCGGCAAGCGGCGTTGAGGAAACCGGCGATTCCTTGTATCATTCAAGGCGACACGACGTGTCAGGAGCGAGACGATGGAAGCGAGCGTCGGTTCGATCCTCGACGCGATTTCTGCCCTGAGCCTCGAGGACCAGGAGCTGGTCGACGAGATCATGCGCAAGCGGATCATCGAGGCCAAGCGGGACGAGATCCGCGCCGACTATCTGGCCAGCCTGGAAGAGCGTGCTCAAGGCCGCGCCAGTTCGGGCATGCTCGACGCCCTGTTCGACAGCTTGTGATCCAATTCCCCTGATCGACGATACCACCGCCTTCCTCGTGTCGATCGGCACCCACGACGAAGTGTATTGAACCGCTGCACCCGATAAGTTGTGCGCTGTCCCTCCGGGAGTCCGCCTGCAATAAGTGGGGGTAGCGGAGAAGACCGGAGCGGCCAAGCCCGCAGGGCGCGGCCGCGAGGACTTCGAAGCGAGGGGGAGCTCGTCATCCATGACGTACCCGTCCTTTCTGGGACGGGCCGTGTAGTGGGCGCGCTTCCATGCGCGCCAAGGTTCCACCCCCGCCCCGAAGCTGAACGGGAAGCGCGCCCGCCCGGCAGGTCGCGGCGTGATAGCGCAAACCCGGCGACCGCTTTAATCGATGACGCTTGAACGGCGGGTGGTGAGCGAAAACGCGCCCCCTCGCGAAGCGAAGCGGAACGAGCGGGGTGCGTTTCCGCTCACCAGGCCCCGCGCAAGCTGGCATAAATAAAACCCCGACGCCGCGTTCCCCTTGTCATGCGCGCGCGCTTCCCGTCCACGAGGTCGCGAGCGCTCCCCCTTCATCCCTCGACCAGCTTTTCCACCGCCTCGAACAGGGCGGGCATGAGCTGCTTCTTGCGCGAGAGCACGTCCTTGAGTTCGTAGACGTTGGGTAGGACGCGCGGGTAGCGGAGCTGGGCGTGGAAGTCCTTGTCGGCTTCGAGGAAGAGCAGGCTCGAGAGCTCGGTGACGTCAGTGGCGAGCAGGGCGGCGAAGAGGTGGCGGCCGGCCTTGCGCGAGGCGGCGAGTTCGGCGAAGAGCTCGTCGGAGCGGCCGAGCAGCTCGATGGTGGACGCGACCTCGACCTGGCTGACGGTGAACTTGCGCTCGAGGAGCTCGTATTCCTTCAGGTCCATGCGCACCACCTCGGCGGCGGGCTTGAGGGCAGCGGCGCTCGAGGCGGTCATGATGTCGGCGCCGAGGGTCTCGACGTCGAGGTCGGCCAGGTTGGCCAGGTACTCGGCCGTCTCGCGGTCGACTTCCGTGGTGGTGGCGGAGCGCAGGACCAGGGTGTCGGAGAGGATGCCGCCGAGCAGGACCGCGGCCATGGGCTTGGGGATGGGCACTTTATGTTCGCGGTACATGAGGGCGACGATGGTCGAGGTCGAGCCGACCACGCGGTTGATGAAGGTGATGGGGTACTTCGTGGCGAACGCGCCGAGGCGGTGGTGGTCGATGACCTCGACGATGCGGTAGTTCTCCGCGCCCTCGATGGCCTGCCCGAGCTCGTTGTGGTCCACGAGGATCAGCTCGACGTTGGGCTCGCGGATCAGGTCGCCTTCGGAGAAGAGGCCGACCACGCGGCCCTCGTCGTCCACCACGGGAATCGAGCGACTCGGCGACTCGGCCAGGAGCTCGCGGGCGCGGCGCAGGGGGTCGGAGCGCAGGGCGGGGCGGATGTCCGAATCGCCCATGGTCTCGACCGGGGTGGAGTAGATGACGAGGAGGCTGGTGGAGCTCGTGTCGTAGGGCGAGACCAGCACCGAGACGCGGTTGCGCTCGGCCAGCTCGCGGAGCTCGCGGTCGAGCAGGTTGCCGTTGGTGATGACCAGGGCGCGGACCTTCGACTCGATGGCGTAGCGCTGGACTTCGACGCGGTCGCCGACGATGACGATGGCGTTCTCTTTCGCCTCGCCGTCCAGGTGGCGCTTGAAGCTGTCGGTCTCGAGGGCGGCCACGAGCACGTGCGCGCGGAAGATCTCCTCCTCCTCGAAGAGGACGACGGGCTGCGCCTTGATGGTTGAGGCAAGGCGTCCGACGCTCGTGGGGATGACGGCCTTCTTCCGCGGGTTGATCTTGCGGAGGATGTTCTGCGCGAAGGCGGAATAGTGCAGCATGGAGCGGTAGCGGCCCGTCTCGTCGACGATGGGCAGGGCCTTCTGTCCGCTCGAGCCCATCATCGACAGGGCCTCCCAGAGCGGGGTGCCGCGGTGTACGGTCAGGGGCGGCTCGCCGAGGTAGTGCTCCACCTTCGGCAGCAGGTCGGGCAGGAAGAGCGGGGCCTCGACGCCGAAGCGCTCGAGGATGTACTCGGTCTGCGGGTTCAGGTTGCCCGCGCGCGCCGCGACGCAGCGCGCGAGCCCGAGCTCGCGCTTCAGGTGCGCGTAGGCGGCCGCCGAGACCACGGAGTCGGTGTCGGGGTTGCGGTGGCCGAGGACGTAGGTCGTGCGGTTCATGCCGGATTCTCCCAGAGGGTGACCGAGCGCGCCTCGAAGGACGACCCGCCGCGTCGCGGACGGGCGTGGTCGACGAGGGCGCGGGCGCGGTCGAAATGGAGCGGCAGCGTGGCCGCGCGGTCGGAAAGGTTGACGACGCCGTCGATGGAGCGGTCGCGGGAGCCGACGCGGTAGACGTCGCGGAAGCCGGGAATCCGGAGGGCGGCGCACTCGGCCGAGGCGAGGCGGTCCCAGAGGGCGACGACGCGCTCGGTGAAGGCTTTTTCCTCCGCCTCGTCGAAGGCTTCGGGGTCGTCGGAGAACATGACCTGCGAGGCGAACAGGAACGAAACCAGGGCGACGGTCTCCTTCTCGGTTTCCGTGAGTCCCATGTTCTCGGTGCGGCAGAAGACTACGTCGGGGTCGTTGACGAAAGCGGCGCCGTCGAGCGGGGCGCGGCCGATGGTGTCCTTCATGTTGACCCAGGCGGAGGGGCGGCCCGCGTGGTTCACCAGGCGGGTCTGGAAGTCGTCCCAGCGCTCGAGCGTGTCGGCGCCGATGCGCATGAGGGGCAGGCGGTCGTACGAGAGGCCGAGCGGGGCGCCGCAGCCGAGGTAGGCGACGGGCTTGCCCGAACGGGTGCGTTCGAGGCGGGTCAGGCGTTCGACGGCGCGGCGGTAGATCGTGTGAACCGGGGCGGGGCGCGACCAGGCGCCTGAATGGGCGCCGGCGAAGAGGAAGTCGAGCTTGAGGTAGCGGAAACCCCACTCGTTCGCCGCCGTGTCGATCAGGTGTTCGAGGTAGTCGAGCACCTCGGGCACCGTGAGGTCGAGGCCGTGCCAGTCGCCGTCCCAGGCGGGCTGCCAGCCGACCACGGCGGGCTTTCCGCGCGCGTCCTTGAGGATCCAGTCGGGATGCTCGCGGAGGACAGGCGCGTTCGAGCGGACGGCGAAGGGGGCCATCCACAGCCCGGGTACGAGGCCCTTCGCTTCGATGCCGGCGGCCAGAGATTCCATGCCGCCGGGGAAGCGATTATCATTCGGGCGCCAGTCGCCGACCGTGCGCTGCCAGCCGTCGTCGACCTGGAAGACGGCCGGCTTGCCGCGGCGGAGGTAGTACTCGTTGAGCAGGTTGCCGTTGGCCCCGATGGCCTCGAGGTCGGCGCGGATCAGGCGCTCGTCGATGTCGGAATAGTGGTTGTACCAGGACTCCCAGCCGCCGGGCACGAGTCGCTTGCCCTTCTCCCCGAGGAACTCGAGCTTCGCGAAGGCGGCGCCGTTGCCGAGGACGGCCCTGAGGCGGTCGCGGGCGGCGAAGAAGTCGGGCGCATGGAAGATGGCGGCCTCCGCGACGGTTTCGCCCTTCGCGAAGCGGGCGCCCGCGCAGAAAGCCTCGACGCCGAGCGCGTCGCCCTTCCGGTCGAGGCGGAACGTGAGCGGGGCCAGGTCCGGATCGGTCGCCGCGAAGGCGAGGATGCCGCCGGAGCCGTCGGCGGCGCGGAGCCAGCCTGCGAAGCAGGCTTCGGCGCGTCCGTCGCGGCGGGGCGGCAGGTGACGCTCGTTGTAGAGGTTCAGCTTGCCGACGATACGGACGCGCCCGTGGCGCTCGCCCGGCGCGAGTTCCCAGCCCGGCGACCAGGACTGCCAGCCGTTCGCCCAGAAGAAGGCGCGCGAGGCGTCGGCGCAGGCGTCGCCGGGCGGCGTCCCGGCCAGCGCGGCGAGCTCCGGAATCGGCGCGTCCTCGAGGTCGAAGGCGGCGGGCGGCTCGAAGGCCTCGCGGGCCTTCCAGGCGAGGAGCGAGCCCGGGACGCCTCCGGGAAGCGGTCGGACGCTGCGTTCCAGGCGGGGGTCGGTCATGGGGGCGCTCCTTTTCCTGAATCGCGAAGTATGGTACTATCCGCCCGTCGGGGTGTCAAACGAGGCCCCGGCCGCGGGTACGCCCGCATCATCCAGCGGGGTTCCGGCGTGTACCGGGGGCTCCTGTCAACAACGGGACGACGCATGGTCAAACTGTACGCCTTCCTCGGCAATCATGGCCGCGAGCATCGCGGCAACCGGCACAACGTGGCGTGGCAGTTCCTCGAGAACCTGCCCTTCTTCGGGTCCCTCCGGTGGGAACGGGGCTTCCGCGGGCGCTGGGCTTCGCGCGAGACCGACGGGGGACGGATCTTCTACCTTTGCCCCGAAACCTACATGAACCTGTCCGGCGACTCGGTCGCCGAGCTCATGCGCTTCTACAAGATCATGCCCGACGAGCTGCTCGCCGTCCACGACGAGCTCGAGCTCATGTTCGGCACGGTCAGCCTGAAACGCGGCGGGGGCCTGGGAGGGCACAACGGCCTCCGCTCCATCCGCGACCGCCTCTCGACGCCGGACTACCTCCGCTTCCGCTTCGGCATCGGCCGGCCCGACCACGACGACGTCGCGGGCTACGTGCTCCAGGACTTCAAGGGCGAGGAACGCCGCCGCCTCGAGGACTGCGTCTTCCCCAAGGCGGCGGAGCTGCTGTCCGAGATCGAGCGCGACGGCTTCGACGCCGCGTTCTCCAAGAACCAGAAGGTCAACTGCCTCCTGGAGCAGGAGCTCAGTAGTAAAGTTTCTTGATCAGCTTGTCATCCTTGCGCCAGTCCTTCTGGACGGCGACGCGGAGGCTGAGCCTGACCTCGTAGTCGAAGATCGACGCGAGGTCGCGCTCGGCCTCCTCGCGTATGGTGCGGATCATCTCGCCGCCCTTGCCGATCAGGATGCCCTTCTGCGATTCGCGCTCCACCACGAGCTCCGCGGTGTACACGAGACTGCCGTCGTCCTTCCGCTGCGCGTCCACGAAACGGACGAAGACGGAGTGCGGCACTTCCTCTCGGCCGTGGAGCAGGACCTTCTCGCGCACGATCTCCGCGATGCGGAAGACGGGCTCCTGGTCGGTGTAGTACTCGGCCGGATACCAGGCCGGGCCTTCCGGGGCGCGCGCGAAGAGGGCGTCAGCGAGCGCGCCGAGGCCGTCGCCCTTGAGCGCCGAGAGCTCGAGCACGGGCGCGTCGGGCAGGCGCTCGGCGACGAAGGCGCGGGCTCGCTTCGAGTCGGCCTCGCGCAGGTCGGTCTTGTTGACGCAGGCTATGGTCTTGGCCGCGAAGGGGGCCAGGAGGGAGGCGATGGCCTCTTCCTCGGCGCCCGCCTCGCGCGAGGCGTCGACCAGGTAGAGGATCAGGTCCGCCTCGCCGAGGGAGCCGACGGCCAGGTCGCGGAGGCGCTGGTTGAGGCGCTTGTCCGAGTCGTGGATGCCCGGCGTGTCGAGGAACACGAGCTGTCCCCGCGCGTCGTTCTTGATGCCGCGCACGGTGTTCTTGGTGGTCTGGGGCACCGGCGAGACGATGGAGATCTTGCCGCCGCAGAGGGCGTTGACCAGGGTGCTCTTGCCGGCCGAGGGGCGGCCGACGACGGACACGAAGGCCGCCTTGGTTCCGGAATTCGCGGTGTCGCTCAAGTATGGGTCTCCTCTTTGGTCTTGCCGCCGCGTATGGCCGCGGCGAGCACCGAGTCCGCCGCGCCTGCGGGGTACTCGAGTCCGGTGAAACGGACGAACTGGGCCTCCGCCTGGTGGCGGAGCATGCCGATGCCGCCGGCCGTGCGGCAGCCCGCGGCGCGGGCACGCGCCAGGAAGGGCGTTACGGCGGGGTTGTAGATGGTGTCGAAGACGGCTTCGCTGCCGTCGAAGTCGTACCAGTCGAGCGGGTCGCCGGGCGGACCGCCCTCCATGCCGACCGTGGTGCACTGCACGATGAGCGACTTGTGGCGCGAGAGGAGTTCGACCGCGCGCTCGGTCATGCCGCTCCACTCGAAACCGAAACGTTCCGCCAGGGCTTTCGCGCGCGTCATGTTGCGGTTGACCACGCAGACGTCCGCGCCGAGCCGCGACAGGACCCAGGCCACGGCGCGGGCGGCGCCGCCAGCGCCGATGATGGCGCAGGGCAGGCCCGCGAGGTCCGCGGTCCCCAGGAATTCGAACAGGGCTTTCTCGAAGCCCACGGAGTCGGTGTTGGCGCCGGTCCAGCCTTGCGCGCTCCGGACCACCGTGTTGCATGCCCCGATCGCGTCGACCTCGGTGCTGCGCTCGACCAGCCAGGGCAGTATGCGCTCCTTGAAGGGTACCGTGACGGAGAAGGCCCTGAGATGGAGGAAGTCCGCCAGCTCGAGGAAGCGCTCGATCGAATCGGCGGGGAAGGGCAGGTAGACGGCCTTGAGGTCACGGGCGGCGAAACCCGAGTTGTGGATGGCCGGCGAGAGCGAGCCGAGCACCGAGGAGCCGCCGAGTATCCCGTAGATCGCGTAGTCCCGACCGATATGCCGCCAGCGGTAGGTTCCTTCCAGCACGGCCGGATCGACGTGGCCGGGGCCCGCGCTCCGCAAGCCGGCGGCCAGGGCCGAGGCGTAGCTGATCGACGAACCGAGGCTTTCTGCGAGCACGCGGGTGCAGAAGCCGTAGTCGCCCATGCCCACCACGATGCGCTCGGAATGGGGCAGGTCCGCGAAGTACCGGAACAGGCGCGACAGGTCCTCGATTCCGCGAGGGGTGGCGGCGAGCTTGGGAATTTCCGCCGGGTCCGCCGAGAGCTCCCGCCAGGTGGCGTCGAGATCGTCGGGCATGCCCTTGGGGAAGTGCATCGAGCGGATGATGCGGGTGCCGAAGGTGCGCGCCGCCTCCTCCAGGGCGGGGATGCGGAAGTCGCTTTCGATGTCGATGTAGGCGAAGTTCCTGTGCGGATCCTGGCTGGCGAAGGAGAGCCCCTTGGCCAGTATGACCAGGCGCACGCCCTCGCCTTCGTCGAAGCTGCCGCCGTCTGCCCTGCGCCGGACGGTCAGGATGACGGGCATGCCGGCCAGGCGGGGAAAGCGGCGGATCGCGAACCATTCCTGGGGCTCGAGGCAGTCGACGCGCAACTCGCAGAGGTCCACCAGGTCGCGGTAGCGTTCGAGCGCGGCCAAGTTCGCGTCGATGGTGCTCGCGGTAAGGCTGAGGCAGAGGCGGGACATTAAAAGGCTCCGCGTCGACCGGGCGCGCGGCTCCGGGTCGTCGATTCAGAAATCCGCGCGGTACGCGTACAATTCCTCCAGCACGCCGTCGTCGGCGCTGACGACCGCCCGGAGGCGGAGGGGCCAGGACGATTGCGGCAAGGTCCATTCCCAGGCCGTGCGCGCGGCCGCTTCGGCGGCGCCGGCGGGCTCGGGGTCTCCGGAGAAGCTTTCGCCCGACCACGCGGGCTGGCCGAGCAGGGAAAAGGCCTTGTCCACGGAGTCGCCGGGCCTGAGCCCGAACAGGGACACGACGGCGCCTTTTGTCACGCCGATTTGCCAGACGCGGTCGCGGTACCAGTAGAGGTCGAGCCCGTAATCGTAGGAGAAGACGGCGTCGTCCTGCCACGGCTCGGCGCCCCGGGCCACGTACAGCGAATGCGGCGTGCCGAGCCTGGCGAATACGGCGGCGGGGTCGAGGCCGATGAGGGATTCCGGGGCGGTCGCCGCCGCCGGCAGCGAGGCCGGGGGCGCGGAGGCCTCGGCGCCCTGGGGCATCGCCCGAGGAGCGATGGCCAGGGCGAGGAGCAGGAGGATGGGCGGAAAGCGTCGGCGTGTCACGGTGTTACTGTAACCGGGGCGGCTCGGGCGGCGCAAGGCCGGCCGCGGTTGAGAATCCACGTGCTTTCTGCGACAATGTCCGACAAGGAGACGCAACGTGGCAGCGCGAAATACCAGTAACGACATCGACGCGGCGGCCGCCCGCGCCCGACTTTCGGGAATCATCGAGGGCATCCGCGCGGCGGGGGACGCGGAACGGCTCGACAAGGCCCGCTCGCTTTTCCGCTCGTCCGTGCCCCTGCATCTTCGGGCCTATGTCGCGGCGGCCATGCTGCTCGAGGCGCTCGACCGCGAAGGATCGTCCGGGAAGCGGGGCGGAAGCGAGCGCGCCGCCCGCCGCGAGGATGCCCGCAAACGCGGTGGCGACGCGGTGACCGGACGCGAGCCGCGCCGGGAGACTCCGAAGTCCAAGGGCAAACGGGACGAAGCGCGCCAGGAGCCGAAAGCCGGGCGAGCGCCGGAGGAAGTCCTGCCCGAGGCGCGCATCAAGGAAGGGCGCCTCTCCGGCGAGGGCGTGACACTGTTCGTCGGGATGGGCCGCAGGCAGCGCCTCAACGCGCGCGGCCTCTATCGCCTCATGTCCGACCTGACCGAGCTCGAGGAAGATCAGGTGGGCGAGGTGCGGAGCCGGGACAATTATTCCTTCGTGGAGGTCGCGCCGGACCTGGCCGAGACCGTCATGGCCGCGCTCGACGGCGCGACCGTGCGGGGACGCAAACTCACGGTAAGCCTGGCCCGGAAGAAGGATGAGCGGAACGGCGCCCCCGGATCCTGGGGCGAGGGAGCGGACGCGTCCGAGCGGCGGGTCGCCTTCGTCGACGCGGCTTCCGACGCTGATGTGGAAGGCGAGGACGCGGCGACGGGCGACGACGGTGACGGGCCCGCGGACGAGGACAGCTAACGCAGCAGTTCGCGGATCAGGATCCAGGCCAGCCAGGCGTTCACCGCCAGGCCCGCTGACAGGACCAGGGCGGCTGCGCCCTGAAGCAAGCCGGCCGCCCGTTCCCGGGCGGCCGCTTCGCCGGGCCTTTCCCGGAGATTGAGCACGTCACGGCGGGACCGCTGCACGCGTCCGGCATTCCAGAGTCGCCTGTACAGCATCAGGGCGAAGACGCCGGGCGGCGCGAGGGGCAGGGCCGGCGCGAATGCGATGGTCAAGGCCGCGGCGGCGACGAAGGACGGGGCGCGCCTGAGCAGCGTGGATCCGGCGAGGACGCTCATCGAGACGAGCCCTGCCGCCATGCCGACCTGTGTCGCGGGGTTCCAGTACTCGTTGCGCGCGCGCGCGGCCCAGAGGCCCCGCTCAAGGGCGTGGGCGTCGGCCCCGTCATGGATGACGACGAGTCCCTCGGGCTGTCCGGACGCGGACAGGACCGGAACGCCCGCCTCGATGGTGACGGTGCCGTAAGCCAGTATCCGGGTTCCTTCGAACAGGGCGCCGAGCCGGGACCAGGGCTGCAGCTCGACCCGCTCGTCCGCCCGTTCCAGCGGATCCGCAACGTCATCGTCGCCCCCGGTCCCTCCGCTCGGTCGCGCGAGAGGATCGCCCTGCGGAAGGACCAGCACTCCGCCCGTTCCGGGTTCGACGACGAGGGTCGAATCTTCCGCGCGCACCCAGATGCGCGTTTCGCCTTGCAGGGCCTCGATCGAGCCTTCCACCCGGTACCGCCCCAGGATGCCCTCGAGCCCCGCCCCCCGTTCGAAGCGCCATGGCGGGGCCAGGCGTGCCGCGAGGATGCGCTGGCGGACCGAACGCCAGAGCGACCGGACCCGGAAGGCGCCTGCGAGCGGGACGGCGACGTAGAACAGCAGGGCGAGGCCGATCGCCTCGAGTACGGGCGTCAGCACCCCGCTTCCCCCGCTTGACCCGGGCGAGGCGGCCGGGCACGATACGGGACCATGATCATGAGCCTGAGTGTAGGCCCGCTCGGGGTCGACGTCTACCTTTGGCAGTGCGCCCCCGGCCGCTGCGTCGTCATCGATCCGGGCGCGGAGCCGTCGCGCATCCTCGGGGCGCTCGACCGCGAAGGACTCGAGCCCGCCCTCATCGCGCTGACCCACGGCCATCTCGACCATACCGCCGCCCTGCCAGCCCTGCTGGAGGCCTTCCGCGCGCGGGGCGTCGAGCCGCCAGTGGCCATCCACCGCGCCGACGCCCGCTACCTCGGGCCGGAGGGTAGCGAGACGAACCGGCGCATCTTCGCGGATATCGGCGGTCGCGGGTATTTCGAGCGTTTCAAGGTCGATCTGCCGTCCGCCGACATCCTGCTCGAGGACGGCGAGCTCCTGCCGGGGACCTCCTTCCGCGTCATCCACACGCCGGGTCACAGTTCCGGGTCCTGCTGTTTCCATGACGATGCGGAGGGCGTCCTGGTCTCCGGCGACACCCTGTTCCGCCGCGGCATAGGCCGCACCGATACCTTCGACGGTGATCCGGAGCTCATCGCCCGTTCGATCCGGGAACGCCTGTTCGCGCTGCCGCGGGAAACGCGGGTGTATCCGGGCCATGGACCGGCGACTTCCATCGGGGCGGAGCTCGGCGCGCTCGATTGAAAAGGAGCGCGTTTTCGGGCGATACTCCGCACATGAATTCCCGCAAGAAGAGCGTCACGCTCCTGCTGCTCGCCGCGTTCGTCGCGAGCCTGCCCATGTCCGCCTGCGCCGCTTCGCGGCCCCCGGCCGAACCCCGCCGCCGCACCGAGCTCCAGCTCGGAACGGTCTGCACCATCACCTTCATCGACGGCGGCGACGAAGCTGCCTTCAACGCTGTCTTCGCCCGGCTCGCCGAGATCCACGCGCGCATGAGCGCCCAGGAGCCCGGCTCGGAGCTGAGCCGCGTCGCCGACGCGGCCGGCAAGTCGCCGGTCGCCGTCTCCCCGGACACTTTCGCGGTGATCGAGCAGGCCCTGCGCTACTCCGAGCTCTCGGGCGGCGCTTTCGATCCCACGATCGGCCCCCTGGTCCGGCTCTGGGACATCGGCGGCGACGGAGAGCGCATTCCGTCCGCGACGGAGATCGAGGCGGCGCTCGCGCTGGTCGACCTGGAATCCGTGATCCTCGATCGGGCGAAGGGCACCGTTTTCCTCGCCAAACCCGGAATGCGCCTCGACCTCGGAGCCATCGCCAAGGGCTACGCCGCCGACGAAGCCGCGCGCATCATGCTCGAGCGCGGCGTCAAGGCGGGCATAGTGGACCTGGGCGGGAACATCATGACGGTCGGACGAAAACCGGACGGATCGCCGTGGCGCGTCGGCGTCCAGAACCCCTTCTCCGACCGCGGGGAATACTTGGGGATAGTGGCCAGCGAGGCGAAGACCGTGGTGACGAGCGGCGTCTACGAGCGCTTCTTCGAGGAAGGCGGCAGGCGTTATCACCACATCCTCTCGACTGCCGGAGGCTACCCGGTAGAGAACGGGCTGTGGGCGGTGTCGATCATCGCCGACCGCTCGATCGACGCGGACGGTCTTTCGACCAGCGTCTTTGCGCTCGGTCTCGAGAAAGGGCGGGCCCTCGTCGAGTCGCTGCCCGGAGTGGACGCCGTGTTTATCGACGCGGACAAGCGGATCTACCTCAGCTCGGGCGCCTCGAAGCTGTTCACGCTGACGGACAAGGCCTTCACGCTGGCCGATTAGAGCCTAAGACGGGCGGGCGGTCGGGAAGGCGAGGCCCCAGAACGACTGTCCCCCGAATTCGAACTCGTCGATTGGTTCGAGGCGAGCTTTGGCGGTGTGCGCCCGGAACGAGCGCGGGTTCGCCTTGTTGATGAAGGTCGTTCCGACCGCGAAGCGCTCCACCATGCCCGCGCGCGCGGCCTCGAACAGGGGAAGGAAAACGCCCTTCCCCCGTTCGTCGCGCGCGACGCAGATCGGTCCGTACTGGTACGAGTTCACGCGGTCGATCCGGACTCCCGAACACGAGCGCCCTTCGAAGCGGCGGATCATGAGGTCGAACATGGGCCGTCCGGCCCAGTATTCCCAGCCCGCGGCCATCGCGTAGCCCGCCACGGCGCCGTCGCGCGCGGCCACGAAAAGCCCGCCGGCCGCGACGAGGGCGCGGAGCTGGTCGATGGTGAAAGGCGTCGTGACGAAGCCGTCCTTCCTTTCCTCCTCGCCCAGGTTCGTGACGAGGTTCAGTTCCTGCAGGCGGAGCACGCCGGGTAGGTCGCCTTCGGCGCCGGGCCTGAATTCCACGACGCGAGCCCTCAGTTTTCCGCCGGAGCGGCTTCCTCGGAGCGACGCGCAGCGAGCCGCGCGCGGACGAAGAGCTCGGGCGCGCCGTACGAGACCCAGGCGCCGACGAGCGCGTAGCGCAGGAAGCGCCAGAGCGCGTAGCTCGAGGATCCTTCGCCCGGCAGGATCAACTTGCCGCCGACGTAGATGGCGGCAAGTCCCGCAGCGCCGAGCAGGAGCCGGAGCAGCTTCGCGCCGAGCCTTCCGGAGGCGGCGTCGAAGCCGAGGCGCTCCGCCTGCCACGCCGCGCCGGCGGCCATGCCGAAGAACGCGCCCCCGAGATTGGTCTCCTCCGGGGCCAGGGCGTTCATGCCGAGCGTGAGCGCCGCGGCCAGCAGGATCTTCCAGCGGAGCTCGAGTTCGCCTATCCACTTCTCGACCGGAGCGCCCCAGGCCAGCCAGGGCAGCACGATGGCCGCGCCGAGCGCCCAGCCCGCCAGCACGTCGGTGGGGAAGTGTACGCCGAGGTAGACGCGCGAAAGTCCGACCGCGAAGGGAACGGACAGCGCCAGCACGAGTCCCCAGGGCTTGCGGAACGCGGGAGCCAGCATGCCCCAGAAGGTGGCGGTGCCCTGCGAGTGGCCCGAGGGCAGGCCGTAGCTCGTTTCGCGGAGCATGCCCACGGTCGGGTCGAGCTCGTAGGGGCGGGGCTGCGCGAACAGGACCTTGAGCCGGCCGTTCAGCCACGCGGAGAGGAAGACGGCGGCGCCGAGGCGGATGCCGCGCCGTTCGTCCACGCACCAATAGATGACCGGAAGCGCGATCAGGTAGAACCATTCGGAACCGAGCTCGGTGACTGCGCGCACGATCCCGTCGAGGACAGGGTTCGAGACGGTCTGGAAGGCGCGGCTGACTTCGACTCCCCAGGCGAGCAGGTCCTGCATGACGACTCCTTGCGGCGTTTGTCTCCAGCCTACGGCATCGGGGACCGGGCGCGCAAGCGGCCATCCCGTTGACGACATCCTCCCGGCGTAGTAGGAATATGATCCAGGCCGGCGTGGCGGAATGGCAGACGCGGCGGACTCAAAATCCGCTGTCCGCGAGGACGTGAGGGTTCGAGCCCCTCCGCCGGCAAATGACCCTGGAGCGCGCGCTCGGAATTCTCGGCGACCCGGCCCGCCCCCTGCCGGGCGACGCGGCGCGCGCCGCGATGCTCCCGCCCTTCCGGCGCGAAAGCCCGCCGGAGTTCGCTGGCGCTCCGTGGCGCCGGGCCGCGGTGCTTGTGGTTCTCCATTCCCCTGACGGCCTTGGCGCCTCGTTCCCCCTCATCGAGCGGCCCGAAGGACAGGGCGTGCATTCCGGCCAGGTCTCGCTTCCCGGCGGGGCCCTTGAGCCGGGCGAGTCCGCCGAAGCGTGCGCCCTTCGCGAGACCTTCGAAGAGCTCGGCGTCGATCCCGGCTCAGTGCGCGTCGTGCGCGCCCTCACCTCCCTCGGTGTTCCCCCGAGCCGTTTCGAGATCCAGCCCTTTGTCGGCGTCGCGCGCGCCGAGCCCGCGTTCCGGCCCAACCCCGCGGAAGTCGCCGCCGTTTTCGAGGTCGCGCTCGCGGACCTGCTCGACGCGCGCGCGTGCGCAACCTTCGAAATGCCGGGTGAGGATCGAGCCTGGTCGGTCCCGTGTTTCGAGTTCAACGGCCACCGGGTCTGGGGCGCCACCGCGATGATATTGGCCGAGCTGGCCGTGCTGCTCCGGGAGCGAGGGGGCTTCCCATCCACATATCCGCATGGCCAGATGGATTGGAAGGAGTGACTGCATGGATCATTTTGCTTTGACTGGAACTGGCTCAGTGCCCGTGGTATAAGTATGCCGAAACAAATCTATGAGGAGCCGATATTCATGAGAAAGTCAATCCAACATGTATCCGGCCTTGCGATCATACTACTCATCATCTTGTCATCGTGCGATCTGACCGGTACCGATCCGGTCGACGATAACCCGCCGGTCGGGACGTCACCATACGCGGAAAATGTCGATGTCTTTGCGGGAAAATACTATGAGAGCCTGACCTTCCGCAGTGGGAGGGTGAGCTATATCAAAGAGAATGTATCCATCTATGGGGAGGCCTCGGGAACGATCCGGCTCACCATCGAACCCGGTGCCGTCGTCAAGTTCGACCCGGACGCGACTCTCGTCTGCTATGCTGGGCTGAAAGTCATCGCGGAAGGGACGGATGAGGCACCCATCCTCTTCACGTCGATCGACGATGATTCCACGGAGGCGCTTGGGGATTCCCTAAAGGACGGTCCCGGACATCCGGGACCGGGTTCGTGGAAGTACCTTCAGGTTCAGCCAAGCGCGGCCGGTAACATCTTCCGGAACTGCGAGATCAGGTATGGCGGGGCGGCCAGGGGCTACACGTTTTTCCTTGAAGGGCAGAGTACCGTCATTGATTGTGACTTCCATGACAATGCGAGTGCCACAAGCTATGGTGGGTACGCCGCCTTGTGGTTGCGCGGTTCCGGTGCGCCTTGGCATGTCGTAAATGGCAATAGATTCTGGGACAACGGGATTCCCCTGAGTATCCCCCTCGGTATGAGCCTTGACGATTCGAACGAGTTCCTCGTCGATCATGATGCCGACGACGAAACTGATCGCATCGGCAATCGATTTAATATTATCGCCCTCGACTTGTATTATGGGACCTTGGTCTCGGAAGCCATCACCTGGTCAGAGACCGAAGTGCCTTTCTACCTGGATGGCAGAGGAATCGACCTCGGCGACGCCACGTGCGACGGTTCGTTGACCATCGGCCCCGGGGCCGGCATGAAGATTTCAGGTGGAACGAACAATGGAGTGATCGATGTGAGTGCGAGGGGGACCTTGACCTATCCTGAGACCACGAAGACGTTCACGTCCATCCGCGATGACTCGTTCTTCGGCGATTCGAATGGCGATGCGGACGCGACCTCGCCTTCCAACGAAGATTGGATGGGAATCAGGGGACCTGATTCCAGTTTCATCGTCAATGAGGCTGCCATTTTCTATTGCTACGGGATGTAGGTGAAGGAAGCCCGCGGAGAGTGGCAAGTCCAATATGAGAGATGCTGTCGGGCTGTGTCCTCTCTAGATGCCGGCCTGCTTAGAGGCGCTTCGTGAGAACCCGGACCAACGAGGACCGGCGGATCCTCGAAAATACCGGCCGGGTGCTCGAAGGGCTGCGCAAGGTCCGGGGTCTGAGCCGCGAGGAAGCCGCCGGGCTTGCGGGCCTCCACCCCAACACTATCAAGCGCGTGGAATCGGGCAAGGTCGAGGCGTCCACCCTCGTGGTCACCAAGATCTGCGCCGCCCTCGGCTGCGGCGCGGTGGCCGTCGGGGAGCTGGGCTTTGTCCCGAGCCTGGACGGCGGGGACGGACTGGAGCGGGCATTACGCATCCGCATGATGCCTCCGGCGCGCATCGCCTGGCGCACCGGCGAGTCGGTGGCCGCCCTGCGCGCCGACCTGGGACTCGGTCTCCGGAGCTTCGCGGACCGGGCGGGCGTGCACTACAACACCATCTGGAACCTCGAGCGCGGCCTCGTCGCGCCCTCCCTCCTCACCCTGTTCAGGATCTGCCGCGCCTTCGACATCGAGGCGCTCGACGTCGAAGGCGAGCGCCTGACCCTGAGGCCCCGGGGAGCGTCGTCACGATAGCGGGTCTGTTCAGGGCCGCGCTTGCGCGTCATCGATCGGGATTGATCAGAACAGCCCGATCCTCGTTGCACTTCCGGATCCGTACGCCGACGGTCTGACGCTTTCTCGGCGGAGAACGAGGACCCGCACCGCGTCTGTGACTTCATCGTCCTGATCGGCACGGAGACGGATTCCGGATGCCTTGGGCTCGCGAACGGCGTCGTCCTGAAGTTGTTGCCGGGCAGGGGCGTCCCGATCGAGACCTCTGGCATCCTGAACGGCGCCCCCGCGGATGACTCACCTATCGACGAAGCCTGCCGGGCGGCTCGGGCCGCTCCTTGGTTTCCCCGCCTTAATCCACCTTCGCCGAACCTGACCCGAAGCGTTCCAGCGCCGCCTCGAGCGTGGGTACGAAGATCACCTCGCCCGTCTCGTTGCTCTCGCGGATGAAGTCGCGGAGCGGCTTGCCCGGATACTTCGAGAACTCCCCGACAACCGCGAAGCGCATCCGGTAGGTCGAGAACTTCTGGAGCACCTCGCCCGCGAGGCCCGAGCCGAGCTTCCAGAACGAAGGATCGAGGTGCTCCTCCCGGACGAGGAGCGCGCGGGCGCCCGCGTTGGCCATGAGGTCGAGGACGTCGTCCGCCTCGCGCACCGCCACTCCCCGGTGGACCAGCTCCGCGACTCGGGTGCTGCCATGCTCGTGATGCCTGAATTCCATCCTCTTCCTCCTTCCCGTCGGCCCGCGACGGATGGTCGGTCATTCCGCGGCCGGCGCTCAGCGTCGGCGGTACTCGCTGCCGTCGGGCTCTCGCTCGAGGAAGCGGTATTCGATCAGGTAGCGCCTGATGGTCACGTGGTCCTCGAAGGCGGGGCCGAGCAGGGCGTTCACCTCTGGCTCGGAGTAGCCGCGGTCGCGCTCGAAGCGCTCGGCGACGCGTCGGAGCAGCACGAGCTTCTCCTTCTGCTTTTTAGGCCACTGCTTGATCTGGGGCCGGGAGCCTGAGTGGAAGTACTTGGCCTCGATGGCCGCGGCTTCTTCCTCGGTAACCTGGGCGCGTTCGTCGGGCGTCGGCAGGTCCGCGGGGTAGTCGACGAAGCGCTTCGCGGGGCTCTCGCGCTCCGAGACCAGGGCCATCAGCGCAACCAGGACGCGGGCTTCGGTTTCGCGCCGGCGCAGCTGGAAGCGGTGGTTGCGCACGGTTGATTCCGAGCGGCCGCCGAGTTCTTCCGCGATGGCGCGGTCGCCCTTGCCCTCGGCCAGGGCGCGGATCAGCGTCTCCTGTACCTCGGTCAGCCCCGTGCGCTCGCGCCCCATGTCGAGCAGGGCCTTGAGGGGGCCGCCGTGGGCCGCGGCGACGTGCTCGTCTGCCGCCCGTTCCGCCCTTCCCAGGCCGCCGGCAACAGGGTGCACGAGCCCTTCATCAAACGAAGCCGTGCAGTGCAGGCAGCGGAGCACGCCGCCGACTCTGTCGCGGGTCCAGCCGCGACTGAGGTCGCAGATGGATTCTGTCACGACGTTCATGGCATTGGTTGTTTCCATAACAAACAAATATATCAAGTGTCTAGTAAAGTCAAGAAGGGTGAAAGGCCTGCGACACCTTCAGCGGGCGGCGTCCTGCACGTCCTCCTCGTCCATGGCCTCGAGCACCGTCTCACCGAAGCTGGGCGTGGCGCGGTCCTCCTTGCGACGGTAGAGGTCGATGTCGGAGCGGTGCAGGATGCCTTCAGCGTCCGCGGCCTCTCCGGCGTGCACGCCGAGGCTGACGGTGAAATGGCCGCCCGCGCAGGTGACCGCGGCTTTTTCGAGCGCGGCCGCGAAGCGTTCCCGGGCGGCTTCGGCGGCTTCGGGGCCGGTCCCCGGCAAGAGCACGAGGAATTCGTCGCCGCCGAAACGAGCTGCGGCGTCGCAGGAGCGGCTCGCGGCGCGGAGCGTCGCGGCGACGCGTTTCAGCACCTCGTCGCCCGCGGCGTGCCCCCGCAGGTCGTTTATCTGCTTGAAGCCGTCGATGTCCGCCAGGATGAAGGCAAGCTCGCCGCCGTAGCGCGCCACGCGGCGGCGCTCCCGCTCGAGCGCTCGCTCGAGGCCGCGACGGTTCAGGAGGCCGGTCAGCGGATCGGTCATGGCCTCGCGTCGAAGCTGCCCCAGATATACGGCGCGCTGGATGGCGATGGCCGCGAAGTCGGCGATAGTGGAGAGCGTTCGCAGCTCGAGCGCGGAAAAGCGTGAGCCGTCGAGCTTGTTGATGAGTTCGATGACGCCGAAGGCCCGTTCGTCGGTCCTGAGGGGCACCGCGATGATGGATTCGGTCCTGAAGCCGGTCAACCCGTCGGCGCGCGCGCTGAAGCGAGGGTCCGAGGCGGCGTCCTCGACGATGAGCGCCTGGGCATTGGCGAGGACCCAGCCGGCCACGCCCTCGGTGGCGGGAATGCGCCGACCGGCCAGCCGTTCTCCCGCCTTTCCCACGGCGATCCGGAAAACGAGCTCCTCGGTGCGGCGGTCCAGCAGCAACAGCGACCAGTTGAGAGGCGCGAAGCATTCGCCGATTCGCTCCATGACCCGGTCGAGTACGCCGCGCACGGTCGTTTCCGAGACGATGTCCTTGGCGATGGCGGTGAACCACGAGAGGCGGATCAGGTCGTCGATGTCGTCGCCGGGCATGGGGAACCTCCGAGCCCCGTCGGGGAGACGGAGCGTCCTTCCATGTTAGCGCGTGGCGTCGTCCTTCTCCATGCCGGCCCCCGCCACTCCGTGTTCGGCGGAAGACCGCTTCGGCGCCAGGAGCCTCGCGCTGGCGGCGACCAGAAGGAGCTGGAAGGGCAGCGAGAGGGCGAGGGTTCCCGCGAACCGGGCCAGCAGGGAGACGAGGGACAGAGCTCCCGCGAGCGAAGCGAAGGCGAGCCGGACAAAGCGTCGTTTCCCCGGGGCATCGAGCCAGGGGCGGACGCGCGCGAACCGGAAGCCCAGGAAGACCGCGAGGGGAAGGACCGAGAGCAGGCCGACAAGCGAGGGCGGAAGGCTCATGAAGCGGCCTCCCCGAGCAGGCGGGCGGACGCGAGCGGAAAAGCCGGATCCCAGTCGAGCACGGACACGCCGGAGCCGAGCAGGCGCGACAGCAGGAAGCGGCATTCGACGGTTTCGAGGCGCAGGGCGAGGCGCGACGCCTCGTCGTCGGGGCGCGCGGCGAGCGATCGACGGGCGGCCGCGAGGGGATCGGGCCTGAGCGCCACGACCGAATAGCCGAGCGCCGCGAAGCTTCGCAGGGGGCCGAGGTCGCGTTCCAGCAGGGGGCTGACCAGTGCCACGAGGGAGCGCGGGGGGAAAATGCGGGTCGGCAAGGCCTCGAAGCGCTCGAACGTGGCGTGGTTTCCGAGCCGGGCGGCGGCCGCCGCGCGATGGATGCGGAGGCGCTGGGTCCGGCCCATGCCGGGGGGGACCCAGTCGATGCCGGCGCCCGAACTCATGAAGGCCACGCGGCAACCCTGGTCGAGCAGGAGTTCCGCGAGCGAGCGGGCCGCGGCGGCCGCGGCCTCGAAAAGCGCCGGATCGTCATAGGCGGACGACCGTGAATCGAGGATGACGCCCGCATCGATGGCGCGTCCTTCCTCGCGAAGGTTGACGATGGTCCGTCCCCAGCGCAGCTCCGCCTTGCGGTTGAGGCTGCGGAGCGGGTCGCCGGGGGAATAGTCGCGCGTGGCGGAGAAGTCGATGCCCGATCCGGTTCTGGCGGAACGGGTCTGTCCCGCGAAGGGACGCACCGCGCCGGCGCCGAAAGCCGCCTTGGGCGGGGCCAATGGCTTCGGAGGTACCACGATGGCCTGGGGGCAAGGGATGGCGGCTTCGGAGCGAAGATCGAAAAAGGGGTCCAGCGCCTCGACCCGGACCTCGTCGAAGCGCCAGAAACCGCGGGCCAGGGTCGCGACATAGCGGAGTTCCGCCTCGGCGCCCGGCTCGAGGCTGCCGCGCCACTCCGCCGAACCGGACAGGAGCGCCGCCCCCGGCGGCAAGGCGTCGAAGACGCGGAGCGATTCGATCCGCGGGCCGGCATTCCTGATCCTGACCGCCACTTCGACCGGAGCGCCGGAGTCCGCAAAGGTTTCGGACAAGGTCCGTTGCGCTTCGAGCGAGATCCGGGGGGGCGCGACGAATTCCCCCGCCAGCGCCCAGGCCGCCAGGGGCAGGGCCGTGGCGAACCAGAAGCCTTCGCCGCCCAGCGCTCCGAGCGCCGCCAGAGCGAGCGCCAGCGAAAGCGCCGAGGCGCGCGGAAGGCTCACGGCGCGGACACCTTCGGCACCGGAACCGAGGCAAGCGCGTCCTCGACCACCTCGCCGACCCGGGTCTCGTTGGCCCAGACCTCGGGTTTGAGCACGACGCGGTGTACGAGCGCCTCGAAGGCGCACCACTTGATGTCGTCCGGCAGCACGAAGGATCGGCCCTCCATGAGGGCGCGCGCTCGCGACAGCTTGAGCAGCGCGAGGGAAGCGCGCGGACTCGCGCCGACGGCGGCCCGCCGCGATTCGCGCGTCGCGCGGGCCAGGTCCACCGCGTAGGCCATGACGTCGCGGTCGATATGCACGCGGCCGGCGGCTTCGCGGAGGGCGAGCAGGTCGGATCCGTCGCAGACGGACAGGATTTCCGGATCCTCGGTGGTCCGCGCCGCGCGCCGGGAGACCAGCTCGAGCTCGTCCTCGCGGTCCGGGTAGCCGATCGACAGCTTGACGAGGAAGCGGTCCAGCTGGGCTTCCGGCAGGGGGAAGGTACCCTCGTACTCGATGGGATTCTGCGTCGCGATGACCATGAAGGGCGAGGGCAGGGCCAGGGTCTGTCCCTCAAGGGTCGCCTGGCGTTCTTCCATGGCCTCGAGCAGCGCCGATTGGGTTTTGGGTGGCGCGCGGTTGATCTCGTCGGCCAGCACGAAGTTGGCGAAGATCGGCCCCTCGACCAGCTTGAGCCCTCCCGTCGGGCGGTCCAGCACGAAGGCGCCGGTGATGTCCGCCGGGAGCAGGTCTGGCGTAAATTGGATGCGCTTGAACGAGCTCGAGAAGGTGCGCGCGAAGCTGCGCGCCGCGAGGGTCTTTGCAAGCCCCGGATTGTCCTCGACGAGCACGTGGCCGCCCGCGATCGCGGCGGCGAGCATCCGTTCCAGGAAGGGCCGCTTGCCGACCACGGCTTTCGACACCTCGTCGAGGAGCAGCGCGCAGGTCCGGGCCGCGGCTTCCGGTTCCAGGGACCCCGTCGAATCGCGACCTGGCATGGTTTCGTCCTTGTTCATGGTTCCGTTCCACCTTTCGCGTCCCCCGCGCGGAGCCGCGTTCGTTTTTCGGGAAGGATTTCGATCGCGTCTATCGCGGCAGCGAGGCGGCCAGCGAAGCCTTCGTCCGTCCGCCGCGCGGGAGCGCCGAGGGGGGCGTAGACCAGGTGCTCCTCGCAAAGGAAGGCGAGCAGTTCCCCGTCGTCGATCGATCCGTCGGCGACGAGGGCGTTGACGTTCGGTTCGCAGCGCCGGCCGGTTGCCAGGTTGACGGCGCCGGCCGCGAGCTTCCGGCAACGCGTTACCAGCTTGTCGCGGTAGTAGCCGCTCCGTCGGGCTTCCCGCACGAGGGCGGCCAGGGCGGCAACGGATTCGCGGGAGGGGGCGGCCGGCGGCGTTCCGGGCCTCGCCCTGGCCCGCGCGCGCCGCCCGGCCAGGCCTGAGCCGAGCGTGCCGAGCGCCAGCGCGAATATGGCGATGCCCAGTCCCCAGCGCGCGAGCGCCGGGACCAGGAATCCGGCGGATGGCTCAGGCATCGCGACGCTCCGGGACCATGTCGGAGCGCGCTCCGCGTTCGATTGCCTCGAGGGCGGCGAGGGCCTCGCGCCGTTCGGTTTCGCCGCAGAATTCCCCCGAGTAGCGCGCTTTCTCGAACACCGCCGTCAGGGCCGAGACTTCGGGCCGCGCTATGCCCCTCCGTCCGAGAAGGGTGGCGAATTCGCGGGCTGTCAACGCGCGTTCGCCCCGAGTCCTGCGCGCGGCGTCGCCGAAGAGTTCGCACATCGCGCCATAGCAGGCGATGATGGACTCGCGCGCCGAGCCGCCCCGCTCGAGCGTCCTCGCGAGCTCCGCGATTTTCCCGGGTTCGGGCGGCGCGTCGTCGGTCGGCCCGGCGGAGGGCGGAGCCTCGACGGTCCCGCGCGCGCGGAGGAGCAAGGCGCCGGCCGCGGCAAGCGCGAGGAAACCCCCGACCAGCAGGGCTGGACCCCGTTTCCCGTCTTCGCCTTCGTCGACCTGGTCTTCGACCCCGTCCCAGCTCGACACCGCCTGTGAGACCGGGGCCCCGTTCCGTCCCTCGCCGGCGGAGGCACCCGAACGCTCGAAGCTCCCGTCGATGACGGGCACGGCGCGGAACAAGGCGTAGAAGGCCGTAGCCAGGAAGATGACGAGGGCCGCGAGGGCGAAGGCGCCGCCTTTCTCCTTCGGTTTCTCCCTGGCATGTGGAGCGCCGTCCTTCATGCGCGCCGTCAGCACGGCCCGCCAGACTATCAGCGCGACGAGGCCGCCAGCCCCCGCGACGACAAGGGCCAGCTCCGCCGCCGAAAACGCGGAGCGTCCCGCGGACGCTGCCCCGATTCCCGCGTCTCCGCGCAGCAGCCTGCCAAGCGCCGCGAGCGCGGCCGACCCGCGCGGCGCCGGGGAGGAGGCGAGCGCGCACAGGGCGAGACCCGCGAGTCCGGCCACGGCGCGGTTCCGGGTGCGGTCTGTCGGGGAAGAGGGCATCGGGGCTCCGGCGTCAGGATTGCTCGGCGGTTCCGTCCCCGCCCGGCGCCCGATGATAGACCGGGGCTTTCGCGGCGGTCAACGCGGGCCTGCGTCGACGATCTGTCCCCAAGGGCGTGAGGTCTGTCCCCAATGGCGTGAGGTCTGTCCCCAATGGCATGAGGTCTATCCCCAATGGCGCGAGCTCTGTCCCTAAAGACGCATGCTCTGTCCCCCCGGGCTCTGTCCCCACCGGAGCTCTGTCCCCGCCGGAGCTCTGTCCCCGCCGGAGCTCTGTCCCCCTTCCGGCGACCCCGCGACGGAATCGACTTGATCTGATAAAAATGAATATATGGAAAGCATGATTACGGTGGACTCCTGGAACGGGCTCCAGGACCTGGTCCGCTCCGAGAAGGCCCTCCTCGTCTACGTCTCCACGCCGAGCTGCGGCGTCTGCGCCTCGATGAAGCCTAAGGTGCTCGCCCTCGCGCGGGAACACTTCCCCCGCATGGCGGTCCGCTACCTCGACGCAGCCGCCGTGCCCGAAGCGGCGGGCCAGCTCTCGGTCTTCGCCGTCCCCGCCGTGCTCGTCTTCTTCGAGGGTCGCGAGACCGTCCGGGAGGCCCGCAATTTCGGCGTCGCCGAGCTCGGCGCGAAGATCGACCGGTACTACTCGATGCTCTTCGGGGACTGACCGGGGGCGACGGGGCGGCCGCCCCTTCTCCCCCGGGCCCCCGCTTCCCCGTCGCCACGCGAACGACACTTGGTGCCAGGCTCGCGCCGGCTTCCGCAAGCGCTGCGCCGTCCGTCGACGGTGTACGGGCAATACCGTATACTGGAGGCATGCGTGTGGGAGATCCCGCTGTCGACCTGGGTACGCGCTGGACGTACCGCCATTACCGGACCTGGCCCGAGGACGAGCGCTGGGAGCTCATCGACGGCGAGGCCTACGACATGAGGGCGGCCCCGAGCCTCGCGCACCAGCGCATCGTCGGCACCCTCTATTTCCGGATCAGGGCCTGGCTCGAGGAACATGGCCTGCGCTGCGAAGCCATCATCGCGCCGGCTGACGTGCTCCTACCCCGCGGCGACGAGGCCGACGACGAGGTCGACTCGGTGGTCCAGCCCGACCTGCTCGTCGTGTGCGACGCCTCGAAGCTCCGCGACGATTTCGTGCGCGGCGCGCCGGACCTCGCGGTCGAGGTGCTCTCGCCGTGGACGTCCGCCAAGGACCAACGCCAGAAATACTGGCTCTACGAGCGAAACGGGGTGCGCGAGTACTGGACCGTCGACCCGGGCTTGCGCTGCGTCCGGCGCTACGTCCTCGAAAGCGGCCGCTACGGCGAAGGCGAGCTCTTCCTGGCGGACGGCCGCGTCGAGAGCCGCGTCCTCGCCGTCCCCGACGGCGGCTCCCCGTTCGCGGTCGGATGCCGCGAGCTCTTCGACCTTCCCGCCGCTTCCGCAAGCGCGACGCCTTCGGTTTCCGGATCGGCCGCCCCTAATCCTGACTGAAAGACTTGACCATTCCGCCCCGAGGCGCGACCCTTTCCGGAAGACGGCGAGTCCGCGCCGTCGGAGGTGACCCATGGCCATCCAGGCTTACGTCAATTTCACCGGCAAGTGCCGCGAGGCGCTCGAGTTCTACGCCAAGGCGTTCGGGGCTCCCGAGCCGCGAATCATGGCGTTCGGCGACATGCCGCCCGACCCGGGCTTTCCCCTCACACCCGAGAGCAAGGACCTCGTCATGCACGCCGAGCTCGAGTTCGCCGGCGGCAAGCTGCTCTTCTCCGACACGCCGCCCGGCATGCCGCTGTCCATGGGAGACAATATCAGCCTCATCGTCCAGTGGAAGGACGAGGCCGACCTCCGCCGCTGGTGGGACGCGCTCCAGCCCGGCGGCAAGGTCGCCATGCCCCTCGGCCCCACCTTCTGGTCGAAGCTCTACGGCTTCGTCACGGACAAGTTCGGCGTCGGCTGGCAGTTCAACCTCGAGGACTGAAGCGCTTTTCCATGAAGTACGCGAGCCGTCCCGAGTCGCCGAGCGGCTCCTCCCCGACGCGAGCGAGGCCGAAGGCCGCGTAGACGGGCAGATTGGCGGGGTCGGTGGTCTCAAGACGGTAGGAAGAGAAGCCCAGTTCCGCGAAGCGCGACTCGGCGTAGCGGAACGTCGCCTTCATGAGCCCGCGGCCCTTCCACTCCGGCAGGATGCCCGCGCTGTAGAGGTGCAGGCACGTCGCCTCGCGCGCGCGTCCCCGCTCGAAGCGCGCTACGGCCCGTTCGAGCGCGCGCATCCCCAGGAGCTCGCTGGGGCGGAGCGCGGCCAGGAAGCGGAGCGCGTCGGGCAGGCCTCCCGAGCGCGCGACGCGGCCGAAGGTGACACCCGTCTTGTCGCGGTCCTCCATGAAGGTGACGTAGCCGACGGGCTTCCCGTCCGCCTGCGCGACGACGACGTGGCCGTAGCGGTTGATCGCGGCGCCCATGAAGCCGAAAAGGGCGCGGAGCGCCCGGCGCCTGGCCTCGGGCCGAGGCACCACGCGCAGCCAGTTGTCGTGCTCCATGAAGGCGACGCTGAGCGTGTCCGCCAGCGCGGCGACGCCCGCGCGGTCCAGGCGCGGCGCCGTCCTTCCGTCGGTGTAGAAGATCACGGGTTTCCTCCGGGAACCGCGGCGGCCGCAAGGCAGGCGCGCAGGAAGGCGGGCGCCTTGCGCTCCAGCTTGAGCACGTAATCCACGTCCCCGTGCGTGAAGTTGAGCGTCGAGCGCATGGTCAGCCCCACGCCCTTGAGCTCCGCCGCGGGAAAGCGAACTTCGAGCGCGCCGAGCAGTTCGAGGTTCCCTTCGCGCCAGGTGGCCTCCACTGGACCGATCTCCCGGCGTTTCAGGACCTCGTAGTCGTTGGCCGCGAGGAAGCCGGGCGACGAGAACTCCGTGGCCGCCAGCCCCGTGTCGAGCGTCCGCTGCCAGCGGTCCCAGACGACCGTGTCGGCGAAGCGGAACCCGGAGAGGAAGCCGTATTCGTCGAGGCCGCCCGAGGCGCCGCAGTTCCGGCAGCGCAGTCCGTTTCCCTTCGCCTCGAGCGAGTGGAAGGCGCCGCATTCGGGGCAGGCATAGAGCAGGTCGTCGAGCCCCTCGGCCAGCCGCGTCCCCGGCCGCGGAATCCTGAGTTCCTTCTGGCGCTCGAAATCGTTGACGTACAGGGCGGCTTCGATGGCGGCCGCGACCTCGCGCGGCGAGGCGGCGCGGACTTCCTCCGCACTCATGACCATCTCGTAGCGCAGCTCGATGGTCCGGTTCTTCCGGGGCGCGGTCGCCCAGCGCGGCGAAGAGAGATGCCCGCCGGAGACCCGGCAGGCGATCACGTCGAGGCCGGCCTTCTTCGCCAGCACCGCGATGCCGCGTTCGACAGTGCCCGTCTCGCCGGAGAAGGTTATGTCGCCTTCGGGGAACACGAGCACAGGGTAGCCGCGTTCGAGGGCGGAGAAGAGCTCGCGCACCGTGCGGACGTCGCCGCCGCCCTTGGGCGCCATGATGCAGCGCGCGACGCGCGTTATGACGAAGCGTTCGAAGGGATGCACGAAGAGGTCGCGGCTCGCGACGATGTGCGGCGTGATCCGGAAGGGCAGGGGCACGTGCACCACGTCCATCGCGAAGCTGTGGTTCGCGACCAGGATGAAGGGTTCCTTCCGGCGGAAATCGACGCGCCTGTCCACGACGTCGATGCGGCGCGCGACGACGCGCATCCAGACTTCCACGAAGGGGCGTACGACGGCGAGGGCGAACTCAGAGCCGCGGTCGGCGGCGCTTTTCCGGGGGCGGGATTTTGTTTCCACGGTGCCTCCGCGGGCCAGTATCGCCGCGATGCGCGTGTCGGGCAAGCGCGGATCGCGCGTTCCGCGGAAACATGTTCCCAGGGGGTTCGGGTCAGCCTTTGCGGGGCTTCGTCCTGCCTTCGCCGAAGTACTTCTCGCTGCGGTAGCGGAGCCAGACGCGGAGCTCCTGGGGGATCTCGTCCTTGAGCGGTTTGGCAAGGGTGGCGTAGAGCCCCAGGGCCCGGTCGCGCTCGCGGCGACAGGCCAGGTTTTCGTGCGCGTCCCAGTGCTTGCGCGCCAGGCGGATCAGGCGGATCGTTTCCTTGAGCGCGGCTTCCCCGGCGAGTCGGCGCTCGCGCGCTTCGGCGCTTTCTTCTTCCATTGAATCGTCTCCCCGGGTCACGACCATGGACCGCGGCGATGCGTCAGGTCAATGAGATCGCGCGCGACGGAAAAGGAACGGCCGCCCCCGGCGTGGCAGCCGTTCGCTCGCAAGCACGTTGCGGAAAGCCCGCGACGCCGATTTCACTTCTTTACGTTATAGAAAGCCTTCATTCCGGGATACTCGCGAGGCCGCCTTGCGGCGGCCTCGCGGTACGGAACGGGTTGGCGCCCGTTCCGGCTCACAACCACATCGCGGAAAGTCCGCGACGTCGATGTTACTTCTTCACGTTATAGAAAGCTTTCATCCCCGGGTATTCCGCGATGCCTTCCATGGCGTCCTCGATGCGGAGGAGCTGGTTGTACTTGGCGACGCGGTCGGTGCGGCTCATGGAACCGGTCTTGATCTGGCCGGTCTCGCGCGCGACGACGAGGTCCGCGAGGAAGGTGTCCTCGGTCTCGCCGGAGCGGTGGGACACGACGGCGGTGTAGTTGGCGCGCTTGGCCATCTCGATGCACTCGATGGTCTCGGTGACCGTGCCGATCTGGTTCAGCTTGATCAGGATCGAGTTGCAGGCGCCCATGCCGATGCCCTTGGCGAGGTACTCGGTGTTGGTGACGAAGAAGTCGTCGCCCATGATCTGGATACGGCCGCCCAGGGCCTTGGTCAGCTTGACGTAGCCTTCCCAGTCGTTCTGGTCGAGCCCGTCCTCGATCGAGAGGATCGGGTACTTGTTCACCCACTTGGTGTACATCTCGATGAGCTCGTCGGCGCTGAAGAGCTTGTCGGGGTTGGACTTCCAGAACTTGTAGCCCTTCTTGCCGCCCTCGTCGAAGAGCTCGCTGGACGCGCAGTCGAGCGCGATGCCGAGGTCCTCGCCGGGCTTGTAGCCGGCCTTCTCGATGGCCTTCATGATGTAGTCGAGCGCATCCTCGTTGCCGATGTTCGGGGCGAAGCCGCCCTCGTCCCCGACCGAGGTGTTGTGGCCGTCGGCCTTGAGCAGGGACTTGAGGTTGTGGAAGACCTCGGCGGTCATGCGCACGGCCTCGCGGAAGCTCTGGGCGCCCACGGGCATGACCATGAATTCCTGGAAGTCGATCTTGTTGTCCGCGTGCTTGCCGCCGTTGATGATGTTGGCCATCGGGACGGGCAGCAGGGTGGTGTGGGCGCCGCCCAGGTACTTGTAGAGGGGCATCTCGAGGAAGTTGGCGGCGGCGCGGGCCACGGCCATGGACACGCCGAGTATGGCGTTGGCGCCGAGTTTGCCCTTGTTGGGGGTGCCGTCGAGGTCGATCATGGTGCGGTCGATGTCGACCTGCTCGGTGCAGTCGAGCCCGCAGATCTCGCCGGCGATGGCGTTGTTGACGTTCTCGACGGCCTTGAGCACGCCTTTGCCCAGGTAGCGCTTCTTGTCGCCGTCGCGGAGCTCGACGGCCTCGTGCTCGCCGGTGGAAGCGCCGGAAGGGACGGCCGCGCGGCCGACGGTGCCGTCCTCGAGAACGACGTCGACTTCGACGGTGGGGTTTCCGCGGGAGTCGAGGATCTCGCGAGCTTCGACGTATTCGATGATGGACATGGGTACGCTCCTTGTTCGGTGGTTTCCCGGAAAGCGATCTATCGATATCGATTGAAAGCCTATCGGTCGGGGGGCTCTAGGTCAAGCGCGACGGGCGCGAAGCGCCTGTCGCGGCGACGAAGCGCTTTGCGCTTCGTCGATCTTCCGAAAGGGCGCGCAGTTCGCGCGCCCCTCGCGGCGGGGGCCCGAACCATGCGCGGATCCGGGAGATCGACGAGGGGCCTTGAGCCCTTCGTCGCCGCCAAGGCGCGGAGCGCCTTGGCGCTTAGCCGTTGATGATCTCGTAGATGCGGTCGAGGTCCTCGGAGCTGAAGTACTCGATCAGGATGGAGCCCTTGGACGCGTCGCCCTTTATGGACACCTTGGTGCCGAGGAGGCCGATCAGGCGCTGCTCGACGGCGGCCAGATCCGGGTCGAGCCGTTTGGGCGCGTGCTCCGCGGGCTTCGGGTGGGCGGGACCCTTGTGGCCCTTGTTGAGCTCCTGCGCGAGGCTCTCCGCCTGCCTGACGTTGAGGTTCTCCTCGACGCAGCGGCGGGCCAGCAGGATCTGGTCCGAGGGGTTCAGGGCCATCAGCAGGGCCTTGGCGTGTCCGGCGGAGAGGGCGCCGTCGCGCACCGCCTGGAGGGCCTCCGCGGGCAGCTTGAGGATGCGGAGCGCGTTCGCCACCGCGGGCCGGCTCTTGCCCACCTTCGCCGCGGCCTCCTCCTGGGTGCAGCCGGTCAGGGACATCAGGGCCTTGTAGGCCTCGGCCTCCTCCACCGGATTCAGGTCCTCGCGCTGGACGTTCTCGATCAGGGCTATCTCGAGGCGCTTCTCGTCGGAGTAGGAGCGGACGATGACGGGCACGTCCTTGAGCCCCGCGATGCCGCAGGCGCGCCAGCGGCGCTCGCCGGCGACGATGCGGAAGCCGCCCGCCCCGTCGTCCTCGACGATGAGGGGCTGGATGACGCCGTGCAGCTTGATCGATTCTGCGAGCTCCGCGAGTCCCTCGTCCGTGAAGCTCTTGCGGGGCTGGCCGGGATTCGGCGCGACGCGTTTCAGGGGCACCGAGCGGACGCCGTCTCCGCGGGGTTCGACGGCGGCGGGGGCGTCCGAAGGGCCGCTCCGGTCGGTCGGAGCGGGGGTCGGTTCCATCACGTTGTCGGGAATCAGGGCGCCGAGGCCCTTCCCGAGGCCGAACTGCTTCGTGGCCATCAGGCTGCCCCGCCCGGCGCGTCGCGGTCGAGCAGCTCGGTCGCCAGCTTCTCGTAGGAGCGCGCGCCGATGCAGCCGGGATCGTAGAGGCAGATGGGCACGCCATGGCTTGGCGCCTCGGAGAGCCGGACGTTGCGCGGCACGATGGTGCGGAACACCTTGTCCTTGAAGTACTCGGTCACCTGCTGGACCACGTCCTGGGCGAGCCGCGTTCGCGAATCGTACATGGTAAAGAGGATGCCGCCTATCCTGAGCCGGGGGTTCATGCCCTTCTGCACCAGCTGGACGGTCTGGAGGATGAGCGAAAGCCCTTCGAGCGCGAAGTATTCGCACTGCAGCGGCACCAGCACCTCGTCCGCGGCCATGAGGCCGTTGAGGGTGAGGATGCCGAGCGAGGGCGGGCAGTCGATCAGGATGAAGTCGTAGTCGCTCCGTATGCTTTCGAGGACGCGCTTCAGGTAGTCGTTGCGGTCATCCTTGTCGACAAGCTCGACGGTGGCGCCCGAGAGGTCTATGGAGGAGGGTACCAGGTGGAGGTCCTTCACCTTCGTCGCGACTATCGCGTCCTTGATGGGGAGTCCCGAGGCGATGACCTCGTAGATGCCCTTCGAGGCGCCCGCGCCGCCGACGCCGCTCGTGAGGTTCGCCTGCGGATCGAAGTCGACGAGGAGGGTGCGCTTGCCCGCCAGCGCGAGGTAGGCGCCGAGGTTGATGGCGGAGGTCGTCTTGCCGACGCCGCCTTTCTGGTTTACGAAAACTATTATTCGGCCCATGGAGCGTCCTTCCGGTTCGGGAGGTTCGTCACTGTAGCATGGTCGGTGAGGGGGCGGCTAGCGATCCGGGCGCGAAGCGTCCGAGGCGGGGGGGCTTCGCTTGACCCTAACGGTCGGCGGGCGCTAAATTCGCCGTCGAGAGGTGCGCAATGCTGGAAGATCGCGTCAGGAAAGCCATAGAAGAGGTGCGTCCGTCGTTGCAGGCGGACGGAGGGGACATCGAGTTCGTTTCGATCGAGGAAGGCGGCAAGGTCAACGTCCGCCTGACAGGCGCCTGCGGCAGCTGCCCCATGGCCACCTTCACCCTCAAGCAGGGCGTCGAGAACTACATGAAGAAAGTCATTCCCGAGATCACCGAGGTCAACCAGGCCCCCTGATCAGCTCCCGTCCGCCAAGGAGAAGCCCCGGCCCGGAACGCGGACGCGTCCGGTACCGGGGCTCCGTCATTCCAAACGTGCAGAGACCGTACCTGTCTCCCGTAAAGCGGCCCGCGCGCGACGCCCGTTCTGGCGTCGCAACGCCCGTCTTCGATGAGGGCGGGTCCGGGTCTACCGGACCCCCTCGTCGCATGCCTCGTCGATGACGGACACGCGGGAGCCTTCGGGGCTGAAGGGGTGGGTGCAATCCTCGAGGGGTATCGGGGACATGCGTTCGCCGCAGCAATCCGGCACGGCCGTTCCTTCCTCCAGCACCTTCTCGGCGCCGCAATGTTTGCAACGGTACGCCTTTTCGGTCATGGTTCGCCTCCGTGTGGCGCCCATGAGCAAGCGGGGGAATCCGTCCCCGTCCCGAAAACCCGTCTTTCGGGAGGGATTCGATACAGGCCGCCCCCGCGAACCGCTGGCGCCTTGTAATTATTAGTAAAATAGTAAGTCGAGGCCGCGAAGGCAACGTAATCCGGCCGGAACGTCGGAAGCCGGCGACGACGCGCCGCGGGGCCCGCGTTACGGAGCTTGGATCGAGCTCAGGTCCCGGCGCTCCGGCTCTCGGCCACGATGGCCGATATGCGACCCGCCATCTCCTTGAGCGCCACCTGCTCGCGTACGCCGCCGAGCTCGAAAGCCACCTTCGGCATGCCGTACACCACGCTGGTCTCCTCGTCCTGTCCGAGGGTCCAGGCGCCCTCGCGGTACATCGAAGCGAGTTCGCGCGCGCCGTCGCGGCCCATGCCGGTCATGATGACGCCGAGCGCCCGGTTCTGGTATTCCTTGGCAGCGCTGGCGAACAGCACGTCGGCGCTCGGCCTGTGGCCGTTGACGGTGGGCTCGTCGGAAAGCCGCGCCACGGCGGCCAGGGCTTTCCGCTCCACCAGGATGTGCTTGTCACCCGGGGCGATGAGCACGCGACCCGGCCTGAGCAGGTCGCGGTCGGCGGCTTCCTTGACGTCGAGGGGGCAGATGCGGTCGAGGCTGCGGGCGAATTCCTCGGTGAAGCCGGGGGGCATGTGCTGGACCACCACGATCGGGGCGGCGAGCGCGGGATCGATGGCGGCCAGCACCTCGCGGAGCGCGTTCGGTCCGCCCGTGGAGATGCCGATGGCAACCAGGTCGACTGGTCCGCCTTCACGGAGAGGCACGGGGCGTTCGTTCACCTTCCGTTCGGGCAGGCGGTCTTTGGTGCCCCGCAGCTCCGGGAAGGCGAAGGCCTTTTCCGGCAGGTCGAAGCGGTAGCTCGCGGCGCGCTTGCCCCGGGCCTTGCGGTACTGGGTACCGTAGACCAGAAGCAGGCGGGAAAGTTCCTGCGCGACGGTGTGCAGGTCGGCAGATACCGAGCCCGAGGGCTTGGTGAGGAAGTCGGCCGCGCCGAGCGCGAGCGCGTCCATGGTTATCTGGGCGCCTTTCCTGGCCAGGCTGGAAAGGATCACCACCGGAATCTCGATGCCGAGCCGCTTGCGCTCCTTGAGGAACTCGATGCCGTTCATCTCCGGCATCTCGATGTCGAGAACGATGACGTCCGGGTCGCACTTGGGGATCTTGTTGAGCGCGAAAACGCCGTTCATGGCGCGATCGGCGACGACGAGCCCCGGCGTTCCCTCGACGATGCGGGTGATCAGGTTGCGCATCAGGGCGGAGTCGTCGACGACGAGGACCGAGACGGGCTCGGAGGCGGGGTCTATCACGGGATCCTCCGGATCAGGCGTTCTTTCGGTAGAAGCAGGCCCACTCGGTCTTGACGAACTCGAAGCGGGTATTCATGCCGAACAGCGACTCAGAGTGCCCTATGAACAGGAAGCTCTGCGGGGCCATGGCGTCCCAGAAGCGCTCGATGGTGGCTTTCTGCGCGGCCTCGTCGAAGTAGATGAGGACGTTGCGGCACATGACCACGTCGACGTTCCGCAACCCGGAGTCGTTCTTGAGGTTGTGGTAATCGAAGCGGACCGTGTTCTTGACCTTGTCCTTGATCTGGTAACCGCCGGGCACCTTCTCGAAGTGCCTGGCCAGGTAGTTCTCGGGGATGCCCTGTATGCGCGAGTCGGCGTAGAAGCCTTCCTTGGCCACCATCAGCGACTTGAGGCTTATGTCGGAGGCGACGATCTCGGGCGTCCATCCGGCGGGCAGGGTTTCCGCGAACAGCATGGCGACGGTGTAGGGTTCCTCTCCGGTCGAGCATCCGGCGCTCCAGAAGCGAAGCTTCCGGTCGGATGAGGAGCCGCGGATCTTCGCAAGCTCCGGGATGACGAAGCGCTCGATGGCGTCGAAATGGGCCTGGTTGCGGAAGAAGCGGGTCAGGTTCGTGGTGACGGAATCGAGGAGGACCTTGAGTTCCTCCTTGTCCTTGGCGATGAGATCGTAATATTCGCGGAGGTTGTCGAGTTTTTTGTCCCTCAGGCGCTCCCGAAGGCGGCTTTCCAGTATGGAGCGGTTGGTCGCGGAGAAGTGGATTCCGCTTTCGTCATAGATCAGCTTGCGGTAGAGCTCGAAATCGGAGTCGGCCAGGATGTCGGCCATGCTCGCACCTTTCCTTCCGCGGATACAGGCCGCGCGATCGTCCTTCGGGCACGGATTCCCGTCCCCGCCCGAGCACAGGAAAGGCTCGAGGGCGCGAAAAAAAGGATAGTGCCCGGCCCGGGGGGTGTCAAATACCGGAGCCGGTGAGGGGCCTGCGCGAATTCCGGTCATGCGCGCGCTATGTTAGCCGTCATGACGCGAAAGAACCGGAAAATCGGGCTTGATGTCCGCGGCGTCGCGCTTGACCCGGCCGACGCGGATCCCGTCGTCATCCTCGAGGATCGCGAGCGGCGTTTCACGCTTCCGGTGCCCGTCGGCCCCTTCGAGGCCGGGGCGATCATACTGGAGCTCGAAGGCGTCAAGCCTCCCCGGCCCCTCACCCACGACCTGCTCGCCGACTTTTTCAAGCGGCACGGTTTCCGGGTAGACTCGGCCGAACTCGAGACGGGCGAAGACGGCTCGCTGAGAGCTTCCCTGTCCTACCGGAAAGGCCTCGGCCGTTGGCGTCGAGAGCTGAGGCCCTCGGATGCCATCGCACTGGCGCTTCGACTCAAGGCTCCGCTGCGCGCGGCCGCCTCCGACCTGGTCGAGCGGGTCGAGAAGGGCGAACGCGCCGTGGCGGTCGATCCGACGCGGGCGGACGGGCTCTGGTGGCTGGAAGCGCCCGAACGGCACGAGCACCACGGGCGCAGGGACCAAGGCTGACAGGGGTATCGGCTCCGCCTTGCCCGTAGCGGAATTATCGGATAATAATTATAGTATGCTCTTCATGCAAAACGTTTTGGAATTCTTCCGGAGCCTGTTCGGTCTCGGCGGCGCCGATTCCCTCAAGCGGGCCGAGCTCAAGCGGATACATCGCGAGCTTTCGCAGATCCGGCCTCCGGTCTACCGGGCCAAGGGTAACCTCGTCCTGCCCGGACTCGCGCAGGGCGCGCTTTCCTTCGCCTCATCCATCAAGCCGCTCGTGGACGTCGCCCGAAGATCCATCGCGAGCACGGACATCCGCGTCTCCCAGCGTTTTTTCGAGCTCCTGATCGACGCGGAGCTGCCGGAATCCGAACAGGAGCGCAAGCGCTTCTTCTCCTACGATGGAATGAAGGAACGCGTGGAGAACGCGGTCAGACCCTCGGAGGAGTTCGAGGCGCTCGGGCGCGAATTCCAGGGCTTCCTGCGCCAACTCGAAACGCTCACGCTCCGGAACCTCGACGCCGAGCTGTCGGAGGTCGAGCGCTTCGCCGAGATCTGCCGGCACGACTGGGAGCGCCTGCTCGGGCTCTTCGATCCGGGCGCCAATCTCGACGCGCCCGGCTGGCGGCCCGATTTCGGGCCGGTCGAGGGCGAGATCATACTTCCCGAATTGCAGGACGTGCACTTCGTCCTCTCCGGGTTCGCGTTCACCGAGGTGCTCGTCCGCGACATGTTGCGCATCGTGGAGCGCCAGGCTCCGGGCAGCGACTCCGGGCGGAGGCAGAAGCTCGAGAAGATCGCGGCGGCGGCGAACAAGGCGCTCTCCGGCCGCTTCTCCACCGAAATGCTGTTGATCCTGATACGAGCCCTCAAGCGGGATCCTTCCTTCGAACCGAAGATCGCGCGCGAGCGACGCGACTGGATCGGCGACTACCGCCGCCGCCTGGCGTCGCGCTTCGAGAAGGACCGCGACAGACTGGTGCGAGAACAGCACGAGAGCGCCATCGGGACCGACATCGAGGAGCTGCTGCGGGGCATCGAGATATTTCCCGTCGACGGCTACGACGAGGAAAACGACGCGTACCTCCGGAAGGAAAGCCCCCATTCCTTCACCCACATCAAACCGCTCCGCATCCTCAAGACCTTCGTCTCGGGAATCTTCGAGACGAGGATGATGGAGCCGATCAAGCGCGTGCTGGTCGAAGGGTATTTCGACAACAAGAACTACCAGACCAACCTGGCCAACATCCTCTACCAGTGCGAGCGCTCAGCCGGACGCATAGCGGAATTCGAGGACGGGCTCCGGGGATCCGGCCGCATATCGATCACCGCGTTGCGCCGCTACATCGAGGAGCTCCGTCGCGGCAAGGACATCTCGAGCTTCCTGCAGCGGCTGGTAGACGCCATCAACCAGAAGGCCCGCGAAATCTGCGAGGACGAGACCGGGCTTTTCCAGATGCTCGGAGAATCGCTCGGCGAGCTTCTGGCCGACTACCGGCGTTCCAGCCCGGATCTCGTCACGAACATCCGGACCCTGGCTGGACCGCGGAACCGCGATGTCATGGCCCAGCTCCTGGCCGCGAAGCGCAGCATCGACGTGCTGGTGAAGATCATGCGGAACTATACGTACGTGAAGGCTCCGCTCGCGGCACCGGAATCCGGACCGGGCATCAGTCTCGACATCCCCTTGCCGAGCTAGGCGGAGCCGGGCGGCTCGCTTGACGCCCTTTCGGGGCCCGTGCTAGAAACGCCCGTGCGCGCCCGAGTTTCCGCCGAACGTCCCGGCTCCGGAGACGCCCTCGGCCACTATTGCGGAGTCGCAGGCGTGCGCGCGCCCGCCCCCATAGACCTGAGCCAGCGCCTCTTCTACATGCTTTTCGCCCT
>JAFGNN010000058.1 GCA_016926955.1 Spirochaetales bacterium | reverse complement strand
TGCTCGGCTTTCGGAGAGGAGGCGATTGACGTGTGCGCCTTCGGCGCACGACCTCATCCGCGCCTGTCGGCGCCATCCCTGGCGCCGGCGCCACTTCGCGCGCTTTCGCGCGCTGCGTGACGGCGCTTCGCTTCAAATCCTCTCTGCCCGCCGCGGCGTTCGCGGTAGCCGTAGTCGGCAGGGTAAAAGAAAAGGGGTTGTCGGTAGCCGACAACCCCGGATCGGGCAGAGAGGATTTGGCTTCCGATCGGCGACTTCGTGTCGCCGATCTCCAACCCGCCTCCGCGCCTCGACGCGCCTTCCTGGCGCGTCGGCCACTTCGCGCGCTTTCGCGCGCTGCGTGACGGCGCTTCGCTTCAAATCCTCTCTGCCAATTAAAGAAAAAACCCGTTCGGCGGAGCCAAACGGGTTTCTTTGATTGTCGGGCAGAGAGGATTTGAACCTCCGACATCTTGGTCCCGAACCAAGCGCGCTAGCCTCTGCGCTACTGCCCGGAAAAAAAGCCGCCGACCGTCTCTCGGTCGGCGGCGATCGGGAGCGACGGGGATTGAACCCGCGATCTCCGGCTTGACAGGCCGGCGCGATAACCAGCTTCGCTACGCCCCCGTGTCATCGCTGACAGGACGGCACTATATCGACGGACCCCGGGAGTGTCAAGTGGGGGCGATAACCGCGCCCGACTTGTCGTCGCGCTCTTTTTTCTGCGGCCTGGAGGTCTCCACGAGGGTGCCCGCGGGCAGCTCCGCGGCGGCCCCGAGCGCGAGGGTGTAGCCCTGGTCGGAGCAGGCGTAGCGCCCGGTACGGCCGCCCGGCAGCCGGATGGGGTCCGAGACGAGGCGGACGCGGAGCGGTCCCCCGGCCTTGCCCTTCCCCTGGGGTTTGTGCTCGCCGGAGACCGCTTCGGGAAGCTTGAGCGCGAGCCACGAAACCGTGAGCCGCTCCTTGGGCAGGCCGACTTCCTCGGAGAAGCGCGAGAGGCGCGCGGGAGCGTGGTCGAGGGGGACGGGTACGTGGCACCAGGGCATCTTGGCCCGGCGGCGCGGATGCACCACGGCGGGCAGGGCCGAGCGCGCGCGCGTGAAGCGGGCCTCGTCGTCGTCGCGTTCGCCGAGGCCGCCGAAGGCGCCGGGCATGGGACAGGCGCGCTCGTGCGGGCAGGGCGATTCGGGGCTGGCACCCCCGAGGATCGCCACCTCGCGGAGGGCCGCGAGCATGGCGCCCGAGCGGGGCTCGCCGGGCTCGACGACGAGTACGCGGCCGCCAGGGGCTGCCAACGAGGACAGCCGACGCATCAGCTCCACCGCGCGCACCCCGATCGGGCGGCGGTCCGACCAGAAGAACTCGGTGAAGACGTTTGCCGCAGTGACCAGGTCGGCCTTGACCGCCTCGCCGATGTCCGGGAAGACGGCCTTGCGCCGTTCGACGGTCCAGGTGTCCTCGGGGCCCTCGGTGAGCTCGCGGAGTATCGAGAGGATGGAATGTCCCGCGTCGAGGGCGCGGCGGGCGCGGTCGACGCAGACGATGCGGAGGCGCTTCGCGCGCAGCTCGGGGCGGGCGATCCAGAGCGCGATGGGCAAGGCCAGCGGCCCCGAGCCGACGTCGAGTATGGTGGCGTCGTCGGGGAACTCCAGCGGGAGCGAGGCGAGCACCGGGACGAGGCGGACGACGTTCCAGGCCATGAAGTAGCGGGCGTAGGCGGAAAGGACGGCCGGATCGCCCATGTAGTCGAGGTGGCGCTCGGCGCGGTCGGCGGTCAGGTCGCGCCACAGGTCGAGCACGGCGCCCTTGAGCATCCTGCGCCGGGCGGGGTCGAGCGGCAGGGCTTCCTCGACAGCCTCGAGGAAGTGCGAAAGATCCTCCCCGGCGTTCGGGGGAGCGGCGAAACGCGAGATGACGCGGGTCGCTGGCTTCTGCGCCTCGTTACGGGGAGGGGCGGCGCTCCGCGTTTCGCGGGCCGCGCGCGTCGTGGTCGATGGGCGCTCGCGCCTGGCGATGAAATCCTCGACCGGATCGCGGTGGCGGGTCTCCCCGTCAGCCGCTCCGCGCGTCCGCGCGCCGCGGGACTTGTCGCGCTCGTCATTGGATTTGTCGCCATCGCGACCGGATTTGTCGCCATCGCGACCGGATTTGTCGCTAATGCGACTGGATTTGTCGCTACTGCGACCGGATTTGTCGCTAATGCGACCGGGGGCCTTGCGCGAACGGGCGGGCAGCCGGGTGCGCGGATCGACCGAGGGACGCTCGGGGCGAGCCTCCGGGGCGCCGCCACGGGCCTCAGCCTCGCGCGGGGTGCCTGCGAGGAAGCCGTCGAGCCTGGCGGAAAGGGGGCCGTCGTCGGACGGACGCGGCGTTTTGCCTGAAGCGGGGCGGCTGGAGCCGCGGGGGGGGCGGGGGTCTTTCACCTGCCCATTATGGCCTTAAAACGGTGGATGGGCAAGCCGCGCTCCGGTGCGGCGGGCGTGCGGAGCGAGCTCGAGTGTGCCGACGGAAAAGGCCGCCGCTCGCCGCGACGGCCCCCTCCGCGAAGGGGAAGGCGACCGAGTTGCCTTTCCCCCGAAATTCCCTTTTCCCTCTTTACCTGTTCCCTTTGTGACTTTGTGCCTTTGTGTGCTTCCCCTCAGAACGACAGCACCACTTTCCCGGACTGCCCCGAGAGCATGGCGGCGAAGCCTTTCTCGAAGTCGTCGAAGGCGAAGCGGTGCGTGATGACGGGGCTGATGTCGAGGCCGGAGAGGAACATGGTCTGCATCTTGTACCAGGTCTCGAAGATTTCGCGGCCGTAGATGCCCTTGATGAAGAGGCCCTTGAAGATGACCTTCTCCCAGTCGATGCCCGCGCCGTTCGGCATGATGCCGAGCATGGCGATGCGGCCGCCGTTGTACATGGCGTCGAGCATCTGCGCGAAGGCCTGGGGCGAGCCTGACATCTCGAGGCCGACGTCGAAGCCGCCGACCATCTCGAGCTCCTTCTCGACGTCCTTGAGATTCTCCTTGGTGACGTTGACGGTGCGCGTGGCGCCGAGCTTCCTCGCCAGGTCGAGGCGGTAGTCGTTGACGTCGGTGACGACGACGCTCCGAGCGCCCACGTGGCGGGCTATGGCCGCGGCCATGCAGCCGATGGGGCCGGCGCCGGTGATGAGCACGTCCTCGCCGACCATGTCGAAGCTCAAGGCGGTGTGCGTGGCGTTGCCGTAGGGGTCGAAGATGGCGGCGACCTCGTCGGGGACTTTCGGATGCACGTGCCAGGCGTTGGAGGAGGGCACCGAGACGTATTCGGCGAAGCAACCGTCGCGGTTGACGCCGACGCCGCGGGTGTTCGGGCAGAGGTGGCGCTTGCCTGCGCGGCAGGCGCGGCAGACGCCGCAGACGATGTGGCCTTCCGCGGAGACGCGCTCGCCGACCTTGTAGCCCTGGACGGCGCGGCCCATTTCGACGATCTCGCCGACGAACTCGTGGCCGACGGTCTGGCCGACCTTGATGGTGCGCTGCGACCAGGCGTCCCAGTTCCAGATGTGCACGTCGGTGCCGCAGATGGCGGTCTTCTTCACCTTTATGAGCAGATCGTTGTCCCCGACAGCGGGCATCGGGACCTCTTCCATCCAGAGTCCCGGCTCGGCGCGGGACTTGACGAGGGCTTTCATGGGGTGCTCCTTGGTGAAGGCAAGTATAGGGCCGTTTTCCGAAAAAATGAACCACGGAGACACGGAGGAAGGGAGAGGGGAAGGAGCAAGATATAGAGTAGAAGGAGGAATTCCTTCACTTCCTCCTTATTCCCTCCCTCTTTCCTCCTCCTCTCCGTGCCTCCGTGGTCTTCTTCTGTTTGGAGGTTGAGTTGCTGTCGGGCTTGAAGGCGTCGTGGAACGCGGGGTGCCGGGTTTTGGTGCTGGGGTCTTTCCCTTCGGCGGCCTCGCTGGCGGCGGGCGCATACTACGGCAACGCGCGCAACCACTTCTGGCCGCTCGTGGCGAGCGCGCTCGGGGCGCCCGAGCTGGGCGCGGCGCCGCTCGGGGAACGGGCCGGGCTGCTTCGCGGACGGGGCGTCGCACTGTGGGACCTGTGGCTCGCGTGCGAGCGGGAAGGCTCGCTCGACTCCGCCATCCGGGACGGGGTGCCGAACGACGTGTCGGGCCTCGTGGCGCGCATGCCGGAGCTGCGCGCTATCCTCCTGAACGGCGGCGGGGCCGCGGCGGCGTTCGCGTCGCGGGCGCTGCCGGAGCTGCTCGGGCGGAAACCGCGGCCGGAGGAAGCGCCGCGGGAGATCGGCGCGCCTGTTCGCCTCTCGCTTGCAGAGGGGCGCATCGTTGCCGCGGTCCGGATGCCTTCCACGAGCCCGGTTCCGAGCGCGCGCTTCCGCACCCTCGAGGACCGGCTCGCGGTATGGGGTCCGGCGCTGGGCGCTTTCCTGGGTTTTCGGTAAGCGTCACGAAGCTTCCGGGCGAGGACGCGGGCGGGAGGGCGCCGGCGCTTGTTGCCGGAAGCCTCGCGTCCGCGCTACCATGACGCCCGACGGAGGCGCGATGGCGGCGGGCGGAACGATGACGGACGCAGGCGACGGCTTCGATATCCGGATCGAGCGCCTCGTGGCGGGCGGCGAGGGCCTCGGCTTCCATGAAAGCCGGGCGGTCTTCGTCCCGCTCGCCGCTCCGGGCGACCTGGTCCGCGTGCGGCCCAACCCCGGCGCGAAGCGCGGCGCCTCTTTCATCAAGGCCGAGCTCGTCGAGCTCCTCGAGCCGGGTCCGGGCCGGACGGCGCCAGCCTGCCCGCTCTTCGGAACCTGTGGCGGCTGCGACCTCATGCACCTTTCCCGCGAGGCCGAGCTCGAAGCCAAGCGCGGCATCCTCGCCGAAAGCTTCGCGCGGATCGGCAAGCTCGCGCCGCCCGAGGTCGAGGTTTTTTACGGCCAGGCGCTCGGCTACCGGAACCGCATGCGGCTCCGCCGCTCAGCCGACGGCCGCGCGGCCCTGACCCGGCGCCGCGGGAACGAAGCGGTTCCGCTCGAAACCTGCCCGGTCGCTTCGCCGGAACTGCGCGCCTGGATCGAGGAGCGCGCGCGGCACCGGGACATGCGCGCCGACCGGGAGTTCGGCTCGGACGAGTCGGGCGGGGCTCCCGAAACCGTTCTTGTCGCAATCCCGGGAGCCGGTCGCGGGCGTGGACGCGCGGGCGCCGCCGCGAGCGCCGCTTCCATGGGGACCACCGTGTTCGGCGCCGAGGGCCGGACCTGGGTGGGCGGCGTCGACGCGGAGGCCGAGGCATCCGTCGCAGGCAAGACCTTCCGCTTCGACCCCGCGGGCTTTTTCCAGTCGAACCTGGAGCTCTTCTCGCTGCTCGCGCCGCTCGCGACGGGCGCGCTCGCCGACGCCGTTCCCGCGCGCGGGCGCGCCGTCGAGCTCTATGGCGGCGTCGGCGTCTTCGGCGCCTTCCTCGCGGATTCCTTCGATTCCGTCGTCTCGGTGGAGGGCGACCCGCGCGCGGCGCCCTTCGCCAGCTCCAAGCTCGGGCCCCGCGGCGTCGCCTGCCGCGCTTCCGCGGAGGACTGGGTCCGCGGCGCGGAAGCCCGCGAGTCCGTCGACGCGATCCTCGTCGACCCGCCGCGTTCCGGCCTTTCCCCGGCGGTGCGCGCCTGGCTCGCGGCTTCGACCGCGCGCGCCCTCTCCTACGTCTCGTGCGACCCGGCCACCCTGGCGCGCGACTCGGGCGAGCTTTCGCGCGCGGGGTGGCGCCTCGCGCGCCTCGCGCTCTTCGATTTCTATCCGGGCACGCGCCACCTCGAATCGTGGGCCTTGCTCGTGAGGTCTTGATGGTTCCGCGCGCGGCGAAAGGCTCTGGCGGGCTCGGGCGGGAGGGATCACGGTCCCGTCCCGCGATCCTCGCGCTCGCAGGGCTCATGGTCGCGCGCCTGCTCGCGCCCGCGCCGCTCGGCGCCCAGAGCGCCTCCGCGGCGCCCGCCGACGCCCCGCTAGCCTTCCGCTTCGCCCTGCGGGGCCGTCCCGTCGCCGGTCCCGTGGTCGAAGGCGGCCAGGTCTGGGTGATATCCGAAAGCAGGGAATTCTTCGTGCTGGACGAAAGCGGCCACGCCCTCGCGCGGCGCGCCTGGGACGCGGGCGAACCCCGCTTCATAGCGCCGGATCCTTTCGGCCGCGCGCTCGTGGCCACGAAGGACGGCAAGGTACGGCTGCTCAACCGGGCCGGCGGCGAAGTTTGGGCCGTCAAGCCCGTCGGCCTTCTCTCCTCGCCGCCCGCCTTCGGCTCCGACGGCCGCTCCTTCCTGGTCGCCGGAGGCCGCCTCGAATGCCGCGCCGCCTCGGGCGCCCCGCTCTGGCGCGCCGAACTCCCCGGCGCGGCCCTCCTCGCGCCCGCCGCCCTGCCCTCAGGCGGCGTCCGCGACCGCGAGGGCGTCGCCATCGCCGTTGCCGGCGGGCGGATCGCGGCCTTCGACGAGGACGGCGCCGAACGCTGGCTGGTCGAGACCGGCGCCCAGGTGGCCGCCCTCGCCGCCGCGCCGCTCGCCGTACCCGCCGGCTCCCCTCATTCCGGAGCGCTGCTCGCCGTCCTGGGCGACGGCAGCGCGCTGCTCGTGGGCTCGGGCGGCGCCGTCGCGGAAGGCGGGCGACTGCCCTTCGTCCCGGTCCTTCTCGAGGGCGACATCGACGGCTGGGTCGCGGCGGGAGCCTCCGGGCAAGTCGCCCGGCTTGGCCCGACGGGAATCCCGTCGTGGAACTCCGGGACCGAGGTCGGAATGCCGCATTCGGTCGGCCGCTTCGGAGCGGGAGCCGAAGGGCGCGTGACGGTGTCCGGCAGCCGGGGCGCGGCGAGCTTCGACCTCGACGGGGTTCCCATGCGCGCGCTCGCGATGCGGGGCGCGGTCGGCTCCGTCGTCGCGAGTCCCGCCGGGCGGGTCTACGCGGGCGCCTCGGACTGGATCCTCTACGCCTACGACTTCGAGCTGCCCTTCGGGACGCCCGCTCCATCCGCCTCCGACGAGGGAGGGCTCGCCTCCGAGGCCCGGGAACTCGCAGCCTCCGATCCCCTGTGGACCTGGAACCTGCGCGATACCGACGCGCTCCGGTCCGAGCTCGCCGATCTTGCAAAAAAGCTCCGTTCGGGTACTATTGGTACGGAAGAAGGATACGCGGGGGCATGGGCCGCGGCCGTGGGCCTGGGTCTCGGTCCGGCGCCCGAATCGCCCTTCGGCGGGCCCGCCCCGGACGGGCCGCAGCCCATCGATCCGCTGGCGCGCGCGCGCGCCTGCGAACTGCTCGGCGCCCTCGGTTCCCCGCGCGCGGCCCCGGCGCTCGCGGAGATCTGGTCGACCGATCCGGAACCGGCGGTGCGCGCGGCGGCCGCCCGGGCCGTCGGCGCCATCGGGATCGATCCGGACGGCGCCTTCCTTCGGGCCTTCGCCGTCGCGCTCGACCGGAGCGTCCTCGACGAGGGCCTGGCCATGGCCTCGATCGACGCGGTCGAAGCGCTTTACCGGGCGAACGGTTCCCTCGGGGACGCGTCCGCCGCCCTGGCCCTGGTCAGGCTCGCCTCCAAGCCCTACGGCTCGGCGGTGCGCTCCCGGGCGGCCGAGGTTCTTTCGCTGCTCGCGCGGGGGCCATGACGGCGTCCGCTTCCGGTTCGCAAGGAGGCATGATGAAATCGTTCCGCCCGTCCGTCGCATTCCTCGCCGCCCTCGTCGCGACGGTTCTCGCGCTTCCCCTCAGCGGGCAGGCCCTCGACCGTCCCGAGATCGAGTCCGTCCGCGACCGCCGCATCGAGTTCGTCAACTACCTGGGGCCCCACGAGACCGTGGACACCCTCGACGAGATCCGCGCCATCGGCTCGGAGCTCGGTCGCGCGGTGAAGGGCGGAGCGACCAGGGCAGGCACGCTGTCGCGCTACGCCGTCCTGCACCTGGTGGACCCCGCGACGCCGACCGGCTTCGACGCCGACGTCATCGTCCTCGGCGAGGGCGCGCGCGTCGACCACGTCCGCAACCTGCGCCACGTCATCGGCGCCTACCTCGAGGCGGCCTACGGCTACTCCCGAGACGACGCCTACCTCCTGGCCACCTTCGTCACCGTGTACAACGCCGTCTACCGCGGCGACATGGCTACGTTCACCGAACGCTACAAACCCGTGGTCGTGAACGAGCTCTCCGCCGCGAACGCGGGGCTCCCGATCCGCTGGGACGAATGGGCCGGCCGCTCCCGCATCGTCATACCGCTCTCGAAGGCTCTCGCCGCCGGCCGCGCCGGTCCCGACGGGCTCGGCGCCGTCGACTCCTCGGCCGTCTCCGACGACGCCGTCGTAGAGTCCCTGCGGGAGGAGCCGGACCGGGCCGTCGAGGAGCGCCGCGACCTGGTGGACCTGAAGGAGCGCGAGCTCACGGAGGAGAAGCAGGACCTCGAGGCCGAAAAGGCCGCCATCGCCGAGGAGGAGGCCGCCATCGCGGAGGCGGAAGAGGAACTCGCCGAGGAACGCGAGGCGGCCGGAGACGGCGCCGAGGCGTCCCTGACCCGCACCGAGGCGGACAAGGCCGCGGAGGCCGCCGCCGAAGCCGCCATCGAGGAGCGCAAGGAAGCGGTCGAGGAGCGAAAGGCCGAGGTGGCCGAGCGCGAGGAGGACGTGGCGGCCAAGGAAGCCGACATAGCCAGCGACCGCGAGGCGGTCGCGAGCGACCAGAAGGAAGCCATCGCCGCCGAGGTCGCCGCTGCGGCGAAACCCGCGCCGGCGACCGTCGACGCCTGGCGCCTCGTCTCGCCGCTCGGGCCGCTTTCCGAGCTGGTGCGGGTCGATCCCGCGACCGGACGGATCGTGGACCGCTCCGGCACGAACGCCATCAACGCGCGCTCCGCCGCGGAGGCCGGAGGCGGCATCGTGGCCGTGGCGGGCACCACTGCCGGCACCGGCGCCGTGCGCCTCGTCCTCATCGATCCGGAGACCCTCGACGTCGCCAGGGAAGGCACCTTCCCCGTCCACCCGGACAGCCTCGTGTGGAACCTCGCGGGCGGCTGGTACGTCGTCGCCGGCGCGGTCGGAGACTGGCGCCTCGCGCGCTTCGATCCGGCCACGCTCGAGGAGCAGGGCCGCTCCTCGGAGAGCATGGCGCCATACACCCACCTCGAAGAGGCGCAGGGCGGCCTCCTCGCGCAGGCCGCTTCCGGCGCCCTCGTAGTCCTCGACCCGAAAACCCTGGACGTCACGAAAGAGATACTGAAGTAGAATCCGAACCATAGAGACATCGAACCACGGAGACACGGATGAGGTCGCCTGCGCGCAGCGCGGGCACCTCTGTCCTTCCGCTCCGAAAGCGGCGCGGGACGACGCAGTTCACGGAGGCAAGCAGGGAGAAGGATTCGGGAAGGAATGGATCGAATCCTTTCCGTAAACTCGCTCCCTCTTCTCTCCGTGCCTCCGTGCCTCCGTGGTTGTATCCGGAGGGGTGATGATCGAACGGAACGGGCCGTGGCGGGGAAAGACGATACAGGTGGTGGGCGACCTTTCGCTCGACGAGCAGCGATGGCTCTACCGGAAGACTCGGGAGCTGAAAGAGGCGATCCGGGACGGCGCCGACCTTTCGCGTTTCCGCGTCGACGACGGCGATTACGCGGTCCACCTCGTCTTCCTCGAGAACTCGACGCGCACCCGCGAGTCCTTCCTCAACGCCGCCCGCTTCCACCGCGTCCGAGTCAACCGCTTCGATGTCGGCACCTCGAGCTTCCAGAAGAACGAATCGATCAGCGACACGGCGAAGATGCTCGTCGGGTACGCGCCGGAATCCTGTTTCGTCGTGCGCTCGAAGCTGGAGGGGACCTGCCGCGCGCTCGAGGATTCGATCGGCGACTACTGCGCCCGGGCCGGTTTCCCGCGGGCCGCCTTCATCAACGCGGGCGACGGGCGCCACGAGCATCCCACCCAGGAATTCCTCGACGAGCTCAGTTTCCTCGAGCAGCTCGACTGGAACGAGGACCATGTCCACCTGGCCTTGGTCGGCGATCTTTGGCACGGGCGAACGGTGCACTCGAAGGCCGACGGCCTCAGGATTTTCCGGAACGTGGAGGTCGACCTGGTCGCGCCCGAGCTGCTCCGGATGCCCGAGCGCTACGTCGAGCGAATGGCGGCCAACGGTTACCGTGTCCGGATCTTCGAGAGCCTCGACGAGTACCTCGCGCAGGACCGCGTCGCCCCCGCCTGGTACTTCACGCGGCTCCAGCTCGAACGCATGGGCGACACGGTGCTCGAACAGGCCCCGCGCCTCCGGCGCGCCGTCACCTTCCGCCAGGACCTGCTCGGGCTCCTGCCCGAAGGGACCCGCTTCTATCACCCCCTGCCGCGCGATCGTCTCGCGCCGACCATCCCGACCTTCCTCGACGCCTTGCCCCTCAACGGCTGGGACGGGCAGTCGGCCAACGGCTACTATACGCGCATCGTCGAGCTCGGCCTGGTCTCGGGGCTGCTCGGAGCCGACTTCGAGGGCGAGCGCGCGCTTCCCGCCGCGGAGCCCGAAGACTTCGTGCGCGAGGCGCCGATAGTCCGCCGCGACAAGCCCGAGCACAAGGTGGGCATCAAGCCCGTCGCCAACGGCATCGTCATCGACCACATCGCCTCGGGCAGCCCCGTGGAAGAGATCTGGAACCGCGTCGACGCCATCCGCCGCATCCTGGCGCTCAACGTGCGTTCCTCGCACGGCGTCTACCACTCGAACGCGGGGCCGGAGCTTTTCAAGGGCATCGTCAGCCTGCCGGACATCCTGGCCTTCGACCGCAAGGATTTGAAAAAGCTCGCCGCCATCAGCCCGGGCTGCACCCTCAACATGGTCAAGGACGGCGAGGTCGTGCGGAAGTACCGCCTGGCCATGCCGCCCCGCATCTACAACTTCGAGGAGATCTCCTGCCGAAACCCGAATTGCGTGTCGCACCCCGAGCACAGGGAGGGCGTGCCCCCGGAGTTCCGCCGCGTCTCGGGCGAACGCTTCGCCTGCCGCTGGTGCGAGGCCGAGCACGCCTTTTCGGAGATATGGAACCTGGGCAGCGCCTGAAGAATTCAATCGCAGAGACACAGATGAGGTCGCCTGCGCGAAGCGCGGGCA
>JAFGNN010000057.1 GCA_016926955.1 Spirochaetales bacterium | reverse complement strand
GCCGGTGACGCCTCCGCCCCCCCGGCCTCGACACCCGCCGCCGCCTCGGTCCCCCTTGCCGTCGCCGCTGGCGCCGCCCCTCCGGCCTCGCCCCCAGCCGCCGCCGGCTCTGTCCCCGTCGTCCCTTCGACCGCGACCTCAGGTTCTCCGCCCGCGCCAGCGAGCTCCGGCTCTGACCCCGCGTCCCTCGTCTCGCCCTCCGCGCCCGCCTCGGACTCATACGCCGACATCCTGCGGTTTTCGCGGGACGAAATGTCCGCGGGCCGTCTCGAGAACGCCCGTCGAAATCTCGAGCGCCTCGTCTCGCTCTACCCGGATTCCGGCGACGAACCCTGGTACCTGCTCGGCCGCGTCTACGAGGAATCCGGTCCCCTGCGCGACATCCGCAAGGCTCACGCGGCCTACAAGCGCGTCCGCGACGAGTTCCCCGAAAGCGCCTGGTGGCAGGACTCGGCCGACCGGGTGGCCGCCATCGAGCGACGCTACTTCGACATCCGCTAGCGGGCTTGGTACCCGACCTTCCACACCGCGCTCGCGCGAAGCATCCTTTGACCCCTTGCCGTTGTGCGCGCTATCATGCCGCCATGGCAACCACGCAGCTCTATTACGATCGGCCTGATTTGGACGAACTCGACGCCCGGGTCGTCCGGCGCTTCGAAATGGACGGGAAGCCGGCGGTAGTCCTCAACGAATCGGTGTTCTATCCGGAGGGCGGAGGCCAACCCGCCGACCGGGGCTTCGTCGACGACATTGCCGTCGTGGAAGCGGTGGAGCTTGGGGACGAGATAGCGCTGGTGCTCGAGCGCCCCCTGCCCGAAGGCGCGGAATCGGTGAACTGCCGGCTCGACTCCGCTCGCCGTCGCGACCACGCCCAGCAGCACACGGCCCAGCACCTGCTCTCGGCCGTCATCTTGAGGCTGCTCGGCGGAGCGACGGTATCCTTTCACCTCGGCGAGGACTATTCGTCGATCGACGTCGACCTTCCCGCCATGGACGCGTCGGACGTCGAGGCCGTCGAGGCCGAGATCGATCGCGTCATCCTCGACGAGTATCCCGTTACTGTACACGTCTGTCCGCCCGGGAATGTCGAGGATTTTCCGCTCCGCAAGAGGCCGCCCGCGGGAGAGGCCGTCCTGCGCATCGTCGAGATCGATGGCCTCGACTTCTCGCCCTGCTGCGGCACCCACCTCGCGCACACGGGGCGGATCCGCGCGTTTCGCGTGATCAAGGCCGAAAAGTACAAGGGCATGACCCGCGTGTACTTTCTGGCAGGGGACCGCGCGCTCTCCGACTGGAAGCGGCTGGCCGGGCTCGGCCGCGAACTTTCCCGGACCTTCGCCTGTTCCGAGGACGAGCTCCCCGAGAAGGCGCTCCAGCAGAAGGACCGGATCGCCGCGCTCGAGTCGGGGCGTGCGGCGATGGTGCGGGAACGAGCGGCGCTCGAGGCCGAACTCGCGTTGAAGGATGCGGGGGAGGGGAAAAGGGGCTGTCGCGTTTTCCGGTGGGACGATCGTCCGTTCGCCGAGATTCTCGAGACCGTCAAGGACATCAGCTTCAAGCTCGGTTCCCCGGTAATCGGATCCTCCGTGGCGGATTTGAAGGCGGTAGCGGCGGCGCCCTCCCCCGACGCCCGTCTCGGCGAGCGCCTCAAACCCGTGATCGCGGCTTCGGGAGGGAAGGGCGGCGGCGGTCCGACCCAGGTCCAGGCAGCCTTCACAGACGCGGTCGCGCTCGAGGCCTTCGTGACGGCCACCGCCGCCCTGCTCGGCGGAGCGTGAAAAGCCGACGCGCCTGCGCGCGTCGGCTTTCAGTCCGAGGCGATGCAGCCGAGTCCGTTTACGGCTTGAGGCCGGTTCCCGGACCTGCGCCCGCGCCGACCCCTTCCGCTCCGCCCGGCGCTTGGCCCTTGCCGTTGCCGCCAGTCCGTGCCGCGGTGCGGATGCGCTCGCGGACCATCTCCTCGAGCTTCTCGAGCGAGTCGCCGTCCTTGGTCCGGAGGCGCACCTGCTCGGACAGCTGTAGCATCTCCGCAGTGCGGAGCCCCTCGTCAAGGCAATCTTCGGTCAGGCGGAGCGCCTGCCTGGCCTGGAAGCCACCTTCTTCGAGGGCGTAAAAGGCCTCGCGTACGGCGGCGGCTTCCTCGTCGGTGAGTTCGAGCTCCGCGATCTTGAGCTCGAGGGCGGCGAGGGCTTCGTCCTCGGTCATCGATTCGCGGGCGCCCAAGGCGAAAGCCATGGTTCCGGCGGCCAGCAGCGCGATGACGAGCATCATCTTCTTCATGTTCATACCTCCTGTCGTCCGGCTATCCGCGCGGGGCGCGGCTTCCGGAGCCTGTACGCCGTGGGTTACCACGGGTGGGTGTTTACGGTTGCCGGAAATCGGGGACAGAGCATGGCGGGAATCGAGGACAGGGCTCGCCGGCGGAGGCAACGCGAATCGGGGACAGAGTCTGCCCCTGACTTTCTCCATGACGGCGTGCTATATCTCTCCACCATGGAAACCGGCTCGGAAGACGCCGCCCTTGTCTCGCGCGTGCTCTCGGGCGAGATCGAAGCCTTCAGGGGTTTCGTGGACCGCTATTCCGACGCGATTTACCGTTTCTGCGCGGGTCGGCTCGGCGACCAGGAAGACGCCGAGGACGCCGTCCAGGACGTGTTCGTACGCGCGTTCCGTTCGCTCCGCTCGTTCGACCCGACGCGCAGCTTCCGGTCCTGGATTTTCGCAATCGCAGCCAATCGCGTGCGCAGCCGCTACAAGGCCCGGGCGGCCTTGCCTCGCTTCGCGCGAGTCGCGGACGGCGAGGACGCGCTGGACGAGCTCGCGGACCGCGCGCGCCGAGGGCCGGAGGAGCTCGCGCTCGATGTCCTCGACGCCGAAGCGCTCCGCGCGGCTCTCGGCGCCCTCCCCGCGGAGCGGCGGGTACCTGTCGAGCTCTATTACTTCGGCGGCCTCCAGGTGGCTGAGGTGGCGGAGTGCCTCGGCATCGGCGCTGAGGCGGTCAAGTCGCGTCTCTTCCGCGCGCGGAAGGAGCTCGCGGCGCTCCTCGAAAAGCGGCCGCAACCGGAGTCCCCCGCGCGGGGTAGAGGTGGTATATGAAGCAGGACTTGCGCGAAAAGCCGTTCGGGCGCGATCCCGAGCGGGCGGCCCGAAGCGCCGAGGCCATCATGGCCAGGGTGCGTGCGCTGGGAGCGCCCGATCGCGCTCCGGCCGTCCTCGCGTTCCCGGCCTTCGTCCGGTCGAGGGCTGTCCGCTATGTCGCGGCAGCCGCGCTCGTGGCGGTTTTGTCCTCGCTCGCGACCCTTGCCGTCATCGGCAACGGTTCGTCAGCCCAGGTGCGCTTCGTGCTGGAAGCCCCCGAGGCGAGCGAAGTCCGCCTGGCCGCCGATTTCAACGGCTGGACTGGCGAAGGCTACGCCCTCGAGCGGGACGTGTCCGGAACCTGGTCCATCACGGTGCCGCTCCGCAAGGGCGCCTCATATTCATACATCTTCCTGATTGACGGCGAGCGCTGGGTCCCGGACCCGGCCACCCACCAGGTGCTCGACGACGGGCTCGGCGGCGGCGTCTCGACCATATCGCTGTGATCGCGCTCCTCGTCCGCCCTCGCGGCGGATCCGGTGCACGGAGGTTCTAGGGACATGATGCGAATCGACTGGCGCAAGGCCGCGACCTTTTCCCTCGCCCTCTTTTGCGCGGCGGGCCTGGCGGCGCAGGGCGGCGCGGGTGGCGCGGGCATCCCGACACCCGGCGGCGCGACGCCCGGCGCGGGTCCGTCGCAGTCCGCTCCGGGGGGCGGCGTGCCCGACCGGAGCGGCGGGCCGTTTACGGGCGCGGCGACTCGTGAAGGCGCGGGCCGGGACGCCGTCGAGGCGTTCGGGCGCTGGCTCGAGACCTCGGGCGAAGTTTCGCGCTTCCTTCCCGTACGGTATCGCCTGCTTGCGGCGGCAGTTCCGGCCATCGAGGCCGGGGCGCCAGCGGAAGCGTTCCGCATCCGCTTGAGGGAGGCCGCCGCGAAAGGCGCCTCGCCGGAAACGACGGCCGATGCGCTCGAAGCCGACGCCGCAAGGTGGACCGCCCTCGCCCGATTGATCGGGACGGACTGGCCGCCCGCCTCCAAGTCCGCAGCCTTCTACGTGTCGGCCGCCCTCGCCATGCGCAACGGCATCGAGCTCGAAGCGGTCGCGGGCGTCGCCGCCTGGGCGCGCGCGGAAAAGTCCAGCCCGGAACGCGCCGCGGCCGCGCTGACCGCTGCCGCGACGCTCCGCGCCGCCATATCCCTCTCGCCGGCCGAGGCCGGGCGCGCGGCCCTGGCTGTGGCCGCCTCGCGCCTCAAGGTCGGCCATTTCGACGATCTGGTCGAGCTGGCCGAACGAGCCGCGCGCTCCGGCCTGAGTCCCTTCCTGTTCCTGGCCGCGCTCGAGTCGACGTTCGGTTCGGGTGAGGGTCTCGAGGATCTCGAGCGCCGCCTTTTCCCCCAGGTCTTTCCCTCGGGGCGCTAGTCGGAGACGACCTTGAACGCGCCGATCTCGGCGCCGATATGCCCGACGAAGCTCTCGTTCGCCTCGGCGAGCTCCAACACCGTTTTGGTCGCTGCCTCGATGCGGGCGCTCTCGACCGCGACGCCCTCCATGTCGGCGCTGATGGCGGCGTTGCCATCGGACAGGTCGCTCGAGGCCGTAGAGAGCGTGCCGGATTTTTCCCGGAGGAACAGCGCGCCTTCGCGGACCTTCGCGGTCGCCTCGTGCATGTCCCGCATCGCCTCCGATATCTGGGCGGAACCGGCCGCCTGCTCGCGCATGGCATGGCCCACCTCGGTCATGTGATCGGAAACCGCCCTGATTCCCTCGAGCACCAGCTGGAATGACGAGCTCGCGCTGCCCGACGAAGCGACGGCCCCGTCGATCGAGGCCTTGATGGCCCCGAGCTCCACCGAAATTTCGCGTGACTGCATGGCGGTCTGTTCCGCGAGCTTGCGGATTTCGTCGGCGACGACTGAGAAGCCGCGTCCGGCGTCCCCCGCGTGCGCGGCTTCGATGGCCGCGTTCATGGCCAGAAGGTTTGTGGTTCCGGCTATCCCCGCGATGATCTCGACCGCGTCGAGCATGCCGCGGCTCTTTTCCGCGATCGCCTCGATGGCCGAGAGCACCTCGTCGAGCTTGGCCCGGCCTTCCTCGCTGTTCGTCATGAGCGACTCGACGCCTGACTTCGTCTCGCCCACGTGGCGTTCTATCGAGCCGATGTTGCCGATCATCTGCTCGGTCGAGGCGGCTGTTTCGGTCACCGCCGCGGCCTGTTCCCGGATCAACAGCTCGAGCTCGGCGGAGAAGGCGTTCATGGACTCCATGAGGCTCGCGAGCCTCTGGCTCAGCTCGCCCTGTCCCGTGATCTTCGAACGGGAGTCCTCGAGCATGGCTCCGATGCCGTGGACGGCCGCGTGGGCGGCGCCCATTTCGGCGGACAGGCGCGAGCCCGTCTCCTTGAGCTTCCCTACCTCTCCCAGGAGCGTGGTCGCCATAGCCTGGTACTTCTCGGTGGCGATGTCGAATGCGGCCTGCTGCCGCCTGAGCAGGCGCTCTATGGTCGAGGGGATGTAGAGCAGCCCGGCACCGAACAGCAGGATGTACATGCTCCGGTAGAACTGACCGGACGGTTTCGCGTGCGGCGCGTACTGGAAGAGCTCGGGGGGAATGGCCGAGGCGGTGCTCCAGTAGACCGCGTTGTAGCTCGCGATGGCCAGCAGGGTGGCGAAGACGACGAGCCGCCGGTCGTGGCGGTATGCCGCCACCAGGATCACCACCGGGTAAAGCAGCGATATGGCGGTAGTCGAGGCCCCGGACGGGTGCATGAAGAGGGTCGTGGTCAGGATGCTCGCGCTCACGAGCAGCACGTCGACGCTCACCGAGACCCAGCGCAGCCAGGACAGGTAGCGCCTGCGGAGCACCAGGCCGATGATGCCGAGGTTCCACGCCGCGGCCACGGCGATGACGACGAAGCCCCAGCGCCCCGCCTCCGCCTGGATGGGGTCGGCGAGCTGCATGCCGGCCATGACCGCGAGGAAGGCGACCATGCCCCAGCGGATGAAATACGAGGCGCGTTCCCCGCGCTTTGATTCTTCCGACAGCAACGACGCGAACATGCCCATTGCGTGACTCCGCTTGAAGGAATTTTCACTTTTGGAGTTAGTGGAGCGAATTCATCCTAGCACATCGTGAAGCGGCGCGGGAGTGCAAGAAGGAGAAAAAAAGAGGCCGCTCCCGGTCCGGCCGGGGGCGGCCTCTTTCGCCGGGCGCGCCTACAGGTCCACAGGCCTCCGGTTGTCGGCGAGGCGTTTCCGGAGGAACTCGCGGTCGAGCCCGAGGTCGTCGACGATGCTCCGGAGGAGGTCCACCGGCAGCAGGTTCTGTTCCGCGAACAGGTATACGAGGGCTCGCTCGGCGATGCACGGCACGCGGAGCGCGTCCAGCTCGGGCCCCCCGCCCGCGCCGCCGCCCGCTTTGCTGATGGAGGCGTGCAGTCTCGACGCCTCGATATTGCCCGCGACCGCGGCCAGCTCGGCCAGCAGCGGCTTGACCTCGCCGCGGGCCGCGCGCTCGCCGAGGGGCTTCAGCGTGAAGAAGGTGTACTCCTTGCCCGGCAGGTGGTGGTGCGCGTCGCAGCGGGTGCAGTAGTTCGGCTCGCGCCCGTCGTCGCGGGTCGCGTCGCCGCCCACGATGATCAGCGGGTCGAAGTAGAGCGCGGGGCACTCGACGCCGTCCACCAGGTAGTAGCGGTAGGTGAACAGCGAATCGGCGACGCAGTCGGGGTGCTCGCAGTAGGCGGTCAGGGGGAAGACGTCGGTCGCCGTGTCGAGCAGGAGCCGCGCGGTCTGGTTGAAGATCTCCTTGCGGAAATTGAGGACCAGGGTGGGCAGTACGAAGACGAGGCCGCGCCGCTCCGACTCGTTCCGCATCAGGTAGGCGATGCGCTCGTCGTAGAAGGCCGCCTCGTCGACCACGAAGGTGCCGACCTCCGGGTGTGACGCGATCACGCTCTCGAGCTCGAAGGAGTCACGTACGCTCGCGATGCGCTCGCCCAGCCTTTCGAAGCCGCCGCGGTAGGCCAGCGCGTCGGTAGGGTAGTCCCGGAAGCGGCCGAGGTCGAGTACCGATCGGACGAAGAAGAGTTCGCGCCGGTCGGCGCCGTCGGTGCTTGTGCGCGCGGCCACCGCGGGGCCCTTGCGCAGGGCGACGCGGCTGTCGCGCCACATGCGCGCCGAGAACTCTGTCTTTCCAGAACCCATCGGCCCGATCACCAGGATGCGCCTGCCGGAGCGCGTGAAGTCGAAGTGCCCGAAGGCGCGGTGGAGCCTGAGCTCGGGGAAGCCGAGGCTCCGGAGCAGGGACAGGGGCGAATCTTCGTCCGGGCTCACTCGTCCTCCCCGCGCTCGGCGGCCTCGATCGGGCGCGAGGCCCCCAGGGCGATCGCCGCGATGACGCTCGCGACCCCGCCCGATACTATGAAGCCGTTCGACACGAGCGAGGCAAGGCCGCGGACCCAGGCTGCAAGGTCCTGCGCGGCCGGACCGCTCAGCATGGCGGCGAGCTCCGGCGAGCGGAGCGCGCCAGTGAGCGCCGCCTCGAGGGGCAGTCGGATCAACAGACCCGTCCCGAGCACGATGCCGCCGGGTATCGCCAGCGTGGTGCCGAGCCAGCGGACACGGCGCGACCAGGAGCCGTAGGCGGCGAAGGCGAGGCCGATCCAGAGCGCTGCTCCCGCGAAGATCGATGCGCGCGAGGCGGTGCCGAGCCCCTGGCGGGCCGCCGACAGCCTGGCCGCCGGGGAGCCGGCGGTCTCGACGGGCACCGAGTCGGGGATCCGGCTTATGCCTTCGCGCAACGCCGCTTCGAGAACGCGCGCCGCGTCCTTCGCGTCGGTTCCCGCCGGTATGACCGTCAGGTCCATCGGATCGCTCGCGGTTCCGGGCGGCGCGGGTTCGAGGCCGGCGGCATAGGCTGTCGCGATATCGTCAGCCCTGTTCTCCAGGATGAGCCGGAAAGGCTCTATCCGGACCATGTCATCGTTTCCGGAACCCCTGGCTTCGTCCCAGAAGTCGCTGAAGGAGTTGAGCGTCTGCACCTTGAGATCGTCCCAGGGCAGCTCGGAGCGGGCGGCGTTCCAAAGGAGGCGAGGATCGATCCGCACCCCAGAGGGCAGCTCCGCGACGGCGGCCTCGAGGCCTTCCTCGGTCGGCTCGAAGGTCCTCGCCGCGGTCCAGAGCCTGTCGTCGCCGAGGGCGTCCATCCAGGTGTCGCGGTCGAGGAGGCGGGGCGAGGCCCCGGCGAGGAAGAGCGCGCCGAGCAGTACGGGCAGGGCGACGAAGGCGTAGACGAGCGAGGCGAAAACCTTGCGCATGCGGGGCTCCTTCAGCGGAAGGCCAGTTCGGCGCCCGTTCCGGCGAACGCTCCGCCCGAGGCGACGCCCGGCATGGGCTGCCACGAGCCGAAGCCCATCGCCTTGAAGGGATGGATGTCGAGCACGTTGTCGAACCAGCCGTCGACCGCCTCGGGGTTGACCAGATTGATCGCCAGGCTGTGGTAGATCGGCATGACGGCCGCGCCGCCCAGGAGCAGGGCTTCGGCTTCGGCCAGGGTGGCCGCACGCTTCGCGCCGTCCTGGGCATTGGACTTGGCGATCAGCTCGTCGTATCCGGCTTCCTTCCATCGCGCGTCGTTCAGGTTGGAATCGGATACCCACATCTGGAGGAAGGCCAGCGGGTCCGCGAAATCGCCGATCCAGCTGGTCAAGGAGATGTCGTAGTCCTCGGACTTGACCTTCTCGAAGAAGCGGGAGGGCGGGACCACCGCCACCTCGTATTCGAGGGCCAGCAGTTCCTTCCATGTGTCGCCCATCAAGGCGGCGATGCGGCGGGCGTCCTCGCCGTCGGGGATCATGAAGCGGATGGCGGGGAGCCTTTTCCCTTCGGGGAAGCCCGCCTTTTCGAGCAGCGCCATGGCCTCGTCCAGGTCGGCTTCGACGATGCCTTCCGGCGCCTCGTATCCCTCGAACGGCAGCACGAGGGTCTCCGCGACGATGCCGTAGAGCTCCTCGTCGCGGATTTCGTCCCAGGGCAGCAGCAGGGCCAGGGCCCGCCTCACATCCGCCTTTGCCCAGGGACCGCGGTCGGAGCGGAAGAACCAGTAGTGGGTGGCGAACATCGGGTGGGCCTGGACATCCTCCTTCGCCAGCAGCGAGTCATAGTCGAAGTTGCCCGTGGCCCAGTGGATCTCGCCGTTGTTGTAGAGGCGGCTCACTTCGGCGTCCTCGTCGATGAAAGGGAAGCGGATGGCGTCGAGCCGGACCGCCGCCGCGTCGCGGTAGCGGGGGTTGCGGACAACGCGGAGTTCGTCGGCGCTGTACGAGGCGACGGCGAAGGGGCCGTTGACGGGGAGTTTGCCCGCGGCGGCCACTCCCTCCCAGTCATCCAGGGCGAGCATGGAAGGATGGACGGGCGAGAAGCTGTGGTGGCAGAGCAGGCGGGTGAAGTACGCGGCCGGGTTCTCCAGGCGCACCTCGAGCACGGCATCCGATTTCGCGACGACGCCGACCTTCGCCTTGTCCTTGAGCTTTCCGGTCCTGAACTCCCTGGCGCCCTCGATGACGTCGAAGAAGGCGGCGTAGTCGGCCTCTCGCTCGGGTTCGAGCATGCGGAGCCACGCGTCGCGGAAGTGGGCGGCGGTCAGCCTGTCGCCGTTCGACCAGGCCGCGTCCGACGCTATGGTGAAGGTGTAGACCTTCCCGTCGGGCGAGCGGGAGAAAGCGCCCGCGGCGGCCTTGATCGGCTCGAGCGTAGCGGGGTCGTAGGTGAACAGGCCTTCGTAGATGGCCGTGAAGATCTGGGCTTCGGTGGCCGTTATGGCCGCGTGCGGGTCGAAACCGATGCCGCCCGCGGGGCAGGAGACGACGAGTTCGGTGCGTTCCTGGGCGAAGACGGCCGCGGGGGCGGCGAGAAGGATTGACGCTGCCAGGGCCAGGGCGATGCTGCGGCGCATAGTGGTGGGACCTCCGTGCCCTCCGGTTTTCTTGCTGGACCGGCGGACTCTCCTAACACTACCATGAAGCGCCCCGCCGCGCACGACCCTGCCCGCGATTTCTCCAGGCCCGACTTACGCCTGGTCGGCGCGTATCCCGAGCTTCTTGAACTGCTCGAGCTCCTCGCGTTGGGCGACGTACTCGTAGCGCTTCTGGTTGGCCTTGATGATCGCGTTCTTCATCGAGGAGAGCTCCACCTTGATGCCCCTGACCTTGTCCTTGAATTCGGTTTCGGCCAGGCGGCCTTTGAAGAAATCGTCCAGGGCGCCCATGGTCTTGTGGAGCTTCTGGATTTCCTCGAGGTTGCGCTCCAGATAGTTGAAGGACTGTTCCTCGGTCGCGGATTCCAGGCGCTTGTAGGCCGCTGAGTTGCGCGAGGACAGGGAGCGGTAGAGGGACCCCTTGCGCGCCGCCTCCTCGTGGAAGCGGACGAAGGGGACCTTCTCGGTCTTCCGTTCGCTCGTGGCCTGCTCGACGAACTCTATCTCGTAGGTCACCTCCGGCTCCGGCGCCCCGGTAAGGCGTCGCCACGCGCGCCCGAGCCGCACCGCGAAGGAGCGGTCGGCCGAGCGGAGCAGAGTGTGGTTCTCCATGAGCTTCTGGAGGGCGTCCTCGAGCTGGAGTCCTGTCGAGGCGATGGAACGGATGCCGTCCAGGATGATGAGCTTGAAGTTGCGCTCCTCCTGGGCCGACTTCTTCTCTTCCGGCACCTCAAGCCGCTTCATGACGGCATCGCGCAGCGACTCCGCCTCGCTCGACCAGTCTTCGGAGACGACGTCGTGGGCGAGCTCGGGATAGAAGGGTTTGTCGCCCGCGCTCTCCGTCCAGATCTGGCGCAACTTCTTGACCACGTCGTCGGGATGGGTGACGATCCAGTCGCGCTCGAGGCCCTGCAGCGAATCGCCTGCCGCCTTCCTGAGTTCTAGCTTCCAGCGCTCCTTGTGCCAGTCGGTCAGGGCCTTGAGGATGCCGAGGATCTCGCGGGTCGCGCGGTCGAGCTGGAGCAGGGCTTCCCCGAGTATGCCCGACGAGAGCTGGTCGGATCCCTTGCGCACCTGCGCGACGATCTCCGCGAAGTAGCGGGTGTTGAGCTGGTTCGAGGTGTCCGCGAACTGGGTGAAGTTGAAGTAGCGCGTCAGTTGGAGCAGGCGCTTGATGCGGCCCATGCCGAGGAATTCGACGGAGAACTGGTAGTAGTTGTTGAGGAAGTCGAGGTAGCTCTCGAACTGCGAGAGGCGGATGCTCATCGCCTCGAGCTTCTCGTTCTCGGCGAAGGGGCTCTCGCTAGGAACGCCGACCTCGGAGATCTTGAGCTCGTACTTGTACGGGTCTTCCTGGATGACGCCTTTGCGGAGCAGGACCGCGTGAATGCCCTGGAAGGCCGTCTGGAAGAGCTTGTAGGCGTCGCGGAGCTTTTTGAGCTCGAGTCGATCCAGATGGTTCGCCCGCGCGTCGAGGCGATCCTCCAGCGTGCGGGCGAAGGCGTCGGGTGCGTCCATGCGGGGAAGTATGCGCGAATTCGCCTTCGGCGGCAAGCGTCGCGCGGAGCGCGCGCGGTGAGTCGGCATGAGACGCGTTGAAAGATTCTCGCCGCTCCCGATCGCGGCATGCGCGGTCCTGGCCGGCTGCCTCCTCTTCCCGCCCGAGCGTGTCGCGCTCGTCGCGCCGCCCTTGCCCGGGACCTGGGCCGCCTGCGGCTTCGTATCGGGCTGGAGCCTCGAGGCGGCCGGGTTCCGTATCCGCCTCGCTCCGGACGACTGCGTCGAGTTCGAGGCGGGGGCGGGGGATGTCCTGCCCGTGTTCCTGCGCGCGGCCGTCGCCGGGAATCCCTTGCCGCTCAAGCCCCTCGGCTCGGTCTGGCCGCACTGCATCGCCGGCGGGACGCTTCAGCTCTCTGCGGCGGGCGGCTGGGCGGCGAGCGTCTGCGCCATCCTCGCCTCGCGCGACGCGCGCCTCGCGGCATCGGTGGATTGGGCGCGGCTGGAACGCGAGGCTTCGTCCAGGTTGCCGGATCCCTGGGCGCTCGAGCCCGGATTGGTGGCGGCCCGCCTGGCGGACGGCGCTTTCCGGGTCACCGACCTGTCCGCGCCGGAACTCTTTCCCGTGGCCTTCGCGGACCTGCCTGGCGCGTTCATCGACGAAAGTCCCGCGGGTGCGTCCCTCGCGCCGGATGCCGGGGGCCGGGCCATGGCGCATCTGGCGCCTGGCGTCCGCCGCTTCCTGGCCCCCGGCTACGCGCTCGAGGTGTCGGTCGACGCAGATGGTTCCTTCACCACCTGCCTCTCCGTCCCCTGAGCCCTGTGAAGAATTGAACCACGGAGACACGGAGACACGGAGACGAGAAAGAGAAGAAAGAGACTGAAAAGGATCGAGAGGAAGAACCAGTCCTGAAGCTCTTTTGCTTTTATTCCTTAAGCTCCTTCTTCCCTCCGTGCCTGCGTCGCTTCGCTCCGCTTTCGGAGTGGAATGATTCAGTGCCCGCGCTCCGCGCAGGCGACCTCATCCGTGCCTCCGCGGTCCTCTTCGTCCTTGATCCGCAGGGGGAATTCGAGGCGGAAGACCGAGCCGCCGCCCGCGCGGGGGCGTACCGAGACGGTCCCGCCGTGCGCGAGCGCGATGTGCCTGACTATGGCGAGCCCGAGCCCGGTGCCGCCCGATTCGCGGCTCCGGCCCTTGTCGAGGCGGTAGAAGCGCTCGAATATCCGCTCGGCGTCCCCGGGCGGGATGCCGGGTCCGCGATCGGCCACCTCGATGGCGAGCAAGCCGCCCTCGTCCCGGACGGAAAGCTCCACGAGGGTGCCCTGCGGGGCGTATTTGAGCGCGTTGTCGACCAGGTTGAGCGCGGCCTGCTCGAGAAGGCCCGGATTCATGTCCGCCTCGAGGTCCTCGGGGCATACGAGCGAAACCCGTGCGCCTGAGCCTGGCGAACGCGAGTCGAGCGCGGCGATGGCGTCGGCGACAGGACTCAGGACCCTCGTCCGCTCGATTCCGAGGGAAGACCCGCTCGACTGTTCGAGGCGCGCGAGCGAGAGCAGGTCGTCGATGATGGCCTCGAGCCGCGCCGCGTGCCGCGAGACGATGCCGAGGAAACGGCGCGCCTCGGTCGGCTCGTCGACGGCGCCGTCGCACAGGGCCTCGGTGAAGCCCTTCACCAGCTGTATCGGGGTGCGGAGCTCGTGGCTGACGTTGGCGACGAAGTCGGTGCGCACCTGCTCGAGGGCGCGGAGCCGCGTGATGTCGTTGAGGACGAGTACCGCGCCTTCCACCGGGCCGTCCGGGGCTCCGAGCGGCGCGGCGTACACGAGGAAGTGGCGCCGCTCGCCCCGGTAGAGCTGGAGCTCCCCCTCGAGCGGCCGGGCGCTCCCGACGCAGGACGCGGCCAGCTCCGCGAGATCGGTGCTGCCGAGCGTCTCGAGCAGGCTCCGCCCGGCGCTGTCCGTTCCGGACCCGGGAAGCAGGAGCTTCCGGGCGGCGGGGTTGAGCCTGCGGACTTTGAGCGCGGCGTCGACGGCGAGCACCGCCTCGCCCATGCCGTCCAGGATGGACAGGAGCTCGCGCCCGCGGGACTCCGACTCGCGCATGCGCGCGTCGAGCTCGGCGGCCATCTGGTCGAGGGCGCCCGCGAGGGCGTCGAGCTCGGGGATGCCGGCGCGGCCGGCGCGGCGGGTGAGCCGTCCCGCCGCCCAGTCGCCAGCCGCGGCCGCCAGTTGCGCGACTGGCGCGACGAGAGCCTTGCCCACGGCGCGCGCCGCGAGCGCCCAGGCCGCGCCGGAGAGCGCCGCGGCCGCCAGGAAGGCCAGCACGAAGGGCATGAGCCGCGCCTGGAGCTCGGGCGCCGCGAACGAGAGCCGGAGCGCCCCGACTGGCTTCCCTTCCCGCGGTACGGGAGCGGCCGCGTAGAGCGTTTCGACACCCGTGGTAGCGGAGCGCCGCGTTGCCCAGCCGGGGCCGCCCGCCAGGGCTTGCGCCACTTCCGGCCTGTCCGCGTGGTTTTCCATCGCTGCGGCATCGGCCCGCGTCTCCGCGATGACGGCTCCGTCCGCCGCGACCAGGGTCAGGCGGAAGCCGGAGCCCGACGCGGCGCGGGCCGCCCAGGCTCCAGCCGAGGCCGGCTCGGCGAAGGCCTCCGAGGCCAGGTTGGCGAGCGCGCGCGCCGACTCGGCCAGCGCGAAGCGGTTCGAGTCGGCGTAGACCGAGCGAGCCACCGCGAACGAGAGCGCGCCGAAGGCCGCCACGCCCGCAAACGCGGCCAGGGCAAGGGCCGCCCCGACCCGACCGGCAAGCGAACCTCTTCTCACGCCTCCGCCCTCATGCGGTAGCCGACGCCGCGGACCGTCTCCACGAGCTCGCCCCTGTCCCCGAGCTTGCGCCTGAGCGAGAGCACCTGCACGTCCACCGAGCGGTCCGTCACCGGATAGTCGGGACCCTTGATCGCGTCGATGATGCGCTGCCGCGAATACACGCGGCCCGGGTTGCTGCAGAGGAGCTCCAGCAGGGCGAATTCGGTCGCGGACAGGTCGAGCGGCGCGCCGTCCGCGAGCGCCTCGTGGCGTTCAGCGTCAATGGAAAGCCCGTGGACGCGGAGCGGCCCGTCCGTAGCGGCGTCGCGGGGAGCCTCGGCCCGGCGGAGGGCCGTCCTGATGCGCGCCACGAGCACTTTCGGGCTGAAGGGCTTGGGCACGTAGTCGTCGGCGCCCAGCTCAAGGCCCGAGACGACGTCGGCTTCCTCGCCGCGCGCCGTCGCGAGGATAACCGGCACGCTCGCCAGGACTGGGTCCGCCTTCATGCGGCGCAGGGCCTCGAGGCCGTCGATGCCCGGCAGCATCACGTCGAGCACGACCAGGTCGGGCTTGGCGCGCCGCGCCGACTTGAGGCCCTCCTCCGCGCTCTCCGCTTCGACGAGGTTCCAGCCCTCCTTGCCGAAGGCGTACGCGAGCAGCTCGCGGATGTCAGGATCGTCCTCGATGACGAGTATCGTGGCCTTGCCCATGTTGCGTCCCTCCGACGTCCTCCATGATGCCGGGCGCGGCGCGGCTCCGCAAGCGCGCGCCGCGCCGGGCTCTGTCCCCGAGCGGGACACGCGGAGCCGCCCGGCGCGCCGCTTCGAGCTCTGTCCCCGCGCGGGGCGGGGCTGGCGCCGGGCGGCCCTACTCGTTCAGCTCGACGTGCCGGCCCTCGACCATGAACACCACGGCCTCGCATACGTTGGTCACGTGGTCGCCGAGGCGCTCGAGCCAGGCGGAGGCGCGGATGAGGCGCATGCCCTGCTGGGCCTTGTCCGGGTTCTCGCGGACGAAGTCGAGCGCCTCCTCCAGGAAGGCTTTGTGGCTCGCGTCGACCTCGTCGTCCCGCGCGGCGCATGCGCGGGCGAGCTCGGCATCCCGGTTGAGGAAGGCGGCGACCGCGTCGCGTACCATCGATATCTCCAGCTCGGCCATGGCCACGAGCGGGGAGATGGACCTCGGGTAGGGTTCCTTCGCCAGGCGCTTCGCCGCCTTGGCCAGGTGCGAGGCGTAGTCGCCGATCCGTTCCAGGTGTTCGGTCAGCTTGAAGACCGTCACAAGCTCCCGGAGGTCGCCGGCCACCGGCTGCTGGGTGGCGATGAGGACGGCGGCGCGGTCCTCGATGGTCACCTGCATGGCGTCGACGGCGCCGTCGCCTGCCCGGGCTTCGTCGGCCAGCGCGGCGTCGCCCGAGCGGAGCGCCTCGAGCGCCTTGGCGAGGTTCTCCTCGACGCGGGTCCCCATGGAAAGGATGTCGTGGTGGAGGCGCGAAAGCTCCTCCATGAACTGGATGCGAGAATGCATGCTCTTTTTCCTCCCCCGCGCTCAGCCGAAGCGGCCGGATATGTAGTTCTCGGTGCGCCCGTCCTTCGGATTCAGGAAGAGCTCCTTTGTGGGCGCGTACTCCACGAGGTCGCCGAGCAGCATGAAGGCCGTGCGGTCGGAGACCCGGGCGGCCTGCTGCATGTTGTGCGTCACGATGATGATGGTATAGCGCGCCTTGAGCTCCTCGAGCAGGTCCTCGATGCGCGAGGTCGAGATCGGGTCGAGCGCGCTCGTCGGCTCGTCCATGAGCAGGATCTCGGGCTTGACCGCCACGGCGCGCGCGATGCAGAGCCGCTGCTGCTGGCCGCCTGAAAGCGCGAGCGCGGACTTGTCCAGCTTGTCCTTCACCTCGTCCCAGAGCGCGGCCTGGCGGAGAGAGCCCTCCACGAGCTCCTCCTCGTCGCCGGAGTATCCGTTGATGCGGGCCCCCCAGAGGATGTTCTCGCGGACGCTCTTGGGGAAGGGGTTCGGCTTCTGGAAGACCATGCCGATCCAGCGCCGCACCTTGACCGGGTCCACTTCCGGCGCGTAGACGTCGGCGCCGTGGAAGAGCACCTGCCCCTCCGTCCGGCAGCCGGGTATCAGGTCGTTCATGCGGTTGAAGGCGCGGAGCGCGGTGCTCTTGCCGCAGCCGGAAGGGCCGATGATGGCCGTCACCTGCCGCTTCTCGAAGCCCATGGTGAGGTCCTTCACGGCGCGGAAGGCGCCGTAGTCGACGCACATCCCCTTGGTTTCGAGGGCCCAGGACGTCTCGCCCGTCTCGACGGCGAGGTCGAAGGGATCGGTGGCGCGTTCTCTCTTCATGTCAGGCGAACCTCTTCTTGGCGCGGAGGCGGTTCCGCAGGATGATGGCGAAGGCGTTGAGCGAGAGCATCAGGACGAGCAGCACCAGGATCGCGGCGGCCGCGATGTTGTGGAAATCCTCCTGGGGACGGGCCGTCCACTGGTAGATCTGGATGGGCAGCGTGGTGAATTTCGAGAAGACCGAAGTCGGGTCCTGGGTGAGGAAGGTCGACGCGCCGACCACGACGAGCGGCGCCGTCTCGCCGATGGCGCGGCTCACCGCGACGATGGTGCCCGTGAGCACGCGGTCGAAGGCCGCGGGCAGGACGTGGTGCCACACCACCTGCCACTTGGTGGCGCCCACCGCGTAGCCCGATTCGCGCAGCGTGCGCGGCACCGCCCGGAAGGCTTCCTGCGCGTTGATGATGATGACCGGCAGCACGAGCAGGGCCAGGGTCAGCCCCGCCGAGAGGATGGTCCGGCCGTTCGCTCCCGTCGGGTCCGCGGCGGCGCCGAAGGCCGCCCCGCTCGTCACGGGCTCGAGCGCCCGCACGAAGATGGCCAGGCCCAGCATGCCGTAGATGATGGACGGGACGCCCGCCAGGTTGTAGATGTTCACCCGGATGAAGCGGTTCCACTTGTCGTCCTTCGCGTACTCCTCGAGCCAGATGGCGGCCGCGATGCCGATCGGGAAGGCGGTGGCCACGGTGATGAGGATGGTCATCAAGGTGCCGATGAGGGCGCTGCGCACGCCCGCGTCGATGGCGGTGGCCGACTGCGAGGCCGCGAGGAAGCGCGCGTTGACCCAGGAGCGGAAGACCAGCTTCGCCTCCGGGTGCTCCGCGGCCATGAAGGCGTCCACCCCGGCGCGGCCGAAGAGCGATTCCGCGAGCGAGAAGGTCTCGACCACTTCCCACCCGATCACCTCGTCCTCGACCAGGGCCAGCAGATCGGCGCGCTCGCGTTCGGCGAGCGGCTTCTCGTTGCCGAGCGAGCGGAGCCGGCGGCTTTTCAGATTGTCCTCAAGAGCGGCGACGAGCTCCGCGTCGGAGAGCTTCTCGATGTCGCCGCCCGGCGCGAGGGTCGCGGGGTCGACCGTGAATTCCATGGCCACGAGGCCGAAGGCGTCGTTGACGATGCTCGCGACGAGGGCGCCGAGCACGAGGACCGCGGCGATGGTGGCCGCGGCGAAGGCCGCCGCCCAGCGCCTGCCGGAAGCCTGGCGCTTTCCGAGGTTCGGGAGGAAGCTCCCTTCGCCGCGCGCGCCGGTGGCGGCGCGGGATTTTGCGGCGCTCATTCGTAGACCTCCCCGTGCTTCGCCACGATGCGGCGCGAAAGGATGTTGAGGGCCAGCGTTACGAGGAAGAGCACCAGGGCGATGGCGAAGAGGCTCCGGTAGTCGATGGAGTCGTAGGAAATGTCGCCGCCCGAGATGCGGACGATGTGGCCGGTCATGGTCTCCGCGGGCTCGAAGGGGTTGAGGGTGAACTTCGGTCCCGCGCCCGCGGCCAGCGCCACGATCATCGTCTCTCCCACCGCGCGCGAAAGGCCGAGGATGAAGGCCGCCGCGAGCCCCGAGAAGGCCGCCGGCACCACCACCTGCGTGGCCACCTCGAGCTTGGTCGCGCCCATGGCGTAGGCGCCCTCGCGGAGCGAACGCGGAACGGCGGAGAGCGCGTCCTCGCACATCGAGCTCACAAGGGGCAGGATCAGGATGCCCATGACGATCCCCGCCGAGAAGGTGTTGTAGACGCCCACGAGCTCCGTCCCCAAAAGGGAGCGGAGGAAGGGCGTCACGGTCGCGAGCGCGAAGTAGCCGTAGACCACGGTCGGGATGCCCGCGAGCACCTCGAGGACGGGCTTGAGGGTCTCGCGCACCCGGTCGCTCGCGTACTCGGCCAGGTAGATGGCCACCATGAGGCCGACGGGCAGGGCCACCAGCATGGCGTAGAAACTCGTCGTCAGCGTGGCGTTGAACAGGGGCCAGATGCCGAAGTCGCCGATGACCGGCTGCCACTCGAGCGAGCCCAGGAACTCGAGGATGCCCACTTCCCGAAAGAAGCCCCAGGACTCAGTCCCGAGGGTGAGCACGATGCCGAGGGTCGTCAGCACCGAGATGGCGGCGGAGACGAAGAGGAGGCCGCGTATGGCGGCCTCGAAGGGGCGCGCGCGCTTCGCGAGGCTCGGGCGGGCGTTCCCTTCCTCCGGAAAATTACCTGTCATGTACGCTCCGTTTCGGGCGGAAGGCCGGGCTCTCCGCGTTCGGAGCCCGGCCCGGTGCTTCGGGATCGATCCGCCCCGCGGTCCGCGGGACGGACGCGGATCGGGTCTTCTGCTAGTAGCGGCCCTTCATGGCGTCGAGCAGCTTCCGCTTGGCGGCCTTGATCTCGGCCTCGGGGGCGGGGAAGTAGCCGACAGCCTCGAGCGCCTCGTCGACGTTGGAGAGGTAGTAGGTCAGGAAGGCCGCCACCTGGGGCTTCTCGTTGATGATCTTCGCGTCGGAGTAGAGGAAGAGCGGGCGGGCCAGCGGGTACTTGCCGGCGTCGACGTTGGCCGCGTTGGCCTCGACGCCGTCGATCTTCAGGACGTTCAGCTTCGCCTTGTTCTCGAGGTAGTAGGCGAAGCCGAAGAAGCCGATGGCGTACTGGTCGGCCTCGACGCCGCGCACCAGGACGTTGTCGTCCTCGGAAAGCTGGACGTTGCTGGCGCTGAGCATGGGCTCGGCCTTCTTCTTGAAGAGATGCTCGGCCATGTACGAGAAGGTGCCGGAGTCGGTGCCGGGGATGTAGCGCTTGACGGGCATCTTCGGCCAGCTCGGCCGGACGTCGGACCAGTTGACCGCGGTGGAGAGCAGGGCCGCGAGTTCCTTCTGCGTGATGTCCCTGGCGAAGGTGTTCTTCTTCGACACGACCACGGCGAGCGCGTCGGTGCCGAGGCGGAACTCGATCGGGTAGCGGCCGATCGCCTTGGCGGCCTCGTAGCTGCTCGCGGGCATCGGCGCCGAGGCGTTGGAAATGTCGGTCTCGCCGGTCTTGGCGAAGCGCTCGAAGCCGGCGCCGGAGCCGATGGAGTCGATGCTCACCTGCCCGGTAAAGCCGTCCTCCTTGAAGATCTCCGCGATGTACTCGCTGACCGGATACACGGTCGAGGAGCCGGCCGTGACGATGGTGCCGGTCACCTTGGCGGGATCGACGCCGGGCAGCATCTTGTCGGGGTCGTCGGTGGTTTTGGCAACCCAGGGAAACTTGGCCTGCGCGAAGAGCGAAGCCGTGGCGAGGACGAGGAACGATACGACGAGCAGTTTCTTCACGATGGCCTCCTGTGGAGGGGCATAAGGCGTTCGGAGGAGGCGCCGCTTTCCCGCGTCCGCCCCGTTTCTCCGTCCGGGCGCGTTCCGCGTCCCCGGCGGGCGTAAACATGGCGGAGCACCGTGAGGCCATCGTCAGCGGATTGTTAGGGTTTGGTTAGTTCATTCCTCAAGGAGGTTTTTTATGTCGGCGACGCGGGCGACGCGGTTCTCCCGCATCCACGCCTCGATCCCTTCGAGGACGCGGAGCGCGGCGTCCGGCTCGACGAAGGTGGCGGTGCCGACCTGCACGGCGTCGGCGCCGGCGAGGAGGTATTCGAGCGCGTCCCCGGCCGTCATGATGCCGCCGAGGCCGATGACCGGGATCTTGACCGCGCGCGAGACGCGGTAGACCGCCGCCACGCCGACGGGCTTGACGGCGGGGCCGGAGAGGCCGCCGGTCTTCATGGCCAGTCGGGGCCGGCGCGCCTTCACGTCGATGGCCATGCCCACCAGGGTGTTGATGGCCGACACCGCGTCGGCGCCCGCATCTTCCGCCGCGTGCGCGGTTTCCGCGATGTCCGTCACGTTCGGCGAGAGCTTGACGACGAGGGCGCGCTTCGTGGCGCGGCGGACCGACTCGGTGACGAGCGCCACGAGGCGCGGGTCGGTGCCGAAGGCCATGCCGCCTGACTTGACGTTCGGGCAGCTCACGTTGAGCTCGTAGCCGTCGACGCCGCCCGATGCCTCGATGCCTTCGACCACGCGGACGTAGTCGTCGACCGTGGCGCCGGCCACGTTGACTATGGTCCGGCAGCGACGCGCGCGCAGGGCGGGCAGCTTGTCGCGGACGAAGGTCTCGAGCCCCGGGTTCGCGAGCCCGATGGAGTTCAAGAGCCCCGCGGGCGTCTCGGCGAGGCGCGGCGCCGGGTTGCCCGCTCGCGGCTCGACCGTGACGGCCTTGGTGTAGATCGCCCCGAGCGCGTCGGTGTCCAACAGCGCCGCGTATTCCTCGCCGTAGCCGAAGGTGCCCGAGGCGACCCCGACGGGGTTCGGCAGGACGAGCGGGCCGATCCTGACGGAGAGGTCCGGGGCGAAGGGGTCCCGCTCCGCGCCGCCGGGCGCGCGCGTCGCATCGTTCAGTCCCATTTCACCAGCCTCCCGTCGAGCACGGGGCCGTCGGCGCAGGCGCGCAGGAAGCCTCCGCTTTTGAGCGGCACGGCGCAGCCCATGCACGCGCCGACCCCGCAGGCCATCCATTCCTCGACGGCCGCCTGATAGGGCCAGCCGCGCTCCGTGGCGATGCGGTCCAGGGCCGCCATCAGGGGCGCGGGGCCGCAGGCGTAGAGCGCTGCTCGGGCTTCCGGCAGAAGGGCCGTCACCGCGTCCGCAGCCGTGCCCTTCGCGCCGAGGCTGCCGTCGTCGGTGCGGACTTCCACGCCCGCGCCGCGAGGCAGCAGGGCTTCCGGCACCAGGGCCGCGGTCCGGGCTCCGAGTACGAAGCGGCTCTTCGTTCCCGCCGCCTCGAGGGCGGCGCGGAGGAAGAGCATGGGGCCCACGCCGATGCCGCCCGCTACCAGCACGGGCTCTGTCCCCCGTTCCGGGAAGGCGAAGCCGTGTCCGAGGGGGCCGAGCAGGTCGAGCTTCGCTTCCGCCTCCAGCGTCGCGAGAGCGCGCGTCGCGCTTCCCCGCTCCTGGATGACGATAGTCGCTTCGTCGCGCGTCCCGTCGTGGGAGGCGAAGGCGAAGGGCCGCCTCAGGAGCGGATCGCTTCCCTCCCGCGCGCGGACCGTCAGGAATTGCCCCGGCGCGGGGCGGCCCGCGGCGGGCCAACGGAAGCGGAGCTCGAAGTAGCCCTCGGCGACGCGTCGGTTCGAGAGAAGTTCCGTGTCGATCCGCACCATGGTGCGGCGAGCTTAGCGGCGCTTCCCGCGGAGGGTCAAGCGAGGGAGGCTCCGCCGGTCCGCGCGCGGCGTGCGCGGACCGGCGGAAGGCGGTGAATCCGAAATACTGTGATACAATGTACTTTGAAAAGCAAAGTCGAGAGGAGAGACGAATGGGAACGATCGAGGACGGCGATGGACTCGAGCCGGAGGAAAGCCTTGAGCTGATCCGGGAAAGCATCCGGGGCGCACGCCGCGTGCACGCCGCCGACGGCCGCTACCTGGTAGCCTGGGGGCTGGCAGTGCTCGCCGCCTCCGTCGCGTCGCTCTCGCTCGCCGCGTCCGGGATCCGCGGGCCCGTCTACGCCGTGCCCTGGGCGCTCGCCTACGCGGCCGGTTTCATAGCTTCGTACCGAATTTCTCGCTCGGGCGAGGGAGCCTCCCGGGCATCGAGTCCGGCTTCGCGCGCCGTCGCCGCCCTCTGGACCGGCTTCGTGGTGGCTGCCGCCGCTCTCGCGGTGCCGAGGATCTTCGGCGCGATGGATGACGCGTCATACGTCGCCGCGCTCTGCGCCCTGCTCGGCCTCGTCAACTGGGGCTCCGCCTCCGCGCTCCGCGCGCCGTGGTTCCGTGCCGTCGCGGTCCTCTGGTGGCTCGGCGCCCTCTCGATTCCCTTTCTCGGCCGCGCGGCGGCCCTGATCGCCGCCACCGTCCTGGTCCTGCTTGGCCAGGTTCTGCCCGGCGCGGTCCTGCTTGTCCGGGATCTTCGCGGGCGAGCCCATGCGTGAGCGCGATTACCGCGCGCTCGACGGGCTCCTCCATTCCCGGATCCGCCTGGCGGTCGCCAGCGCGCTGATGGAGCTCGAGACCGCGGAGTTCTCCCTCCTCCGGGAGCTGACCGGGGCGACCGACGGGAATCTCTCCGTCCATCTTCGGAAGCTCGAAGATTCGGGCTACCTCGAGGTCCGGAAAACCTACGCCGGGCGGAAGCCCGTAAGCTATTACTCGCTCTCAAGCGAAGGCCGTACGGCTTTCGAACGCTATGTCCGCGCGCTCGCCGCGTTTGTCGCCCCCGCGGGGGCGGCGGAGCGGGGAGCGGCGGGCAAGGAGGAACCATGAAACGCGCCATGACACTGGCCCTGGCACTCATCGCCATCGCGCTTCCGCAGGCGGCCGGTGAAGGCTTCGGAACCGGGTCGTCCTTCTCGATCGCCGTGGCCGAACAGGCCGACGCCCTCGCCGCCTGGGCGGGGTATGGCAGTCCGCTCGCCTTCGGATCGGCGCAGGCCCGCGTCGAAATCGGCGGGGCTGTCATTCCCTTTCTGTCCGGAGGTGTTGAGGCCTGGGCGCCCTTCTGGGCGGTGCGCGCCGGACTCGCGGGTTACGGCGACTGGGTCGGCGGGGTGTTCCGAGCCTACGGTACCGGAGGCGTCCTGTTCGCCTTTCCCGGACCGGAGCTTTCCGACGCCGGGTACGGCTTCGGCGGCTGGGGCGCCTTCGGCTTCGAGTTCCGCGCCCTGGGCGCCGGAGTTTTCTACCTCGAGCTCGGCACCACCGGGTCCGAAGCGAGGGCAGAGCTCGCGGATGCCGCGCCGCGCTTCCTGAACGGTTTCTCCACTTCCGTCGGCCTCCGCTTCTATCCGTAGCCGGGTTCGCGGAAACGCCCGCCGCGGCGGGGACAGAGCTCCCCGCCGCGGGGACAGAGCTCCCCTCGGAGGGGACAGAGCCCGCCGCGTCTGCTAGACTGCCCGCATGCAAGGCTTCCTGCAGATCCTCGTCCTCGTCGCCTTCCTCGTGGCCGGCGCGCTCGCCGTCCGGCTCAGGCTCGCACCGCCGCGCAAGGCGGTCGACCTGCTCGTGCGCGTCGTCCTGCGCGCCCTGCTCGCGCTCATGGGCTTCCGCCTCGGCAACGACCCGGCCCTGGCGGCGCAGCTCGGTGACATCGGCCTTCTCGCCCTTGCTTCGAGCCTTGGCGGCTTGGCCGGCACCATCGTATTCGTGGGCGCCGTCGAGCTTCTCATCGAGCGCTTGCGCAGGCCGTCCGGCCTCGAGCGGACGGCGTTCGGCTCAGGGGCCGGGGACGGCGGGCGCACGGATGGCGCCGTTCCGTTCCTGAAGCGTTTCCGCGATCCCCTCGCCCTGCTCGCCTATGTGGTAGCCGCGTTGCTGGGAGGACTGCTCCTGCCGCCCCTCGGGCTCGACACGGGCCTCGCGACGGCGTGGATCCTCAACGCGCTTCTGTTCTTCGTCGGCATGCAGTTCTCGCAAGCCGGCGTATCGTTCAAGCAGGCGGCGCTCCGCCCCGAAACCATCGCCGTGCCTCTTGCCACCGCCGTCGGGTCGCTCGCCGCGGCCTTCGCGCTGGCGCCGGTTTTCGGACTGCCGCTCGGGCGCGCCCTGGCCTTGCAGGCGGGTTTCGGCTGGTACAGCCTCTCGGGCGTCCTCATCGCGGACCTGGGCGACCCGGCGCTCGGTTCGGCCGCCTTTCTCGCCAACCTGCTTCGCGAGTCGGCAGCCCTGGTCCTGATCCCCTTCCTCGCGCGCACGCGGATCCCGCACGCGGCCATCGGCGCGGGCGGGGCCACGGCGATGGACGTTACATTGCCCTTGATCGAGCAAGGGCTCGGTCCGGCGAGCGTGCCGGTGGCCTTCGCCTCCGGGGCGCTGCTCTCCCTCTCCGTCCCCGTCCTCGTGCCCCTCTTCTTCGGCCTCTGATCGTCACCAGAGGAAGTCAACCACGGAGGCACGGAGACTTGGAGGGAAGCAGCGGGAGTGGAAAGGGGACTCGGATTGACCCCGGTTTTCCCAATCCTTCTTGATTCCTCCCTCTTGTCTCCGTGCCTCCGTGGTTATCTTTTCAGGGGGCGGCGCCGAGGTTCTCCAGCTCGCGGGTGACCTGCTCGAGCTTGTTCGCCAGCATGGCTATGGTCCGCTCGAGGCGCAGCTTCTCCTTTTCGAGCCGCTCCGCCGGGTCGGTTTCCGGCGCCTGCGCCCGTACGAGCGACTTCACCTGCTCGGGGCCCTTGCCCGCGCGGTAAGCCTCGACGGCAAGCGCGCGTTTCTCCGGATCCTTCATGGTCGACGCGTGCTTCATCGCGTCCCAGCCGAGCTCAGCGGGCAGGGAATACGCGCTGGCGCGCATCGACGCGTAGGCGGTCGTCCGCGGCAGGCCGAGAACGCGGTCGACGAAGTCCTCGAAGCGCACCTTCCTATCGCGGCAGAGCTTTTCCGCCTCGACCATCAGGTTCCCGAGCTCGAGCAGGAGCTTTCCGTTTTCGCCCGTGGCCGCCTTGATGCGGCTTGAGAGCTCGCCGAAGGCCGGGTCGGCTTCGAACACGTTGCGGTAGTGGCCTTTCCTCTCGGCCTTTTCCAGCAGCTCGTGGAAGGCGCTCCAGAACTCGTTGGTGTGGGGCCGCCCCGTCGTCACGAAATTCTGCCGCTCCGCCACCAGGTGGTGGGCGTACTCGTGCAGGGCCGTGTAGACCAACTGGATGTCGTCGTCGAAGTTGCGGTTGTGGAGGACTATCTCGCGTGTGGCCGGTTTGTAGATGCCGTTCGCCACCTTGCTCGCCTTGCCCGAGAGCACCACGGAGAAGTCGGTCGAGCACTCGGCGGTGTCGATGAGCAGGGCCTTCACTTGGTCTGAGTTCATTGGAGCCGAGGATACGGCGGGGAAAGGCTTCCGGGCAAGTCGCCGTTCCGGACTCCCGGACGCTCAGGCGCCGCGTTCGCCGTTCCGCGTCGCGGGTGCGACCGGGAAGGGGTTCAGCGGTCCGGTCGGTGCCTGGCGAAGCACTCGGGACAGATGCCGTGGCTGAATTCGGCCTTGGACCTGGTCTCGATGTATTCCTCGATGACGTGCCATTCGTCGTTCTCGTCCCTGATCTTTTTGCAATACGAGCAGATGGGCAGGATTCCCTCCAGCTGCTCCACCTTCCTCTCCATCGTGTCGATGTTCGTCCGAATCCGGTCGACCAGCATCGCCACCATGCCGAACGCGGCGAGGATCTGGAATCCGACCAGGAACCCGTAGTAGACGACGCCGTTGATGCGGACGAAGGCCGAGAGCACGATGTAGAGGGACCAGGCGACAAGGCTGCTTCCCGCGATGCGTCTGCCGGCCGCGTCGCCGTCCTTCCTGCCGGCCATCAGGAAGAAGCCGCAGATGAGCAGTACCGAAGCCCTCAGGAGCTTCAGGCTCAGTCCCGCCAGGTAGGGATGTCGGCCGAAGCAAAGGATCGACGCCGCCCAGGCCAGGATCCAGACCGCCACGAAGGGAACGGCGATCCGAGGCGACACCTTGATCTCGCCGAAGACGAGCGCCCCGACGACCAGGAGGTAGAACCCGACGATGTGGAAAATCTCCCCGGCCACAAGGTAGGCGGCGGCTCCGAGCGGGACGGTTCCGGACCAAAACGTGAAGCCGACCGCGTTCGAGAGGAAGGCCAAAGCCCAGAACACTGGGCCGCGGACCTTCCTGAACGATGCGCTCAGCACGAGGAAGCCGAAACCGATGCAGAGGAAGATGGCCGCCAGTCCCAGCTGCAGGTCCGGCAAGGCGTTGTAGACTGTGGTCATGCGCCGCTCCGACACGGGAGATGTCCGGGAATCGTTGTCGTCCGTCTCTCGCCGCTGAAGCATAGTCCCCGACTCCGCTCCGTGGAAGCGGGGAACGCGGTTAAACGACAACGGCCCGCCGTATCTGGGCGGGCCGCGTCGGACGAAGGGGGAACATTCCGGATCCGTGCGGTTTCTCCGGCGTGGCGGTGCCGCTCCCTGGAGGCCCTAGCGCAGGGCCGCTTCGAGCGCTCCCTGGTTGAAGCCCACGATGACGCGGCCGTTGATGTCGGTCACGGGCACGCCCATCTGCCCGCTCTTGCGGACCATCTCGTCCGCGCGGCGCGGGTCGCGGGCCACGTCGTACTCGTCGAAGCGCACGTTGCGCTGCTTGAGCCAATCCTTGACGAGACGGCAGTAGGTGCAGGTGGGGGTCGTATAGACGGAAATCGCCATGTCGCTTTCCTCCGAAATATATATAAAACTATATGTAATATATGACCCGGGCTCGGGCGAGTCAAGCACCCGGAGTTCAGGGTCCGATCGAGTCGTTGTAGATGACGATAGAGAGGCCCCTGAGTTCTGCGCGCTTGTTGAAAATGAGGAAATTCCCGTACCAGCATCCGGCGCTTCCGAGGAACAGTCCCGTCGCGGTCAGGTACATCGCTATCGTGCCGTCCAGGTCGGAGACGCCGGACGCGGCCACGAAGAAGTTCGCGAGGCCCCCGATGAAGGTCGCGCCTCCGGCGATCGCCGTGACGAGGTGCCAGGTTCCGAGACGTTCGGCCTCGAGCATGTTTTCCCGGGTGTCCGGGAAGCTGTAGAGAAGGAAATTGTGCAAGGATCCGGGATCGATCGCGGTCCCGCCTTGTTCGTAGCTCGGGGCGGACAAGAGCCCGCCGGGCGAAACCGGCTCCACGGGAGTTCCCTCCTTGAACAAGGCCTGGGCTCCGACGCTCCCTGCGATTGCCGTGAGCAGCATCAATGCTGCGATCAGTCTTCGCATCATCGACCTCCATCGGTGGTGGTATGCCGGCGTCCGGTACGCCTGCTTCCGCATCGAGTCTCGAACCTCGACGTCGCGGAATGCAAGAGGGCTTTTGCGTCGGAGCGGGGGAACAGAGGCCGAGGGGACAGGGCTCGGGGACAGAGCTCCACGAGGGACAGAGCTCGGACGGAACGGGGGACGGAGCCGCGGGGGAAGAAAAGGGCTTCGCCTTGTCACGCGGGCGTCGCCTCCGGCCCCCCGCACCTCCAGGCTCGCCGCGCCCGTCCGCGGCGCCCTCTGTCCGCGCGGCCGCCGAGGCCGGTAGAATGCGGTCCATGCCGTCCACAACAACATCGCGCCCAAGCGGCTCGAAACCGGCCCGGAAGCCTCCGCTGCCCCGCGCCATCCACGCCCTTTTCCTCATCCGCCTGGTCGTTTCGGCCGGCAGCTTCGTGCAGATCCTCCTTGTCATGATCCTGACTGGCAAGCTCGGTTGGAGCGGTTCGAAGGCCGGGGTTTTCATGTCCGTAGTGGCCGGGCTCTCGGCCCTCGGCTCGCTGGCGGGCGGCAAGCTCGGCGACAGCTTCGGCCGACGGCGCGTCCTGGCCCTGCTCCAGGGTCTCGCCGCGGCGCTCTTCCTGGTATCGGCCGTCCTCGGTTACGGGGACTGGACGCCGGCCCTGGCGGCGGCGGCACTGGCCCTGCTGGCGGGCTCCTGGCCCTCCATCAACGCGCTCGCGGCCGACCACGCGCCGAGCGAACGCAGGCGAGAGGCTTTTTCGTTGCTCTATTGGGGCAACAATGTCGGTTTCGCCCTCGGCGCCGCCCTGGCTGGCTTCCTCTACAGTCACGCCCCGCGCGCCCTCTTCGCGGGCAACGCCCTGGCTCTGCTGCTGGCCGCGCTTACGGCCACGCTCTTCGTGCCCGACCGTTCCGCGCGCGAAACCGTGCCCGATGCCGCGACAGCGGCTGCTTCCGGGACGAAGCCGGGCGGAGCCGCGCGCGGTCGCGGCACCCTGGCGATCTTCCGTGCCGACCCGGTGCTCGCGTTCTACGGCCTGCTCGCCGTCCTGACCGCCTTCGTCTATGACCAGCACCGTTTTGCCCTCCCTCTCACGCTCAAGGAGGCCTTCGGCGAGGAGCGCGGCGCCTTGGTATTCAGCTGGGCCATGAGCGTCAACGGCCTGACCGTGGTGGCGGCCACCGCCCTCGTGGTACTCGCCTCCCGTCGCCTCTCCAGCCTGACTGCCGTCGCCCTCGGTTCGGTGTTCTACGCCGCCGGCTTCGGCGCTTACGGCCTTGTCGCGGGGGTGCCCGCCTTCCTCGGCGTCACCGCATTCTGGACACTTGGCGAGATACTCGGTGCCACCAACGGCAACGCCTTCGTGGCCGAGCGGGCGCCGGACAGCCACCGCGGCAGGGTCAACGGCGTGCTATCGCTCGCTTACGTGCTCGGCGGCATGATCTCGCCCCTCGTGGCCGGGCCCCTCGCAGACGCGTTCGGGGCACGGGCCATCTGGGCTCCGATCGCGGTCACGTCGGCGGTCGGGGCGGCGGGGCTCTTCGCGCTCTCCGCCTGGGATCGCGCTCGGGGACCGGGCGTCCGGCCTTCCCTGGCGTCGGCGGGCGAGGGAGCGGAAGCGGACGGGGAGGGCGGCGCGCGGGGCTGATCCGGAAATCCGACGCATCCGCAAGCGCGGCGCGCGGGACCGGACGGTGATCGCGCATGGAAATCATCGCGCTCATCCACGGCAGCCGGCCATGCGGGTACGGATGCCCCGTCGTCCGGGCGGAAGCCGTCCGGCCGCCCAAGGCGGCGCACTTCAGCTTCCTCGCGTTCCTGCTGCTCCTGGCCTCCGGTCCGCGGGCCCTCGCGGCGGGTGCCGAAGCCCCGGTCGATTCCGGCGTTTCCGCGTTCGTGCTGGATTTTTCCGAAGCATTGTCGGGGGGCTTCCCCTTCGCTCCGGAAGGGGAAGCCCCCGGCCTTCCCGTGTCCGAATCGCGTCTCGCGCTGACCGATGGGGTTTCCCGTTTCCTGCTCGCCGTCTCAGTCGTCGAAGGAGGGAGCCTCGAGGCGACAGCCGGGCTTTCCTCTCCCGTCGCGCTCGCCGGGCCGCTCGAGCTGTCCGGTCTCGCGCGCTTCCTCCTCGACCCGGCCGGTGAGGGCTTCAGGCTCGCGACGCCCGGGGACAGTCCCTTCGTCCTTGACGGCTCGCTAGGGTCCTCGAGACCCGGACTCGCGTTTGGCGGCGACGAGTGTGGCGCCGGCGTCTGGGTTCCGGTGGGCGAAGCTCCGGTCTGCGCGGCCTGGTTGAACGCTCGGCTCTTCCGCTCGACCTCGCTCGGCGTTCTCGCCTGGCGCTTCGTCGAAACCGTGGCCCCGACGCGGAGCTGGGTCGATTCGGACGAAGTGGCCGCCGCGGGGCCCGTGCGCGCCGTGGCCGTGCACGCGTCGCTCGGGCGCGCTTCCTCCCGTGTCGGCTTCGCCGCGGGCGTCACCGACGCGCTCCGCGGGCCGGACAGCGCGGCCGCCCGCTTCGAAACGGCGTTCCGCTCTGGGGCCATCGAGCTCGAGGCAGCGGCCGCGGCGCGCTCCGGCGCTTGGGCTTCGCCGTCCGGCCGCCAGGAAGCCGCCTTGCTGCTCCGCGCCGACCTCTCGTTCGAGGTTTCGGACTCCGTCAGGCTCGACGCGCGGCTCGTGTCTTCGAGCGGGGAGGGCGACGGCAGCGAGCTCGATCTCGCCCTCGGCGCCGAGGCGCGCCCCGGCCCGTGGCGGATCGCCCTGGGCGTCACGCGCGAAGGCCCCTCGCGGGACCTGCCTCGACTCGGCGCGGATCTCGAAGCCGGCTTTGCGGGCGGCGCCCTGGAAGCGGGACTCTCGTGCCGGATTCGGGCCGATTCCGCGGAAATGAAGGCGGCCCTCGCCGATGCCGACACGTTCACGCTACGCCTCGCCCCCTCCATCGCCTTCCGGGCGGACGGGTTGGCGCTCTCCGCCGCTTGCGGGCTCGAAGTTCCCCTGGCCGTCGCCGCCCCCCCGGGACTCGAGGTGTCTCTCTCCGCCGCTCTGCCCCTGGCGGGCGGCTCGCTCTCCGCCTCGCTCGATTTCGCCGTCCCGTCGGACTGCATGCCCACGGCCGACTGGAACCTGCGCTGGAAGCGGCGCGTCAGGTCCGGAGGCGTTTGAGCTCCCCGGGACCGGCACGCCTGCATCCTTGAATTCCTGAGCGAATCGTTCCCCGTAGCAAAACCGCTTCCGCCGCGATAAAATCGGACGCGAAAAAAGTAACGCGGACGGTACCGCGGGCGGCGCCTCTCCGACGAGGCCGCCGCGCCCGGCCCCGTTCGCGACGAAGCGGGAGCATAACCATGAAAATCATTCAAACGCGCCACAGCGTCTCCCTCGCCGCGACGGCCGCCGCCCTGTCCCTCGCCCTCCTCGCCGTCCTAGGGCTTGGCGGCTGCGACCTTTCCGGCCTCGACGAGGTCGGTTCGCCTCCGATAGTCAGGCTGGAAGTGTCGAACGCTTCTCCAATGGAGTCCACGACTGTCACCTTCACCGCGCATGCATCGGATCCTGATGGAGACAGCCTGTCGTTCACTTGGTATGTCGACGAGATTCTTCAGGAAGGTCACTCGGTCTCCGAGTTCGATTACAATACCGGCATTCGTGGCGGTGAATCGATTACGGTACGCGTCGTGGTCAGGGACCTTTTCGGAAACTCGCGCGGAGCCCTCTCGACCATCACTGTCCGGAAGGACGAGAGCCTTTGGCCTGTAGTTTCCCTGGATTCTTCCCTTGTCGACGTCTTTCCCAACCAGCCAGTGGATTTCAACGCGACCGCGAGCAGCCCGAGCGCTCTCGAGTATTCCTGGAAGGTGGATGGTTCCACGAAATCAGGTACCGGTACTTCGGCCCGATACTCGTTCAGCAACTGGGGAACTTCCAAACGGACCGTGCGCGTTGCCTTTACGGCCACGGACGAGAATGGGCGCTTTGGAACTGCGACGCGGGAAATCACCGTCAAGCCCGCCTCGACCCTTTCCGTAGGCAACTCGTCCTCCGCGACCTTGGTCAAGGTTGAATACCGTTTTTACGGCTTGGAGAAGTATACAAACTGGATCGATGATTCCCTGCCGCTCGGGGTCGGAGCTAGGTTGAACGTTTGGGGATTGGGCGCGATGGGCTACGATTTCCAGTTCACGCTCCGTACCGACACGGGTGAGGAATTTGCCTATTCCACAGAGGCGTTGACGGGGGGGACGACAGGCATACCGATGTATTTGGGCCAGACTGTTTACATGTCGGTCACGGACACCGGTATAGGTTTCTATTGACACCAGTCGACCAGGCTGTTCCTGCCATTAACCGCTCCGGCGGCCATGCACCCTCTTTCCCGCCCGCGGCCTCCGCCGCGGGCGCCTTTTTTTCGCAAACCGGATTTCGCTTTTCCGCCACCCTCCGCGTTTCCGCGCTCAGGCCGCTTTCCCTCTCCCTCTCCCTCTCCCTCTCCCTC
>JAFGNN010000056.1 GCA_016926955.1 Spirochaetales bacterium | reverse complement strand
GCCGTAGTAGACGCAGGGCGCGCCGGGCAGGGCGAAGAGCAGGGTCAGGGCGATACGCGCGAGCTCGGGCGAACCGAAGCGCGTGACGATACGGTCGGTGTCGTGGGAATCGAGCGGGTTGAACGAGGCGCGGAGCACGGGCTCGGGGTATGAAAAGTCGATGGCGGAAAGGCGCCGGCAGAGCCCTTCGCCGCTCCGCGCCCAGGGACTCCCGAGCAGGAAGTCCGAGATGGCGCTGCCGTAGGGATAGTTCATCACCGCATCGTACTGCTCGCCGCGGAGCCAGGGCATGGCGTCGTGCCAGATCTCGCCGACGATGTAGGCATCCGGGTCGGCCGCCTTCACGCGCGCGCGGAACTCGCGCCAGAACTGGTGGTCGATCTCGTTGGCCACGTCGAGCCGCCAGCCGGAGATGCCGAAATCGCGGATGTAGCGCTCGGCCGCGTCGAGCAGGTAGGCCTTGAGCTCGGGGTTCGCCGTGTTCAGCTTGGGCATGCGGGTCGTGAATGCGAAGGTCTCGAAATTCGCCCGGCGCGAGTCGCCGGTATCCTTCCCCTCGGGAAAGAGCGGAAACTCGTTTATATGGAACCAGTCGCGGTAGCGCGAAGCCTCGCCCTTCTCGAGCACGTCCTTCCAGGGGCCGAAGGCGGGACCGCAATGGTTGAACACCGCGTCGAGCATCAGGCGGATGCCGCGCGTCCGGCAGGCTTCCGAGAGCTCGCGGAGCTCGTCCTCGGTGCCGAAGGCGGGGTCGATCCGGAGGTAGTCCGTGGTGTCGTACTTGTGCGCCGAGGGGGCTTCGAAGATCGGCGTCAGGTAGAGGCCGTTGAAGCCGAGGCTCGCGATGCGGTCCAGGTGCCCGATGACGCCGCGGAGGTCGCCGCCGTAGCGCTCCTCGTTGCGCACAGGCCCTCGCGCCCAGGGCTTCGTTCCTGCCGGGTCGTTGGAAAGGTCGCCGTTCGCGAAGCGCTCGGGGAAGATCTGGTACCAGACCGTGCCCGCCACCCAGTCGGGCGCACGGAACGCGTCCACGGCGTTTATATAGGGAAAGACGAAGGCGTTCCAGTAGTCGCCCGAGGGCTGCCCGGGCGGAGGGTTGTCCGACGCGGGAATCAGGCCTTTCTCGCCATAGTCCCAGACCGAGCCGTCGGTGGCGTGGATGCGGAAGAAGTAGCGCGCGCGCCTGTGGGGCGGCCGCCATTCGGCCTGCCAGAAGTCGCAGAGGCCGTCCGTACCGACCTTCCGCGCGCTCAGGGCTTCATTCCGCCAGGCCCAGGTCGCCGCCTCCGTCCCGGTCTCCGTCCCCGTCGCGGTTGAAATACCCACGCGCGCCCAGTCGTGCGGGTCGCCCGCGAGGACCTCAACCCGCTCGACGTCGTCCGCCGCGGTCCGTAGCCGGAGGTGCAAGCGGGCCTCGTCAGCCGCGTAACAGAAAGAATCGGTCGCCCGATGGTATACAGCCGCTCCGTTCATGGCACCTTCCTAAAAACCGGTTTACGAAAACGTTTTGTTTCGCAAATAGCGCTTGACGACAGGAATCCTACACTCTAACCTCAGCTCAAGTAAACCGATTTAGTGGTTTACGCAAGGGGGATTCTACACATGAAGCGTTTTATCGCTGTCGCCTTGATTCTGGCCCTCGTGGCCGGAGCCGCCTTCGCCCAGTCGAAGGCCGTCTACGACACCAAGGCCAAGGCCTACAAGATCGAGCCGGGCGCCAAGCTCCGCGTCGGCGTGGACAATGACAAGTGGGGCGCCGCCATCGTCGCCCTCTGGGACAAGCTGCACCCCGAGGCCAAGGGCATGGTCGAGTTCGTGAACTTCGGCGCCGCGGGCGGTTCCGACCAGATCACGGCCCTCCAGGGCGAGGCGCCGGACGTGTGCCTCGTCATCGACGGCGAGGTCAGCCGCAACGCCCAGTCCCTGATGGCCCTCGACAAGGTCATCGTCAGCGCCGCGAAGAGCTTCGCCATGGAGCCCTTCTACTCGTCCGCCAACTCCGGCGTGCCGAAGTTCATCCCGGTCAACTACGACGGCATGGCCTTCGCCTGGAACGCCGACATGATGACCGCCCTCGGCCTCAACACCAAGGACGGCAACAAGGACGGGCTCCCGGACGCCTTCGACACCTGGGAGGAGATCTTCGCGCTCTCCAAGAGCTGGGCCGCGAAGCGCCCGACCTACAAGGGCAAGACCGTAAACATCGTCTTCCCGATGAGCCTCGACGAAGTCTGGTCCGGCTACTCGAGCCTTACCGCCGGCGGCTGGAAGATCTTCGCCGAAGGCGACGGCACCAAGCCCGGCTTCGAGAAGAAGGCCTTCGCCACCGGCCTCTCCTTCATCAAGGCCGCCGCCGACGCCAAGATCAGCGTTGAAGCCACCGGCACCCTGACCCCCGGCGCCTCCATGACCTGGCGCTGGGACGACGCCCTCAACAACGAGACCGCGCCCTTCTTCCTGGTCGGCACCTGGATGGACATCACCGGCGCCGAGACCAAGGGCGGCTACGACATCAAGTTCGGCCCCCTGCCGACCTGGGCCAAGACCCGCCTCTCCCCCTTCGTCAAGACCAAGGGCTGGGTGATCAACGGCTTCACCAAGTACCCCTCGGCCGCGCATGAGCTCTACCGCATCCTCTTCCTCAAGGATGGCCTGCAGGCGATGGTGGACAATTCCGCCTACATCCCCGCGCTCAAGGCCAAGAGCTTCAACACCCCGGCCTACACCGACTCGAACAAGGCCGAGATGTCCAAGGCCTTCGCCTTCAACTACCCCGAGCCCGCCATCGTCCTGCCCGGCAACAAGGCCAAGAAAGCCATGGACGGCTACTACGGCATCGGCATCAACCTGATTTTCCGCGCGGTCTGGGACGGCGAGAAGACGCCGGCCGAAGCCCAGGCGGAGACCGTCCGCCTCTGGGGCGAGTGGCTCGCCGCGAACAACAAGTAAGCTTCCTTCGCTCCTGACCATTTCCGTCGAAGGGAGCCTCCGCTTTCGGGGGCTCCCTTTTTCCGGGAGCGGGTCGCCCGGCCCGCAGCGCGCGCGCCAGAGCGGCGCATTACAATGAATCCAGTACTACCCGCGGACGCCTAGACAGCACCCCCGGCCCGCGCGGCCGGAACCGCGGACGGAGGTCCAAGCGATGACGACCAGCGAAGCAAAGGCCACGGCGCGGCGCGCCTCCCGGGCGCCGGCCATCGTGGCGGCGACGGCCTCGCTCCTCATTCCCGGACTCGGGCAACTGCTCAACCGGCAGCGCCTCAAGGCCCTGCTCTGGTTCGCGGTACCGGTCCTGCTCGTCTCGGTCGAGCTGGCCACGTCCGATTGGGGGCGCTACGCGGCACTCCTGGGCGGGCGGGTTCCCGAGGAATCCTTCGCGAAAGGCTGGATCGCGGAACCGCTCCTCGAGGGCGCCGTGGGAGGCGAACAGGCGGCCTCCCTCGCCGACCTCTTCGGAAGCGCCGACGCGAGCGCGGAGGGCGAGGATCCTTTCGCCGCAGCAGCCGGGGAGGACCCCTTCGCCGCAGCCGCGGAGGAAGACCCCTTCGCCGCAGCAGCCGGGGAGGACCCCTTCGCCGCAGCCGCGGAGGAAGACCCCTTCGCCGCCGCCGCCGAGGACCTCGATCCCTTCGCCGCAGCCGCCGAGGAAGACCCCTTCGCCGCCGCCGCCGCGGACCTCGATCCCTTCGCGCTCGCCGCTGCCGACTTCGACCCCTTCGCCGAGGCGGCCGTCGAGGGCGGGGACGAAGGCGGGGACTCCTACTTCGACGCCACCTACGTCTGGCCTGACTACCCCGAAGAGGGGCCGCGCTACGTTGTCCGCGACTTCGGCGGCTTCTTCACCCGCGGGCTCTGGGGCCTTTCGACCCTCGGCCGCCTGGTCATCGAAGACGCCTACGCCGGCACGAACATCGAGCTCTACAACAAGGTGACGCCCTGGCTGGGCGCCGACAACTCCATCGTGCTGATGGGCAACGGCCTCATAGCCCTCTCGATCCTGGTCATCTTCGCCGCGGTATGGGCTTTCGGCGTCGCCGACGCGTACCGTAGCCGCGTGCGCACAGAGGAGACGGGCCGCGTGGAGAAGTTCACGGAATTCTGGGGACGGGTCTGGCACAGCCTCTACGTGTACCTGGTGTCCGCGCCGGCCTTCGTGCTGATGATCCTCTTCACGATCATCCCGATCCTCTTCACCTTCCTGATGGCCTTCACCAACTACACCTACCGCATCAAGCTCGGGGCGAAGCTGATCGAGTGGGTGGGCCTGGACACCTTCCGCTTCCTGGCGGTCGACCCCGGCTGGCTCTCGGTGTTCGGCCAGATCTTCCTCTGGACCATCCTCTGGGCCATCATGTCGAGCTTCACCGTCTACGCCCTCGGCTTCATCAACGCCATGGTGGTCGAGTCGCCGCTCGTCAGGGGCAAGAAGGTGTGGCGCACCATCATGATCCTGCCCTGGGCGATTCCCTCGCTCGTCAGCCTCATGGTGTTCCGCAACGCCTTCGACAAGGACGGCCTGGTGAACCAGTTCCTCTTCGCCTCGGGACTGATGGAGCCGGTGACGAACTTCCTCTACAAGATAGGCCTCGCGGGCAAGCCCGACATGCCCATCTTCTGGTTCCAGCCCATCTACAACGGGGCCCTGGCGCGCTTCGTGGTGGTGCTGACGAACCTCTGGCTCGGCGCGCCCTACCACATGATGATGATCATCGGCGTGCTGGCCACGGTGCCGAAAGAGCTCTACGAGGCTGCCGCCATCGACGGCGCCACGAGTTACCAACGCTTCCGCTACATCACCCTGCCCATGGTGCTGTCGGCGACCGTGCCGGCCTTGATCATGACCTTCAGCTTCAACTTCAACAACTTCGGCGCCGTGTACTTCCTGACGGGCGGCGGACCGAGCTGGGATCCGTCGAAGGTGCCCGACAGCATGCGCATCGTCGGATCGGCCATGCCGGGCCAGACTGACATCCTGATCTCGTGGATCTACAAGCTGTCCTTCACCAAGGACTTCGAGCAGTACAACACCGCCGCCGTCTACTCCATCATCATCTTCATGATCGTGGGCGGCTTCGCTGTGTTCAACATGCTCCGGTCCAAGTCCTTCACCGAGGAGGCGGGAGAATGAGCGCATCGGTTCCCAAGCTCGTCACGGGCGCCGTCTCGGGCCGCGCCCGCGTCCGGCGCGGCGTGGTCGCCGGGCTCCAGTATGCCTATCTGAGCATCGTCTGCGCGGTGGTCCTGGTGCCCCTGCTCTGGATGGTCGTCGCGGCCTTCACCAAGGGCAAGCTGCTCTCGGGCGTACCCCTCGTACCCGACTTCTCGAAGTTCTCGTTCGAGCACTTCGAACACCTTTTTACCTACAAAAGCACCTCGAACGTGGCCTTCCCCGACTTCATCGCGGCTTTCCTGCGCTCGCTCATGGTGGCTGTCGTGAATACGGGCGCGGTGGTCCTGCTCACGACGCTTACGGGCTACGTGTTCAGCCGCTTCCGCTTCGCGGGCCGGAAGCCCCTGCTCATCAGCTTCCTGCTCCTGCAGATGTTCCCCTCGTTCATGGGCATGATCGCCATCTTCATGATCTTCCGGACCTTCGGCTGGCTCAACCAGCCGATCTTCCTCGTGGTCATCTACGCGGCGGGGGCGATTCCGTACAATACCTACCTGGTGCGAGGCTACATGCGCTCGATCCCGATGTCGATCGACGAGGCTGCCACCATCGACGGCGCCTCGAAGACCACGGTGTTCTTCCGGATTATGCTACCGCTCGCCAAGCCAATCATCGGCTTCATCGCGGTCAACGCCTTCATGGCCCCGTGGATGGATTACATGCTGCCTTACCAGCTTTTAAACATGCAGAACCAGACGGTGGCCATCTTCCTCTACCGCCTGACCGACCCGCTGATGACGCTCCACTACAACCCGCTCAATTTCATGGCGGGCGCCTTGATGCTGGCGGTCCCGATCACGTTGGTGCAGATCTGGATGCAGCGCTTCATCGTCTACGGCATGGCCGCCGGCGCGGCGAAGGGCTAGCGTGAACAGGCGCGGTAGCGCCTGTTCACGGCGACGAGCTGGCGCTCGTCGACTATTTGGCGAAGACGCGGTAGCGCCCGTTGACGGACATTCAGCGGCGGCCTCGACGGCCGCCGCTTTTTCATGGCAAGGTGGCAGCATGAAACGCGCGGGTCTTTCGACGGTCGGAAAGTCGTGGTTCTCCAACCAGGCGGCGGAGGAGTGCGCGAACCTGCCCTGGCTCCTTGTCGCGGCACTGCTGCTGGCATCCACGCTCGCGCTCGCACTGCCCTTCGCCGCGGGCCGCTGGCGCGAGGCGCGGGAATTCAGCGCGAGCTCGGGCTATCCGGGACTCGGCTCGGCCTTCCTGGCCCTGGCCCGACAGGGCGGCGAGTGGCGCGTCGGGGACGGCGCGCTGCTCCGCGCATCGGGCGGACCGGACCGCATCGAGGCCGCGGGCTGGACCATCCTCTTCGGCGAGATCCCCGAGGGCCGGCCGGTCCAGGCGACGCTCGCCCTCGCGCCGGAGGCCATCTCGGTCTATCACCCCTCCAATGACTGGCTGCTCCGCACGTCCTGGGCGCCCTTCGAGGGGCTCGATTCGGATGCGCTGCGCGCGGCCGCGGCTGACCGCGCACAGATGGCCGCGCTGGTCGAAGGAGTGCTCTGGACGGCGGCGGCAGCCCGCCTGCCGGCCGACCTCGTCATGCTCGTCGCGCTCTTCGCGGTCCAGTTCCTCTTCTTCGTACTCGTGCTCGGCCTCTTTCTCTCGCTTTCGGCCCTGCGCCGGAAGCCGGCCGACGACGGGACGCGCGAGCGGCCGAAGCCGCTGGCCGCCTTCAAAGTGACGGCGGCGGTCCTCTCCGGGCCCGCCTTCCTGGCGGGGCTCGCAGGGCTCGCCTTTTCGGGCTTCGCGGCGCCGCTCATCCTGATCGGCTTCTCGCTGCTGGCCGGCGTCCGCGTCGTCCTGGTCTACGCGGCGCGGTACCGCGCCGCCGCCCGCCGCGTCGCGTCCGAGGACGGCGCCGTTCAGTAAGCCGCGACGCAACCGTCCGCGCGGGGTTCGGTGGCCCCGTGCAGGACGCCGGCGCCGTCGCGCAGGATGATCTGTCCCCGCCCGAAGGAGCCCGGGTCGGATTCTCGGTCGACCTCGTGGCCGCGCGCCGCGAGCGCTTCGACGCGCTCCGGTTCGAACGCCTCTTCGAAAACGACGCGCCGTCCCTCCAGCCACTGGAAACGCGGCGCGTCGAGCGCTTCCTGCGCGTTCATGCCGACGTCGAGGAGGTTCGAGACCACCTGCAGGTGACCCTGCGGCTGCATGAAGCCGCCCATGACGCCGAAGGGGCCGAGCGCCGCGCCGTTCCGCGTGAGGAAGCCGGGCATGATGGTGTGGTAGGGCCGCCGCCCGCCCGCGAGCGCGTTCGGATGCCCTGCCTCGGTCGAGAAGTTGCAGCCTCGGTTGTGCAGGGCGATGCCCGTTTCCGGCACCACGAGCCCCGTGCCGAAGCCCATGTAGTTGCTCTGGATGTAGGAAACCATGCCGCCCTCCCGGTCGGCGGCAGCCAGGTAGACCGTGCCGCCGCGCGGCGGCGTGCCGGGTTCCGGCAGCGAGGCGCGCTCGCCGATGAGCGCGCGCCGCGACGACAGGTAGGCGGGATCGAGAAAGGCTTCCGCCGGTAGCGCCATGGCCGCGGGGTCGGCGAGCCGGGCGCGGGCGTCCGCGAAGGCGAGCTTCAGGGCCTCGATGCGGCGGTGCGCCCCCTCGACCGGATCTATCGCGGAAAAATCGTCTGCCGCGAGCATGCCGAGCGCCATGAGGGCGACAAGGCCCTGCCCGTTCGGGGGACACTCGTGGACGCGGACGCCCCGGTACTCGACCGAAACCGGCTCGGTCCATTCGGCTTCGAATGCCTCGAGATCTGATTCGGACAGAAAGCCACCCGTAGCGCGCGAGAAGGCGACGAGGCGCTTCGCGAGGGCGCCGCGGTAGAAGGATTCGGCGCCGGTCGCCGCGATTTCCTCGAGGGTGCGCGCGTGGGCTTCGGAACGCCAGGGCTCGCCCGCGGCCGGCGCCCGTCCACCGGGCGCGAAGAGCTCGAACCAGCGTTCGTAGCGGGTGTCACGAAGCTTCGGGAGCCAGGCGCGCACCGCGCGGTCCCAGTAGCGCGCGACCACCGGCGAGACGGGGTAGCCCTCGCGGGCGTACGCGACAGCCTCGCGGAAGAGCTCCGCGAAGGGCAGGCGGCCGAAACGCTTCGAGAGCGCCGCCCAGGCTGCCGGCGCGCCCGGCACCGTGACGGACTCCCACCCGTGGGGGTCGATCCGGAGGCGTCCCGTCTCGTCGCGGCCGAGCGACTCGAGAGAAAGCGAGCGCGGCGCCGGTCCCGAACCGTTCAGGGCGTACAGGCGCCCGCCTGCCCAGACAAGGGCGAAGGCGTCGCCGCCGATGCCGTTGGAGGTAGGCTCCACCACGGTCAGGGCCGCGGCCATCGCGACCGCCGCGTCGACGGCGTTTCCGCCGCGCCTGAGGACCTCGAGACCGGCTTGGGCCGCGAGGGGTTGCGAGGCGCAGGCCATGCCGCGCGCGCCGTAGACCACGGTGCGCCTCGAGGGGAAACGGTAGTTTCGTTCGTCGCCGGGGATGGTATCCATGGGCGCGATGGTAGGACCGCGCGCGAGCGCGGTCAAGCACGATCGGTGTCACGAAGCTTCCGGGAAAGGCTTTCCGCGGGGCCGGCTCGGTGCGTGGCGGGGCTCAGGGGATGGAAGAGCCCGAGTGGGAAGGCCGCGATGGCGCAAGGCTCCATCGCGGCGACGAACGGCTCAAGGCCGTTCGTCGGTCATCGGAAGCTCTTCTTTCTGGCGGGCCGAATGTCATTCCGATATGACGAAAACCGCGGAGGACGAAGGCGCCACGGAGAGCATGGCCCCGGAAGGGAGCGTCGCGGCGCCGGAAAGGACGCCGGCTTCCGAAGTCCAGAGCGCCGTCAGGGTGACGCCAGCAGGCACGGCGATCTCGAAGGCGGCGACATCGAGGTTGTGCACCACGAGGACCTTCTGGGCGGTCGAGGTCCTGAGCCAGGCAACGCTGGTGGCGGTTTCGAAGCCTGACCAGGGCACCCGCGCGAAGGTGCCCGAACGGACGGCCGGGCTCGCGGCGCGGAGGGCGGCGAGACGGCGGTAGTGGGCGAGGATCGATTCCGGATCGCCCGACTGCGCGTCGGCGGAGGCGGTCAGGGTGTTCTGCCCGGCTTCGAGCTTGGCCGTCGGCATCCACGAGACGGTGGGCGTCGCGCGATCGGCGCTCCAGGGGAAGGCATCGCGACGGGCCACGTCGTCGTCGCGGTAGCGGCGGCCGGTCATGCCGAGCTCCTCGCCGTAGTAGACGAAGGGCAAGCCCGGAAGGGTCTGGACCATGGAGGCGGCCAGCTTGGTCCGCTCGAAGGCGAGGGCTTTCGCCGCCGCTTCGGCGGCGGCATCGCCCGCGGCGCCCAGGAAGCCTCGCACCGCGTCGGCGCCGAGTCGGCGGAGCAGGACGCTGGCCGCCCGGTCCTGGTCGTGGTTGGTCAGGAGCGGCGCCGGCGAGAACCCTTTGGCGCGCGCGTAGGCGGCGGCGATGGATTCGTAGGCGGCGCCGAAGACGCCCGAGGTGCCGCGGCCGGCGGCCTCGAGGGCCAGGTTGGCCGCGGGAAAGTCGAAGAGGCCGTCGAAAACGCCGGCATAGGCGGCGACCTCGGCGACATTGCCGGTCAGGACCTCGCCGATGAAGTAGACGTCCGCGTCCACTCGCCGGGCGGAACGGCGAAGGTCGGTCCAGAAGGCCTTGTTGAGGGCGAGGCTCGGCATGCCCGCCTGGATCTCGTGCGGGTCGAAAGCATGCTTGGCGGCGTCGAAGCGGAAGCCGTCGACGCCCTTTTCCATCCAGAAGGCGAGGACGCTCTTGAGCTCGTTCACGACATCGGTGTTGTCCAGGTTGAGGTCGGGCATGCCCTGCCAGAAGGCCGAAAAGTAGCGGAACGTGGTGCCGTCCGGGCGGGGGGCGGCGTAGAAGCGTCCCATGCCGCCGCCGCCGTAGCTCATGCCCAGCGTCTCGGTCCGGTACCAGGAGGCGTAGGGGCTGGCGGCGCTGCGGCGCGCGTCGAGGAACCAGGGGTGCTCGCTGCCCGTGTGGTTGAAGACCATGTCGAGGATGATCCTGACGCCGCGCGCGTGGGCTTCGTCGACCAGGCGCTCGAAGTCGGCCATGGTGCCGAAGCGCGGCGAGACCGCCTTGTAGTCGAGGACGTCGTATCCGTGGTAGCTCGAGGCGGGATGGATGGGCGAAAGCCAGAGCGCCGAGACGCCGAGGTCGTCGCCGCCCGGCTTTCCGTCGTTCAGGTAGTCGAGCCGGTCCGTCAGTCCGCGGAAGTCGCCCCAGCCGTCGCCGTCGGAGTCGGCGAAGGAATAGACGAGGACCTGGTATGCGGGTCCCGGCGCGTCGAGCCACCAGCGTCCAGCCTGAGCCGAGAGCGGCATCGCCATGATGGCGATGAGCAGGATCGAGGCGAAGGCGGTTCCGCGAGGGCTGGCGTGGCTGCGATTGGTCTGGACGGGCATCGGGACCTCCGGTCATTATGGTGGACGGCTCGGGCGACGCCTCGACGCCTTCCGGCCTTGTCCGCGCGGTGGCGGTCGGGCTAGTCTACCATGAAGTAAACCGGTTTTTGGAGTCCCCAATGCGCGAGTTTCCCGCTTCCCTCGCCATCGATCTCGAGCCCGGATCCTCCCGCCGCGTAGCCTGGGGCGACCGGGCGGGCGGCTACCTCGACCTCGACTCATCGCGCTCCTGCCGCGGGGAAGGCTGGGTTTCAGGCGAGGCCGCGCCCGTCCGCGACGCGCTCGAGCTCCGCTCCGGCGTCGCGCAAGGCCGGGAATCCGGGAGGATCCGCGTCCAGCCCGGCAACCTTTGGGTGGAGGGCGAGGATGTCCGGCTCCGGATCGCGCTCCTCATGGAGCAAAACGCCCTGGCGCTCGCCCTGGAGGGCTCCGGCGCGACTGCGGGTTCCGGGACGCGCAAGCCCCATGCCGCGCGAAAGAACGACGGCGTCGCCCTCGTCCTGCCGCGTTCCGACGCGGCGTGGTCGATCTCCGGGCATGAAGGCATCTTCACGTGCGCGCGCGCCGTCCCGGGACCGACCGGGGCGCTCGCCCTCGCCTCGGTTACGCCCTTCCGCCATGTCCGCGCGCGAGCGGGCCGCGGCCTCGTCATCCCCACGGGTTTCGAGCTCGTTGGCATGGGCTTCGCCGCTACGCCGAGAGCGGACTCGCTCGAGACGGACAGGGAGTTCGTGCTCTACGTCGCCACGGCCCCGACCCCTGATGAAGCCGCGGAGCGGGCCGCGGACCTCGCCCGCCGGAACGCCCTGGCCGCCCACGAAAAGACCGTGGCCGCATTCCTGGAGGGCCTCCGGATCCGGACGGGCGGCGAGCGCGCCGACAAGGCCCTGGCCTGGGCCGCCTTTTCGGGCTGGAGCCTCGTGACGCGCGACGCCCACGGGCTCGGCGTATGGGCCGGACTGCCCTGGTTCCGCGACAACTGGGGGCGCGACACCTTCATAGCCCTGCCGGGCATCCTGCTGGCGACGGGCCGCTTCGAGGAGGCTCGCGAGGTCATCGAGACCTTCGCCGCGCGGCAGAACCTCGATCCCGCGAGCCCCGACTGCGGCCGCGTGCCGAACCGCTGGCGCGGGCCCGATGATGTCATCTACAACACCGCCGACGGCACGCCCTGGCTGGTCCGCGAGATCTGGGATCTGGCGCGCCGGACCGGCGACCGCGAGTTCCTGCTCCGCATGAAGCCCTTCGTGGACCGCGCCCTGGACGCGGACCAGGCCCGCTGCGACGCCGCGGGCTTCCTGCGCCACGGGGACGCCGACACCTGGATGGACGCCCGGCTCCAGGGAGCCGAGCCCTGGAGCCCGCGCGGCGACCGCGCCGTCGAAGTGCAGGCCTTGCACTACACTGCCCTCCTCGTCGGCGCGCGCGTCGCCGCGCTCGCGGGCGACTCCGCACGCGAAGCGCGCTACCGCGATGCCGCGGCCTTGCTCCGCGCTTCCTTCCGCGAACGCTTCATCCGTCGCGAAGCCGGCATCGTGCGGCTGGCCGACCGTCTGCGCCCAGACGCTCCGGACGGAACGCCCGGCGAGCCCGACTGGAGCGCGCGGCCGAACGCCTTCATGGCCATCACCGTTCCCGCCGTCTTCGAGGACGAAGAGGCTCTGCTCGAACCCGGGGAGGAAGCCGCGCTGCTCGCGGACCTCGTCCCCGAGCTCGTCTACCCCTACGGCGTCGCGAGCCTTTCGCAGGAAGATCCTCGCTTCCATCCGAGGCATTCCGGTTCGGCGCTCTGGCAGAAGGACGCGGCCTACCACAACGGCACGATCTGGGCCTGGAACTCGGGCTTTGCCGTCTCGGCCCTGCTCAGGCACGGCCAGGTCGAGCTGGCGCGCGCCCTGCGCGACGAATTGGCCCGCCAGATCCTCGACGACGGCGCGGTCGGCGCATTGTCCGAAAACCTCGACGCCCTCCCGGGGCCGGACGGGCTTCCGGCGCATTCCGGCACCTTCGCGCAAGCCTGGAGCGTCTCCGAGTTCGTCCGCAACGCGGCCGAGGACTGGCTCGGTTTGCGCCCCGACCTGCTCCATTCCCGCGTCGCGCTCGCGCCGCGCGTGCCCGAGAACGCCCGCTCCGGCAGCCTCGTAACGCGCCTCGCCTCGACGGGCTCGCTTTCGCTCTCCTGGGAACGGTGCGACGCGGGCCCCCTCGAGCTCGAACTCGACTGGTCCTCCGGCGACCACGGAGCGACGCCGCGCGAACTCGGCTTACGGCTCGAGCTTGCCTGCCCCGAAGGCGACCGCGCCTGGGATTTCACCCTTGTCTCCGGCGCTCCGCTCACCCTCCGCTTCGACGAAGCGGGCGGCAAGCTCGCGCGCCTTGCCGGGGGCGCGGTCGAGGCCGATCCGCCGGGTCCGGGTTCGCCCGCGCGCCTGCGCTTCGCCGCGCTCCGGGGTCTCGCTTTCGCAACGCCGCGCCTGCCGCCCTGGAACGGTCCGTCGAGAGAAAAGGACTGGCTCGAAAAGCTCGTGAGCTCCGGTGCCGCTGATTCGGGCGAGATCGCGACGCTGAAGTCGTGGTTCGACTCGCCGGAATTCACTGCGGCCTGCGATGCGGACGCGGCGCTCGGCGCCCTCTGGTCGCCCGGATCCACCACCTTCCGCGTCTGGGCTCCCACCGCGACCCACGTGACGCTCGCGTTGTACCGAAGCGGCGACGCCGGAGAGGAACCGCAGCTCCACCCGATGTCCGCGGAGCGCAAGGGCGTGTGGGAAACCCGCGTTTCCGGCGACCTGCACGGCAGTTACTACGCCTGGCGCCTGCGGGTACACGGCCTCGCGCGCGAGACGATCGATCCCTACGCGCGCTCCGCGGGTCTGAACGGCCATCGCGGCATGGTACTCGACCCCGCGCGCGCCGCGCCGGAGGGCTGGAGCGGGTTCCGGCCGCCGGAGTGCGCCTCCCCCTGCGACGCCGTGGTCTACGAAGTCCATGTCGACGACCTCACGAGCAGGGATTCCTGGGGCGGCGACCCGAAGCTTCGTGACACCTACGCGGGCGCCGCGCTCGGGGGCACCCGCTACCGGAGCCCCGACGGCGTCGAGCTTCCCACCGGCTTCGACCACGTCCGCTCGCTCGGCGTCACCCACCTCCAGCTCCTGCCCGTCTTCGACTTCGTCTCGGTCGACGAGGCACGGGTCGGCGCTCCGGACTACGCCGCGCGGCGAGAAGGCGGCGCCTTCAACTGGGGCTACGATCCCGGCAACTGGAACGCGCCCGAGGGCTCCTACTCGGGCGACCCGGCCGACGGCGAGGCGCGCGTGCGCGAGCTCCGGACGCTCGTCAAGGCGGCCGGCGAGGCGGGCATGGGCGTGGTCATGGACGTCGTGTACAACCACGTTCCCGATCGGCGCCGCTCGCCGCTCGAGGCCTGCGTGCCCGGCTACTATTTCCGCGACAGGCGAGATTCGGGCGCCGGCGACGACACGGCCAGCGAGCGCTTCATGTTCGCCCGTTTCATGGCGGATTCGCTCGCCTGGTGGCTCGAGGCGTACAAGCTTTCGGGCTTCCGCTTCGATCTCATGGGCCTCCACGACGCGGAAACCATGCGCCGCGTCGAACGGCGTCTCCGGATGCTCAGGCCTGATGTCCTCCTCTGGGGCGAGGGTTGGGACCTCTATCGCGGCGGGCGCATGGTCCCGGCCAGCCAGGCCAATATCCGCGAACTGCCGGGCTTCGGCATGTTCAACGACGCCTTCCGCGACGGAGTCAAGGGCTCGGTGTTCGACGCGGCGGGAAAGGGCTGGATCCACGACGGCTCGCGCGTCGAATCGGTGAAGTTCGGCCTCGCGGGCGCGGTCCGCCACCGGCAGGTTCGTTCGCGCAGGGTGGAAGGCAGCGCCAACCCGAAACCCTGGGGAAACAGCGCGTCCTCGAGCCTGGCCTACGTCGAGGTCCACGACAACCTGACCCTCCACGACAAGCTCCTCCTCGTGGAGCCCGGCATGGACGAGTCGCGCTACGCCCGGCTCCAGCGCCTGGCGCTCTCGCTCGTGTTGGGTGCCCAGGGCACGGTCATACTGCACGCGGGCTCGGAGTTCCTCCGCTCGAAGGAAGTGCCCGCCGAGTGGCTCGTCGCCGGCGGCATCGACAAGTGCGTCGCCACGCCCGACCTCAGGCGCTTTTTCTGCCACGATTCGTACAAGGCCGGGAGGCTGCTCAACGGACTCGACTGGCGTCGCGCCGCGTCAAATCAGGCCACCGTCGAGTACCTGCGCCGGCTGATCGAGCTCCGCAAGACGCGTCCCTGCCTGCGCATGGTCCGGGGATCCGACATCCGCGCCGCGCTCCGCTTCACCGCAGATTCGGGGGGCGTCCTCGCCTGGCGCATCGACGGCGGCCGCGCCCGCGACGGTGAGGGCTCGATCTTCGTCGCCGCCAACTCGAACGAAGCGCCCTGCCGCGTCCGCCTGCCGCGCGGTCGCTGGGCCTTGATCGCCGATTCCGGCAGCGCGCGCGCCTCGATCCGTCCGCTCGACGCGCCCCGCGAAGGCGCCTTCGACCTGCCGGGCAAGAGCTTGTTCTTGTTCACGGAGGCGTGAACGGGAGCGACGCACACCCAGGGTCAAGTCGAGGCAGATCGGGGGGCATGAGGGGGCCAGGTCAGGTCAGATCGAGAACCAGCTTGAGGCCGAGCTCGAGTCGCGCCAGCGTCGCCTGGCCGAGCGCCCCGGCCCGCTCGAGAAGTCGCCGCCGGTCGATGGCCGCCAGCTGCGAAACGACGGCCACCGAATCCTTGGAGAGCCCGGATTCGCGGGCTTCGACGAAAACGTTGCCCGGCGCGTCGGCGAGCGCGAGGTTCGTCGTGAGCGGCACGACAAGGACGGTTCCGATCCGGCTGGCGTTGAACGCGTCCGACTGCAGGACGACGACGGGACGCCGGAAACCCGTTTCGCTGCCGAAAGGCAGGCCGAAGTCCGCCCAGAAAACCTCACCACGAGTCATGGCGCGTCAGCGTGCGGATCGATTCTACCGCGGCCCCGTCTTCCGGCGGCGTTTCCGCGGCAGGGGCGGTGCCGCCCGGCCCGTAAACCGCGTCGAGCCGCTCGGTCACCGCGTCGACGCGATGCTTCCGCACGAATTCCTCGAGCGCCCGCGCGTAGAGCTGGCTCCGGGGGATGCCCAGGGCTTCCGCGACTTCTTCCGCCTCGGCGTATACCGAGTCGGGCACCGATATTGCGGTCTTCATAAGACTGAGTATAACTACGGTATAACCGGACGACAAGCCAAATCGCGCGCTTTTCCTAGGCCGTTCGCGTCTCCGTCGCGAGCGCCCGGTGCCGTCGGCCCGCCAGGGCGAGCCTCTCGCGCGAGAGTTCCATGCGCTCGCCGTTCAGCTCGATGGCCCGGATGCCTGACGCCTTCGGCGCGACGATACGGTAGACGACGGTCCCGTAGCCCGATTCGGGGAGCGCGGTCTCGACGAAGGCGGTCCCGCCCTCCACGCGGACCTTGAGGTCCAGCACGCTGCGCGCTCCGTCGCGGTACGCAAGCGTCTCGCCGTCGTCCGCGCGGTAGCGGAAAACCGCCGTGCCGCCCTCTTCCACGAAGAGGACGAAGTCCACGAGCCGCAAGTCCTTGTGGTTCGTGTCGCGCGTGCCCGGCAGCATCGGCACGACGGCGCCGGAACGGACGAAGAGCGGCGTGCCGTATCGCCCCGGAGCCGCGCGGACCACCCTGCCCCCCTCCACGAAGCGGCCCGAGGCCCAGTCGAACCAGCGGCCGCGCGGCAGTCGCACGAGGCGCGATGCGGCGCGTTCGTCCAGCACCGGCGCGTGGAGCAGGTCCGGCCCGGCAAGGAATTCGTCGCCCGCCTCGGCCTCGCTCGTCCATGCTTCTTCCGGATACTGGTACCAGAGCGGCCGCATGACGGGGTCCCCGTTCTCGGCGGCCTCGATCCAAGCCTGGTAGAGGTAGAGGATGAGCTTGTAGCGCGAGCGGATGCATTCCGCGACGATTCGCTCCGTGCGCCGCCCGCGCGTCCAGGGCTCCTGGTCGCGCGAGCCGGCCACGGAATGGTTGCGCAGGAAGGGGAAAAGGAAGCCCGCCTTGTACCAGGCTTCCATGAGCGCCGCCGACGCGTCGCCCGCGAAGCCCGGCACGTCGGGGCCGTTGAAGGGCATGCCCGACACCGAAAGATTCAAGCTGAACGCGACGGACGCGCGCAGGTGGTGGACGTTCGACACGTTGTCGCCCGTCCACATGCCCGCGTGCTTCGCCATGCCGAGGTACGCGGAACGGCTGATGAGGAATTGCCGGAGCCCCGGTCGCGCGCGCCCTAAGCCCTCGCGCGTCGCCATGGCCATGCCGAGCGCGTACTGGTTGTGGAAGGCTTCATGCGGAAGCTCGCCGCGGCCGAAGCGCAGATCCGAAAGCGGCGCGCTGCCCGTGGACGGATCGTTCATGTCGATCCAGAAACCGGAAAAGCCGAGCTTCGCGAAGCGCTCGACTTCCGACGCCCACCACGCGCGCGCCTCGGGCAGCGAGAAATCCGGGAAGGCCGTGTAGCCCGGCCACACGAAGCCGATGTAGTCGCCGCCCTCGGGATTGCGGCAGAGCAGGTCCCCTTCCTTCGCCTTCGTGTACGCGGGAAAATTCGGGTCGCGCCGGAGCCCCGGGTCGAGGATGGGCACGACGCGGCAGCCGCGCTCGGCCAGCTCTTCGAGTTGCGCGGCGGGCGCGTCGAAATGCCGCCTGTCGATGGTGAAGACGCGGAAGCCGTCCATGTAGTCGATGTCGAGCCAGAGCCCGTCGTTGGGGATGCCGCGCCGTTCGTACTCCGTCGCGACGCGGTCCAGGTCGGCGTAGTCCTTGTAGCCCCAGCGGCACTGGTGGTGGCCGAGGGCCCAGAGCGGAGGCAGCTCCGCCCTGCCCTGCAGGGCCTGGATCTTCCGCACGAGGCCCGCGCCCGAGCGGTCCGCCATGATCCACAGGTCCGGCGCCCCGTCGCGGGCGCCCAGGTAAAGCCAGCGCTCGAAGGGCGTCGAGCCCGCGGCGAAAATCCCCTCCCCCGCGCCGAGATTCGCGAAGCCCGGGTACGGCGCGTCCATGACGAGGGCGAACCAGGGCCCGCCGGAGGCCGAGCCAGATTTCCGCCCGATCAGCACCGGGAAGGACGCGTAGAGCGGATCGGCGCGCGATTCCGAGACCGCGCTCCACTCGAAGTCGGCGAAGAGGTCGGTGTTCCAGAAGATGGTGCGCTTGAGTGAAAGCTCGAAGCCGAGGTTCTTTCCTCCGAGCCCATGGAAGCGCAAGGCCTCGTCGGGCTCGAAACGCAGCATCCACTTCGCCCCGCACAGTCCGAAGCCCGCGCCCGAGAGCAGGGTCGCGCCGTCCAGCGACAGCGACACGCCGCCGTCGGCCGAAAGCCGGCACGCGGCCTCCGAGGGCCGCTGGGCGAAGGACGAAGCGTCGAGCCCGGCCAGGCTCCCCATTCCGCACGGCCAGCGCGCGGACCTTCCCCTCAGGCGGTAGACGTCGGAGCCCATATCCTCGAGGACGAGCTCCACGTCCGGATGCGGACCGCCCGCAAGCAGGGCGTGAGCGTTTCCGCCCGGCAGGGCCGCGGCGCCTGGATCGGCCGCCGCGGGGGCGAAACGGTAATTCTCCGGCGTGTCGATCTTGCGGTAATTCATGGTTGTTCCTTGGGCAGAGCGCAGGTTCAATACATCATGCCGAGCGTCCAGAGCGGCAGCGCGGCGGCGGTCGGGAAATCGAGGTCGTCGCGGATCACGAAATCGGAGCCCTTCCGGCGCTTCGACGCGCCGCCCACCTCGAGCGCGAAACGCCGCGGCGAGGCGCCATCGCGCCGTGTAATGACGAAATCGCCCGTGGTCTCTTCGCGCGCGGCCTCGACGAGCCAGCCGGATTCCGCGCAAAGCATGGTGACCAAGGCTTCTCGCATCGTCCCGGCATTTCCCCCGAGGACGCCGTAGAAGGCCGGATCGGCGAAGAACAGCTTCGCGCCGATCGAGCGGGCTTTGGCGTCGTTCTCGAAGCGCACGACGCGGAGCAGGCCTATCGCTTCCATGACTTCGATTAGGGCATACAAGCGGTCGGCCCCTACGTTCCAGTCGGCGCAGAGCGAGCGCACCTGGAGGCGCGGGACGGCCGAGCGGGCGAGCGTGGCCACAATCGCGTTCATGAGCCTGAGGTTCGATTCTCCCACGTTGGGAAGGAAGAAGGGCACATCGGCGTAGAGCGACTTTTCCAGCACGGCGAGCATGCGTTCCCGGAAATCGCCCTCGGCATGGAAAGGCCGCGTGCCGCCCGAGCGGTAGCGGCGGAACGCTTCGAGTAGGGAGGCGTCGATCCGCGGCAAGCTTCCGCCCATCCCCCCCGGAAAAGGATCGACCGTCGGCGGGAGGGTCCCCGATTCCAGATAAAGAAACTCGCGGAAGCTCATGAGCGGCATGTGGATGGGCACGTAGCGCCGCGACAGGTCGGCGATGCCGCCGCGGAGCGCGAGCGAGGAAGAGTCGCTTGCCCAAACCGAGTGCTCGGGAAAGTCATCGTACAGGGCCTTGAGATGCGCGCCCCAATCCTTCGCGAAATGCACTTCGTCAAATGCGACTCCGCGGTAGCCCGCCATGAAGGCCGCCCTGCCGAGCTCGTAGAGCGGTATGTTCGTGAGAAGCGGATTGTCGACGGAGACGTGGAGGACACTTGTCGCGCTCGCGCCGTGCAGCAGGAAGGTGGTCTTTCCGACACCTCGCGCTCCGGAAAGGACAAAGGCGCGCGGCAACCCGCCACGCTCGGTCGTGAATGGCCGGAGGCGCGCGGGCATGGCCTGCACGCGCCGCTGCATGGCGGCTTCGAGCTCGGCAAGCGGGACATCGCTCATGGATACAGTATCGATAGCTATTGTTTCTGTGTCAAGAACAATGGCCTATTTTTCTTCCTGTTCCGGGAATAAACGCAATCATAACCAGACCACTCACTTCGGCCAGTACTCAACCCCGCTCAGTCCCTTGAAATTCGCGTCGTGGGTGATGACGAAGGCGCGGTGCCCTCTACGCATTTTCCCCCGTCCGCTCCACGAGGCGCCCGGTCACGTACTTGTGGAGGATGCTCGTCACGGGCGACCGGTACGGAAGGCCTTCCTCGAGCGCGCGCCAAACCGGATGTTCAAATCGGCACCGAGCCCATTTGAACAGTACCATGACTTCCGCAATTACGGAGACAAGTGCCAGCTTGTCGAGTAATTGCCAAGCAGCGTGCCGGAATGCTTCGGGTATTCCGGCAAGCTACCGGAGCGTCTCGACGTCGCGGCTCGAATTGCGGACCTTGCTGCGCGCGTCCTTGCTTGTCGAGCTGCTACGGAAGAATGGAAAAGCCGCCGCCCGGGCGAGTGGCCCGGGCGGCGGAGCGGAAGGAGATGATTCAGGCCGCGTCCCGCGGCACGGGAACGCGGGACGCGCCGTCGCGAAGTCGGTGACTTCGCGGCGGAAATAAATCAGGGAGTGGTCTCGGTGATCGTGAGAACCGGAATGCCGGTCACTGCATAATCGGTGGAGAAATCGATGACGATCGTGTAGGTGTTGCCGGAAGTCGCGGCGAACCCGATGTTCCCGCCACCACCCGGATTCACGACCGTCACGGGCGACGTGGAGGAGTCGACGCCGGTGAAGCCGACCAGATTGTCCCAGCCCGAGTCCGCCGCGGTCGCGTACTTGAAGGCGGCATCGTAGGTGGTGTCCGCGGTGAAAGCGTAAGTCGCGACATCGCTGACGAGATCTACCTGGGCGCGGCCATCGTCGGTCGTCGACCACGTGGTCATATCAGTGGCGCCCTTAAGGTCGCCGACGAGCCAGATGGAAACCGGCGGATCGAAAGCCCACGCGGTTGTGCCGACGGAGGTCAGGGTAACGACCATCGAGTACTTGTCGGCGATGGTGGCGCCGTCCTCGTCGATCGTGATGACGATGGTGTAGACGGAGTCCGAGTTGGGGATGTCGGTGATGACGCAGTTGTCGCCCGAGGTCTGGAGGCCGACCGGAGCGGTGGAGCTGTCAGCGACCGTCGGGGAAACGACGGATACGCCCTTGAGGAACCCGTCACGGGAGTCGAAGCCGAAGCTGCCGGTCTTGCTGGCAGCCGTCAGGCCGGCGAAGGTAACGGTGCCGGTGCCGTCGGCGTTGTCGACAAGGGTGCCGGCGGTGTTGGTCCAGCCGATGGTGAACATGTCGCCCTTGATGAAGAGGCCTTCGGCCAATTCGGCGACGTTATACGGAGTGGCAGCGGCGCCGCTCGTCACGAGGGTTACCACGGGGGACGCGGGGACGCTGATGTCGACAGTCACGGTGACTTCGACGGTGGTGGCCGTGAAGCTCGCATTGATAGCGCCTGAGCCCATAGTGAACGGTGTGTCCACGGCGACGTTGGTCTCGGTGCTGTACTTGAGCTCGCCGCCGGCGGCGTTCATGAGCACGAATTCATAGTCGATCGCGCGAAGGCTTGAGTACGTGTAGGTCAGGATGTTGTTGTCGAGCTCATCCATGGTGAAGTTGTGCGTGGCCCAGCTGTCGAAGCTGCCCTTGATCTTCCAGTCCGAGGTCAGGTCGACGGGGTCGCTACCGGTCGGGCTGGGGCACGCCACGAACCCGAGCAGGGTCACGGCGGCCAGGAGAAGAAGCATAGCCTTCTTCATGTCGCTCTCCTTGTAATCCAATGCCGCAGGCATTGGATGGGAATGCCGGGGAGCCGGGCCTACGCCCGACGGATCCCCGGTCATTGGAAACCACTCGCTAGAAATTCCAGGTGATGCCGAAGCGCAGGGCGGCTTCGGTCTCCGAGGCCGCGACGCCCGAGCTGGGCAGGTCGTCGGTGAGGTCGAAGGCCGTGATGTCCTCGGCGTCGTAGGGGTCCATGTTCCAGACGAACTGCGCGTACACGGTCGGGCTCTTGGCTTGCGGCGCGGGCACGACCCACGCCGCGCCGAGAAGGGCGCCCATCGGGTTCGTCACCGCGCCGCCCGAGCGGAAGCCGCCGCCGATCTGGGCGCTGATGCCGTGCGCGAAGCCGAGCTCCGCGAGCAGGGAGTTCCACATCGTGGCGCCGTTCGAAAGGCCGTACCAGAGGTCCACCGTCTCGAGCAAGCCGGGCAACAGGTCGCCCGCGTGGGCCGCGAGCCCTGCCTGGATGAAGTTGAACGCGTCCTTGCCGGCGTCGGGCACGGTGTCGTAGGAGAGGTCGGCGTAGAGTTCCGCCGTGAGCGGCCGCTTGGCGAGCAGGCTCACGTCGACGGTGAGGCCGGGGCGCGCCGCGACGGCGATGTTGCCGGCGAAGAGGTCCACGCTCGAGAGCGTGGCGCCCGCGTCGAGCTTGCCGCGCAGCCAGTGGCCGAGGCGGATGGAGCCGCCCAGGTCGAGGCCGAGGGTCTCGGGGTCGCCGAGCTCTTCGGCGTTGCCGTCCGCGTCCAGGTAGAGCAGCTGCGCAGCCGAGCCGCGGTAGCGGGCTTCGACGTAGCCGTCCCAGAGCTCGAAGAAGTCCGCGTAGTCAATTTTGAGCGCCGCGGCCATCTTGTCTGTGAAGGGGAGCGCCTCGGCCGTGCCGCCCGGGGTGAAGCGCGAGAGCAGGAACTGCCCCGAAAGCCCGAGCATGCCGATGTAGCCGCGTGCGCCGACTATGTAGTCCTGGCGCGTCAGGACCTCGAAGATCTCGAGCGGCTCGGTCTTGGTCAGCGAGCGCAGGTCGTACTGGAAGTCGAGCTCGTAGTCGCCGTAGGCGGCCTTCGCCCAGGCGTAGAGGCCGTAGAAGTCGTTCAGGCTCCGGTTCGGCACCAGGGCGGCGTCGAAGCTGAAGTCGCCGATCTCGCGGAGCTCGGAGCCGAGCCGGAACGACGAGTAGCCGAGACCGGCGGACGTGCCTTCGACCTCGACCGTCTCCCAGAGCACGGACTCGCGGCCGGGGAGCCAGGTTTCGCCGTAGCCGGTTTCGTAGGCCACGTACTTCGTGTCGAAGCCGAAACGGAACTTGTCGAGGCTTGGGCGCGCTTCCGCGCCGAGCCAGAAGGCCGGATTGAAGACGAAGCCCGAGGCGAGCGACTCGAGGCCGTCGCCGAGCGGGGTGACGCCGTCCTCCCAGACGGGCGTCGAGCCGTCGAAGAAGGTGATCTCGAAGAAGGCCGGCATCTTGCCGACCACGTCGCCCTCGAGCTTCCAGACGCTCTTCGCGTCCACCGTCGACTGGACGGCGTCGAAGCCGTCGGTGGTGTCGAAGCGGGTGTCGCTCTCGACGAAGGCGAAGGTGCCGAAGGCCAGTTTCTTGCGCGCTCCGGGGAGGAGCGGGACAACCGCGGCGGCAGAGCCGCCCGAGGCGCTCGAGACGCCGGCGGCCTGCATGGCCAGCACGTCGGCCACGACGATGAGGCCGTTGTTGCCCCCGAAGCCGTCGTCCTTCTTGTCGGGCGCCTTGAAGTCGAAGATGTAGCTGCCCTTCGAGAAGAACTTGTAGACGATCTCGTCTTCGACGCTCGCCTCGATGGTCAGCTCCCAGAGCCCGTCGGCGTTGCGCGCCATGGGCTCGCCCGGCTCGACCCAGCTGTTGAAGGAACCGATGACCGCCATCTCGGTGGCCGCGTCGTCCTTGTGCGTGAAGGTGATGGCGACCTTGCCGCTCCCTTCGTCCTTGATCCGTACGTCCGCGAAGGCCGCGCTTCCGAGCAGGAAGAGTACCGCGACGGCGGCGAGCAATTTCTTGAGGTTCATGCCGTCCACTCCTTACTCGTAGTCCCAGGCAACGTCGTCGCCGGAGACGACGCCGAGGACGCGCTCGGGCGCGGCGGCGCCGGCCCAGGTGTTGTCGAGCACCACGTCGCCGCCCGACTTGCCCGAGTGCTTGAGGTCGATCTTAAGCGTCGCCCAGGTCTTGTCCGGATCGATCAGCAGGAAGGTCAAGGTCGGCGTGACGATCTCGATCGGCGAACCGAAGTTGAAGACCAGCGAGCCGTCGGCGGCCACGCTGGCGCGATACTTGGGCATAGCGAAAAGGGCGGCGTTCGCGTCGTCATGGATCCAGCCAGCGTCTCCCATGTTGTAGGAGAAGACCATCTCCTGGCCTTCCGCGTAGACCGCCGAAGGCAGGCCGGTCAGGGTCACCCGCTCGATCGCCATCTCCGTGCCGTTGTGGAGCACGCTGCCGCAGCCCGAAAGGACGGCGACGGCGACGAGGAGCAGGGCGGCGAATATTGTCGTATGCTTCATGTTCGCGTTCCTCATGCTAGAAATCCCACTTCATCATGAGCCGGAAGGTGGCGTAGCCGTCGTTCTTGGCCGCGCCGTCCGCGGTGGTGTAGCCGTCCATCGCGAGCGTGTTTCCGTCCGAATCGTAAGGGTCCATGTTCCAGGCGAAGGCGCCGTAGATGAGCGGGCTCTTGAGGGCGGGCTTGGGCACCTTCCACGAGGCGCCGATGGAGGCGCCGAGCAGGTTGTTCTCGGCCTTGACCTCGCTCGAAGCCGAGGCGCGCGGGGTGCGCAGGCCGAGGCCGAGTTCCGCCGAAAGGTCCTTCGGCATGCGGAACGAGGCGATCAGGGTGTTGAAGACCTTGTCCGCGTCCCAGTTGTTGAAGCCCCAATAAAGGTCCATCGAGTTGACGACCGAAGGCACGGGGGCATCGAGGTAGAACTTCGCGCCGGCTTCGCCGAACTGGAAGGCCGAGCCGCTCGCCTCGTAGGCGGCGCCCGTCTCAAGGTCGTACTTGAGCTTGGCGTAGGCGTTCACCGAGCTCTTTTTGCCGAGCAGGGCGTCGAGCGCGTACTCGGCGTAGGGCTTGGCGTCGAACTCGATCGCGGCGTCGGCGATTTTCGCCGACTCGAGCACGGCGCTCGAATCGAGACCGAGCTTGAGGGCCGGAAGCGGCTTGCCCCAGAGGTTGAGGTAGACGCGCTGCGTGCCCTTGGTGCCGAGGGAATCGGCGTTGCCGAAGAGCAGCTCGGCCATCGAGCCCGTATAGCGGTAGCTCGCGGCCAGCCCGAACGCGTCGGCGGGCAGGGCCCAGTCGGCCTTGAGCTCGGCCGCCGTGTGGCTGTCGATGCCGAAGGGTTCCTCGCTGTAGAGGTTCACGAGGCCCTGGGCCGCCAGGTTCACGCCCGCGAGCTTGTACTTGGCGCCGAAAAGCAGGTCCTGGTGGTAGAGCTTGTCGAAGATGGCGGACAGGTCGTCGGTGGCGGCGCTCTTGAAGTCGTACTGGAAGTCCAGCTTGAGATCTCCGAGCGAGGCGCCGAACCAGCCGAAGAAGCCGTAGTTGCCGGACATCTTGTTGGGAGCGATGGTCGCCTCGATCGCGAGGCCGCCGATCTTGCGGAGCTCGGGCCCCAGGTCGAAGCGCATGTAACCGTCGTTGCCGTCGCGCTCGTTCAGGGTTTCCCAGAGCACGGCCGTGCGCTTGGTGGGCTTGGCGTAGCCGTAGCCGGTCTCCCAGACGAGGAAGGGCGTCTCGAGGCCGGTCTTGATGGAGTTGAGCACGGGATTCGCGCCGCCGAGCCAGTTGACCGGATTGAAGAGCAGGCCCGAGAAGAGTCCAGCGAGTCCCGCGTCGAGTTCGGGACTCACCAGGCCCGTGGCGTCCTGGGCCCAGATGGCCTGGTAGCCGTCGAAAACCTTCATCTCGAACCAGGCGGTGACGCTCGGCCAGAGGGTGCCGCCGACCTTCCAGTAGGACTTGCCGTAGAGGCCGGTCGAGTCGGTCTCGAGCCCCTTGACGGTCTTGTCCACGAGGCCCTGGGTGACGAAGGTAGACTTCGAGCCGAGGACGGTATACATGCCGAAGTTGAACTTGCTCGGGTAGGTGTTGACGAAACCCGTCGAGCCGCCCGCGGCGCCCGAGGCCGCCAGCTGCCCGGGCGCGATACCCGCCAGCACGTCGGCCACGATGATGAGGCCGTTGTTGCCGCCGAAGCCGTCGTCCTTCTTGTCCGGGGCGCCAGCGTCGAAAATGTAGGTGCCCTTGTTGAAGATCTTGTAGGCGATCTCGTCCGTCACCGTGCCCTTGAGGGTGTATTCCCACAGGCCGTCCGCGTTCCGGGTCATGGGGACGCCGGGTTCGACCCAATTGTTGAAGGTTCCGATGACCGCCATTTCGGTCGCCGCGTCGTCCTTCCATGTGAAGATGATCTCGACGTTGACATCGTCGAGCGCCTTCACGCGGACCTCCGCGACCGACATCCCGGCCACGAGCAAGGCCAGGGCCAGCGTCAGTATCGTGCGTTTGATCACATACTCCTCCCTCATCCGTTCCGCCGCATGCGGCGCGGGATCCCCGGCGCCTTCCATGGCTCGTGGAGCGAGCCCCGGAATCGAAGTGGCTGCCGCGAATCCGGCAAGCGGCGGTTTTGCTAAACCGCTTTGCTAAACCGATTTTCTAAACCGGTTTGACGGGTGAGTGTAATCCCGAACCTTTCGCACCGAGCCACTGAAATTGCTGTCGAAGGTGGAAAAAACGCCAGTCCATGGTATTTTTGCTTATCGCGTGTTTAGCTCTAAACCGATTTAATAAGGAAAATTGGTAGTTTTCGCTCTTGACAGTTTCGCAAATGGACCCTTGGCTGGAAAAATGCAAAAGAGGCGCCCACGCAAGGCGGGCGCCTCTCCATTCCACCTGGTCTGCGTTACAGCTTCAGCATGATCGCGGTCAGGGGCTCTACGGTGATCGTGGTACCATCGACCCCGTAGCCGCTGGGCTCCGATACCCCGTCGGGGTCAGCCTCGTCGGAATCCACCAGGGCGCGCGCGCCCGAAAGCGGCATGCCGACCTCGAAGGTCTGCGGAAGGTCGAAGTTCGCGTTCACGAGGAGGACGAAGGTCTGTCCCTCCGAGGCCAGGGTCCAGCCCATCGAGAGCTGGTCGCCGTGGGCCAGCTGCTTCTGGGCGGCGGCCACCTTCGCGGCGTCGCCGAGGCGGAAGGCGGTGTTGGCCTTGCGGATGGCGATGAGCCCCTTCACCCACTCGGCGCTCTCCGAGAACTCCTCCTCCACGGTCCAGGGGAATTGGTTGATGTCGTCGGAGGCGTCGTAGCTGTTGTGGACGTAGTCGCCGGTCACCTCGGTGGTGCTCGAGAGTTTCGGCTTCGTGCGGCCGCGCTCGTCGCCGCCGTGCAGGAACGCGATGCCCTGCCCGGTCAGCACGAAGAAGTTGGCCAGCTTGACGCGGGCGGCGATCTCCGCGCGCTCGTCGGCGTAGCGCGCCATGAGCCCGGTGTTGAAGGCGATGTTGTCGGCCAGGGTCAGGTTGTCGTGGGCCGAGACGTAGATCATCGCGTCGCCCGGGTCGTCCGCCTTGAAGTTGAGCATGGGCCGGCCCGAGATGTTGTTGAAGATCATGGCCGTGTTGACCGGCTTGCCCGTGACGAAGCCCTTCTGCCGGTCGTTCATGCCGCCGGCCTTGAGGATGTCGCGGATCTCGTCGTTGAAGACGGCGACCTGGTCGGTGCGGGTCATGTAGTTCTGGTCCATGACCGCGAGAGTCGGCCCGGAGTACATCTTCCAGCCCTCGCCCTGGAAGAGGATGTCGTCCTTTCCGGGAATCTTCGCGATGGCATCGCGCGCCTTCAGGATGGGGTCGGCCGCGATCAGGCCCATGAGGTCGAAGCGGAAGCCGTCGACCTTGTACTCGCGCACCCAGTATTCGAGCGAATCGCGCATCAGGCGGGCGGCCATGGCGCGCTCGGTGGCGACGTCGTTGCCGCAGCCGGACTGGCTCGTGAGCGCGCCGCGCGCGTCGCGGCGGTAGAAGTAGCCTGGCACGACGGGCTCGAAGATCTCGGTGTTGGCCGTGTGGTTGTAGACCACGTCCAACAGGACGCCGAGGCCGGCCTTGTGCAGCTCCTTGACCAGGGTCTTGAGCTCGACCATGCGAGCGTAGGGATCGCGCGCGTCGCTCGCGTACCAGCCCTCGGGCGTGAAGTACGAGTGCGGGTCGTAGCCCCAGTTGTAGTTGTTGTCGCTCGCACGGCCCGTGGCCTCGTAGGCGGTCTTGGTCTCGTCGGTGTAGTAGAAGTTCAGCACCGGCATGAGCTGGACATGGGTGACGCCGAGCGCCTTCAGATAGGGGATTTTCTCGATGAAGGCCAGGTACGAGCCGGGCCTCGCCTTGACGCCCGAGTCCCTGGCGATGGTGAAGTCGCGGACCGAGACCTCGTAGATGACCGCGTCCTCGCGCCGGGCGAGAACCACGTCCTCGTAGCCTTCCCAGCCGCCCGCGGGCAGGGCCCTGGCGGGATTCACCACGGCGCCGCGGCCGATGCCCGTGCCGGTGAAGGCGTCCATTGACCAGGCGTACGGGTCGAGCGCGATGCGCTCCTTGGCACCGGCGAAAACGCCGTATTCGTAGAAGAATCCGTCCGGATCGACGGTCGAAAAGCGTCCCGACCACACGCCGGTCGCGGCGTCCTTCGAGAGCTCGAGGCTGTAGTCGGCCTTGGCTGCCTGGCTGGCCTTGTAGAGCCGGACCACGACCTTGCTGGCGAAGGGGCTCCAGAGGCGGAACTCGACCGACTTGCGCGTCGTGTCGTAAATGGCGCCGAGCTTGTAGCCCTCGGGCGGCACCAGCTTGTCGGCCAGCGAAGCGGCGAGCGCGGCCGAATCCACCGCGACCGGCGCGAGGAAGGCCGGGTGCGACACGACGAGCGGGGCGTCGAGGGGCGCTTCCGCGGCGAGCTTGACGAGGACGCGGCGCGCGTAGTTGTTGGCCTTGTTCGCGGGGTCGGCGTTGTTGACCACGTCGACTATGGCCAGCTCGCCCGAGCCGTCCGCGCGGCTCACGGTGAAGCCGCCATTTCCGGCTTCGGTCGGCAGGCCGAAGCGGCCGGACAGGTCGAGCACGATCTCGGTGCCGCTCGCGAGCCTGGCGTTGTCGATGGTGGGCACGTATGGTCCGTAGGCGTAAGTCTTGCCGTCCTTCTCGAAGATGACCCATTCGTTCGTCACGTTCGCGTCGAGGATGCGGTCGTTGTCCCCGTCCTTGTCCCAGCCGGAATCGCGGCGGGCGATGAGGCCGAAGAGGCCGTCCGCTCCGATTGTGTTTACGCCCAGGGTCGAGCCGTCCTTCTTGAAGCGCAGGTAACCCACGTCGGCCGCGACGCCGAGGTGCTGGGTCTTGTCCCAGGCGAGGGAGCCGTCGCCGCCGGGCACGGCCCAGAGCCAGAAGCCCCAGCTGGCGTAGTCCTTGTCGTTGCGCACGTAGTAGACCACCACCTCGTCGGCGGCGGGCTTGAGCTCGTCGTGCGCCGCGACCACGCGGTTCATGAGCGGGTGGCCCTTGTCCTCGACCGTGCCGGGTTCGACCGTCTCGAAAGCGGGCCCCGCCGAGAACACGTCCTCCGCGTCCGGCGCGCCAGCGCAGGCACCGAGCAGCGCCGCAATTACCATGGCCGCGATCGCGGCCGCGAACCAAGTTCGCTTCTTCATCTCTTCCCTCCTGTATGAAAACCCATTCCTGTCGATTTCCCGTTCCCGTATTCCTGCTTCCGTTATCCCGTTTCCCTCTTCTTCTTCTTCTTTCCTCTGCGTCTCTGCGTCTCTGCGTCTCTGCGGTTCTCTTCCTTAAAGTTGCCCGACCTTCAGCTCCAATGTCTCCTTCTCGGTCAGGAAGCCAGCGGCCGCCCCGGTCTCGCCGATCTTCCACGAGGCGAAGCGCGTCGCCAGTTCCAGCGCCTCTGGCGCGCGCCGTCCCGCGAGCAGGAAATGCGCGAAGGCCGAGAAGAGCGCGTCGCCCGCCCCGATGGTCGAAATGACTTTACGCGCGCGCACCGCGGAAACCGCCAGCGCAGGACTCCCCGTTTCGAGGAGCAACGCGCCCTTCGCCCCGAGTCCGACCACGACGATACGGCACCCGTACCTGTCCATGAGCTCGCGCGCGGCTTCCGCCGGAGGCGCCCAGAGGCGTTCGTCGGAAACAAAGAGGACCTCGGCCGCGGCCATGAAATCCTCGTTGTAATCGTCCGCCGGATCGGAAAGCGTGTGCACGTCGGTGAAGACCGGCTTACCCGATTCCCGCGCGAGCGGAAGCAGCTCGCGGTTGAAGTTGATGTTGCACAGGACGAAGGCGTCGGCGCCCGCGGCGGCGGCGCGGAAGCGCCCGGCGGGATAACGCCGCTCCTGGATGTCCTTCAGGTCGACGTTGATCTGCCTTCGCCCGTCCCCGTCGTAGAGGATGACCGACTGTGCGGTGGCATCCAGGTCGCGCAGCACCCCGTCCGTCGGCACCCCGAGCCGCGAAAGGCCCTCGAGGGCCAGGTCGCCAGCGGCGTCGGCTCCGACAAGCGAAAGGAAGGCCACCTCGTCTCCAAGCCGCTTCAGGGCCGCGGCCACGTTGACGCCGACGCCCGAGACGCTCGAGGACACGCCGCCGAAGGGGTAGAGAACGGGCCGGTACTCGATCGGAAAACCGTCGACCCTGAGCGTGGTCTCGATGTTGACAAGGCCGGAAACGAGGACGCGCATCGCTAGCTCCCCGCGCTTTCGTAGGCCCTGAGGCCCGCCCGCCAGACCGCCAGGGACAGGGCCGTGGCGACGAGTCCGACCGCGAGCGCCAGGCCGATGCCGAAGGCGACGCTTTCGCGACCGAGCAGGGCCGCGGCCGGATAGTAGGCGGTGAAGGCGAAGGGCAGCGCCCATGACAGGACGAAGCGTAGGGCCTTCGGGTAGATGTTCATGGGATACATGGCGAAATCAGCCATCTTGTAGGCCGCGAAGAGGTAGGCCTGGCTGAACTTGATCCAGAACGCCAGGCTCGCGAGCGCCAGCTTGACCGCCGTGTAGATCAGGAAGGACGCCACGACAGCGATCGCGCCGAGCGCCCACGACCAGGGCCCGGCGGGAAAGTCGAGGCGCGGAGCGGTCCAGGCGGTGACCGCGATGCCCGCCACGAGCTCCCCGATGCCGTCGGTCTGGAAGCGCTCGGCCAGCAGCTGGAAGAGCGGCGGCAATGGGCGCACCAGGATGCGGTCGAATTCGCCGCGGGCCACCATGCGCCACGCGAGTATCCAGAGATTGTCGGTGAACATGTGGTCGAAGCCGCGCCCGAGCTGCGCGAAGCCGTAGACGAAGAGCACCTCATCCCTGCTCCAGCCGGCCAGGTCCGGAATGGCGGCGAACACAAGGCCGACGAAAGCCACGCCGAGAAACTGCCGGGCCATGAAGGCCGCGAGTCCGACGAGGAAGCTCAGCCGGTACGACATGAGGCTCTTGATGTTCTGTCCGAAATACCGCAGGTAGAGCCGCAGGTAGCGCGCCATCGTGCTTCAGCCCCCGTTCACCGAGACGCGCGACACGAGCGAGTTCCACGCCCATGAGGAGAGGAGCGCCAACGCGACGACCCAGAAGCCCTGTACCGTCAGGGTGCGGACCAGGTCTGCTCCCGTGAGCTTGCCCGCGAAGGCCAGGGCCGGGGCCGATACCATCGACGCGAAGGGCAGGAGTCCTGTCACGGTCCGCGCCCAGTCCGGAAAGAAGGCCAAGGGCACCAGGGCTCCGGAGAGGAAGCCCGACACGACGGCCTCGACGTTGAAGACGCCCCAAACGTTGGTGGTCAGGATGGCGGTGAGCCCGAGCATGAATTTATAGAAGAAATGGAGCGCGAAGCCGAGGATCAGCGAGGCGGCGAACGCGGCGAGGCGGACGCCGGCGCCTCCCAGCTCCGCGCTCGCGACGAGCCCGATGGCGAGCGCGGGCAGGCTCACGACCACGCAGTTGTAGAGGCTTGCCCCGAGGTGGCCGAAGAAGATCCGGGTGCGGTAGTCGAGCGGGCGCGCCAGGTTGACGGCTATGCTTCCTTCCATGATCTCTTCGGAGATGACATCCTCGGCGTTCCCCCCTATCGCCGACTGCGCGGCGACTGCCGCCAGCAGATAAGCGGCCATCTCGCCGAGCGTGAAGCCGTTGACGCGCCCGCTTCCGGCTCCCGCGAAGATGGCGCGCCACAGGTACCAGAGCACCAGGGTCTGCACGATGTTCCCGAAGATGTAGAAGAGGACGTTGGCGCGGTACGCGAGCATGGTCTGCACCGAGTTCCGCGTGAAGCGGAGATAGCGGGCCGCCTTCATCGGCCGGCCTCCGCCTCGAGGTAAATCCGCTTCACGATCTCCTCGATCTTCGTCTCGCTTATGGCGTAATCGAGCACCTCGTGCCGGGCGAGCACTTTCTGGACCACGGCGCCGACGCCGGCCTTGGCGCGGTCGAAGGTGACCGCGAGCTCGCCATCCTCCATAACGGTACGAGAGGATGGATCGAGGGCGGCAATCTCCGCGGACAGAGGCGCGAGGTCAAGCTCGGCGCCGGGCGCCAGGTGGAAGCGTACCGTACGGGCGCGGCCGTACTTGGCGCGGAGCTCGTCGAGGCTGCCGTCATAGACCAGGCGGCCAGAATCGATGACGATGATGCGCCGACAGAGCTCCTCGATGTCCGCGAGGTCGTGTGTAGTCAGGATGATGGTGGTTCCGAATTCGCGGTTCAGTTCCTTGATGGCCTTGCGGACTTTTTCCTTGACGATGAGGTCGAGGCCGATGGTGGGTTCATCGAGGTAGAGCACCTTGGGCCGGTGGAGCAGGCTCGCGGCCAGGTCCGCCCGCATGCGCTGCCCGAGCGAGAGCGTGCGCACCGGGCTGCCGGAGAACTCCGACAAGCCGAGCACCTCGTCGAGGAAGGCGATGCGCTTTTCGTACTCGCCCTTCGGAACGCCGTAGACGTCGCGGAGCAGGGTCAGGCTCTCGGTTACCGGAAGGTCCCACCAAAGCTGGGTCCGCTGGCCGAACACGACGCCTATGTTGGCAGCGTTGGCCATGCGCCGCTCCCAGGGCACCACACCGTCCACCGTCACGCGGCCGGATGAAGGCGTGAGGATGCCCGTCATCATCTTGATGGTGGTGCTCTTGCCCGCTCCGTTGGCGCCGATGTAGCCGACGATCTCGCCTGCGTCTATGTCGAACGAGACATCGTCCACGGCGACGGTGCGGACTTTCTCGCGGGTCACAAGGCCCTTGAGCGACCCGAGGAAGCCCGGATATCGTTTCTGCGTGACGAAGGTCTTGCTCAGGTTGCGGACACGGATCATCGAACGCGGCTCCGGGATGCCTCGTCATTCGCTCCGGGGAGGGCATCCGGTCTTCCCCCGGGCGTAAACCGGTTTACGAGCGCCAGCATACAGTACGCCGCCCGTGCGCGCAAGCTCGATCGGCGCGGCTCGCGGCCGTGTTGCCCGGAGCTTTCGAAAGCTCCGCCCGGGACCGGCCGCGGAGAGTCTGGCCGCTAAAAAAAATGAAAGCCGCCCCGGAGGGCGGCTTCACGCGACGGACGACGGCCGGTTCCCGAGGAACCTCAGGCGCGCGTCGGACGCCGTATCGTCAACGTCCGCGAAAGCGTCGCTTCGCGGCTCGATGACTCGTCACGGGAACAGGAACCGTCGGTTCCTCACTCGATGACGGCGATGATGTCCGACATCTTGACGATCAGGTGCTCGGCGCCGTCGATCTTGACCTGGGTGCCGGCGTACTTGTCGTACATGACCTTGTCGCCGACCTTTACCTTGATGACGTCGGTGTCGGTGCCGATGGCGACGACGGCACCGGTCTGGGTCTTCTCTTGGGCGGTCTGCGGGATGATGATGCCGCCGGCGCTTTTGGCCTCCGACTCCTGGATCTTGATGAGCACACGGTCGAGCAGGGGCTTCACGTTCATGCGGATATCCTCCTGAATCTGGTTGTGAGGGTTTGAAGGCTCGCGGGAGAATATACGAACGGGAAGCGCCCGGGGTCAAGCGGCCGCGAAAGATCGAAATGGTGAATGAAGCCGTCGATCTGGCCGCCGGAGTCCCCTTGGCAGTACCTTGAAGCTCAGCAATTTTCTGGAAGGACACCCGATGCCCGAGCGAAGACCCGACTGGAACCGCAAGAAGCCCTCCCGCAAGAGCCCCGCCGGCCCGGACCCGAAGCTGCCGCCTTTCGGCCAGTGGCGCGTCTCGATGGTCCCGCTGCTCAGCGCGTTCGCGCTCATAGCCGTTTTCAACTGGTACCTGTTCTCGAACGACGAGAGCCTCGTGCCCTACAGCCAGTTCAAGGCCCGCGTCGAGTCGGGCGAGATCAGGCGTGTCGAGATAGATTCGGATTACCTGACCGGGTACGCCAGCGCGGAACCGCCGCGGGGCGTGAGCGTCGTTCGCGGCATCGACCCCGCTTCACGCACGGCTCCGACTGGAGTCTGGCGCGCCGTTCCCGTAGGCGACCCGGACCTGGTGGGCTTGCTCGATGAGAAGGGCGTGGTCTACTACGCCGTCTCGCGCGAGGGAAACGCCATCATCTCGGTCGTGCTCAACTGGGTACTACCTTTCGGCCTCCTCTTCCTCCTCTGGCGCATGATCCAGAAGCGCATGTCGAGCATGGGCGGCAACGTGCTGGCCTTCGGGCAGAACAAGGCCATGATCGTGGCCGAGGGCGACGTGAAAACCCGCTTTACCGACGTGGCCGGCGTCGACGAGGCGCGCGAGGAGCTCGTCGAGGTGGTCGACTTCCTGAAAAGCCCCCGGAAGTACACGGACATAGGCGGAAAGATCCCGAAGGGCGTCCTCCTGGTCGGCCCGCCCGGCACTGGCAAGACCCTTTTGGCCCGCGCGGTCGCAGGCGAGGCGGGCGTGCCCTTCTTCCGCATGAGCGGCGCCGAGTTCGTGGAGATGTTCGTCGGAGTCGGCGCGGCCCGCGTGCGTGACCTGTTCAAGCAGGCCCGCGAGAAGGCGCCCTGCATCGTCTTCATCGACGAGCTGGACGCCATCGGCAAGAGCCGCAACTCCGGCCCCGTCGGCGGCAACGACGAGCGCGAGCAGACCCTGAACCAGTTGCTCGTCGAGATGGACGGCTTCGACGCCACCAGCGGCCTCATCATCCTGGCCGCCACCAATCGCCCCGACGTGCTCGACCCCGCCCTGCTCCGCCCCGGCCGTTTCGACCGGCAGGTGTCGGTGGATCGCCCGGACATCGTCGGCCGCGAGGCCATCCTTTCCATCCACGCCAAGGCGGTGAAGCTGGAGACCGGCGTGGAGCTCAAGGATGTCGCCCGCTCGACGCCGGGCTTCGTGGGCGCGGACCTGGCCAACATCGTCAACGAGGCGGCCCTGCTCGCCGTGCGCGGCGGGCGGAAGAAGGTGGCGCAGGGCGACTTCGAGGCAGCCATCGAAAAGATCGTCGCCGGCCTCGAGAAGAAGAGCCGCGCCATGAACCCCGAGGAGCGAAAGGTCATCGCCTACCACGAGGCGGGGCACGCCCTGGTTGCCGCGTCGACCAAGGGCGCCGACCCGGTGCAGAAGGTGACCATAGTGCCGAGGGGCTACGGCACCCTCGGTTTCACCCTGCAGCTGCCGACCGAGGATCGCTACGTGGTGACCGAGGAGCAGCTGCTCGGGCAGATCGACGTGCTGATGGGCGGCCGCGCGGCCGAGGAGCTCGTGTTCGGGCGCATCTCTACGGGCGCGGCTTCCGACATCGTCAAGGCCACCGACATAGCCCGACGCATGATCACCGAGTTCGGCATGTCGGGCCGCTTCCGCAACGTGGCGCTGACAAGGCGCGGCGGCTCGCTCGGCGGTCGCGAGGAGGCTTTCCTGGCGCGCGAGTACTCGGAGGAAACGCAGCGCTACGTGGACGAGGAGATAGCCCGCGTCATCGGCGCGCGCTACGAGCTGGCCGCCCGCACCCTCGAGGGGCGCCGCGAGGTGCTCGAGAAGCTCGCCGCGCGCCTGCTCGAGGTGGAGACCATCGGAGCCGCCGAGTTCAAGGAACTGGCCGCCTCCTGAGCCGCACCCGCTCCGCCGCTCAAGGGCTCGGCCGACCGTATCGGTACGCTTAACGATACGGTCGGCCTTCCTTCAGAAGACGGGCGGATCCGACCTGGCTATGCTCCACGACCGAGGGAGCCGTCCCGCGGCCCCGACCGAGATTCCAAGGAGCGGAGCATGATTCCCACCATCCTTTTGGCCGCGTACGGCGCGGTCCTCATCGGCATAGCGCTCGCGAGCCTCAAGTACTCGCACTCCATCGAGAACTTCCTGGTGGCTGGCCGCAAGCAGCGCAAGCTCTTCGTCGTCGCGTCGATGCTGGCCAGCACCATAGGCGGCGGCATCACCATAGGCACGGTCTCGAAGGCCGTGAACATGGGTTTCCCGGCCTTCTGGTTCGTGGCCGCGGGCGGCATCGCGCACTTCCTTCAGGGAATCTTCCTCTCGCGCAAGGTCCGCGAATCCGAGGCCCTGACCATGCCCGACCTGGCCGGCGGCTTCCTCGGTCCCCGGAACCGTCTCCTGGTTTCGGTTATCATCGTCATCACCTGGACGGGCCTGGCGGCGGCGCAGTTCGTCGCGGCGGCCAAGGTCATCACGACCCTGACCGGACTCGGGCACCAGGACGCAGTGGCCATAGCGGCCGGCTTCCTCATCATTTACACCCTGATCGGCGGCCAGAAATCCGTGCTCCGCACCGACCTCTTCCAGTTCGGCCTCCTCGCCCTGGCCTTGATCGCCTCCCTCGCGTGGCTCTTCCTGGCCAGGCCCCCGGCTCCCGGCGCCCTCGAGATCGAGCTGTTCAACGCGAGCTTCCAGCCCCTCGACCTCGTTTATTACGTCGTCGTCGTGGGCGGCTCCTACCTCATCTGCCCGATGATGTTCAGCCGCGTGCTCAGTTCCGACAGCCCGGCCAACGCCCGCCGCTCGAGCTTCATCTCCGGCGCGGGCATGTTCGTCTTCGCCTTCGCCATCACCTTCGTGGGACTCTGGGCCAGGGCGAGCGGCCTCGAAGCGGGCGGTCTCGACCCGCTCAACGCCATCGCCGCGAACGTGCTGCCATCGGCCCTCGGCGTCGCGTTGGTGATGGGGCTCCTCGCAGCCATCCTGTCCACCGGCGACACCGTACTCATGACCGCCGCCTCGGTCTTCGAGCACGACGTGCTCAAGCGCGACCGCGTGGGCGGCGTCCGCTTCTGGATAGTGGCGGTGGGTTTCGTGGCAGCGTTCGTGGCGCTGTTCAGCACCGACATCATCGGCCTCATCCTCAAGACCTACAACGGCTACACCGCGGGCATCGTGCCGGTGCTCTTCGTGGCGCTCGTTGTCGGCAAGGGAAGGAAGATGAATCCCGCGCTCGCCTTCGCGGGCATCGCGATCGGCTACGCGCTCGGCACCGCGGGCAGCTTCCAGGCCGCCGCGAGCCCCTGGGCCAAGCTCTTCCCCATGCTGGGCCTGGCCGCCTCCGCCGCCCTGGCCCTCGCCGCCGCGTACGTAAAGCCTTCACTGAAAAATACGTAACCACAGAGGCACGGAGGTACGGAGTCGAGAGGGAGAGAAAAGCAAGAAGTCGGAGGAGAAAAGGACTCAGGAATTTCCCCTACTCCTATCCCTTTCTCTTCTCCCTCCCATCTCCCAAACTCCGTGCCTGCGCCTATCGGCGCTTTCGGATATGAAGGAATGTCGTGTGCGCTCGCGCGCACGACCTCATCCGTGGTTGCATTTGACAGTGTCTTCATATTCGTCATATTGACACTTGGTCTACTTTTGTCGGATGATGCCTCCCGTGGCCGGTTCCTGCCGGCCGGGAGGCATCATGGCTGTAATCGTAAAATCGCTCGGTTCCTTCGTTCCGGAAAACCGCGTCACCAACGACGAGCTCGCGAAGCGGGTGGAGACCGACGACGAGTGGATCCGCTCGCATACCGGCATAGGCGCGCGCCACTACGCCGCCGACGGCGAGACCACCACCGACCTGGCCGAGCGTGCCATACGCGCAGCCCTCGAGCGCGCGGGCGTCGACCCGGCTGAGCTCGGCCTCATCGTCGTGGCGTCTGCATCGCCAGAGTTTTTCGGCTTTCCCTCGACCGCGTGCATCTTGCAGGACCGCCTCGGCGCCAAAGAGGCCGCGGCCTTCGACGTCAACGCGGGCTGCACCGGCTTCATCTACGCCCTCGAGGTCGCCCGCTCCCTGCTCGAGACCGGCGAGGCGCGCTACGCCGTAGCCGTCGGCGCCGAGACCCTCTCGCGCATCTCCGACTGGAACGACCGTGCCACCTGCGTACTCTTCGGCGACGGAGCCGGTTGCGCCCTGCTCGAGAAGACGGAAGGAAACGGCCGCGGCGCGAACGGAACCGGACGGGGCATCCTCAAGTCGATACTGCGCGCCGAGGGCTCGGGCGCCAAGGATCTCTACCTGACCCAGCCCGACCGCACGCGCACTTTCGAGCGACCCGCGTTCGAAGGCTCGATGAACATCGTGATGAACGGCAAGAACGTCTACACCTTCGCGGTGCGCGTCATCACCCAGCTGATCGAGCAGCTCTCCGCCGGCTCCGGCTTCAGGCTCGAGGATTTCCGCTGGATAGTCCCCCACCAGGCCAACCTGCGCATCGTGCAAGCGGCGGCCAAGCGCTTCGGCTTGAGCGAATCGCGCTTCTACATGAACATCGAGGAATACGCCAACACGAGCGCGGCCTCCATCCCGCTCGCGCTCGACGAGATGCGCGCGAAGGGCCTTTTGGCCGAAGGCGATCTCGTGATGATGCTCGGATTTGGCGCGGGCTTGACCTACGGCGGTTCCGTGGTGCGGATGTGAGACAAGGAGACGAAGCATGAAGACGAGGATAGCCATCACCGGAATGGGCGTCGTCACGCCTGTAGGCAACGACGTGGACAGCTTCTGGGAAGCCCTGCTCGCGGGTGAAAGCGGCGTCGGCCCCATCACCCGCTTCGACGCGTCCAGGCTCGATTCGCGCGTGGCGGCCGAGGTCAAGGACCTTGACGCGAGCCCGTACATCGACAAGAAGGACTCTCGCAAGATGGCGCCCTTCACCCTCTACGCCGTCGCCGCCGCAGTGCAGGCTTGGCGACAGGCCGGCATGGAACAGGCCGCGGCCTCGGGCTCCGTCGATCCGGCCCGCGTGGGCATCGCGCTGGGCAACGGCATCGGCGGCATCGACGTGTTCGTCGAGTCGCACCTCAAGCTGATCGAGTCCGGCCCGGGCCGCATGCCTCCAATGACCGTGCCGCTCATGATCATGAACGAAGCCGCCGGCAACATCGCCATGCGCCTCGGCGTCACGGGGCCAGCCCTGACCGTCGCGACAGCCTGCGCCTCGGGCACCGACGCCCTCGGCACGGGCCTCGACCTTATCCGCTCGGGCCGCTGCGACGTGGTCATCGCGGGCGGCACCGAAGCCGCCCTGACCGAGTTCGCGATCGGGGCCTTTTGCATGCTCAAGGCCCTTTCCACCAAGCGCAACGACGACCCGAAAAAGGCGAGCCGGCCCTTCGACGCGGACCGCGACGGCTTCGTCATCGGCGAGGGCGCGGGCATCGTCATCCTCGAGAGCGAGGAGCACGCGATAAAGCGCGGCGCCCTTCCCCTCGCGGAGCTCGCGGGTTATGGCGCCAGTTGCGATGCCTACCACCTGACCGCCCCCGACCCCGAGGGCAAGGGCGGCCGCAAGGCCATCGAGCTCTGCCTCGCGGACGCGGGCCTCAAGCCGGAGGAAGTCCAGTACTACAACGCGCACGGCACCTCGACCCCGATCAACGATCCGACGGAAACGCGTATGATCAAGGAAGCCTTCGGGGAACACGCGCGGAAGATGAAGGTCAGCTCGACCAAGGGACAGACCGGCCACCTCGTGGCCGCCGCCGGAGCCGTCGAGGCGATCGCCTGCGTGCTGGCCATACGCGACGGCGTCTTCCCGCCGACCATCAACCTCGAAAATCCCGACCCGGAGTGCGACCTCGACTACGTGCCCAACAAGCCCGTCAAGGGGAAGATAGACGCGGCGCTCTCGGGCAGCCTCGGCTTCGGCGGCCACAACGGGGTGGTCGCGATCCGGAGGTGGTCGTGAGCGACAAGGCGAAAAGCCTCGGCCCGGTATCCGTCGAAGGGCGCGCGGCCATGGAGGCCATCCTGCCCCACCGCGATCCCTTCCTCTTCGTCGACCGGGTGGAATCCTCGGCCGACGGCAAGATCCGGGCTTCGCGAAAATTCGTCGAGGACGATTTCTTCTTCCGCGGGCACTTCCCGCAGTACCCCGTCGTGCCGGGCGTCATCCTCGTGGAGACCATGGCACAGGCGGGCGGCGCGGGCGCGCGCGTCGCGGGAACGGCGGCGAACGGCCTCGCCTTCCTGGCCTCCGTGGACAAGGCCAAGTTCCGCCGCCAGGTCCGACCCGGCGACACGCTCGACATGGAGATCGAAAACCTCCGAGTCTCCGCCCGCATGATACGCCAGGCAGGCAAGGGCTATGTCGCGGGCGAGCTGGCCGTCGAGGCCGAATGGCTCTGCCTGATAGGAGACAACGCATGAGTTCCCCCATGATCCGCAACAACATCTGCCTCAATGCCCACCCGAAGGGTTGTGCGGCCCTGGTCGAGTCCTGGGTCGCCCGCGCGAAGAACGCGCGACCATTGCTCGACCTGTCCGGCCGCACGGCCTGGAACCCGCCGCCCAAGGCCGCGCTCGTGCTCGGCGGCTCCACGGGTTACGGGCTTGCGAGCCGTGTGGTTGCCGGCTTCGGCTACCGCGCCGCCACGGTCTGCGTCTCCTTCGAGCGCGAACCCTCAGACAAAAAGGTCGGCAGCCCCGGCTGGTACGACAACGCGGCCTTCGACCGCGCCGCCGCGCGCGAGGGCGTCTTCGCGGCCAGCCTCAATATGGACGCCTTCGCCGACGCCACCCGCGACGCGGTGGTCGCCCTCGCGAAGGAGAAGGGCCTCGAGTTCGACCTCGTCGTCTATTCGCTCGCTAGCCCCGTGCGCACCGATCCGAAGACGGGCGTCATGCACCGCTCGGCCATCAAGCCGATCGGCGCGCCCTACTCCGGCAAACACGTCGACGTTTTCTCGGGTACTTTCTCGATCGCCTCGGCGGAGCCCGCCACGGCCGAAGAGGAAGCGGGCGCCGTCAAGGTCATGGGAGGCGAGGACTGGGCGCTCTGGATTGACGCGCTCGCGAAGGGCGGGGTCCTCGCCCGCGGCGCGCGCACCGTGGCCTTCAGCTACATCGGCCCCGAGCATTCGCACGCCATCTACCGCAACGGCACCATCGGCCGCGCCAAGGAGCACCTTGAAGCCACCGCGAAGGAACTCGACCGCGCGCTGGCCGCCACGGGCGGCCACGCCTGGGTGTCGGTCAACAAAGCCCTGGTGACGCGCGCGAGCGCGGTCATCCCCGTCATCCCGCTCTACGTCTCGACCCTCTACAAGGTGATGAAGGAAAAGGGCGTCCACGAGGACTGCCTCGACCAGGCGTTGCGCCTCTTCAAGGACCGCCTCGCGGCCAATCCCGTGCCGGTCGATTCCGCGGGCCGCATCCGACTCGACGAGCTCGAGATGCGCGCCGACGTGCAGGCCGAGGTCAGCCGTCGCCTCGAGGCCGTCGACGCCTCCAACGTCGCGGCGCTCGCCGACCTCGAAGGCTTCAAGCTCGACTTCCTCCAGGCCCACGGCTTCGCCGTCCCCGGCGTCGACTACGAAGGCGAACCCGACCCCCGGGAGATCTAGCCCGAACATCCACCACGGAGGCACGGAGGCACAGAGCTAAGCGGGAGGGACAAGGAAACCGGATTTCCTTCATCTCCCTTCCACGTCCTCTTTCCTCAGTGCCCCTGTTCCTCTGTGGTTACTCCCGTGATTGGCTGTTCCTTTTTGGCGGCGGCTCCGGCATACTGCTTCCATGAACCTTCTGGTGCTGGAGCCGGACGAAGTCGGCGAGCGGCTGCCGCGCTCGGACCGGCGCGTTGAGCACGTGCGGAAGATCCTGAGGAAAAAGGCTGGAGACCTGCTGGCCGCGGGAATCTCGGGCGGCCCCGACGGCCCCGCGCCGCTCGGGTCCGCGACGGTGGAGGAGCTCGACGAAAAAGGCGCGCGCTTCTCGTTCACGCCGGAACGAGAGGCCCCGCCGCTCCGCCCCCTCGTCCTCCTTCTCGGCCTGCCGCGGCCCATCCAGGCCAACCGAATCCTCAAGGACCTCTCGAGCCTCGGCCTCGCGCGCATCGTCCTCTGCGGAACCGAGCTCGGGGAAAAAAGCTACGCGAACTCGGATCTCTACCTGAAGGGCGACTTCCGCCGCCCCCTCCTCGAGGGCGCGGAGCAGGCGGGCAACCCGCGGCTTCCCGAGGTATCCACGAGTCCCTCGCTCAAGGCGGCCCTGCGCGAGCTCGCCGGCTTTCCGGGCGCGCGTATCGCACTCGATCCATATCGTTCGGCAGGGCCGCTCGGCGCCTGGTTGCCCGAACCCGGCGACAACTCGGCCCTGCTCGCCATCGGCTCGGAGCGAGGCTGGACGACGTACGAGCTCGACGAGCTCGAAGGCGCGCGCTTCGGGTGCCGCGACCTCGGTGACCGGATCCTGAAAACGGAGACGGCGGCCGTAGCCGCCGCCGCCATCGTCCTCTCCCGCCTGGGCTTCCTCTGAAAAGAAGACCACAGAGGCACGGAGGCACAGAGGAAAGAGGGAGAATACGTAGAGTGAGTAGGAATTCCTTCCTCAATCCTCGCATTCCTCCCATCCTGACTCCGTGTCTCCGTGGTTCAATTCAGGGAATAACTACACTCCCAGGGACTTGCCGAGCTCGTCTACCAGGCGGCCGAACTCGGCGCAGGCGGCTTCGATCGGCTGCGGCGTGGACATGTCGACGCCCGCCACCTTGAGCGCCTCGATCGGGTAGCGCGAGCCGCCCGACTTGAGGAACTTGAAGTAGTCCTCGCGTTCCTTCTCCCCTCCGGAGAGCACGCGCTTCGCGAGCGCGATGCTGGCGGAGATGCCGGTGGAGTACTTGTAGACGTAGAACGCGCCGTAGAAGTGCGGGATGCGCAGGCCCTCGAGGTCCGACACGTCCTCGAACTTCATCGACGGGCCGAAGTACTTTTCGAGCAGCTTGCGGTACTCCGCGCGGAAGAAGTCCACGGTGAGCGGCGTTCCGCCCTCGAGCGCGGCGTGCGCGACCATCTCGAACTCGGCGAACATGGTCTGCCGGAACAGGGTCGCGAGCAGGTCGTCGACGCGGCTGTTGAGCAGGTAGGTCCGGAGCGACTGGTCCTTCGCCTCGCGGTACATGTGGTCGAAGAGCAGCGCCTCGTTGAAGGTGCTGGCCACCTCGGCCTCGAAGATGGTGTAGTTGTATGACAGGAAGGGATTGTTCCGCGCCGCGTACCACGAGTGCATCGAGTGGCCGCCCTCGTGCGCCAGCGTGAACATGTCACGGATGACGTCATCCTTGTAGTTCATGAGGATGTAGGGATCGCCCGAGAAGGAGCCGGCGCTGAACGCGCCGGAGCGTTTGCCCTTGTTCTCGTAGCGGTCCACCCAGCCGCCGAGAAGTCCGGCCTTGATGGTCGACACGTACTCGGTGCCGAGCGGCGCGAGCGCCTTCTCGATGTGCGCCACCGCCTCCTCGTAGCTGTACTTCGACTTGGCGGCCGGCACGAGGGGCACGTAGACGTCCCAATGGCGAAGCTCCGGGAGCTTCATGGCCTTGCGGCGGATCTCGTAGTACTTGTGGAGCGTGGGCAGGTTGGCGTTGACGGTCTTCACGAGGTTGTCGTACACCGCCTCCGAGACGTCGTCGGGGAAGAGGGCCGCGGCGCGCGCCGACGGGTACTTGCGCACCGTCGCCCGGTACTTGTCGAGCTTGCAGCTGCCCGAGTAGAGCGTGGCGATCGTGTTCCTGTGCCCGTCGAAGGCGGCGTAGAACTTGCGGTATGCGGCCTCGCGGACGGCGCGGTCGGGGTTCTGCATGAAGCTCGAGTAGGCCGACTGCGAAAGCGGCTTCGAACCCTCGGGGGTGTCCACCGTGCCGAAGTCGATGTCGACGTTGGTCAGCACGGAGAAGGCGTCGGACGCGGTCTCGTTAGCCTCGGCCTGCAGCGCGAGCAGGCGCTCCTCGGCCTCGGAGAGGACGTGGGGCTTGAGGCGCAGCAGCTTCCGCACGAACACGCGGTACTCGTCGGCGGCGGGATCGGCGAGCCAGGCGTCGACCTTGTCGTCCGGCACGCGCTGCAACTCGGGCAGGAGCCAGGCGGCGGCGCCCTCGGCCTTGGTCATGGCCATCATGAAGCGGCCGGCGCGGCCGCGGCTCGCGGAATCGCCCTCGTCCTCGGACACGCGGAGCTGGGCGTAATAGCCGAGCCGCTCGCCCAGGAGGCCCATCTCGCGGTTGTAGGAGAGCGCCGCGAAGAAATCTTCCTTCGAGTCGGCCAGCTTGCCGCGGAACTTCTCGATGCCGGGTATCATCGCCTCGAACTTCGCGAGCTCCGCGTCCCAGCTTGCCTCGTCCTTCGCGAGCTTCGAAAGGTTCCAGCGATGCTCCGCCGGGACGTCCTTGCGGGCGGGAATCGAATCGGAATTGGCCATGTACTGTCACCTCCGGTTAATTTCGCCCGACAGTATACACGCCTTTCCCGCTATGCCCGCACTGAAAATTTCCACCACGGAGACACGGAGACACGGAGACAGGACGGGAGCTGCAAAGAACGGATCGAGTCAGAATCCTCGTCTCCCCGTTCCTTACCTTTTCTTTTCTTTTCTTCCCTTCTCTTCACTTTCCCTCCCTCTTTCCTCCCTGACTCCGTGCCTCCGCGGTTTCTCAGGGAGCTCAGCGGCGGGGCAGGCGGAGGGCGGCGAGTCCGTCCATGATCCGCGCCATCAGGGCGAAGGCGGAGGGCTCGAGCGCCGAAGCGTCGTCGCCCGCTCCGTGGAGCAGGCGCCAGGTCGCGGGCCAGGCGTCGCCGAGGACGGCGGCGCCGGAGACATGACTGTCGCCAGGATACGCGGACAGGCCCACGTCGCGCCCCGCCTCGCGCGCGGCCTCGATGCCCGTTTCGAGCCTGTCGGCCTCGTCACGGGGCAGGAGCGTAAGCGCCACGGCCGGGAGCCCCCCGAGGGTGAAGCCGAGGTCGTCGCTCCAGGGCGCCGTCAACTTGCGGGCCGCGCCGCCCGAAGCTTCGCGCGCGACGCCCCACGCCGCGTCGCGGAGCAGGCTGAATTCGCGGGCCTGACGCCCGGCTCCGAGGCCTCCTCGGCCGAGCAGCTCGCCGGGGCTCTGAGAGACGATGGGCACGTCGCCGCGACCGGTCACGTCGAAAGCGAAAACCGCGGGGCGAGGACCGGCGAGCGATGCCAGGGCGCGGCCGAGGGCGAATGCGCCCTGGTCCTTTGCCCCGCCCGCGGCCCGCTCCTCCGCACCCGTGAACAACACGAGAAGACCCGGATCGCCGCCGCGCGCCGCGACACGCCGAACGAGCGCGACCAGTTGCAGGCAGGCGGCGGAATTGTCGAGGGCTCCGGGAGTGTCCGGAGCGCGGTCCCAATGGGCCACGAGGATGCGCTTTCGCACGGCCGGATCGACCGATCCGTTGAAGCGCGTCACGAGGTGATCGCAGTCGGCGAGACGGACGCGCCGCGTCCGCGCTCCGGTTCCGTCGAGCATCTTTTCGAGCGCCGCCATCCGGTCCGCGCGGAGATCGAGGAAGCTTTCGAGTTCCGCCGGATCCCAGGCCGGCTCCACGTCTAGGCTCCCGCGGGGGCGGCCGCGCTCGCGCGCGTGACGAGCTCGGTTTCCATGACGATGTGTCCCGGCTTCCCGCCGGCCAGCCGTTCGAGCACGATCCGCGCCGCTTCGTAGCCCTTGAGGTAGCCAGGCTGGCGAACGGTCGTGAGGGGCGGCGTGAGCAGGCTCGAATACGGCACGTCGTCGAAGCCAGTCACGGAAAGGTCCTCGGGAATGCGCACGCCGCGTTCGCGGCAGGCGGCGTAGAATCCGTAAGCCACGACGTCCGACATGCACACCGCCACCGTGGGACGCGGATCGTCGCGCGAAAGGAGCTCGTGCCCGGAGGCGCGGCCGCCTTCGATCGAACATTCCGCCAGGTGGATGCGGACATCGCGCTCGAGGTCGATGCCGGCCACGGCGAGCGCGTCGCGGAAGCCGCTCATGCGCGCGTCGCGCACGAGCGACGAGCGCTCCTCAGGTTCGTTCACCGTCTCGCTCTGGAGTTCGACGATGGCTATCCGCCGATGCCCGAGCCCGAGGACATACTCCATCAAGGATCGGGCGGCCGCCCGGTCGTCGATGCCGACGTTCAGGGTGGCGTCCGTCGGTCTTCCGTCGATGGTGACGAAGGGTACGTGCCGCTTCTGGAGCAGGTCGACGATGCTGCCCTCCGGACCGACGCCGATGGTCAGGATGGCGTCCACCGCAGCGCGGCGCGCGGCCTCGACGATGCGGCCCTTAACCGGAGGGATGACGGTCAGCGCGAAATCGTGCTCGTGGCAAGCCGCGCCGATGCCCTGCATGAGCTCGTGCAGGTAGGGGTTGCGCAGCGCCTCGGGAATGGGCTGCGGCAGGAGCAGGCCGATGGCGCCGATCCGCTTGGTGGTCAGGGTGCGGGCGACCGGGTCGGGCACGTAACCGAGCTCGCCGGCTATGGCCATTACGCGCTCGTAGGTGTCCTTCGAAATCTTGCCCGGTTCGTTGAAGGCGAACGAGACGGTCGTCTTCGAGACTCCCGCGCGCTCCGCGATATCCTTGATTGTTATTCTCATTTGACAGTCTTTCGGTCCGCGCCGCCTCGGGGCGTCGCGGAGCCCGATCCTGGGTCCTTGAAGGCTGGCCGACGTACGCCGGCGGAAGGCGAGTGTAGCACGGGCGCCGCGTCCGCGGCGAGGGCCGCGGCGAAAAGGGACGCCGAAGGCATCATCACTTTATCGATCCGGCGACCATCCCCTTGATGATCGATTTCTGCGCGAAAAGGAAGAAAATCACGACAGGAATCATCGCCATGAGTATGGCCGTCATGATCAGGTCCCACTGCTTGACGAAGGCGCCCGCGAAATTCGAGACGGCCAGCGGCAGGGTCATCACCCTGTTCCCCTTGCCGAGGACCAGCACCGGCAGGAGATAGTCGTTCCATATCCAGATGCCGTTGAGCACGAGGACTGTCGCGTGGATTGGCTTCAGGATGGGGAAGATGATGCGGTAGAAGATCTCGTGCCGCCGGCAACCGTCGATGGTGGCGGCTTCCTCCAGCTCGAGAGGTATGCTCTTGATGAAGCCATGGAACATGAAGATCGACTGTGCCATGCCGAAGCCGACATAGGCCAGGAAGATGCCCGAGTAGTTCCTGAGCAGGGGAACCCCGGTGAGCTCGGTGACCTTGCGGAACCAGGAGAGGAGCGGGAACATGACGATCTGGAAGGGCACCACCATGGCCGCGACGAACACGATGAACACCGTCGACGAAACGCGAGTCTTGGTCCTTACAAGCGCCCAGGCGGCCTGCGAGGCCACGAGGTCGATGAGAACCAGCGAGCCCGCGGTTATGAACACCGACGAGGCGAACGAGGAGCCGTAACGGATGTTGTCGCTCGTCCAGATGGTGGCGATGTTCCGGAAGAGCTGGCCCCAGTCCTCGGGCAAGGCGAGGGGGGCGTTGGTGATCTGGAAAGCGCCCTTGGCCGAGTTGATCAGCACAAGCACGAAGGGGGCGAAAAAGACGGCAAACAGCGTGACAGCCGCGAACTCGAGCGGCAACGCGCGGAGGCGCTTGGCGTTCACAGTTCGACCTCCCGCTTCTTGTTGGCGCGGACCTGCGCGGTGGAAATGAGCGCGATGACCAGGAAGAAGATCACCGCCCTCGCCTGCCCCATCGCGAGGTCGTTCGAGATGAAGGCCGTGTTGTATATGTTCATCGCGAGCAGTTCGGTGCCGAAGATCGGCTTGCCCATGAACATGGCCGAAGGGCCGCCGTTCGTGAGCGAGGTGTTGGTGTCGAACTGCTTGAAGGAATTGACCAGGGTGAGGAAGAGCGTGATGGTGAACGCCTGCGAGACCATGGGCAGGGTCACCGCGCGGAGCCGTTGCCAGGGGCTCGCGCCGTCGATCTGGGCCGCCTCGTGCAGCTCTACCGGCACGTTCTCGAGGGCAGCCACGTAGATGACCATGATATAGCCCGCGTACTGCCAGGTGCCGGCGATCACGATGGCCAGGAGGGCGGTGGGGCTACGGGCGAGCAGAAGGTTCGCGGGTTCGGACCAGGCCGCGATGCCCAGGAGCTCGCCGAGCGAGGGAATCGCGTTGTTGAAGATGAATTGCCAGATGTAGCCGAGAATCAGTCCGCCGATCAGGTTCGGCACGAAAAAGCCCGCGCGGTAGAAATTCCGGAAGCGTATGGCGCTCGTCACGAGCAGCGCGAGGGCGAAGGCGACGACGTTGACGAGGGCCACGTTCACGATCGTGTACGCGGTGGTAATCGTGAAGGAATAGAGGAACGAGGGGTCGCGGAAGCTCCGGACGAAGTTGTCGAGGCCCACGAACGCGATGCCGGCTCCGGTGCGCGGCGAGGACGACCAGTTCGTGAACGAATACCAGACGCCGAGTCCGAACGGCACCAGTATCACCATGACGAAGGCGAACAAGGCGGGCGCGAGGAAGAGCCAGAAGACCAGCCTTTTTTCGGTATGCGCTCTCATCGGCTTCTTCCTCCCTGTTGCGTCGGCGGGCCGGATCGGCCCGCGTTTCGGCGGACCCGCGCGCGGGTCCGCCGAAACTGCGCCGGCCGCGCTGGCGCGGCCGGCGCGCGACCGTGCTTACTTGCGGCTGACGAAGGCGTCCGTCAGCAGCTCGACGAACTTCGCCTTGTCGATGGCGCCGTTCGCGAACTGATTATAGATGGGCGCGAGGGTCTTGTCGCGGAAATCGCCGGAGAACAGGTACTGGTTCCAGCTGTAGACCTTGCCGGCGGCGGACCACTCCTGGACGGACTTCGAGAGCTGGCCGGCAGGGTTCAGGCTGATGCCGGAGAAGGCCGGAATCATGCCGGCTTCCTGCACCATGTACTTGGCGCCGGCTTCGGTCATGGCCAGGTCCTCGAGGAACTTGAGCGCGGCCTTCTTGTTCTTCGACTCGCTGTTGACGACGTAGAACGAGGGGGCGGAGACGAATATGCCGTCGGTGGCGGCCTTCATCGAGCCGTGGGGCGCGAAGCCCATCGCGAAGGTGGCGTTAGCCTGGGCCATGTTGGGATCGGTCCAGTTGCCCTGGTGGAGGAACACGGCCTTGCCGGTGGCGAAGGCGCCGACCTGCGAGTCGTAGTTGCCGGTGGTCAGGACCTTCTGGTCGGCGTACTTGAACAGGAGCTCGACCCAGTCGGCATACTCGGCCAGGCGGGTCGCGTCGACCTCGCCCGCGAGGAGCGCGTCGGCAACCGAGGTGTCGCCGTAGGGCAGGCCGTTCGAGAGCAGCGAGTTGAAGTTGTGGTGGGCGGTGACCCAGCCCATGTCGGCGGCGGCGGCCATGGACACCACGGAGTCGACGCCGAGCTCGGCCTTCATGCCGTCGAGCTTGGCGAAGGCGGCCTCGTAGGCACCGAAGCTGTTGAGCGTGGCGGGATCGATGCCGGCCTTGTCGAGGAGGTCCTTGTTGTAGGCCATGCCCCAGCCTTCGACCGCGACCGGGAAGCCGTAGACCTTGCCCTCGTAGGTGAAGGCCACGGAGGTCTTGGCGACCCACTTCTCGGCGGAGAGGTCGGCGACGATGGCCTGCCACTCCTTGTAGTCCTCGGGACCGTTGATGCCGAAGATGTCGGGCATGTCGCCGGCGGCGTAGTCGGCCTTGAGCTGCTGGCCGAGGCTGATGTTGCTCGAGCCGCCGATCGACTTGATCGTCACCTCGATGCCGTTGGCTTCGCCCCACGCGGCGGCGTAGGCCTTGAGCATGGCGTCGATCTCGGGCTTGCCCTGCGCGAGCGTGAGCGTCGCGGGAGCGGCCTTGCATCCGAGCATGAGCATCGCGACGAGCGCGAGCGTGGCGAGGACGGTGTACGTCTTCTTCATGTCCATTCCTCCTTGTGGAATGAGGGTACGACGACCGGATAAGGGGGTTTGATCTACCATCTCCGGCGCGGCATACTTTGCGTGATATCGTTCAGCCCTGCGGGCTAAACCGGTTTATATCTCGTACTATACCGGATTCGCCTTGAAATGCAAGCGTGGAGAGCGCAAAAGCGCGCGGGTTTCGCAAATCCCCAGTCTCCGAATCGAGGATTCCCGCCATGGTCCAGTCCAAATCACCGCGAGCCACCCTGGCATTCTGGCTCGGATCCCGGAGCGCTTCGGCGCACGCCGATCCGGGCTTCCTCTCCAGGCTCGGTTTTCGTTTCGAGGCCATCGCCGAACTGGCGCTCCGCCTCTACGGCCCCCGTCTCGATGACCGTGATGCCTTCATGCTCCGCATCGCCGACCTGCTCGCGGAGGCACACGCGTCCCGTCCGGCCGAACTCCGTTCCGCCGACGCCGAGCGGGAGGCGCGGATCGCTTTGGGCGGGAGCCCCTGGTACCTCGAACCCGGTCTCGCGGTCTACATGGCCTACCTGGACCGCTTCGCGGGTGACTTCCGCGGTCTCAAGGAGCGCTTGCCCCACCTCGAAAGGCTCGGGGTCCGCCTCCTCCACCTCATGCCCTTCTTCCCCGCGCCCGAGGGCAACAACGACGGCGGCTACGCGGTCTCCGACTACCTCGGCGTCCATCCCGGGCTCGGCGAGGTATCGGACCTCGTGGAAACCGCGGCCGAGCTCCACCGGAGGGGCATGTACCTGGCCGCGGATTTCGTGCTCAACCACTGCTCGGACGAACACCCCTGGGCCCTCGCCGCCAAACGCGGTGACGGACGCCACCGGGCCTTTTTCCACATTTTCCCCGACCGCTCGGAGCCGGACCGCTACGAGCGCTCCATGCCCGAAGTCTTTCCCGAAACGGCTCCCGGCAACTTCACGTGGGTGCCCGAGGCGGGCGGATGGGTCATGACGGTCTTCCATCGCTTCCAGTGGGACCTCGACTGGTCCAACCCCGAGGTCTTCGTCGAGATGCTGCGCGCAATGCTCGTCCTGGCCAATCGGGGCATCGATCTCCTCAGGCTGGACGCGGTGCCCTATCTCTGGAAGCGCGTGGGTACCGAGTGCCGGAACCTTGACGAAGCCCACGACATTGTGCGCCTGCTGAAGGCCTGCGCCGACGTCGCCGCGCCGGGCCTCGCCTTCCTCGCCGAGGCCATCGTCCAACCTTCCGAGATCGTGCGCTACCTCGACTCAGGCGGCCGCGGCGAGTGCCAGCTCGCCTATCACGCATCGCTGATGGTCCTCCTCTGGGACGCTCTCGCGACAGGCAAGACGACGGTGCTCTCCCGCTCGTTTGGCGAGGAGACCCGCCTGGCCCCCGGAACCGGATGGATCAGCTACGCCCGTTGCCACGACGACATCGGGCTCGGTTACGACGAGGAGAAGATACTCCGCGCCGGCTTCACCCCGAGGGCCCACCGCCGCTTCCTCCTCGACTTCTACTCCGGGCGCTACCCGGGCTCCTTCGCGCGGGGCCGCCTGTTCATGGAGGATCCGCGGACCGGCGACGCGCGCATTTCCGGCACTTGCGCGTCGCTCTGTGGCCTGGAAAAAGCCATCGAGGAAGGAGACGAAGCGGCGGCAGCGCTCGCGGTCGCGCGGATCTGCCTGCTCCACGGCCTCGCCGCCTCGCTCACGGGGCTTCCCCTCGTGTACTCCGGCGATGAACTCGGCCTGACCAACGACTTCTCCTGGCAGGACGACCCCGCCCTGGCCGACGACAACCGCTGGATGCACCGGCCGCGCGTCGGAGCGGAGGTCCTTGCGCGTGCCTCCGTCGAGGGGACCGTCGAGTCGCAGGTCATGTCCTCCATAGCGCGCTTCCTGCGCCTGAGGAAGGACATACCGTCCTTCGCGCCCGACGCGCCCTTCGAGGTCCTCCATTCCCCCGACGAACGCGTCGTCCTCTGCGTGCGCGGTTCGAGGACGGGAGGCGCGGTCCGGCCCGTCCTCGTCGCGGGCAATTTCAGCGCCGAACCGCTCAGCGTCTCCTTCCAGGCCCTGCCTTCCCGTATCGGCAGCCCCGCGCGAGACCTCCTGGACCCCGATCTTTCCCCGCGACGGCCGTACGCCGCACCCGGGGACGGACATATCGAACTCGGTCCTTACGGCCTGGCATGGATCGAACTCTTAGGCGACGCGAGACTCGATGACTCCTGATGCCCGCCGTCCACGCTTCGCGAGTCCCGAAGCGCGCCGTTCGCCCTACCTTTCGTCCCCGCGCTGCGTTAGGATGTTTCAAGTGATTCAAGTCGCCCCGCTCCCGCATTCGCGCCGATCCGCCCGGAACGCGCGCGCAGTCCTTCGATCCGGTCGCGACTGGAGGTGCGCCCCATGAAAGAGATCCGAGTCACTTTCCCCAGCGGAGAGGTTCGCAATTACCCCTTCGGCATCAAGGCTTCGGTCGTAGCCCAGGCGCTCGCGCCTTCCGAGCCTCCGCTCGCCGCGCTACTGGTGAACAACGAGGCCGCCGCCCTCGACGAGCGCATCATAATCGACTGCGCGGTGGAACCCTTGCCGGTGACGGACTCGAGGGGCGCGTTCATCTACCGGAAGAGCCTCTGCTTCCTCCTGTCCATGGCCGCGCGCGAACTCCACCCCGACCGGCGCCTGATTGCCGGCATGGCCATCAGCAACGGTTTCTACCATTTCTTCGAGGACGAGGAACGTCCCACCCAGGCGGAGCTCCGCGCGCTCGAGTCGCGCATGCGCGCCCTGGTCGAAAAGGACATCCCGATAACGCACGAGTGGTCAGGATGGGCCGACGCCGCTCGGTATTTCGAGGACAGGAAGCAGCTGGACACCTTGCTCCTCCTCGAGCACCGCAACGACGCGCGCATCCCCCTGAACGAGTGCGACGGCTACCGCGACCTTTTCATCACACCGCTCGTGCCTTCCACCGGCATACTCCGCACCTTCGAGCTCCGCCCCTACCATGACGGGTTCCTCCTCCGCTACCCGCACAAGGAAACCCCCGACCGGCTCGAGCCTTTCGAGGACGATCCGACCCTCTACGCCATCGCCGACGAATACCGCAAGCGCGGCAAGATCCACGGCGTGCGCTCGATCGGAGCTCTCAACCGCCTCTCGACCCCTCAGAAGATGCGGGAGTTCATCCGCGTTGCCGAGGCTCTCCAGAACAAGAAGATCGCGGAGATCGCCGACCGCATCGCCGAGCGTTCCGACAAGGTAAAGGTCGTCCTGATCGCCGGTCCATCGAGCTCCGGCAAGACCACGACCTCCAAAAAGCTCGCGGTGCAGCTTACCGTGCTCGGGTTCCGGCCCGTCATCATCGCCCTCGACGACTACTTTGTCGACCGCGAGCGCACCCCGAAGGATGCGAACGGCCAATACGATTTCGAGTGCCTCGAGGCGCTCGACGTCGAATATCTCAACGATCAGCTGGTGGAACTTTTCGCGGGCAGGGAAATCGAGCTGCCCACCTTCGATTTCAAGCTCGGCGCCCGCAAGCCCTCGGGGAAAAAGCTCAGGCTCGGCCCGCGAGACATCCTCGTCATGGAGGGCATCCACGGGCTGAACGACCGCCTGACGCCGCGCATCCCGAAAGAGCAGAAATTCAAGATCTATGTATCGGCCCTGACCCAGCTCAACCTCGACGACCACAACCGCGTGTCGACCACCGACAACCGCCTGATCCGGCGCATGGTGCGCGACTGGCAATTCCGCGGACACTCCGCGCTCGACACGCTCCGCATGTGGCCGAGCGTCCAGCGCGGCGAGCGCCTCCACATCTTCCCCTTCCAGAACCTCGCCGACGCGGCCTTCAACTCGGCCCTCGACTACGAGCTCGGCGTCCTGGACGTCTACGCCGAGCCCTTGCTTCGCACGGTCAAGCCCGTATCGCCGGAGTACGCCGAAGCCTCGCGCATGCTCGCCTTCCTCGGCAATATCGCGCCGATCCCGACCCACCTGGTGCCGCGCGACTCGATACTCAGGGAGTTCATAGGAGAAAGCGAGTTCAAATATTGATCCCGACCTTCGGTGAAATACGGGCCGCCGGATGGTTCCGGCGGCTCCGTCATCGGCGTGAAGGAATCACTTCCTGGTTTTTTCGGCCCGGTAGAGATCGGGATCAGGCCATAAGGAGCGGCGGACGATGCCGGTGACATCTGCCTGATGCGCCCAGTTGCGCATCCGGAAGTATACCGGCGCTATCGGCATGTCCTCCATGAGCAGGGACTCCGCCGCCTCCAGGTGCGCGAGCCGCTCTTCCGGATCGGCCTCCGCACTGGCCAGGCCTATCAGTCTGTCGTACTCCGCGCTTACGTAACCCGAGAAATTGAACAGGCCGCCCGTGCTCCACTGTTCGAGATAGGTCATCGGGTCATCGTAATCGGGCCCCAGGCCTGCCAGAATGATCTGGAAATCGCCGTCGTACATCCTTTCGAGGCGTTCCCTGAAGGGCAGGGACTGGATCCTTACGTCGATGCCGAGCGAGGATCGCACCATCCTCTGTATTAAAGTGCTTATATTCTTCATCCGGTCGCCGTCGTCGGATATCAACGTGAGCGGCGGCAGCCGCTCGACGCCGAGCTCCAGCATCGCCTCGGCGAGCAGGGCTTTCGCGGCTGCGACATCATGGTCGTTGAAATGCTGTGGCACCAGGTCGCGGTAGAAACCGCCGGCACCGGAACTGATGGAAGGGGCCACGACCGACATCGCCGGCAACGACCCGTTCGCCAGAACGTCTCGGACCAAGGCTTCCCGGTCGAGAGCGTAGGCGATGGCTTTCCTTATCTTGGAATTGGACAGGACGGGGTCGCGGATGTTGAACTCGAGGTAGAACACGGCGCCATCGGAATACGCCGGGCCGGCCAGTCCCCTCGCCTCGAAGTCGCCGAGGTAGTGGTCCGGGACGTCGACCAGGTCGAGCTCCTTCTCGAGGAACAGGTCGACCGCGTCGTCGGAGTCGGAAATCACGTAGACCGTGATGGTGTCGAGCTTGATGTCCTCGGCGTTCCAGTATCGAGGGTTTTTCGCGAGGACGAGCCTGTCCGAATGCCGCCATTCCTTGAGGGTGTAGGGGCCATTGGATACGAGCAGGTTCGCGTCGGACGCGTAGTCCCCCCCGAGCGGTTCGATGAAGTCCCGGTTTCCCGGCATTGCGAACGGCATGGCCAGTATGGAGAGGATGTACGAAGTCGGGTGCTCGAGGGTATAGGTGACCTTGTCGCCCTCGGCGCGGACGCCTACCATCTCGGCAGGCAGCTCGCCTTCGTTGACGGCCTGGGCGTTCCTGAACGGGTAAAGGATGTACGAGTACATCGACGCGGTTGCCGGGTCGAGGGCGCGGCGGAGTCCGTACACGAAATCCGCAGCCGTGACCGGATCGCCGTTGGACCAGGTGGCGCCCTTGCGGATGGTGAAGGTGTACTCGAGGCCGTCGGCGGATGCTTCCCATTTCTCGGCCATGCCCGGCACGTACCCGCCCTTTCCGTCGGAGCGCACGAGTCCCTCGAAAAGCAGGTTCATCAAGGGGATCGTTTCGTCGCGGAAGATGGAGTGCTGGTCGAGGTTCGGCGGTTCGATTCCGATGTGGATGTTCAGGTTGGCGGGATCCGCGGCGAAGACCGGGACGACCGCGACCGCGACCGCGACCGCGATGCAGAACATGAGCAACGATTGCCTGAAATTCACGGCAAAGCTCCTTAATCCTCATGATCCGTCGATTGGCCCCGCCCCCCTCCAGCCGGCGGGCGCGCCTTCGATCTCGTGCAGTTTACACCTGGTCGCGGATCCGGGAAAACTGCCGGCCCCGTGAGCGGGGCGAAAATAAAACGGGACGGCCGATCGTTCCGGCCGTCCCGTTCGCGCTCGCGGAAGCGCTCGACTACTTCTTGGTGTAGAGGTGGCAGGCGCAGGTGTGTCCGGGCGCCACCTCGATCATCGGAGGCATCACCTTGGTGCAGACGTCCATGACGTGCGGGCAGCGCTTTGAAAATTTGCAGCCGGGCGGGGCGTTGATGGGGCTGGGAATCTCGCCCTGCAGCTTCTCGCGCTGGCGGGTGGCCTCTAGGTCCGGATCCGGGATCGGTATCGCGGACAGGAGCGCCTTGGTGTAGGGGTGCATGGGGTTCGCGTAGAGCTCGTTCGAATCCGCCACCTCCACGAGCGAGCCGAGGTACATCACGCCGACGCGGTCCGAAATGTACTTCACCATCGACAGGTCGTGGGCGATGAAGAGGTAGGTGAGCCCGAGCTCCTTCTGGATGCGCATGAGCAGGTTCACGATCTGGGCCTGGATCGAAACGTCGAGGGCGGAGATCGGCTCGTCGCAGATGAGGAAGCGGGGCTTGCTCGCGAGCGCGCGGGCGATGCCGATGCGCTGGCGCTGTCCGCCCGAGAACTCGTGCGGGAAGCGTCCGGCGTGCTCCTTGTTGAGGCCGACGAGCTCGAGGAGCTCATGGACCGCCGCGCGTCGCGCCGAGCGGGTGAGCTGCATGTGGATATCCAGCCCCTCCGCGACTATGTCCTCGACGGACATGCGCGGATTAAGCGAGGCATAGGGATCCTGGAAGATCATCTGCACGTCACGGCAGAATTCCTTCGACTCGTTCTTGTTCAAGGTCGAGGTGTCCCGGCCTTTGTAGATGATCTTACCGCCCGAGGGTTCGTACAGCCGCACGAGCACGCGGCCCGTGGTCGTCTTGCCGCAACCGGACTCGCCCACCAGGCCGAAGGTCTCGCCTTCGCGGATCGAGAAGGAAACGCCGTCGATAGCCTTGAGCACGCGGCCGGAGCCCACGTGGAAATTCTTCTTGAGATCCTGGATCTGGATGAGCTCAGACATGGCGGGCTCCTTTGGACTTGCGTGCCCCGGTCGCGCCATGAGGAACGAGCGGCGACTCCACCTTCGGAGCGCCATCGTGGAGAAGCCAGCAGGCGACCGAATGGGTTTCGCTGACCTTGTGGAGCGGAGGCATGTCGGTCTTGCACACCTTCATGCACCAATCGCAACGATCCGCGAACGGACAGCCGGCGGGCGGGGCGAACAGGTCGGGGGGCGTGCCTTCGATGGGCGAAAGCTCGTCCGCCTTGGTCCGGTCCAGCCGGGGAATCGATTTCATCAATCCCCAGGTGTACGGATGCTTCCCTTCGTAATAGATGTCCTTCAGGTTGCCCGCTTCGACGATGATGCCGCCGTACATGACCATGACGCGCTGGGCGATGCTGGCCACGACGCCGAGGTCGTGGGTGATGATGATGACCGCCGTCTCCAACTTCTGCTGGAGGTTCTTGAGAAGGTCGAGCACCTGTGCCTGGATGGTCACGTCGAGAGCCGTGGTCGGCTCGTCCGCGATGACCAGCTCCGGGTTGCAGGCGAGCGCGATGGCGATCATCGCCCGCTGACGCATGCCGCCCGAGAACTCGTGCGGATACTGGTGGATCCGCTCCTGCACGTTCGGGATTTCCACCAGTTTTAGCATTTCCTCGGCGCGCTCGAGGGCCTGCTTCTTGTTCATGCCCTGGTGGCGGATCAGGCCTTCGGAAATCTGTGCGCCGATGGTCATGGTCGGGTTGAGCGAGGTCATCGGATCCTGGAAGATCATGCCGATCTTCTTGCCCCTTATGCCTTCCCACTGTTTTTCCGAGAAGCCCGAGGCTTCAACGCCCTCGATCTTGATCGAGCCGGACTTGATGCGTCCGGCGGGCTTCGCGAGCAGACCCATCACCGACTGCGCGGTGACGGACTTGCCGCAGCCCGACTCGCCGACGAGAGCGACGACTTCGCCTTTGTCGAGGCTGAACGATACCCCGCGTACCGCCTGGACCTCGCCGGCGTAGGTATCGAATGAGACCTTGAGGTCCTTGAGTTCCAGCAACATATGAACCTACTTCCTCATCTTCGGATCGAGGGCGTCTCGGAGCCCGTCGCCGAAGAGGTTGAACGCGAGCATCGTGAACATGATGAACGCGGCCGGGATGAAGAACATGTACAGGTGGTTGGGGAACTGCTGGGCTCCGGCCTCGGCCAGGTTGCCCCAGCTGGCTTCCGGGACCCGCACGCCAAGGCCGATGTAGCTCAGGAAGGCCTCGCTGAAGATCACGCCCGGGATGCTCATCATGAGGCGCACGATGATGATGCCGATGGCGTTGGGAACCAGGTGCCTGGTGATGATGCGGAAGGTTCCGGCTCCGAGCACCTTCGAGACGAGCACGAAGTCCGCTTCCTTGATCTGGAGGACCTGTCCGCGGACAAGCCGCGCCATTCCCGTCCAGCCAGTCACCGACATGGCGAGAATCAGCGTGCCTATGCCCGGATCGAGCACGACGAGCAACAGGATCAGGATGACCATGTCGGGAATCGTGATCAGGATGTCGACTATGCGCATCATCAGGTCATCGACCCATCCGCCCAGGTAGCCGGACAGGCCGCCGTAGATGATGCCGATGGTCAGCGAGATGAGCGATACGGTCACGCCGATGAAGAGCGAGACGCGGCCGCCCCGGAGCACGCGGGCGAACTGGTCGCGGCCGAGGTCGTCGGTGCCGAACCAGTTCACCGAGTCGGGCTCGGCGAAGGTCTTCTCGAGGTTGTTCGCGCGGTAGTTCGGGAAGGCGATCGGTCCCGCTATCGCGATCACGGCGATGAGGCCGATGAACACGAGGCAGACCATGGCGACCTTGTTCTTTTTGAGTCGCCGCCAGGCGTCTTTCCAATAGGTGAGCGAGGGCCGCACGAGCGCCTGGCTCTGGGCTATGTCCTTGGGGACGCGTTCGAAGGCGTCCGCGGCGAGCTTGAGGTTTGCTTCCATGATCATGCCTTGCCTTTCGCGAGGCGGATTCGCGGGTCGATGAAGCCGTAGGCGATGTCGACTACCAGGTTCATGAAGATGAGAAAGGTCGAGAAGAACAGGGTCAGGCCGAGGATCATCGTGTAGTCGTACATCTGCACGCTCTGCACGAAGAATTTCCCGAGTCCCGGGATGGCGAAGATCTTCTCGATGACGAAAGTGCCCGTCATGATGGCGGCCGTCATGGGGCCGAGCACGGTGATGACCGGCAGGATCGCGTTGCGGATCGTATGCCGCCAGGTGACCTGCAAGGGCGTCAGGCCCTTCGACTTGGCGGTCTTGATGTAGTCCTGATGGAGCACGTCGAGCATCGAGGTGCGCATCATGCGCGAGGTGAGGGCCAGCGACGAGAACCCGAGCGCGAACGAGGGGAGCAGGGTATAGCGGAAGCCTTCCCATCGGGCGATCGGGATGAGCTGGTATGTCGTGTTGAATACGTCCTTGATGACGTTTGAGAAGAGGAACCCGAAAATGTACTGCACCAATGTGCCTATCAGGAAGCCCGGGATGGACACTCCTATGATGGCCAGCAATGTTGCTGTCGTGTCCCATGGCCCGTTGTGGTGCAAGGCGGCTATCACTCCGAGGAGCAGGCCTCCGATGACGCCGAATATCAGCGATCGGATGCCGAGGTCCGCCGAGACGGGGAAGGCCTGTTTGATGACGTTGATGACCTTCTGGTTCTTGTAGGTCATCGACATTCCGAGGTCGCCCTTGGCCAGATTGCCGAGGTACATGAGGTACCGTTCGAAGAGCGGCTTGTCGAGCCCGTACTTCGCGTAGAGGTTGTCCTTGATCGCCTTCGGCACGGCCTTGTTGCCAATGAAGGGATCGCCCGGCATGAGGTTCATGAGGAAGAAGGTGATGCTCACGACCACGAAGACGGTCAGGAGGGAGATGAGCACTCTTCTCATGATGTAGCTGAATAGCGACACGGAGGTCTCCTGCTTACGCTCCGGGCCTCGTCGTTGACGAGGCCCGGAGCCCATTCGAGGGGAATAAGGAGCGCGGCGGCGGGCAGCCGCCGCGCGGAGGGCTTACTTCTTGACGGTCCAGTAGAGGTCGGGATCGGGGCCGACGTTGCGGCGCACGACGCCGGAGATGTTCTCCTGGAAGGCCCAGTTGCGCATGCGGAAGTACACGGGAGCGATCGGCATGTCGTCCATGAGCATCTTCTCGGCGGCCTTGAGGATCTCGAGGCGGGCAGCGAGATCGGTCTCGTTGGTGGCCTTGAGGATGAGGTCGTCGAAAGCGGGGCTGGCGTACGAGGTGTGGTTGTTGCCGTTGCCGGTGGTCCACATGTCGAGGAAGGTCATCGGGTCGTTGTAGTCGGGGCCCCAGCCGGCGAAGACGATCTGGAAGTCCTTGTCGGTCATCTTCTGGAGGCGCGCCTTGAAGGGCATCGGGTCGACGGTGAACTCGACGCCGAGGGCGGTGCGGACCATGTCCTGGATGGCGGCGGCCATGCTCTTGGCGCGGTCACCGTCGTCGGAGATCATCGAGAACGAGGGGAGTTCGGTCAGGCCGAGTTCCTCCATGCCTTCGGCGAGCATGGCCTTCGCGGCGGCGACGTCATGGTCGTTGAAGTACTGGGGAACCACGTCGCGGAAGATGCTGCCGGCGCCCGAGCTGATGTAGGGGGCGACGATGGACATGGCGGGCTGGGACTGGTCCATGAGCACGTTCCGGGTGAATCCGGCGCGGTCCACGGCGAAGGAGATGGCCTTGCGGATCTTGGCGTTGGCCAGGACCGGGTCAAGGGTGTTGAACTCGAGGTAGAAGACGGCGCCGTCCGAGTAGGTCGGGGTGGCGTAGCCCTTGTCGGTGAAGTCCTGGAGGCGGGTGCCGGGGACGCCGACAAGGTCAAGTTCCTTGTTGAAGAACATGGTGATCGAGGTGTTGGAGTCGGCGATCATGTAGCCCGTGATGGTGTCGAGGGCGATGTTCTTCGCGTTCCAGTACTTCGGGTTCTTCGCGAGGACGATCTTGTCGGAGTGCAGCCACTCCTTGATCGTGTAGGGGCCGTTGTAGAGGTGCTTGTCCGCCTCGGAAGCGTACTCGGCGCCCTGGGCCTCGATGAAGGCCTGGTTGCCGGGCATGGCGGTCGGGAAGTTCAGGATGGAGAGGATATACGGGGTCGGGCGCTCGAGGGTGTAGATGACCTTGTTGCCGTCGGCGGCGACTCCGACCTGGTCGACGGGCAGGGTGCCTTCGTTGACAGCCTGCGCGTTCTTGATCGGGTACAGGATGTAAGCGTACTCGGAAGCGGTGACCGGGTCGAGCGCACGGCGGAGACCGTAGACGAAGTCCTCGGCCTTGACCGGCTCGCCGTTGGACCACTGGGCGCCCTTGCGCAGCGTGAAGGTGTAGACCGTGCCGTCGGGGGAAACTTCCCACTTCTCGGCCATGCCGGGCATGTAGCCGCCCTTGTCGTCGTAGCGCACGAGACCTTCGACGACCAGGCTGAGCAGCTGGATGGAGATGGTGTCGGTGGTGGTGTGCTGGTCGAGGTTCGGCGGCTCATTGCCGAGATTGATGTTCAGGTTGACGGCGGGACCGCCAACGTTCGAGCAGGACGCGAGAAGCGCCATCAAGACGACGGCGAACAACGCGACTTTCTTTGCCATGCGGGAAACCTCCTGGGAATGTGGGGCGTCCGGCTGGACCGCGCTTCGCGGCGAGCGTCCGACCGGATTCGCGGCCCCTAGCATAGCACACCTCGCGACCGATGCAACCATTTTTTCTGGAGCCCGTCGATCCGCCTCACGGCCTGTCCGAAGGCGGGGCGCGATCGGACCCGCGCCCAGACGTAATTAAGGAAGGATTCGCTCCAAGCGCCGGGCCCTGCGGGGTTCGCGGACCGCAAATTACCTTTACAAATACTTTTCCATGGTTCAGAATACCGGCAACTTCCACACCTTTCCAAGGAGGCTTCCATGAAGAAAGGGTTAGTCGTACTGGCGCTCGTCCTCTGTGCCGTGACCGCGTTCGCGCAGGTCAAGGTCGGACCCGCCGTCGACAAGGTGATCTTCGACGTCCGCATGGACCAGAACATCGCCCTCAAGGACACCGTCGAAGGCAAGACCGACATCTTCTTCGGTGAAGTGCCGGCCGTCTACTTCGACAAGCTCAGCGCAGCGGACAAGGCCAAGCTGGACGTCTACACCGTTCCCAGCCTGACCTTCTCGCTCATCATGAACCCGGCCCCGAACAAGGCCCCGTTCACCCTGGACGTCGAAGGCAAGACCCAGTTCAACCCCTTCGCCATCCGCGAATTCCGCTACGCGATGAACTGGCTGATCGACCGCCAGAAGATCGTCAACGAGATCCTCATGGGCGCGGGCTTCCCGATGTTCACCATGGGCACCCCCGGCCAGCCCGGCACCTATAGGTACAACCTGGTCGCCAGCCAGCTCGGCATGAGCGCCCGCGGCAACGAGAAGAAGGCCATGACCGACATGGAGACGGCGCTCAAGGCCGCCGCCGCCCTGCCCGCGAACAAGGGTCGCCTGGTCAAGTCCGGCGCCTGGTGGACCTTCGACGGCCAGCCCGTCACCATCAAGTTCCTGATCCGCGTCGATGACCCCACCGGCCGCCTGCTCCTCGGCCGCTACGTGTCGGACCAGCTCGAGAAGGTCGGCATCAAGGTCGAGCGTCAGGAATTCGACCGCGTCAAGTGCATCAACACCGTGTACGGCACCGATCCGATCGACGGCGTGTGGCACATGTACACCGAAGGCTGGGGCGCAGGCGCCACCCGCGCCTACTGGGCCCACATCGTCGCCCAGATGTACGCCCCCTACTACGGAAACATGCCCGGCTACACCGATCCCGAGATGTGGAACTATACCAACGACGAGCTCGACACCATCCTCGAGCCCATCGTCAATAACGCCTTCCTGACCGAGAAGGACTACTGGGACGGCGTACTCAAGGCCCAGAAGATCGGCCTCGAGGAAGCGGTGCGAATCTACATCTCCGCTTCCGAAGCCCGCTTCGTGGCCAACAAGGCCCGCTTCGCCAGCCGTTTCGCGTACGGCCTCGGCGACGGCCCGAACGAGTGGTCGCTCCGCACCGCAGACGTGAAGCCCGAGACCTCCGGCCCGAACAAGGGCCTCAAGGTCCTCCGCGTCACGCAGTTCAGCGCCCGCGGCTCGCTCTTCATGTTCGCCTGGGATCCGGTCGGCGGCGACGGCTTCTCCGACAGCTACGTGGCCGGCATCCGCGGCCTCGTGGTCGACGGCGGCACCTTCGAGGCGCCGAACACCGCGCTCACCACCAAGCTCCGCTCCGTATACGACGAGAAGAAGCTCCAGACCTCCGTGGCGCTCAACGCCAAGGGCGAGATCGAAGGAAAGCTCGCGGTCCCGGCCACCGCCGTCACCTACGACAGCAAGACCAAGACCTGGAAACCCGTCGGCTCCGGCGTCACCGCCTGGACCACCGGCAGCTCCGGCTACCTCTGGGGCAAGTGGCACGACGGCCAGAGCGAGTCCATGGCCGACATGCTCTATGCCACCGCGTTCGCCTACGAGTGGGCGACCAAGGACGGCGAGGGCGACAAGTACTATGACGAAGCCCTCAGCTCCATCTATGCCGAAGCCCTCGCTCTGACGAAGGGCCAGGTTTGGAACTACAAGGGCAAGACCGTCCAGTCCTGGGTAGACGCCCAGTTCCCGATGGAACCCGCCCGCGCCGCCCCCGCGCTCAGCGTGGTCGCCGCCAACCCCGGCTACAATGCCGCGGTGCCCTGGCAGGTCTACGAGGCGCTGGCCCAGATGGTCGCCGAGGGTTCGAAGTCCGGCACGGTCTACACCTTCCAGTACTCCGACGACGCCTCGATCGTCGAGGTCGACGTCAAGGTTCCCTCCTGCGTGGCGGACATCAAGGCCAAGCTCGAGGAACTGAAAGCGAAGAAGTTCATCCCCGCCCCGCTCAAGGGCTTCATCACCGAAGCCGAGGCCGTAGCCCGTTACGACGCGTCGATCAAATTCATCGACAAGTACGGCCACGCCTTCATCGGCAACGGCCCCTTCTACATCAACAAGATCGACACGGTCGCCAACTATGTCGAGCTGACCGCTTTCCGCGACAGCTACCCCTACAAGAGCGACTACTGGACCAAGGCCTTCCGCATGCAGCTGTCCACCATCGACTCCGTGACCATGCCCGTCGGCGCCACGCGCGCCAAGGACGCGGTCATCGCGATCAAGGTCAGCTCCTACATGTACCCCGATATCGCCAAGACACCGCTCGCCAAGGGTAAGGTGACGGCCGCCCTCCAGATGCCCGACGGATCGGAGAAGGTCTACGCCGCCAAGGCCGGCGCCGCCGGCTCTTACACCGTGACGATCCCCGCCAAGGATCTCGGCGCCCTCAAGGCCGGATCCTACACGGTCGTCATCCAGTCCGCGATCGGCACCGAGTCCCCCTCGGTCTCCCCGGAGACCCTCGTCCTCTTCTGATCGCACCGTCCAATCGGGCGGCGCCCTTCGGGGCGCCGCCCTTTTCGCGGTCGCCGACGCGGCGCCGGCTTCCCGGTAGCCAAGGTCCTGTAAAGTCGGTACCGTATCGGAGACTCTCCCCAATCCAGGTGGCAACATGTATATTTGGTTCGCGCTCAAGCGGATATTCCGCGGCGTCGTAATGTTCACCCTGCTCATGTTCGTCTTCTCCGCGCTGTTCAACACCGTCAGCGAGAAAACGCAACGTGCCCAGATCCGCGAAGAAGTGACCATGAAGGTCAACCGGCTCAAGGACCTCAAGCCCGAGCAGATGGAAATCTTCAGGGCAGAAGAGACGGAGCGTCTGATCAAGATGTACCGCCTCGACCGCCCGGTCTGGGAGCGGATCATGGTCCGCGCCCTCAACACGGTGACCTTCCGTTTCGGGAACTCGACGATCATGAAGTCGTCGGGGGGATCCCGTCTGGTGGTCGACATCATTGGCGAAGCTCTGCCGAGGACGATACTCCTGTTCACCTCGGCCATAGCCATAGAGCTGGTCATCGGCGTCTGGCTCGGCTTCAAGAAGGCGCAGAAACCAGGCAGCGCCCTCGACCGCACGACCAGCATCGTCACGATGGTGGTATACGGCCTTCCGTCCTGGTGGCTCGGCATGATGTTGATGATGACTTTCGTTTATACGATCAAAATATTCCCCTCCGGCGGCATCCTCTCGGTGCCGCCGCCCGAGAACGGCTTGCTCCGCATGCTCGACGTCCTCTGGCACATGGCCCTCCCGATGATCACCCTGCTGCTGATCGGCTTCTGGGGACTGGCGTACATCGTGCGCAACATCGTCCTCGGCATCCTGCAGGAGGACTACATCATGAGCGCCCGCGCCCGCGGCGTACCGGAGAACAAGGTGCTCTTCGGCCACACGCTGCGCTCGGCCGCGCCCCCCCTCGTGACCATGGGCCTTCTGTCCCTGCTCGCGTCCATCTCCGGCGCCATCCTGTTCGAAGGCATCTTCTCCTGGCCCGGCCTCGGCAACCTGTACTGGGTGGCGGTCCAGCAGAACGACATACCGGTACTGCTCGGCGACCTCGCCATCACGACCGGGATATACCTCGGCGGACTCGTCTTCCTCGACCTCATCTACGGATTCCTCGACCCGCGCATCAAGGTTGGAGGCAAGGCATGAACATGAAGGACTTCCTGGCCGGACTTTCCGATTTCTGGAACGAATTCCGGCGCGACAAGGCCGGGCTCGTGGGCCTGGCCATACTCACCGTCGCCCTTCTCACGATCATCTTCGAGCCCCTGATCGTCCCCTACGGCGAAGTCAATTCGCGCTGGCGCGACATCAACTATTGGGAAGACAATTCCTCCGGCGCCCCGCCGGCGTGGACCAACCTCTTCTCTTCCGCCAAAAAGGCCGTCACGACGACCCTGTCCAAACCGAAGGTGGAGGAAATCGAGGGCGACGGCGTCTCGATCTTCCGGTATGAGTTCGGCTACGACTACCGTTATGACGAGCCGCCGCTCGACCTGGTCTTCCGCGCCGAAGGTTGGGGCACCTTCCCGCTGTTGGTGTCGGTCGAACGTCCCGACGGACAGACCATCGACCTCTACCAGTACGTCGCCGAAGGACTCGACGGCGACGACCTGCGCGTGACGCTCGCCAACGACTCCAAGTCAGCCGCCTACCAGTTCCTCGCCGCCAACGCCAGCGAGGCCGACATGATCAATTTCGACTCATACTCGATCAAGCCGATGCAGATCATGTTCGCCGAAGCCACGCCGACCATGGCCACAGCTTCCACCCCGCTGGAAGGCGAATACAAGTTCGTGGTGCAAACCATGATCATGAGCGAGGACGTCCGCATCGAGAAGCCTCACTTCACGGTCGTCGGCGCGGTCTCCGGCGCGCTCGGCAGCGACACCGGCAAGCGGGACCTCTTCTCGGGCCTCGTCGCCGGCCTCAAGTGGGCCCTGCTCATCGGCTTCGTCACGAGCTTCATCTCCGTGCTGCTCGGCGTCCTCTACGGCATCGTCAGCGCCTACTTCGGCGGCGCCATCGACACCACCATGAACTTCGTCTACGAGCTCTTCGTGTCGATGCCGGTGTTGCCCATCCTGATCGTCATCTCCGCGGTATTCAAGCCGAGCATCTGGTTCATCATCGCCGCCCTGGTCATCTTCTCCTGGACCGGCCCGGTCAAGACCGTGCGCTCGATGGCCATGCAGATCAAGGAAGAGACCTACATCGAGGCCGCGCGCGCCCTCGGCGCAGGCAAATGGCGCATCATATTCAGGCACATGCTGCCCCTGCTCATCCCTTACTCCTTCGCCAGCATGGCCCTGGCGGTGCCCGGCGCCATCCTTTACGAAGCGTCGGTCTCGCTGCTCGGCCTCGGCGACGCGACCATCACGACCTGGGGACAGATCCTCCACGACGCGCTCTCGAGCGGCGCCGTGCTCAACGGGCTGTGGTGGTGGGTCGTTCCGCCGGGACTCAGCATCGCCATCATGGGCATGTCCTTCGCCTTCATCGGCTCCGCGATGGACAAGATCCTGCACCCGAAACTCAGGACGAGGTAAGCGATGGACAAGATCCTCGAAGTCAAGAACCTGAAACTCTACTACCACACGTCCAAGGGCGTCGTCAAAGCGCTCGACGACGTGACCTTCGACCTCTACAAGGGCGAGACCCTGGGTCTGGTGGGCGAGTCCGGTTGCGGCAAGACCACCACCGGCACCGCCCTGTTGCGCATGCCGACCTCACCCGGTCGCTACGACGGCGGGCAGATCCTGATCGACGGAAGGGACATCATTCCCCTCCCCGAGAAGGAAGTCCGCAAGAACGTACGCTGGGAAGAGGTCGCCATGGTGTTCCAGGGCGCCATGAACTGCCTCACGCCCGTCTACACCATCGGCAAGCAGATGCTCGAAACGCTCCAGGAGCATCGCGACATGGAGAAGGAACACGCCGAGGAGCTCATCCGCGAGTACCTCGGGCTCGTGGGCCTTCCCGCCGAGGTGATGAAGCGCTATCCGCACGAGCTCTCCGGCGGCATGAAACAACGCGTCGTCATCGCGACCGCCCTCTTCCTCAAGCCCAAATTCGTCATTCTCGACGAGCCGACCACGGCGCTTGACGTGATCGTGCAGGCGCAGATCATCAACCTGTTGAAGAAGCTCAAGCAGACCTTCGACCTTTCGTTCATCTTCATCACCCACGACCTCGCGCTCGAGGCCGAGGTGGCGGACCGCATCTGCGTCATGTACGCCGGAAAGATCGCGGAGCTCGGCACCAACGAGCAGATCTTCGGCAAGCAGGGCCCGATGCATCCGTACACCGAGAAGCTCATGGCGGCGACGCCGCGCCTCCACAAGAAGGTCGAGAGCCTGTCGTTCATACCCGGAACGCCGCCCGACCTGATCGACCCGCCGAAAGGCTGCCGCTTCAATCCGCGCTGCCACCAGGTCATGGACAAGTGCTACACGGAGGAGCCGCCGCTCGTCGAGATCGAACCCGGCCACCAGGTGGCCTGCTGGAGGCACGTGAAATGAGCGAGACCAGGAACGACGAGGTCCTCCTCCGGGTCCAGAACCTCAAGAAGCACTTTATCCCCCACATGGGCCTGGTCGCCTCGCTCGGCAAGGCCCGCAAGGTCGTCAAGGCCGTCGACGGCATCAGCTTCGACATCAAAAAGGGCGAGATCTTCGCGCTCATCGGCGAATCGGGCTCCGGCAAGACCACCACCGGAAAACTCGTCATGAAGCTCATCGAGCCCACCTCAGGCACGATGCACTTCGACGGCGAGGATGTGACCGCCATCTCCAAGGAAGCGCTCGCTGCGTATCGCCGAAAGGTGCAGATGATCTTCCAGGATCCCTACGCCTCCATGAACCCCCGCTTCAAGATCCGCGACGTGCTCGAGGAACCGCTCTCGATCCACCGCATCGAAGGCGACCGGGTACGCCACGACGAGATGATCGTCAAGGCGCTCGAGGAGGTGAAGATCACCCCGCCCGAGGAGTTCATGACCCGCTTCCCTCACATGCTCTCGGGCGGACAGCGCCAGCGCGTCGCAACCGCGCGCACGCTGATCCTCAACCCGAAGATGCTCGTGGCGGACGAGCCCGTGTCCATGATCGACCTCTCGACCCGCGCCGAGATTCTCCACATGATGAAGGACGTCCAGCGCGACCTGGGGCTGACCTACCTCTACATCACGCACGACCTTTCCACGGCGCGCTACTTCGCGGACCGGATCGCGGTCATGTACCTCGGACGCATCGTGGAGATGGGTCCCGCTGACATGATCATCGACAAGCCCCTGCACCCCTACACCAAGGCCCTCATCCAGGCGGTACCGGAGCCCGAATCGGGCAAGGTCGACGTGATCAAGGAGCTCCCCATCTCGGGCGAGATTCCCAGCCCGGCGAACATCCCCGCGGGGTGCCGCTTCCACACCCGCTGTCCCTACGCGACCGACGAGTGCAAGACCCTCCCCGAGCCCGAGCTCGAGGATTCAGGCGGCGGCCACATGCACGCCTGCCGCAGGTGGAAAGAGATTTAACATTTCCGGAATGGCGGCAGGCGTGGCCGCGCACG
>JAFGNN010000055.1 GCA_016926955.1 Spirochaetales bacterium | reverse complement strand
TGGTGCTCTACGTCGGCATACTCTATCTCTTCCTGGGGGTCCGCTGATGGAACCGAGCATTCCCCTCCGCATCGCGTACGCCTTCGTGTCGCTCGCCGTCATCACGGTGTACGGCCTGCTCCTGATCGGGAGCATGGCCCGGATCAGCGCGAAGGTGCAGGGACGCGTGGGCCAGCCCGTGTGGCAGCCCATCATCGACATCGTCAAGTCGTCGGGCAAGCGCAACTCGATCTCGCACGGCATCATGTTCTGGCTCGGGCCGGTCTTCCGGCTTGCGGGCGGCGTCGGCACCTACATGTTCGTGCCGGCCGTCCTCGGCTCGGTGGTGTTCCGGAACTTCTCGATGTCGGGCGACCTCCTCCTCGTGATGTACTTCATCTTCTTCGGCCAGCTCGGCATGGCGCTCGGCGCCTCCGAGGGCGGCCACCCGTACAGCGCCCTCGGCGTCAGCCGGGGACTGGCGCAGATGACGGCCTTCGAGGTGCCCTTCGCCCTCTCCATCATCTCCATCGCGGTGCAGTACGGCACGCTCGACATCACGAAGATCGTCATGGCGCAGCAGGGCGGCTTCATGAACTGGACCCTGTTCACCAACCCGCTCGCGGTGGTGGCGGCCATGATCGCCTTCCTCGGCATGTCGGGACACAACCCCTTCAGCGTCGTCATCGCGCCGCAGGAGATCCCGATCGGCCCGCCCACCGAGTACCAGTCGAACCTGCTCGGCATGCTGCAGACCAACCGGGCCGTCTTCAACGGCGCCAAGCTGGTCCTCTACATGAACCTGTTCTTCGGCGGCGCGACCAACGTGCCCGTGATGGTGGCGAAGACCTTCCTCATCTACTTCGTCAACATCTTCGTCGGGCAGGCCTTCCCGCGCTTCCGCACCGACCAGGCCATCCGCTTCTTCCTCGGCGTGCCGACCCTGATCGGCATCGGCGCGGTGCTGTACACGGCTTTCTAGGAGCATCGACATGAGCGACATGAAATTCACGCGCCCCCCGGCCGATCCCGACCACGCGCTGAAGCCGGCCGGAAGGCCGGGTCCCCTCGGCAAGCCCATGGTCCTCGCGAACGACGGCCTGCCCGAAGAGGAGAAGCCCTGGTTCTGCGACGCCTACCCGACAGCTTCCGGCCCCTACAAGGGCATACTCGAGAACTTCCTCAACTGGGCCCGCTCGAAGAGCCTCTGGATACTCGGCTTCGGCACGGGCTGCGGCGCCATCGAGCTCCGCCCCCTCATGACGAGCCGTTTCGACATGTACCGCTACGGCATCCAGGGCCGTCCCACGCCCCGCCAGTCCTCGGTCTTCGTCATCGGCGGCTACGCCTCGGTCAAGACCCTGAAGCGCATCGTCCGCTCCTACGAGCAGATGATGGGGCCGAAGTTCGTGGTGGCCCTGGGCTCGTGCACCATCAACGGCGGCATGTACTGGGACAGCTACAACACCATCAACGCCATCGAGCACTACATCCCGGTGGACGTGTACATCGCCGGCTGCATGCCGCGCCCCGAGGCGCTGCTGGCCGGCTTCAAGGAGCTCCAGCGGAAGATCCGCCGCGGAGAATGCGAAGGCGCGGTCAAGTACGCGGAGAACTTCGAATGGTACAAGGCGAACCAGAAGAAGGTCATCCACGACTGGAACATGCCGGACTACAACTACTAGGAGCGGGAGCGATGCGAACCATAGCGAACGATATCGCCGAGCGCTTCGAGGTCGGCCCCCTCGTGGAAAAACGCGCCGACCTGGCGACGCTCGAGGCGGACGCGAAGGACGTGCCGGAGCTGCTCGCGCGCCTCCGCGACCGCCACGGCTATGCCCACCTTTCCTTCGTCACGGCGACCGACCTGATCGAGGAGGGCGTCTTCGTCCTCACCTACATGCTGCACAACCACGCGGAAAACCACTCGCTGGCGGTCAAGTGCCGCATCGGGCGCGAGAACGCGGCCATGGAGTCCTGCCACCTGCTCTGGGAGCAGATGTGGACCTACCAGCGCGAACTGAAGGAGCTCTTCGGCATCGACTTCCCGGGCAGCCCGCGGGTCGACGAAAGCTTCGTGCTCGAAGGCTGGATCGACATTCCGCCGATGCGCCGCGAGTTCGACACGAGGGAATACAGCGAGCGGACCTTCCCGACCCGCCCGGGCCGTTCCACCAAGGACCCCGCGACCCACATGAAAGAGAAACTCTACCCGGAGGCCCTCTGATGTTCGAAGGCGTCAAGGGATTCTTCCCGCCCCCCTACGACCCGAAGGAGCCGGTGGACTTCGCCTCCGGCAAGTTCCTCAAGATGTGGCAGGGGCCCCAGCACCCCGGCATCACGGGCAACATGTCGCTCGAGCTGGCCATCGCGGGCGACACCGTCTACGACTGCAAGACCCACGTGGGCTACCTGCACCGCGGCTTCGAGAAGCTCATGGAGCGCCGGCTCTGGATGCAGAACTTCCCCCTCGTCTGCCGCATCGCGGTGCCCGAGCCGGACTTCAACGAGTACTGCTACGCCGCGGCCATCGAGGAGCTCGCGGGCGTCGAGGTGCCGGAGAAGGCCAAGTGGCTCCGCAACCTGACGCTCGAGATGATCCGGCTCGCCAGCTACCTCATGTGGATCGGCGGCCAGGCCGGCGCCTTCGGGCACGGCACCATCATCCAGTGGTCGGCCACCATGCGCGACTACGTCCTCGACCTCTTCGAGGAGCTCTCGGGCGGACGCATCTACCACATGTACATCATCCCCGGCGGCGTGCGCTCCGACCTGCCCGAGGGTTGGGCGGCCCATGCCCTCGAGGTCATGGACACCATCGAGAAGAACCTCGACGACATCGAGCTCGTCATGTTCCACAACGCGGTGTTCAAGCTGCGCGCGAAGGGGCTCGGCGTCATCCCGAAGGACTGGATCGACCGCTTCGGCATCACGGGCCCGAACGCCCGCGCCGCCGGCTTCCGCCGCGACATCCGCAAGGACCAGCCCTACCTCGTGTACGACAAGCTCGATTTCGACTACGTCACGGCCGAGGGCTCCGACGCCTACGACCGCGCCCTGGTCCGCCTCGGCGAGATGTACCAGGCCATCGACCTGATCCGCCAGATGCTCGCGCGCATGCCGAAAGGCGGCGAGTTCAAGGCGGCCCTGCCGAACCCGCTCCACTGGAAGATCCCCGCGGGCGAGACCTACGTGAAGAGCGAGTGCACGCGCGGCGAGTACGGCTTCTACGTGGTGTCCGACGGCTCCGACAAGCCGCGCCGCGTCGTCGTGCGCGGCCCGAGCTACACGCACGCGGTGTCGGTCATGGAGACCCTGGCCAAGGGCCAGAACCTCGCCGACCTGGCCGGCCTCATGGTCAGCCTCCACACCTATCCGCCCGAGATCGAGAGGTAGCGCGATATGGACGTCAAGGATTTCATCGCCCCGTTCGCGGTCTGGAAGCGCGCGTTCGAAAAGCCCTTCACCGTGAAGAAGCCCATCGACGAGCGCCCCGGCGCCCCGCGCTACCGCGGCTTCCACAAGAACGACGCGGAGACTTGCGTCGGCTGCGGCAGCTGCGAGGCCATCTGCCAGAACGGCGCCATCGACCTCGTGGAGGTCGCGGGCCGCTCGCCGTCCGCGGGCGACTCGGGGCTCCGGCCCCGCATCGACTACGGCCGCTGCTGCTGGTGCGCGCTCTGCGTCGACATCTGCCCCTCGGGCTCGCTCACCATGAGCAACGAGTACGTCTGGATCTCGTCCGACCCCGAGGACTTCCGCTTCGTGCCCGGCGTCGAAAAAAAACCCTGGGACTCGGCCGAGCTCGGCTACAAGCGCGCCGAGGGCTACTCCATCCTCGACAGGGAGCGGGTGGAGATGCCCGAGCTCCCGCACGCCGAGGGCGTCGCGAGCTTCCGCGAGCTCGTGAAGGGCTACTCGCGCGAGCTCGCGGAGAAGGAAGCCGACCGCTGCGTCGAATGCGGCCTCTGCGTCGCCTCCTGCCCCGCGCACATGGACATTCCCGGCTACATCCGGGCCGTGCGCGAGGGGAACATCGACGAGGGATTGCGCCTCCTCTACGAGACCAACCCCTTCCCCGAGGCCTGCGGCCGCGTCTGCACCCACGTCTGCGAGGAAGCCTGCTCCATCGGCGTCCGGGGCGATCCGCTGGCCATCCGTTGGCTCAAGCGCTATATCGCCGACCAGGTGGAGCTCTCCGATTACGCCAAGGAACTGCCGCGCAAGGACGCGCCTTCAGGAAAGAAGGTGGCCGTCGTCGGCGCGGGCCCCGGCGGCCTGGCCGCGGCCTACTACCTGGCCATGGCCGGCCACGAGGTGAGCGTGCTCGAAGCCGCGCCCAAGGCCGGGGGCATGCTCTGCTACGGCATCCCCGAGTACCGCCTGCCCTACGAGGCGCTCGACAAGGACATAGGCTACATCGAAAGCCTCGGCGTCAAGGTCGAGACTTCCGTCGCCGTGGGCAAGGATTTCGACTACGCGAAGCTGAAGCGCGAGCATGACGCGGTCTACGTCTCCACGGGCCTGCCCGCGGCGTACAAGCTAGACGTGAGCGGCGACGACCTGCCCTGCGTTCGCGACGGCGTCGAGGTGCTGGCCCAGGTCACCCGCGGCGAGGATCCGAAACTGGGGAAGAAGGTGGCGGTGGTCGGCGGCGGCAACGTCGCCATGGACTGCGCCCGCACCGCGCGGCGCCTCGGCGCCGAGGTGGACATCCTCTACCGGCGCCGCGAGGTCGACATGCCCGCCGACCCCGAGGAGATCGTGGAGTCGAAGGCCGAGGGCGTTGCCATCGTCGTGCAGGCCATCCCGACGGGCGTCAAGCTCGGTCCGGACGGCTCGGCGCTCGTGTCGTGGGGCCAGGCCCGCATGGTCGACCAGGGGCCGGGCAAGCGCCCGCTCCCGGAACTCATGGGCGAGACCGTGCGCGAGGTCCGCTACGACACCATCGTGGCGGCCATCGGCCAGGGACCGGACCTTTCGTTCATCGGCGCCGACGCCGCGGACGGCCTCGAGATCAAGCGCTACAAGCCGGTGGTCGACGCGACGGGCCGCACGGGCGACCCGAAGGTGTGGGCCGGCGGCGACCTCGTCAACGAAAAGAAGGACGCCATCAGCGCCATCGCGGACGGCCACCGGGCCGCCCTGGCCATCGACCGCGCGTTGCGCAAGGGAGCGTGAGCATGGATTTCCGGAGCTTCTCCGAGGCGATCGACTTAGCCATAGGCCGCGAGCGCGAGGCCATCCGCTTCTACCAGGACCTGCTCGGCCGTTCGGATTTCGCCGCGCAGCAGGGCATGCTCGCCGAGCTCGCCGCCATGGAGGAGGGCCACGCGCGCGCCCTCGAGGCGGTCAAGGTCAAAGGCGCGCCGACCTGGAACGCCGCCTTCGCATCCCGCGCCGATTTCTCCGATCTGGTCGAGGACAGGGAGCTCGGCCCGGATCCGGACTACCAGGACGTGCTCCGCGCGGGCATCCGCAAGGAGGACCGCTCGGAGCGCCTCTACAAGGCCTTCGCGGAGGCCGCGGGTTCGGGCGAGCTCGCGGAGGTCTTCGAGCGGCTCGCCGCCGAGGAGTCGCGCCACCGCGCCCGCTTCGAAGAGCTCTACGCCACCGACATCGCAAGGGACAACTAGTCAAAGAAGACCACGGAGGCACGGAGGGAAGAGGGAAGAGAGAGGAGGGAGGAGGGAGGAAAGTTGTGGGGAAGGAGTCGACCTTCCCACCTTTTACCTCGACCTTTTCTTGCTCCCTCTTTTCTCCCCAGCTCCGTGCCTCCGTGGTTCTCATTGGGAAGGCTCTGCCGTGCCTCCGTGGTTCGCCTTTTCATGGGGTGGGGCAGGCCGGGCGGCGGTTTGACACCTTCGGGGGCTTCTGCTAGATTGGAGCGACACATGAAGGAGCTCAGGGGCATTCCCGCTTCGCCGGGCATAGCCGTGGCTCCGGCCTTCGTCCTCGTCGACGACGCGGACGGCTCGGTGCCGGACTACGGCATCCGGGAGGAGGATGTCGCCGAAGAATGGCGACGGCTCCTCGCGGCGTTCGAGCGCGCCCGCACCGAAATTATCGAGCTCCGGGACAAGGCCCGCGAGGAGATGGGCGAGGACAAGGGCGCGATCTTCGACACCCATCTCCTCATGATGGACGACCCCGACGTCATCGACAAGCTCGAGGCCTCGCTCAAGGACACGCTCAGAAACGTCGAGCAGGTGATACTGCAGGTCGAACGCGACCTGGTCGAGAAGCTCGGCCGCCTTGACGGGGCCATGTTCCGCGAGCGCGCCGCCGACATCCGCGACGTCGTGAGCCGCGTGCTCGGCCATCTTTTGCAGAAAGAGCGCTTCCGCCTCGGCGACCTCGTCGAGGAGTGCGTCATCGTCGCGCGCGACGTGCTTCCCTCCGACCTCATGACCATGAACCGCAAGGCGGTCAAGGCCATCGTGCTGGAGGCCGGCGGAAAGACCAGCCATTCGGCCATCCTCGCGCGCGCCTTCGAGATACCCGCCGTGCTCGGCCTCGGTTCGGCCGCCCGCGAGATCCGTTCCGGCACGAAGCTCGCCGTGGACGGATTCTCCGGCGTCGTCACAGTCAGCCCCGACGAGTCCTCGGTCTCCGCCTTCCTGAGCAAGGGCGCGCGCTTCGCCGCCCGCGAACGCGACCTGCTGGCCGTCGCCTTCCTGCCCGCCGAGACCCCGGACGGCCGCCGCGTCCTCGTCAAGGCCAACATCGAGGTTCCGGACGAGGCCGAGAGCGCCCTCAAGCACGGCGCCGACGGCGTGGGCCTCTTCCGTTCCGAGTTCCTCTTCCTCGGGCGCGAGGGAGGGCCTCCCGACGAGGACGAGCAGTACGGCGCCTACCGCCGGGTGGTCGAGACCATGGCGGGAAAGCCGGTCACCATCCGTACCCTCGACATCGGCGGCGACAAGGCCCTGCCCGAACTGGCCGAGCTCGAGGAGCGCAATCCCCTGCTGGGATGGCGAGCCATCCGTTTCTGCCTTTCCCGCAAGGACGTCTTCCACGCCCAGCTCCGCGCCATCCTTCGCGCCTCCGTGCACGGCGAGGTCCGCGTCATGTTCCCCATGATCTCCGGCGCCGCCGAGCTGGACGAGGCCCTCGATGCCCTCGGCGAGGCGAAGGACGAGCTCAAGGCCGCCGGACAGGCCTTCGATCCCGACGTCAAGGTCGGCATCATGATCGAGGTGCCGAGCGCGGCCATGACCGCCGACATCCTGGCCCGCCACTCCGACTTCTTCTCGATCGGCACCAACGACCTCATCCAGTACTCAGTCGCCGTCGACCGCGGCAACGAGCGGGTGGCTTACCTGCACCAGCCCTTCCATCCCGCGGTGCTGCGCTTCGTGCGCTTCACCATCGATTCGGCGCACGCGGCCGGCATTCCCGCCGGCATGTGCGGCGAGATGGCCTCGGACCCCTACGCCGCCGCCCTCCTTCTCGGGCTCGGGCTCGACGAGTTCAGCATGTCTTCGGTCAGCATCCCCGAGGTGCGCAGGCTCGTCCGATCCGTCTCCATGGAACGGGCCCGCGCCCTCGCGGACGAAGCGCTCTCGCTCGGCTCGCCCCTGGAGATCGACCGCCTGCTCCGAGAGCGGCTCGATCCCGAGGTCGGCGTCCTCCTTCGCTGACAAGGAACAGGCCCGCCGTCACGGCGGATTTCGCCATATACCCGGAGAAGTACCCCACATGAAGAAGTCCCGAAGCGCCCAGGACGAGAAAGCAGTCGACATGGCGGAAAGCGCCGAGCCCTCAGTCCGCACCGCCTGGCGCAACCTGCCCGTGGTGGCCGTGGTCGGCCGCCCCAACGTCGGCAAGTCGACCCTGTTCAACCGCCTGCTCCGCAAGCGCAAGGCCATTGTCGACCCGACCCCCGGCGTCACCCGCGATCCGATCGAATCCGTCTGCATGCTCCGTTCGATCGAGAAGCCGATCACCCTGGTCGACACCGGCGGCTACAAGCTCGACCGTGAAGTCCTCGACGACCAGGTGGTGGCCAGGAGCCTCTCGTATCTCGAGAAGGCCGACCTCATCCTATTCCTGGTCGACGTCGCGAAGATGGCGCCCGAGGACGAGGAATTCGCCGCCGTGCTCCGCCGCTACGCGGGCAAGGTGGTGCTGGTCGGCAACAAGGCGGACTCGCCCGAGCGCGACCCCTGGATCTTCGAGTACGCGCGCTTCGGCTTTTCCGGCATGGTGGCCGTCAGCGCCGAGCACGGCCGCGGTCTCGACGAGCTCGAGGCCTTGCTCCTGGCCCGCCTCGACTTCTCGAAGGCCGAGGAGTATCCGGACGCGCACGACGATGTCCGGGTCGCCATCATGGGCAAACCCAACGTAGGCAAGAGCACCCTGCTCAACCGCCTGAGCGGTTCCGAGCGTTCCATCGTATCCGACATCCCCGGCACCACGCGCGACGTGGTGGAAGGCCGCTTCGTCTGGAAGGGCAAGCCGTTCACGGTGCTGGACACCGCCGGCATCCGTCGCAAGAAGAAGGTCTTCGAGGCGGTCGAATACTACTCCGTCAACCGTGCCATCAAGGCCATCGACGAATGCGACGTGGTCATCCTGATGATCGACGCGCAGGAAGGGCTCTCCGACCAGGACAAGAAGATCGCGGCCCTGGCCGAGGACAAGGGCCGGGGCATCATTTTCGCCCTGAACAAGTGGGACGCCGTGCCCGGCGTCAAGAACGGCTTCGAGGCCGCGCGGGACAAGCTCCGGTACTTCTTCGGCCAGATGGCCTTCGCGCCGGTGCTGGCGCTCTCGGCCAAGACCGGCGAGGGCGTGCCGAAACTGCTGGACATGGCGGCGCAGGTGTTCTCGCAGCTCAACCAGAAGATCGAAACCTCGAAGCTCAACAAAAAAGTCGAGGAATGGGTGGAGGCTTACCCGCCGCCCGTCGCCACCCGCACCAAATTCAAGGTGCGCTATGCGACCCAGCTTTCGATCAATCCCCAGCGCTTCGCCTTCTTCGTCTCGCGCCCCGAGGCGGTGCTCGACTCCTACGCCACCTATCTCCGGAACCGCATGCGCGAAGACCTCGGCATGGCGCTCATACCCTTGCGGCTGGAGATCCGCGCCTCGCGGACCAAGTGGGAGGAGCGCGGGGCCAAGGACGAGCGGCCCTAGATGCGCCCCATCGGGACGGGAGAGGCGGAGCGCCTGCTCGGCGTCCCGTCCCGCACGCTCCGGCATTGGGAAGCCGCCGTGCCCCTCCTTTCGCCGCGGCGCGGGGACTCGGGACGCCGCGTCTACGCCGAGCGCGACCTCCAGATCCTGTTCGGCATCCGCCGCCTGGTGGAATGCCGCCGTCTGCCGCTCGCGGAGGCCTGCGAGCGCCTGGTCGCGGAACGCGCCGAATCCGAAGGCGAACTGCGAGAGGCGCTCGCGACCATAGCCGAAGTCCGCTCCGAGCTCGTGTCAGCCTGGGTGGAGGCGAGGCGGCTCCTGGACCGGCTGCCGGGCCGGACTGGCAGAGAACCAGCGCACTCCGAAACTTGTCCGCCGGCCGGCCGCGTGGTATAGTCGAGCCGCGCCGATCGCGCCGCGGCGGCGACTTACCCACCCGAGGTGCCCCTACGATGACCGCCGCCGCCTCCCGCGCCCTCTGCGACTTCCTCGACGCCTCGCCCACCGCCTTCCACGCCGCCGATTCCATAGCTGCCGCCCTGCGCGCCTCGGGCGCCGTCCGCCTCGACGAGCGCGCGGCCTGGAAGCTCGAGGCTGGCAAGACCTACTACGTCGACCGCAACGGTTCGAGCGTCATCGCCTTCCGCCCGGGCACAGCCCTGCCCGAGGACTCGGGCTTCGCCATAGCCGGGGCGCACACCGACGCGCCGGCCCTGCGCGTGCGGCCGGAAAAGGCGCTGCGCGCCCGGCGCTCCGAACGGATCGCCGTAGAGATTTACGGAGGACCCATCGTTTCGACCTGGCTCGACCGGCCGCTCTCGCTCGCGGGCCGTGTGGCGGTTCGCGGCAAGGACGGACGCGCCGAGGCGCGGCTCGTCAACCTGGCCCGCCCGGTCGCGGTGGTGCCCAACCTGGCCATACACCTGAACCGCGAGGTCAATAAAGGCTTCGAGTACAACGCCCAGAACCATCTTCCGGCGCTCTGCGCCTGGCCGGCGGAGGAAGCGGCGGATCAGGAGCGCGCGCCCTGGGCGCTCCAGGCTGTGGCAGCGGAGCTCGGCGTGGATCCCGCCGAGGTGTTGGGAACGGAACTCTTCCTGGTGGACGCCCAGCGAGCGATTGCCTTCGGACCCGACGCGGAGCTCGTGAACTCCGGGCGAGCGGACGACCTTGCCGGCTGCCATGCCATACTCCAGGCATTCCGTCTCGCGGAGGCGAAACCCCACGCCCAGGTAGCGGTTTTCTTCGACAACGAGGAAGTCGGCTCCGCTACGCTCCAGGGCGCCGACGGCGTCTACCTCCGCGACCTGCTGGAACGGATTTCGGGAGCCTTGGGCTCTGGCGGCGAGGGGTTCAAGCGCGCCATCGCCCGCAGCTTCTCGGTCTCTGTGGACGCCGCCCAGGGCTGGCATCCGTCCTACGCGGACAAGTACGACGAGACCTACGGCCCGACCCTGAACGCGGGGCCGGCGGTCAAGGCGAACGCCAATTTCCGCTACGCCACCGACGCGCTCTCGGAAGCTGCCTTCCGCTCGCTTTGCGCCGAGGCCGGCGTGCCCTGCCAGAAATTCCAGGTGCGCGCCGACCAGACGCCCGGCTCGACAATCGGCCCGATCTCCTCGAAGCTCACGGGCATCCGCACCGTGGACGTCGGCGCGCCCCTTCTCGCCATGCACTCGATCCGCGAGACGATAGGCGCCCGGGACCACGAGTGGATGATCGCCGCGCTCCGCAAGCTTTTCGACCGGGGACCGGAACTTTACTGACCCGGCGCGCTTCGCCGCCCGCGGAGCCCTCGTGTGGCGACAAAAAAAGGGAAGGCCGCGTGGCCTTCCCTTTTTTTATGCTTCCGCCCGTCCGGGCGGAAGCCGTCGTCCTACTCGCCGAAGGCCGGGTATTCGCCCTCGGGATCCCATGCGCCCGAGCGGAGTTCGCCCGCGAGGCTCGGGATGACCAGCACCTGGCCGGGTTCGATCAGGTGCGGATTGTCCGGCTGTTCGAAGGTGTCGCGGTTGGCCTCCCAGAGCAGGGGCCACTTTGACTTGTCGTTGTAAACCCACGGGTAGGCCGCGATGCGCCAGAGGCACTCGCGGGTCGGCAGCAGCAGGCGCACCACGTAGCTCGCGGGCATGACGCCCGACTCGGTAAGGCCTTCCAGCGCGATGAGGCCGCTTTCCGCAAAATCCGCGGCGTCGACGTAATCCTCAGCCTCGAAGCTCGCGGCCGCCGAATCGAGGCTGGCGCGCGCGGCGTCGAGGTTCGCGAACAGGTCCTCGGCGTTGGCGAAGCCTTCCACCTCGGCGATGCGGGTCTCGAGCGCGCCCATGCGGGTCGAGGCTTCCGAACGGGCGAGCATGCGGGCGACATACTCGTCGGAAAGCCTCGAGAATTCCTTGGACTGGGCCGCGTAGTCCGCGGCGGCGTCGTAATCGCCCTCGTCGAACGACTGGCGGGCCAGGGATTCATACTCGCGGGCCTTGACCAGGTATTCGTTGTCGGAAAAATCCTGCGCGAAGAGCGCTGCCGCGGCCAGAAGAAGGACGGCGACGGCTATGGCTGGTTTCCTCATGTCGTTGCCTCCTTAGTTCCCGGCGGCCGCGTCGGCTTCGGCGGCGTACTCGGCGCTGGCCTCGCGGGCGGCCTGCATATCGGCCATGGCGGCGAGTGCGGCCTCGCGCTTGGCGAGGGCCTCCTCCCAGGCGGCCTTGAACTGGCGTTCGGATTCCTCGAAGAGCCTCGCGGCTTCCTCGTATTCGCCCTCGGAGAAGGCGGCTACCGCCCGGTCGTAGACGGACTGAGCGTCGTCGAAGCCGGCCTTCACGGCCACGTCGGCCTTGACGTCCATGGCGGCCAGCCGTTCCTTTTCGGAGACCGCGCGACGTTCGCCCGCCTGGTACTCGAAGCCCTTGTCGAGGACCAGGTTGTAGCGGAGCAGCGCTTCCTCGACGGCGTCGACGGAGCCGTCCGGATCGCCGGGGAAGAGCGCGTCGCCGGCCGCCAGCTTTTCGCCGGCGAGACCGTAGTTGCCCGCGTCGTATGAAGACCAGTCGTATTCGTCGATGCGATCCTTGACCGCCAGGGCCTTGGCCTTGGTCTCGGCGTTGTACCAGGCGAGGCGGGCGGCTTCGTAGGAAGCGGCGGCCTCATCGGCCTTGCCGGCGGCCGAGAGCGTCTCGGCGGCGGCGAAGGCGGCGGCTCCGGCGGCCATGCGGTCGGGGGCGACCAGGTCGCCGCCGGCGGACTCCGCCGCGTCTCGGGCGGCCAGCGCCTTGGCCTTGGCCGACTTCTCCTTCAGGGCGAGCCCTGAATCGATGGCGGCGCGGAAAGCGTCCCGGGCGGCTTCGTACTTGGCCGCGGCGGCAGGGATGTCGGCAGAGTCCTGGGCGCTCACGCCGGCCACGTAGAGCTCGTTCGCGGCGCGGTACTCGTCGGTGTCCCCGAGGCCGAGCTCGAAGGCTTCCTGTTTCAGGGCCTCGGTCTCGGCGCGGAGCGAGGCGATATCGATCGCGGGTTCCGGCTCCGGCTCGGGTGTTGCGGGCGGTTTCGACGCGCAACCGAGCGCCAGGAATAGGGCGAGCAGCGTCAGGGCCGGCACGCTAAAGCGTTTCATCGGCGTCCTCCGTACGGTTTTATTTCGGGCGGACGCCTCGCGGTATCCTCCCGCCGTCCCATGGTAGCACCGATGGTGGCGAATGTGTACCGCCCCGGGCGGAAAAGGAGAGACAAGGACGATTTGCCCTCTGATTCGGGCCGAGTACCCGGGCCTCCGTGGCCGGACGGGAAGCGCCTTCAGGTCGTCTCGACGGTCCAGCCGGGCAGGGCGGCGCCGACCGCCTCGCGGACGCGGCGCGCCATGTCCTCGACCGCAAGGCTGTCGACCAGGCTGCAGGCCGGGCACGCGAAGCGCCGGTCCTCCACCGCGAGCCTGAGAATGACGCGGCGCCCGGTCTCCGAGTAGCTCACCCCCGCCACGAAGCCCAGGTCGAGCACCGAGACCAGGGTCTGCGGCTCGATGACCGAGGCCAGGGCCGCGTCGATACTGGCGCGGACTTCGTCGGCCATCTCAGGACTCCTTTTCTCGGATGCAGGCGCGGGCCTGGCGCTCGAGCACCGGCAGGGTTTCGTCCAGGTCGCCCCTGCGCGGCACCAGGTAGAAGAACACCGTGCGGTTGTCCGGGAAGCAGCAGAAGTGCCGCAGGGCGGCCGGATCCGGCAGCTCGGCCAGGGCATCGTCGAGGACCTTCGTGTCATCCTTCCCCTTCCAGAGGATGACAAAGCGCTTGCCGCCCCTCTCGACGCTCCGACGCTGCATGGCGTCGATGCCGTCGATTTTCGCGCGTTTCAGATGGCCCGCCTCGACCAGGTGCATCTCGCCGAGCATCTTCCGCTTGGTGTACAGATTGGCGAAGAAGCGGTCGCCGAAGCCGATGAGGCGCGAGAAGGGCAGGTAGAGCATGGACTGCCGCGGGCTTAGAGTTATCGCTCCTTTCGCTTCGGTCCACGGATCCTTGAGCTTGTAGGTGAAGTTGTGGCCGATGGCCCCGCCTATGTTGACGTAGTTCGTGTCCTTCGGAGCGAAGGTCTTCTCGGCGGCGGATGAGATGCGGGAGGATATCCATCGGTTCTTCTTGACGCCGAGGAAATACTGCACTGTGGCGGCGATGCCGAGCGCGGCGATGCCGCCTACGAAAAGGGGGTTCATGGGTGCCATTCCTTATTCGACGCCGAGGAACTCCGCCGCGAGGGCGGAAACGTCGACGCGCGAAAGATCGTCCGGAGAGCGTATGCCCTCGGGCTTGTAATCGAGTTCGAAAAGGGGAAGCGCCTTGAGGCCGTCGTCGATCCGCCACGCGGCCGTGGAGGCTCCGCGCTTGTTGAGGCAGGCGGCGTGGAGGCCGATGCCGATGCGGTCGAGCTCGTCCTTGATGCGCATGGCTTCCGACACGGACAGGACGTCCGGGTTGACGATGACGGAGATGAAGCTTTCCTCCGAAAATAGCCGGTGCAGGACGCCGAGCCGCTTCGAGATGAGCGAGAGCTTGCCGTGGACGCGGTCGTCGTCCTTGTCGACGCAGCTCGCGGCCACCGGCGATTCGGGGTTGAGCCGGGATATCACCTGCCTTTTCTTGAGGATGTGCTCGCGCAGCTTGGTGAGTTCATTCACCCAGAGACCCGAGATGGTTGGCAGGGCCAGGAAGCGGAGCGAGAGCGCCGTGGGCGGCGTGTCGAACACCACGACGTCGTAGCCGGCCGAGAGCTCGCAGTACACGTTTTCGATGGCCCAGAGCATCGCGTACTCCTCGGTGCCCGGGGAGTAGCGCATGATGTCGAAGAAGGAATCGAGATTGAAGCTCGAGTTGTAGGCATAGAGGGCTTTGAGCTCCGAGCGGCTTTCCTCGAGGTAGCGCTCGACCCAGGCGGTCAGGTCGATCTCCATGGCGAAGAGCCGTTCGAGGACCGGCTCGGGTCTGTCGACAAGCCGGATGCCGAGCGCGTCGCCGAGGTTGTGGGCCGGATCGAGCGAGACGACGAGGACGCGTTTGCCGCGCTTCGCGAGTTCGAGCGAGAAGGCCGCCGAGAGCGTCGTCTTGCCGACCCCGCCCTTGCCGAGGAAGAATGCTATGTTCCGCACGTTGTTTCCTTCCATAAGCGCTCAGTCGATTTCCAGCATGCCGGCGAGGACGCCCAGGGGGTCCTGCGCGAGATCGCTGCGGGACATCATCACGGTCAGCTCCCGCTCGAGGTAGGGAAGCAGCTCCATCGCGATCGGGGAGGGTGGCGAGGGCAGTCCCGCGAAGCCGCCGAGCACGAGCAGCGCGAAGGCATTCTCGAGCTCGCGGAGCTCGAACTCCAGCATGCCCGTCGCCTTCTCCCTGTGGACCTGCGCCACGACCGACCAGAACCTGCCGAGGAAACGGAAAAATCCACCTGGTTTCAAGCGAGCCTCCCCCGTCCCTGGATGAGAAAGGGGCTTCCCCGCGGGAAGCCCCCTTCATGAGTCGCCGCGACCGGCCGGGAAGGCGGTCGCGGCGTGCCGTGGCTCAGGCCGCGACCTTGGTTTTGTAGTTCTTGAGGAAGCTCGCGATCATGATGAAGTTCAGGATCAGCATGAAGGCGGTGATGGCGCCGACAACCGTTCCGGTGATCACGTTCTTGGTGAGCGCCATGTCGCGGAAGAAGGTGGGGATGACCGCGGCCTCGTACCAGATGAGGGCGGCGGTCACCGTGATCCAGAGCAGCACCGCGGGGATCATGACCATGGCCGAGTACTTCGGGTTGAGCTTCTTGGTCACCCAGGCCGCCACGGTGAGCATGACGATGGAGGCCAGGAGCTGGTTGGCGCCAGAGAACGCGGGCCAGAGCACCGTGTAGTTGCCGGTCCAGGCCAGGCCGATGCCGAGGAAGGCGATGACGAACGAGGCGATCCACTTGTTGCTGAATGCCTTGTAGAGGCCGGGCTTGGAGTCCTTGAGCGGCAGGGCCATCTCCTGGACCACGTAGCGGCCGAGGCGGTTCGTGGTGTCGAGGGTGGTCAGCGCGAAGGTGGAAACCCAGACCGCGGCGAACAGCGTCATGAAGTTCATGCTGAGGAAGGGAATCTGCGTGCTGACCATGGCCGCGAAGGACTGGACGAAGCGGTTGAGCGCCGCGGCGCCCATGACCTTGTCGGGGGAGCCGAAGGCCGCGATGCCGAATCCCGCGATCGAGATGATGACGAGGGTCGAGAGGAAACCCTCGACGAGCATGCCGCCGTAGCCGACGAAAAGCGCGTCGCTTTCGGTCTTGATCTGCTTCGAGCTCGTGCCCGAGGCCACCAGGGAGTGGAAGCCCGAGAGCGCGCCGCACGCGATGATGAGCGGTACGGTGGGCCAGAAGGGCGAGGGCACGCCGGCTATGACCTTGGCGCTGAAGCTCGTGTAGATCGGCACGGACTCGAGCGGGGCCATGCTGATCAGGGCCGCGATGCCGCCCGCGAGCAGGCCGAAGTAGAGGAAGAAGGACGAGAGGTAGTCGCGCGGCTGCAGGAGCAGGTTAACCGGCAGGGTGGACGCGAGCATGATGTAGACGAAGATGATGGCGAAGTAGATGTCCTTCGACATCTTGAGCGGCAGCATGTCGCCGCCCCAGAAGGCCAGGATGACGAGGGCGAGGCCGAGGAGCGAGCCCCAGCCGAGGCCGAGCTTCGTCTTGTACATGAAGTAGCCGGAGATGACGGCCGCGACGCAGAAGAAGACGAAGGAGAAGAAGACGCGGCCGTCGGTGGCGAACTGCCCGGCGACGATGTCGCCGAAGGCGGCCACGACCAGGACGCAGAGGAAGAGGATGAACCAGCTGAAGGTCTTTCCGGCCTTCTTGCCGATCAGGTCCTGCGCCACGAACTGCACCGAGCGCCCGTCGTAGCGGATCGAGGCGGCCAGCGACAGGTAGTCGTGGATGGCGCCGATGAAGATGTTTCCGAACCAGATCCAGAGGAGGCCCGGCAGCCAGCCCCAGGCGACCGCGATGGCCGGTCCCGTGATGGGGCCCGCGCCGGCGATCGAGGCGAAGTGGTGACCGAAGAGCACGTACTTCGAAGTCGGCACGTAGTCGACGCCGTCGGAGAGCCGCTCGCTCGGCGCCTTGGGCGCCTCGCGGCTCTTGAGCAGCTTGACCTGGATGTTCTTGCCGTAGGTGAAGTAGAACACCACGTAGATGCCCAACGCGATCAGTGCTATGACCGTAGACATGGGACCTCCTTGGGGACTTTGGGGGTTGCTATGGAAAGTAGCGTAGGGGGGTCCTCGGAAGCTGTCAAGGAATTTCAGGTTTACCTATATGATATTTCCTGTCAAATCGTTCTTCGCGCGCATCAAGGGCATGGCGAGCACTTCAGGCGGCCGCGCGACCGCTTCACGCGCCGGAGCCCGCGGTGTAGAGTGGGCGTCGAGCAGGACGCGCGGGAGGTTTGCGACGTGGCGGACGAGCGGCTATCCGAAAGCCTCGAGATGTACCTGGAGGCCATAGACTCGATCCGGGAGCGGGGCGCGAAGGGGCGGGTGACCGACATCGCGCGAGTTCTCTCGGTGTCCAAGCCCTCGGTGCACACGGCCCTGCATGAGCTCGAGCGCCGCGGCCTCGTGGTGCATGAGCCCTATGGCGACGTCGCCCTTACCCCCGCGGGCCTCGACCACGCCGCCGAGATCCGCAGGCGCCACGAGCTGCTCACCCGCTTCCTCCGCGACTTCCTGGGCGTCAGCCCCGAGACCGCCGAGCGCGACGCCTGCCGCATCGAGCACTACCTCTCCGCGGAGACCATAGAGAAAATTGCCGCCGCCATGGAGGCCAGGCGCCGCTGAGTGGCGTCGGTCTCCGCGGAGAGGTTCCGTGGGATCGCCGCCCGCCGACGAGGCAGGCGCGCACGGAAGCGCGCCCACGGGATGGCCCGTCCGCGACGCGGACGGGTGCGTCATGGACGACGAAGCCCCTCGCGGGCTTCGGCGCCGTCGAAGGCCCGGAGGGCCTTCGCGCGGAGACTATAGAGAAAATTGCCGCCGCCATGGCGGCCGAACGAGTTAAAGAATAGAAGAAAACGCCGAGACGCCGAGACGCCGAGATCGGGACGAAGAAAAAAGGAAGGGTCGTCATGACCCTTCCCCTTTTTCATTCTTGTCTCGGTGTTCTCGGCGTCTCGGCGTTGGATTCCTGCTTCTCAGGCCTTTTCGACGGCGGCGAGCCAGGCGATTTCGCCGGCTTCGATCTCCGTCATGCCGCTTGCTTCCTTCCATTCCACGGCGACGGCCAGGGTCTCGCCGGCGACGTAGTCGGCGAAGCGCTCCCAGGCGGCCTTGAGCGCGGCGGGGCCGAAGAGGCCGATACGAACGCGGTCTGAAACCTCGAGGCCGGCTTCCTTGCGCAGGTTCTGGAGGCCGCGCACCAGGTCGCGCGCGTAGCCCTCGTCGAGCAGCTCCTGCGTTATCTCGACGTCGAGGCCGACGGTCAGCGTGCCCTCGTTGAGGACGTGGAGCCCTTCCTTTTCCTGCCGCCGGATCTCGACCTTGGAAAGGTCGAGCTCGACGGGACGGCCGGCCACCGTGAGTTCGAGCCGACCGCCTTCGACCAGGGTGGCGGCGGCGCGGTGGTCGAGCTTCTCGATGAGGGCGGCCGCCTCCTTCATGTCCTTGCCGAGCTCCTTGCCGAGCGTGCGGAAGTTGGCCTTCGCGGAGTACGAGACGAGGTCCTCCTCGTTCTCGCGGAACGCCAGCTCCTTGACGTTGAGCTCGTCGCGGAGCAGCTCTTCCATCTCGCGGAGCACCGCGCGCTCCTTGGCATCCCGGGTGACCAGGATCGCGCGCGCGAGTGGTTGGCGCGCCTTCAGCTCGTACTGGGCGCGGAGCGCGCGGCCCATGGCGACCGCCTTGCGCGCGATGGCCATCTTGGCTTCGAGCGCCTCGTCGCGGTAGCGCGCGTCGTACTCGGGGTAGTCGCGGAGGTGGACGGATTCGGCCTCGTCGGGGCGGCGCAGGTTGCGCCAGATCTCCTCGCTGACGAAGGGCATGATGGGCGCCGCGGTCTCGGCCAGGCGGCGGAGCACGCGGTAGAGGGTGGCGTAGGCCTCGGCCTTGTCGCCGTCGTTCTCCGAACGCCAGAAACGGCGCCGCGAGCGGCGGATGTACCAGTTGTTGAGCGCGTCGATGTAGTCGACGATGGGCTCGATGGCGGCCTGCATGTCGTAGGCTTCGAGCGCCGCGCCGGTCGCCTGGACCATGGCTTCGCAGGTGGAGAGTATCCAGCGGTCGAGCGGGTTCGCGGCGTCGGTCGGCGCCTCGCCGGGCTCGGCCCTGTCGATGTTGGCGTAGGTGACGAAGAAGCTGTACGCGTTCCAGACGGGCAGGATGATGCCCTTGAGCACCTCGCGCACGCCCTCGTCGGAGTAGCAGAGGTCGTCGGCCCGCGTCACGGCGGAGCGCATGAGGAAGAGCCTGAGCGCGTCGGCGCCGAACTCGTTCATGACGACCATGGGGTCGGTGTAGTTGCGGAGGCTCTTCGACATCTTCTTGCCGTCGGAGGCCAGCACGAGGCCGTTGACCACGCAGGCCTTGAAGGCCGGCCGGTCGAAGAGGGCCGCCGCCAGGATGGTCAGGGTGTAGAACCAGCCGCGGGTCTGGTCGAGGCCTTCGCAGATGAAGTCGGAGGGGAAGTGCTCCTCGAAGTGCTTCTTGTTCTCGAAGGGGTAGTGCACCTGGGCGTAGGGCATGGACCCGGACTCGAACCAGCAGTCCAGCACCTCGGGAATGCGCTTCATGGTCCCGCCGCAGGAGCATTTCCAGGTGATCTCGTCGACGAAGTGCTTGTGGAGGTCGTCGGGGCGGGTGCCGGAGCGCTTCTCGAGCTCGTCGCGGCTGCCGACGCACACGGTCTCGGCGCAGGAGTCGCACTTCCAGATGGGCAGCGGATTGCCCCAGTAGCGGTTGCGGCTGATGGCCCAGTCGCGCGCGTTCTCGAGCCACTTGCCGAAGCGGCCGTCGCGGATGTGCTCGGGCGTCCAGCGCACGCGCGAGTTCGCGTCCAGCATCATGGGTTTCACGGGGTCGATCTTGACGAACCAGCTCGAGATGGCGCGGTAGATGAGGGGGCTGCCGCAGCGCCAGCAGTGCGGGTAGGCGTGGAGGATCTGCTCGCGCCTGACGAGCTTGCCCTCGACCTTGAGCTTTTCCATGATCGGCTTGTCGGCGTCCTTGACGAACAAGCCCTTCCAGTCGGGCACCTCGTCGGTGAACTGGCACTCGCCGTCGAGCGGCGCGATGACGGGGATGCCCGTGTCCTTGAGCGCGCGGTAGTCGTCCTCGCCGAAGCCGGGCGCGGTGTGCACGACGCCGGTGCCGTCCTCGGTGGTGACGAAGTCGCCGGTCCGGACGCGGAAGGCGCCCTGTTCGCGCGCGTCGGCGAAGAAGTCGAAGAGGGGTTCGTACTCGAGCATCGAAAGCTCGGAGCCCTTGCCCTTCCAGGCGAAGTCGAGCGTGTCGGTTTCCTTGTAGTACGCGCCGAGCCGCGACTCCGCGAGGAGGTAGCGCTCGGTCCCGTCCTTGACCAGGACGTAGTCGATGTCGGGTCCGACGGTCAGGCCGAGATTGGAGGGCAGGGTCCAGGGCGTGGTGGTCCAGGCCAGCACGTAGGTGTGCCCGTCGGCCAGGTCCGCGAGCGGGAATTTCGGGGGGGCGGCCTTCACCTTGAAGCGCACGGTGATGGCGGGGTCGTGGACGTCGCGGTAGCCGCCGAGCTGGAGCTCGTGGTTCGAGAGCACGGTCGAGCAGCGCGGGCAGTAGGGCAGGATGTAGTGGCCCTCGTACACGAGGCCCTTGTCCCACAGCGCCTTGACCACCCACCAGATGGACTCCATGTAGTCGGGGTCCATGGTCTTGTAGTCGTTGTCGAAATCGACCCAGCGGCCGGCGCGGGTCATGATGCGCCGCCACTCCTTGGTGTAGCGGAGTACGATGGAGCGGCAGGACTCGTTGAACTTCGCGACGCCGAAGTCCTCGATCTGGCGCTTGCCGGAGATGCCGAGCTCCTTCTCCATCTCGTACTCGACCGGGAGGCCGTGGCAGTCCCAGCCGAAGCGGCGTTCGACCTTGTAGCCCTTCATGGCCTTGTAGCGCGGGACGATGTCCTTGATGGTGCCGGGGACGAAGTGGCCGAAGTGGGGCAGGCCCGTGGCGAAGGGAGGGCCGTCGTAGAAGACGAACTCGTCCTTGCCCTCGCGCTGCTCGATGCTCCGCTTGAAGATGCGCTCGCGCTCCCAGAATTCGACGAGGGCCTCTTCCATCTGCGGGAAGTTCACTTTGGGATCCACGGGCTTGAACACGGCGCTTCCTCCGGATGCGGGACAGCGCCCCGGGCGGGGCGCGCTTCGGGCGATTATGGCACAGGTGGCCCGTGAATTTCCAGACGCGCCGCCGTCGCGCTACAATGCGTGGGGGATATGCGCTTTTTGAGGGAACCCGGGGCGCGTCCGCGGCGACCAATGGGCGGAGGATGAACGGCATGAATGTGAACGGAAAGAATATGAAGGGAATGATGGTCGCCGCCGTGTTGCTCGCGGCGCCGGCCCTGCTCGCGGCCCAGGGGCCGGGACCCGCCGCCGTGCCGGCGCAGTACCGGGACCCGGGCTACGGCATCGCCGAGGCGCGCCGCGATTTCCGCCTGCTCGCGCTCACCGACGAGGAGGCCGCGCGTATCGCGGAGCTTTCGGGCAAGGGCGCCAGGGAGCTCGAGCGCGCGCGCGCGGAAATCCGGGAACTGCAGGCCCGCCTGGCGCGGCTCCTTCTCGAGGACGAGCCGGACCGGGCCGCGGTCGAGAAGACCGTGCGCGCCAGCCTCGAGGCCGAGTACCGCATCCGCATGGTACAGATCGAGCGGGGCCTGGCCATCCGCGCCCTGCTCGGGACCGAGCGCTGGGGCGTCCTGAACCGCCTGGCGCGGGGCATGGCGGCCATCTCGAAGGCGGGCGACCTACGCGAGCTCGCCGAGCGCGCGGGCGATGCGGAAAAGCTCAGGGTGCTCGCCGGTGTGCTGAGGCTCATCCAGTAGTGCGCGAAGAAGCGGCGGATCCGGCAGCCGACGACGCCGCGCTCGCGGCCGCCTGGGCGGAGGGGCGCGACGCCCGGGCGTTCGCGTGCCTCGTCGGGCGGCACGAAGGCCTGCTCCGCCGCGCGGCCTTCGTCGCGCTCGGGGCGGCCGCCCGCCGGGATCCGCTCCTGGTGGACGACGCCGTCCAGGAAGCCTGCGTCCGCCTCGTGGGCGCGCTCGCTCGCTTCCGGGGCGACTCCGCCGTCGCCACCTTCATGGCCGCGGTGGCGCGGCGGGCGGCCCTCGACGAGCTCCGGAAGGCCGCCAGGCGCGGCGCCATGGCCGCGCGCGCGGCGCGCTTCGCCGGGGACGCATCTGCCCCCGGCGTCGGGGTGCCGCCCGGTTCCGGCGGGGATCCCGCGGCCGCGCTCGAGCGGCGCGAGGCGAGCGAGCGCGTCGCGGCGCTGCTGGCGGGCTTGCCGGAACCTGAGCGCTCGCTCGTCTACCTGCGCGACGCGGAAGGCGCCTCGCTCGGCGACCTGGCGCGCGCGTTCGGCCTCCGCGAAGGCACGGTGAAGAGCAAGCTCGCGCGCGCCCGCGCGAAGCTCCGCGGACAGGCGCTCGCGGAATGGGGGGACGCATGAAACGGACACGCATCGCTCTGGGGGACGGACGGGACGCCGCGCTCGGCGCCGCGCTGCGGGCGGCCGTCGGAAACCTGGCGGGCGAAGGGACGCCGCGCGCGTCCGAAGCGGGGGCGCTCGAACTGGCCGCGGACGCGTCGCGGCGGCGCGAGGTACGGATTCGCCGTATGCCCGGCACCCGAGCGCTCGCCGCCGCCGCCCTCGCCGTCGTCGCGGCGGGCGCGCTCGGCGTTTCCGCGCTCGCCGCGCGGCGGCGTGCCCTCGACGCCGGATTCGAGGCGGCGCTTTCCATACTGCCCGAGGCGTCGACCTGGGTGGCCGAGGTCTTCGCGGCGGAGTTCCGCCCCGAAGGCGCCGTGGACGAGTTCGTCGCGGGACTATGGAGCCCGGACTCCGGACTCTGAGCGGTGGGAAGAGCGCGCTTTCCCGGCCCGGCGCGAGGCGGGTGGCGGCAAGGCCGGCGCCATCCGCCCTTCAGCGCCGGATCAGAACGAAAGCTCGAGCGTCGCCGCGAGGGCAGCCGATACGACGCCGCCAGAATCGGCGAGGCCCCGCAGGGCGACGACCAGGTCGGCGCTCTGCGTCGCGTCTACCGTGAGGGCCAGGGCTGGCGCCCAGAGCCCTTCGTCGAGCTCGGCGAGCGCGCTGGCGGAGAGTGACGCGAAATCGCCCGCTTGCCAGCCGAGCGTCGCGAAAAGGTAGTGTTCCGAAGCCGCGCCCGGAGCCCCCGAAAGCGGCACCGCGCCCGCCGCGCCGTCGCCGTTCCGGTAGTACTCGGCCCCCATGAGCAAGTCGCCGAGCGACCAGTCGAGGCCGGCCATGGCCGAAACGCGCGCGTCCCCCGAATCTGAATACCGCAGCAGGACCTCGCCGCGGAAGGTGGCGCCGAGGTCGAACTGGACGTCCGCCGCGGCAAGCCAGTCTCCGCGTCCGCCGTCGCGGCCCGCGATGAGGCCGCCATCCACCCCGAAGGCCCAGGCCCAGGCGCGCGCCGCGTAGGTCCCGTCCTCCGCTTCGGCGCGCGGCGCGGCCACGAGGTCCCAGCCGCCGAACTGCCCGAAGGGGCCCGAAAGCCTGAGCGCGTCCACCGGCGCGCGCGCGGGGGAAAGCCCGGAAAGGTCGCGCCGCGCGAAAACGTCCGCCGGGCTGAAGGCTTGGCCCCGCCCGAAATTGACCACCTGCCTGCCCGCGCGGAGCCGCGCCTCGCCCAGGTCGAGCCTGAGCTGGAGCGAGCGGAGCTCGAGGAGCAGGACGGAGGCCGGATCGGACGCGAGCGGGACGACGAGCGCCCCGCCTGAGGCGAAAGGAGAACCCGACGGCAGCGACATCGAGGTCGCGAGCGCGATCATCGCCTCCGCCGCCGAGCCGTTCAGCACGGTCGCCGTGAACGCGGCCTCGGCCCGCGCGCTATCGCCCCCCGCGCGGAGAGCGAGCTCGAGCGCGCTTGCCGCAGTCCACGAGAAGTCGCCTGAGTCGACTTCCCCGGCGGCAACGTACAGGGCCGCGTCGCTCCGGGAGAAAACGCCGCCGAACTCCGGCGCTCCGGATTGCGCAGCGAGCTGGAAGGTGCCGACGACGAAGACCGCCGCGAGAACCGCGACGGAGACCGAGTTGCCTTTCATTTCCCCAGCTCCGAGAGCGTGAAGCGCTTCGGATCCACGGCGACGTCCAGCTTGATGGACACGAGCTCGAAGCTCGTGCGGGAATCCTTGCGGAGCTTGTCGGAGAGCTCGACCTTGACCGGGTACCAGCGCAATCCGATGAGCCTGACTTCGAGGGTGCGCGATTCCTTCAGCAACTTGCCGCTCTTGGCGTACAGGTCCGCCGAGAGCGTCACGAAGCGCTCGGCGTCGACGCGGAGGATCTGCCGCGCGTAGCTGGCCGAGCTCTTCTTCGCCGTGAGTTCGAGCACCCAGACGGGCCTGCCCTCGTAGTCCTCGCGGCCCTTGACGACCGCGTCGTAAATATCGGCGAGGCTGTCGGATTCGAGCGCTTCCTCGTACGACACGTCCGAGCCCATCATGCCCTCGCGGAGCAGGTGGCCGGAGATCTTGACCGTATCGTCCTCCTTCGGGAAGTACATCCAGAGCTCGTCGCCGAGCTTGAGGTAGCGCACGCCCCGGTCCTCGGGGTTGGTGAACTCGATGTACGCCTTGTCCGCGCCGACGGCCACGGCCTTCATCGTCTTGACGCGGGTCTTGCCGCCGAGCGTGAGCTCCATGCGGCCCTCGTACTCGATGGACGAGAAATTCTCGTTCTCGTCCACCTTCGCCAATATTTCCGCCGCGGTCGGCGCCGCTTGCGCGAACGCCGCGAACCCCGCCACCGCCGCCAACACCGTAAAAATGATACGCTTCATATGAACTCCTTGAAGAATAGAACCACGGAGGCAAGGAGATCGGGAGAAAAGAGGGAGGATGGAATTCTCGCTCAAGAGTGATCGGAAGCTCTTGACCGTTTTCTCCCTCCTCCCTCCGTGTCTCCGTGCCTCCGTGGTTTCTCGGTATCGTCGACTACACCGAGCGGATGGCCTCGACGGGATCCATGCGCGAGGCGCTCCGCGAGGGCAGGTACGACATGGCCGCGGCGACGAGCGTGCCGAGGCCCACGAAAAGCAGGGCCTGCAGCAGGTCGACCCGCGGGTAGATGATGTTGTCGAGCGGCCACGAGAAGCCGGCCAGCGCGTCGGTCATGTCGAAGCCGATCTTCGAGAAGACCCAGTTGAGCAGGGTGCCGACGGCCGAGCCGAGGAAGGAGCCCGCGAGCCCGATGAGGCTGCCCTCGAGCAGGAAGAGGCCGAGCAGCTCGAGGCGCGGCATGCCCATCGACTTCATGATGCCGATCTCGCGCTTCCGCTCGAGCACGACCATCATCATGACGTTGGTGATGATGAAGGCGCCGAGCGCGGCGAAGATCAGGTACATGAACCAGTACACTCCCGAGACGAGCGTGATGAAGCCGCCGAACGAATCCTGCTGCCAGGGTCGCGCCGTCAGGCCCGAAAAGCCGAGCCCGGGCAGGGCCGCCTCGATGATCCGCGCCGCCTCCGGCGCGAAGTCCGAACGGTCGAGCATGACGAGCAGCTGCTGCGCGCCCTCGATGGCCAGGAGCTCGCGCGCGTCGTCGAGGCCGATCTGGAAGAGGTTGCCGTCGAGCGTGTTGACGCCGGTCTTGAAGATGCCCGCGATGGTGAAGCGCTTGAAGCCGATCCCGTAGTCCGCGCGCTGGGTCACCACCTTCAGCGTGTCGCCCACCGTGAGGCCGAGGTCCGCCGCGAGCCCGGCGCCGAGCACCGCGTCGCCCGAGCCCGTGAGGTAGCGGCCCTCGACGATGCTCCGGTCGAGCATGACCAGCTCGGTCTCGAGCTCCGGGTCGCCGGCCATGCCGAAGGCGGCCTTGGTGGCGGGTCCGGAAGAGAGCAGGGTGCCGAAGCGGATGCGCTCCGCCACGATCTCCACGCGGCCCTCGAGGCCGTCCAGGTCCTTGATGGCCGCGGCCAGCGCGGTCGAGTCCGGGACGTTCTCGTCGACGGGCATGAAGCGCTCGCGGGCGCGGTAGCCCTCGGTCGCGATATGCACGTGGCCCGAGTCGTTCTTGGTGTAGTTGCGGACCATCGATTCCATGAAGCCGTTCACGAGGCCGTTCATGATGAGTATCAGCATGATGGCAAAGAACACGGAGCTCGCCGCCAGCGCCGTGCGCCGGTGGTTCCGCCCCAGGTTCCGCAAGGCCATGTCGAGTATGCGCACCTTATCCTCCCTTACACGAAGCGCAGGGCGTCGGTCACTTCGAGCCGGGCCGCGCGCCGCGCGGGAATCCGCGCCGCGATGAACGAGACGACCACGCCGAAGACGAAGCCGACGACGATGTCGAGCGGCTTCCATTCGCCGTACATGCTGCCCGTCAGGGGCAGGTTGCCCATGTCGAGGCCGCCGTCCGCGAAGAAGACGCCGACCGGTATCCCGTACTCCACCATGTACCAGGTGAGCGCGAGGCCGAACAGGGCGCCGGCCAGCGAGCCGATGGCGCCGACGATGACGCCCTCGATGGTGAAGAGCGACTTCACGTCACGGCCCAGCATGCCGTAGGCGCGAAGCACGCCGATCTCCTTCACGCGGGCGTAGACCGCCATCAATATGGTGTTGACGATGCCGACGCCGCCGATCAGCAGCACCACGAGCATCATCACGTAGCTGAACTTGCTCTTCATGTTCCGCATGGCCAGGTAGTCGGCGGCCTGGTCCTTGACCGAGCGCGTCGAGAGCTCCGGGAACTCCGCGCGCAGGGCGGCGGCCAGCGCGTCCGCCTCGTCGAGCGCGCGGTCGAGCGTGGCCGCGCGCGGCAGGGCCAGGTCGAGCTCGGTGACGAGCCCGTCGAGCTCGAGGAATTCCTCGGCGGCCCCGTAGCTCACGTAGGCGCCCGAGTTCGATACCTGCGGGTCCGCGGCGTCCACGGTGGCGACCACGACGAACTCGTCGGCGTTCTCGGCGCCGGGCCGGGTGCGGCCGGAAAGCACCACCCAGTCGCCGACCGAAAGCCCGAGCTCGGCCGCCAGCTTCCTGCCCAGCACGATCTCGTTCGCCTCGCGGCCCGGGAACCATTCGCCCGCGTCGACCGCGCGCTCCAGCGCGAACACCGTCCCGTCCGTCGCCGGATCGACGGCGAAAGCCATGACCGGCAGGGCGTCGACGTAGTTGGAGAGCTGCCCCACGAAGGCTGTGCGCCGCGTGGTGCCGCTCGCGCCCGCGGCCAGCGCCGCCCGCTCGATGGCGGCCGGATTCTCGAGCCCGAAGTCGAGCGGCGTGCCGGACATGGTCTCGAGGTAGCCTGGGCTCGTGACCTTCGCCGAGGCCGTCGAGTAGTCGACCATCGAGTCGATGCTCATGCGGTCCATGCCGGCGAGCATCGAGCCGAACATGATGTAGACGCCGATCCCGAACATGAGGACCACGCCCGTGATCGCCGTGCGCCGCTTGTGCCTGAGCACGTTGCGGAACGCGATCTTCCAGAGGGTGCCCATCGCCTACTCCTTGCGCTCGTCCGAGACGAGCTCGCCGTCGCGTATGGTCACCACGCGGCGCGCGTGCTGCATGACCAGCTTGTCGTGCGTCGAGAAGATGAAGGTGGTCTTGCGCTCCGCGTTGACCTTGCGCATGAGCTCCACGATCTCCTCGGCGGTGTGCGAGTCGAGGTTGGCCGTCGGTTCGTCCGCCAGGATCACGTAGGGTTCCTTGACCAAGGCCCGCGCGATGGCCACGCGCTGCTCCTGGCCGCCGGAAAGCTCGCGCGGGAAGCGGTCGGCCTTGTCGGCGAGCCCTACTTCCGCGATCACCTCGAGCGCCCGCGCCTTGATCTCGGCGGGTTTGAGGCGCTTCTCGATGACCAGCGGCAGTTCGACGTTCTCGCGCACGGTCAGCACGGGAATCAGGTTGTACGACTGGAACACGAAGCTGACGTGGCGTTTCCGGTAGTCCGCCAGCGCCTTCTCGCCGAGCGCCTTGAGCGGCGTGCCGTCGTAGACCACCTCGCCCGAGGTGGGAGAGTCGAGGCAGCCGATGATGTTGAGCAAGGTCGTCTTGCCCGAGCCCGAGGGGCCCACCACCGCGGTGAATTCGCCCTTCTCGACCTCGAGGTCGAGGCCGGAGAGCGCCACCACCTCGTTGTCGCCCTTGCGGTAGATCCTGCGGATCTTCGATAGCTTGAGGATCGCCATGTTCAGCTCCTTGCCTTGCCGCGCCCGTCCGGGGCGGCTTTCTTCGTTCCCTTGCCAGCGGATGCCTGTTCGTCCCTCCGGAGCTCGTTGAGCGCCTGGAGGCCGAAAATGTCGTTCGATTTGAGTTCCTCGGTGATGGAGTCGGGGACCAGCATCATCGAGTTGCCCGCCTTGAGGCCCTCGTTGAGGATGGAGAGGCTCTTGAGCTTCAGCGCCGTCGGGTTGGCCGCGTAGACGCGCGCGGCTTCCTCGTAGCGCTTGGCTATCTCGATCTCCGCCTCCGCGAGCAGGATGCGTCCCTTCTTCTCGCGCTCCGCCTGCGCGAGGCGGCTCAGGGAATCCTGCAGCTGTTCGGGAATCTGGATGTCGGTGATCTCGATGTGCTGCACCGTCACGCCCCAGTCCGTGGTCTTGCGGTCCACCTCGGCGCGGATCCGCTCCTCGATGGTCTCGCCCGACTCGAGGAAGACCGAGAGGTCGTGCTTGCTCACCGCGGCGCGCAGGGCGGTCTTGGCCGAGAGGATCACCGCCTCCTCGTAGTCCTCGACCTCGAGCACCGCCTTTTCCGCGTCCCACACCAGCCAGAAGCAGAGCGCGTCCACCGTGACGGTCACCGAGTCGCGCGTTAGCGTCGTCTCGGCGGAGAAGTCCGTCACGCGGATGCGCAGGTCCACCGTCTCGGCCAGCTTGTCGGCCACGGGGAAGAGGACGAAAAGCCCCGGCCCCCGGACGCGCCGGAACTTGCCGAAACGCAGCACGATGCCCCGTTCCCATTCGGCCAGGCGCTGCACCGAGGGCGCCACGAAGGCGCCGACCGCGGCGAATGCCAGCGCCAGGCCCGCGTCCGCGCCGGCCGCGCCGAGGGACGCCCAAGCAGCGCTCGCCACGAGGGCGAGGAGGACGAATTTGACCGCCGCGCTCCAGCGCGGGAAGAGCGTCATCGTCGCGGCCGCCAGGATCGGCGCGCCCAGCAGGGCGCCGAAGGCCAGGGGAGAAGGATGCGTCCCGGAAAGGAGTCGGGCGGCGACGGAGAATGCGACCAGCAGGGCGGCGAGGGCCAATCCCACCGCGCCGAGCTCGAAGTCGCGCGTGCTCGGGCGGCGCCCGGCGTTCTTGATGAGGGGGCCGCGGCCCGCGGACTCGCGGCCGCCGCCCAGCAGCTTCCGGAAAAACGTCATCGATCCTCCCTGAAGTCGCGGACCAGGTCGACCATGCGCTCGCGCCCGATCCCGAGTTCTTCCATATCCTTGACGAAGCGCCCCACGCGCTCCTCGATCCTGCTCAAGAGCTCATCCTCCGCCGAGTCGATCGGCGCGTCCGCGACGAAGGTGCCCGACCCTACCTGGGTCGACACGATGCCCCGCAGCTCGAGCTCGGCGTAGGCCTTCTGGATGGTGTTGGGATTCACCTTGAGCTCGACCGAGAGCGCGCGGATCGTCGGCAGGCGGTCGCCCGGCGCGAGCCGCCCGGAGAGTATGGCGTGCTCGATCTGCTGGATGATCTGGCGGTAGACCGGCAAGCCGCTCGCGGTGTCGAGCCGGAACTCCATCGTCTGATCGACGATTGATCTATTCATCTAGTACAATAGTACGCCGGGAGCGAAAAGCTGTCAACGAGGCGCGGGAAAAATCGTGCGGCCGCTTCCGCCAACCCGGAAGCTTCGTGACACCAGGGCCCCTACACCACCCGGAAGCTTCGTGACACCTGCGTTCGCAGCGCCACCCGGAAGCTTCGTGACACCGCCAGGCGTTTGCCGGAAGGCGCGCGCGTAGCTATCTTTAGTTTATGATTTCGCTCATAAAAAGCCAGGGAGCGGCGCCGGCGGGAAGCGAGTTTCGGCGATCGCGATTGCGAACCGTCCTTGCGGCCATCCTCGCCGTCCCCGTGCTCATGGCCTGCGCGCCCGGATCCGCCGTCGCGGAGAGCGCTCAGGCGGACGACGCGGAGCGCCTCGCCGCCCGCAACGCCCTCCTGAACCCGGCTCCCCTCGGAAAGGAGTACACCGTGTCCGACCCTTCTGCCTTCAAGGAACTCGTCTTAGGCGGCGGCTGCTTCTGGTGCCTCGAAGCGGTCTACGAGGAACTGGCGGGCGTGGTCGACGTCGAGTCGGGCTACGCCGGCGGCCAGGTCGCGGCGCCG
>JAFGNN010000054.1 GCA_016926955.1 Spirochaetales bacterium | reverse complement strand
GCTGGGGCCGCGCCGGCTGCCGCGCAGTCGAATTCGAGGACCCATTTGGCGCCCGGCCCCGGCTCGAGCCGCAAGTCTCCCCGCAGCTGGTGCTTCGCGATGCTCTCCAGGGTCTTTGTACCCATGTGTCCGCATTCTTCGATCGAGAATCCGAACGGAAGGCCGACGCCGTCATCGGCAACCCTGAGGCGGCACCCGGTCCCGAGCTTGCCGAATTCGATGGAGATGCGACCCGCTCGCCCTTCCGGGAAGGCGTGCTTGAGGCTGTTCGACAGGAGCTCGCTCGTCGCGAGGGCGAGTGGCAAGGCGACCTCGATCGGCAATTCTATCGGCGCCGCTTCCACCTCGAGCGCGATGTGCTCAGTCGCGCCGTGCCCCTCGAGCATAAGGCCCGCGAGGTCCCGCAGGAAAGGTCCGACTTCGATGTGTGAAAGCCGCTTCGATTCGTACAGCTTCTGGTGGACCATGGCCATCGACGTGATCTTGTTCCCCACGTCGCGGAAAATCTCGAGGTCACGCCGGCTTTCGAGCTCGCTCCCGTGCAGGGCCAGCATCGACGACACCACTTGCAGGTTGTTCTTGGTGCGGTGGTAAAGCTCGCGGAGTAGGGTTTTCTTTTCCTCGAGCGCCTCGCGCAACTCCAGTTCGGCATGACGCGCGCGCCCGGCCCGGTCGATCGCGGCGTACACGGCGGCGACGATGAAGGCGTACTCCATGGCGTAGCCGGTATTGAGCACGCGGTAGCTGACGCCGAGATCCACGAGCCAGGCGATGGAGACGGTGAGCGGCACCAGGATCAACAGTCGGCCCCGCGCGGGATCTCCGCGGCGGAAGCGGTAGGCGACGCCGATGAGATAGAGGAAATACAGGCCGCCGACGGGGGTCTGTATGTCGGTAAGCGGCCCCGTTGCCGCTTCAAAAAAGGTAAAAGGTTCCGAGAAGAGCCGTTTCGCGACGAGCGCCGGGACGTCTTCGGCGCGCCAGGTCAGGGTTCCGAGGTCCAGGAATTGCGAGAGCGCGAAGAGGCCGAAAAGGACCGAGATCAAGACTCGGCGCCGCGACGGGATCAGTCCCGTTGTTGCAGCGAAGAGCTGCGCGAAGGCAATGCCGGAGAGGAAGAGCGATCCGATCTGCATCCTGAGCCAGGGAATGGTGGCCGTCGCGTCGGGAGCGGCGTACTGGCGCGCGCAGGCGAAGGCGTAGGCGGCGCTGCTCAGGAACAGCGAGGCGAGCGCGTAGTCCTGACGTCGAGGTTTTTTCGCGATCCAGCCGACGATCTCGTAGATGGCAAGGCCGAGCGCTATCGCCGCGAGCGCGTAATCGGTGTGCGTGCCCATATTTACCTCGCGCCCCCTCGCGCCGGTATGATCGCCCCGAGCCATCCCTCAAGCTCCTCGACGCCCTCGGCGAAGTCCGCGCGGCCGAAGCCGAGCCGGAAGCGCGAGGCGTCGGCTTCGTAGAGCGCGCCAGGCAGCAGCAGGATGCCGGTCTCCGAAACGAGAAGCTCCGCGAGGGCGCCCGCGTCGCCGTAGCGCGAACGGGCCGCCGACGCGAGCCGCGGGAAGGCGATGGATCCGCCCGCCGGAGGCGTCCACTCGACGAAATCAGGGTGCCGCGCGGCGAAGGCTTCGAAGGCGTCCAGGTTGCGCTCGCAGAGGGCGCGCGCGCGGTCCTGGAGCGCGCCGTAGCGGCGTATCGCGACGAGCGCCAGCGCCTCGCTCGGGCCGGAGCTGCAGATCGAGTTGTAATCCTTGAATGCGGCGACCGCGTCCAGGAGCTCGCGGTCGCGGCTCGCGAGCCAGCCTATCCTGAGTCCCGCGAGCCCCGCGTTCTTCGAGAGCACGCCGAGCGACACGCCTTTCTCGTAGGCCTCGCAGACGGCCGGCAGGCGATGAGTCCCGCGGAGCTCGAGTCCGCGGTACACCTCGTCCACGAGCAGGATGGCCCCTTCGCGCCGCGCGGTCTCCACGACGCGCGCGAAGGCGTCCGGCGGGACCGTGCCCCCCGTGGGGTTGTGGGGCAGGTTGAGCACGATCATGCGCGCGCCGCGCGCCAGATCCGGAAGTTCGTCCGGGTCGAGTATCCAGCGCCCCCCTTCGATCCGCCAGGCCCATTCGAGCACCGTCGCGCCGAGCGCCCGCGGCAGTTCGGACAGGCTCTGATAGCAGGGCGCCGCCACGACCACCCGGTCTCCGTCGGAGAGCGTCGCCGCGAAGAGGTTGAGCAGGGCTTCCTCCGCGCCCGCGTGGACGAAGATCCCGTCGGCGCCGATTCCTTCGTAGCCCTTCGCGAGGGCCTCGCGGAGCGCGGGGGCCCCGCGGGTCTCGGTGTAGCCGAGCCTGAGCGAAAGCAGCGCCTCCTCCGAGCCGGGTTCGAGCGCGAGCAGCTCGCGTACGCTCATCGACTCGCAGTCGGAACTGCAGAGCAGGCGTCGGGCGCTGAATTCGTGCTTCGCGAAAAAGCGTTCGAGGGCGAAGGGACGGGGTCGGAACATGGCGGACCTCCGGGTGGCGAGTATAGCACTTTCCCGCGAGTCAGCGGCGAGGTCCGACGCGCCGAGGATGCCGCCGAATGGAGGTATGAGAGAAAGCGATTCCCGTCTACACCTTTCGGCCGACCCTTGTGGTCAAGTGTCTACGTCATGCGACTCCGCTTCGTATTGCGAAAGCCCTCAGAGGGGGATATCCTGTCACCGTCGGGGGACGGAGTGGTTGCCGATCCCCGGCAAGGCCGCTCAAGCCGATTTAAAGATCATCAAGGAACCATTTAAAAGTGCCCATCCCAAAAGGGGGCATGAAAAAAAACGCGAAAGGCGTCCCGGCGGGGGCGCCTTTCGCGTTTTTTCCCCGTCGTTCAGGCTTCCGCGAAAGCGCCGCTCCCTCGTTTCGGCCGGAAGGCGCGAGCCGCAAACCTGACAGAAATACTTTACTAATATGCCACGGCTTCGTACCTTTCGATTTGCGGTCCGCGTGGCCGCGCATCACCTTCCAGGAGTTCCTTCCATGAACGCATATGCCGAACCCGCTTCCCGCGCCTCGATCGACAAGGCCGCAGCCGCCCTCGAAGCCAACGGCTTCCGCGCCGTGGTGGCCAAGGACCGGGCCGCCGCCCGCGAGGCCGTGCTGGGCATGATCCCGAAGGGCGCCGAGGTCTTCACCATGACCAGCGTCACCCTGGATGAGACCGGACTCGCCGCGGCCTTGAACGGCACGGACTACGACTCGGTGCGCGAGCGTTTCAAGGCGATGGACCCGGCCCGCCACGCCAAGGAGATGCGCGCGCGCGGCTCCGCGCCCGACTGGTCGCTCGGTTCGGTCCACGCGCTCACGGAAGGCGGCTCGCTCGTCATCGCGAGCCTCACCGGTTCCCAGCTGCCCGCCCAGGTCTACGGCGCCGGGAAGGTGGTGCTGGTGGTCGGTTCGCAGAAGCTGGTCAAGGATCTGGACAGCGCCATGGAACGGCTCGAACGGCATGTGGTTCCCCTCGAAAGCGGGCGGGCGCGCGAGGCCTACGGCCTTCCGGAGGGCTTTACGACCTTCCCGTCCAAGATCCTCACCTGGAACCGCGAGACGACACCCGACCGCGTGACCGTCGTGATAGTCGAGGAAGCGCTCGGCTTCTGAGCGCCGAGCCCCGGACGCGCCTGTCCGGCTGCTTCCCTTGCACGCGCCCGGCGGCGCCGCGGGTTTCCACCGCGGCGCCGCCTGCGCTATAGTGGTATCGGGAAGGGGACGAGCGCTCATGGTCAATGTGGAACGCCTTCAGAAGTATTCGCTGTTCGGGGGACTGAACGACGAGCAGCTAGCCAGGGTCATCCCGCGGCTCGAGCGCGCCTCGTGGAAGGCGGGCGAGGCCATCCTGCGCGAAGGCGACGCCAATGACCGGGTATTTTTCATCCTCTCCGGCCGCGTGCGCGTGTCGCGCGGCGGCGAAACCCTGATCGATTTCGGCGAAGGCGACGCCTTCGGCGAGATGGAGCTGATCGAGGTCATGCCCATCGCCGCCACCATCACGGCCCTCGAGCCGGTCGAGACGGCCAGCGTCTCCAACCGCGCCTTCCGCGCCCTCTACCACGAGGATCTGCCCGCTTTCGCCCTGGTCGTCATGAACCTGGCCCGCGAGCTCTCGCGCCGCCTGCGCCGCATGGACGAGCGGGCGACGGACCATCCGGAAGCCTGAGGCGACCCCGGGTCCGCGCTCAGGTTTCCTTTCCCGCCGCGTAGAAGGTCTTCGCCACCTCTCGCACGGCCTCCCTGTCCAGGTAGGCGCTCGACACGTACTTGCGCAGCACGAGCATGGCCAGGGTCTGGTAGGGCAAACCCTCGGCGTCGGCGCGCTTCCTGAGCGCCTCGATGAGCGACTCCGAGAGGCGCAAGGTCACGTTGCGCTTCGGATCGGCCCTGAACGGCGCCAGCATGGCCTCGCGCGCTTCGTCGGGGTAGGGGACGACGGTGCTGAAGTCGATTTCGGCGAGTTCCCCTTCCTCGTCGTCGAGGGGGGTGAAGTCAGGTTCGTAGTCGGTGCTCATGGATGGACATCTCCGTACCGTTCATGCAGTTGGCGATTCGGGTAGATCGTCTTCAGGAACCATGACCCATCCCGCCGCAGTTTCACGATCGAGGTGTAATCTACACGCATTGCAAATGCAATGCGATTCGTGTGCTTTCCCGAGATGTTTGAAAAGAGCGCCTCACTCTGGACAAGCGTGTGTATTGTGGTATTCTGGTAATACCACAGCGGCGCCAGGTCCGCGGTGGGTGGAGTGCGGCGTGAAAAGCTTCGACATCGCGGGCGGCCCCTTGCGGGGGCGCTCGCTCAAGGACGAGTTCATCGAGCGCTTCGAGGCGCTGATCCTCTCGGGGCGCTTCGCGCCCGGCGAGAAGCTCCCCGGCGAGCGCGAGCTTGGCGAGCTCTTCGGCGTCTCCCGTCCCGTCATCCACGAGGGCCTGCGCGCCCTGGAAACCCGCGGGCTCGTGTCGATCGAGAGCCGGAAGGGCGTCCGCGTCAACGACTGGCGCCGCGAAGGCTCGATCGAGCTCCTCCTTTCCCTGCTTGCGTTCTCGGGCGGCAAGCTCTCGGAGGGAATCTTCGAGGGCCTCCTCGAGATGCGCCTCCTCTTCGAGACCGAGACCGCCCGCCTCGCGGCTACCCGCGCCAATCCGGAACAGCTCGCCGAGCTCGCCGCCCATGTCGAACGCGAAGGCGAGCTCGACCCGCTCGATTCGGGAGCCGTGGTGGCCGCCGACTACGAGTTCCACCTCCAGGTGGCGCTCGCCTCGGGGAACGAGATCTATCCCCTCCTGATGAACTCCTTCCGACGCGTCTACGAGGGCATCCTTTCCTCGTTCTACGCCCTGCCCTCGGTGGTCGGCCGGGTGTTCCGCCTCCACCGCGCCTTCGTGGCCGCGCTTTCGACGCGTGACGGGGACAAGGCCGCCCGCGCCATGCTCGACATCCTCGAGTTCGGCGAGGCGGGCCTGCGTCGCGTGCTCGCCGCGACCGCCGCGTTGCCGTCCGACGCGCCGGGAAGCCCGGGCGCGGCGCCAGGCTCGGTCGGCGCCGGAGGCGGGGCGTGAGGCTCGCGAAGCTCCGGAGGGAGCTTGACGGACTGGGCTGGCGCGAGCTCGCCCTCCGCGAGCGCGCATCCTCCATCGTGCTCGAGGGCAGCGTGCCGACCTGGGACGACCGGGTCGCCCTCGGCAAGCTGGCCGCCCGCCGCGGCTGGAAGGGTGTCGTCAACGATCTCGAAGTGCCCGGCCTCGCGCCGGACCGTCCATCCCTGCCCGCGCGCCGCGACGGCCTCCTCGAGGGCCGCGCCTTCGACGTGGCGATCATCGGCGGTGGCGTGGTCGGCGCGGCCATCGCGCGCGAACTCGCCCGCTTCGACATCTCGGTCGTCGTCCTCGAGAAGGAGCACGACGTCGCCGTGCACGCCTCGAGCCGCAACGACGGCATGATCCACGACGGCTTCGCCGCCAAGCCCGGCACCCTCAAGGCCCGCCTCAACGTCGAGGGCAACCGCCTCTGGGGCGAATGGGCGCGCGAGCTCGCCATCGACTTCTCGCGGCCGGGCTCGCTCATCCTCTTCACCAACAAGGCGGCCGCCGCCCTCTACCCGCTCCTTGTCGCGCGCGCCAACGAGAACCATGTCGACGGCCACGAGTACTGGTCGCGCGCGAAGGTGCGCGCCGAGGAGCCCTACGCCGCCGACGAGCAGCGCGGCGGCTTCTTCTTCCCGAGCGCCGGCGTCCTCTCGCCCTACCGCGCCACCGTGGCCATCATGGAGAACGCGGTCGCCAACGGCGTCGAGCTGGCGCTCGAATGCGCCGTGGAGGGTTTCGACACCGCCGACGGCCGCGTCGAGCGCGTGCGCACCAAGCGCGGGAATTTCCGCGCCGCCGTCGTGGTCAACGCCGCCGGCGCTTGGGCCGACCTGGTGGCCGGCTACGCCAACGACCGCTTCTTCAGCCTGCACCCGCGGCGCGGCACCGACCTCGTGCTCGACGTCAAGGCCGGGCGCTTCATCCGCCACGTCACCGCCATGCCCTCGCTCGACCAGCTCAAAAGCACCACCAAGGGCGGCGGCCTCATCGTCACCAACGAGGGCAACGTCATCGTCGGGCCCACCGCCCGCGAGCTGCCCGGCCGCGAGGACTACTCCACCGAGCCCTCGGAGCTGCGCGCCCTCGAGCGCCACTTCCGCGCCAACAAGGCCCTGAACCTATCGCAGGTCATCACCTATTTCGCCGGCACGCGCGCCTGCACCTGGGAGGAGGACTTCATCGTGGAGCGCTCGGAGGCGGTGCGGAACCTGGTGCACGTCGCGGGCATACAGTCGCCCGGACTCGCCTCGGCTCCCGCCATCGGCGCCCTCGCCGCCCGCCTCGCGGTCGAGGCCCTCGCCGACTCGGGCAGACCCGCCCCGAAACCCCGCGCGCGCTTCGACCCCGTGCGCAAGGCGCCCCCCGAGCTCCGCCACCTCGACCTCGAGACGCGCGCGGCCCTCGTCGCGCGTAACCCGGACTACGGCCGCGTGGTCTGCCGCTGCGAGGCCGTCTCCGAGGGCGAGGTCCGCGACGCGCTCGCCTCTCCCGTTCCCGCCACCAGCCTCGACGCCCTGAAGCGCCGCACGCGCGTCGGCGCCGGCCGCTGCCACGGCGGTTTCTGCACCCCGCGCGCCATGGAGCTGCTCGCGGAGAAGCTCGGCGTCGACGCGGCCGAGGTCACCCGCAAGGGCCCCGGCTCGGCCGTCGTGGTCGGCCGCACCAAGGAAGGGTGGCCGGATCCCGCCGCGGCAGCACGCGCTGCCGCCCCGGGCGCCGCCGCCGCCCCCATCGCCACCGCGAGCGCCCCCGGCTCCGACGCCGCAGGAGATCCCTCATGATCCGCGACGAAGCCTTCGACGTCGTCGTGCTCGGCGGCGGGCCCGCGGGCCTCGCGGCCGCCGCCGCCTCCGCGAAGGCCGGCGCCTCCACCCTCCTCCTCGAGCGCGACGAAGCCCTCGGCGGGGTCCTGCGCCAATGCGTCCACGACGGCTTCGGGCTCGTCAAATTCCGCGAGCAGCTCGCGGGCCCCGAATACGCGTACCGCGCGGCCGCCGCCTTCGCCACCTCGGGCGCCGCCGCGCGGACGGGCGCCTTCGTCCTCGAAATCAGCCATCCCGCCTCAGGCGGCTTCGAGCTCGCCACCAGCTCCAAAACCGAAGGCGTCCGCCGCGTCGCCGCGCGCGCCCTCGTGCTGGCCACGGGCTGCCGCGAGCGCTCCGACCGCCAGGTCTTCATCCACGGCGACCGCCCCGCCGGCATCTTCACCGCGGGGCTCGCGCAGTACCTCGTCAACGTCAAAGGCCTGCTTCCCGGCCGCCGCGCCGTCATCCTCGGCTCCGGCGACATCGGCCTCATCATGGCCCGCCGCCTGACCCTCGAAGGCGTCGATGTGGAAGGCGTCTACGAAATCAAGGCCGAACCCTCGGGCCTCCGCCGCAACGTGCGCCAGTGCCTCGACGATTTCGGCATCCCGCTCCACCTCTCGCGCACGGTCACCGCAGTCCGCGGCAAGGGCCGCGTCGAATCGGTGGACGTCGCTGAAGTCGACGCCCAGGGGCGCCCGATTCCCGGCACCGAACGGAACGTGGCGTGCGACTGCCTCGTCCTCTCGGTCGGCCTCATTCCCGAAAACGAGCTCGCCGAAACCCTCGGCTGCGGGCTCGACGGGCGCACGCGCGGCCCCCGCGTCGACCAGGATTGGGCCACGGAAATCGAGGGCGTGTACGCCTGCGGCAACGCCGTCGCCGTCATGGACCTGGCGGACTATGTCTCGGAATCGGGGGAGGCCGCGGGGCTCGCGGCGGCGGACTTCGCGCTCGCCCCCGGTACGGCCCCGCGGAAGGTCGCGAATCCCGAAGGCGGCGCGGCTCAGGCGGTGGCGCGAATCACCGGAAAGGCTCCGGACGCCGCGCCTGAAGGCTCCCCTTCGCCGGGCGAGCCCGGCGGCGCGTTTCCCGGCCGCGTGCCGATCAAGGCCGGCCCCGGCTTCCTCGCGCTCGTCCCGCAGGAATTCGACCCGCGCGCGGCGCGCCGCTTTCCGCTCTGGTTCCGGTCCAACTCGACGACGGGCCGCGCGCGTCTCGTTGTCCGCGCGGGCGGCGAGACCGTGCTCGAGCGGCGCTTCGAATCCCTCCGCCCGCCTGAGATGGAACGCGTCATGCTCGACGGGGTCCGCGTCGCCGAAGCCCTCGCGCGCGCGGGCGCGGGCGCCGCCATCACGGCCGAGCTCATCCGCGAAGACCGCGAAGATCGCACCGAGGGCGGGGAGGCCGGATCATGACGCGCGATTTCCTGGAAGCCACCTGCGTGGAATGCCCGCGCGGGTGCCGCCTTTCCGTCCGCCGTGCAGGCGGCGAGGTTTCCGTGTCCGGGGCGGCCTGCCCGCGCGGCGAGGCCTGGGGGCGGCGCGAGCTCCTTTCGCCCGCGCGCGTCCTTACGGGCACGGTGCGCACGACATCGAGCGACATGCCGCGCCTTCCCGTGCGCACGCGCGAGGCCATCCCCCTCGACAAGCTCATGGAGGCCGCGCGCGCGCTTTCGTCCGTCATCGCCTCCGGTCCCCTCGTCCCCGGCGACCCGGTTGTCGAGGACTTCGCCGGCCTCGGCGTCGATCTCCTCGCCACCGCCTGCCTCCCCCCGGACTCCCTCCCATGACATTCCTTACTGTCTTTCCGCGATCGTTCTTCCTCGTTCCCCCTAATCTTTTTCCATCTTCTTCTTCTCCCTCTTCCCTCCGTGCCTCCGTGCCTCTGTGGTTCTCTTCTTCTTTAAGGAGCCCCTCATGAAATCCTTCCGTCCCGACTGGTTCGAAGGCGAACTGCCCCCGCGCAGCTTCCGTTCCATTTTTAAGTGGGGCCACCCGCGCGAATACAAGCATCCGAACCGCCGCCTCTACGCCGAGATGAAGCGCGTCTTCCGCATGACGGACGACGACTTCCGCGAAAAGCGCAAGCTCGGCCTCGGGGAAGTGCCCGAGACCGGTCACCCTTGCGCACTTGCCGCGACCGACGTCGAAGCTCTCGTATCGCTCGTGGGCGGTCCGGAGAACGCGCGGAGCGACGTCTATTCGCGGCTCGCCGTCAGCTACGGCAAGACCATGGGCGACCTGACGCGGCTCCGCGACGGGATCGTGGAGAACCTGCCCGACCTCGTCCTCCACCCGCGCTCGCGCGCGGACCTGCGCGCCGTCGTCGACTACTGCGACGCGAAGCGCATCCCCGTGTACATTTACTGCGGCGGCTCATCGGTCACGCGCGGCACCGAGGCGTTCAAGGGCGGGGTGACGCTCGACACGCGCGTCCACCTGAAGCGCGTGCTCGAGCTGAACGAGACCGACGGCACCGTCACGGTCGAGGCGGGGCTCCAGGGGCCCGAGCTGGAACGGCTCCTGCAGAACGCGTCCGAGCTGCTCGGCGCGAAGGAGCGCTACACGCTCGGGCACTTCCCCCAGAGTTTCGAGTACTCGGGCGTGGGCGGCTGGGTGGTCACGCGCGGGGCGGGCCAGAATTCCACCTACTACGGAAAGATCGAGGACATGGTGGCAGGGCTCGACTGGGTCTGTCCCTCCTGCGACCTCGTCACCGAGCCCTTCCCGCGGCGCGCGACGGGTCCGGACCTGGACCAGCTCATGATCGGCAGCGAAGGCGCCTACGGCGTCCTCTACTCGGCGACGCTCAAGCTCCGCCGCTTCGACCCCAAGGCGACCCGTCGCATGGCCTTCGTGTTCCGGAATTTCGAGAGCGCCATGGCGGCCGCCCGCGAGGTCATGCGCGGCGAGTTCGGCATGCCGAGCGTCTTCCGCCTCTCCGACCCGGAGGAGACGGACATCGCGCTCAAGCTCTACGGCGTCGAGGGGACGCCGGTCGACTGGGCCCTCGCGTTGCTCGGCTACCGCAGGGGCGAGCGCTGCCTGCTCGTGGCCAGCGCCGACGGCAACCGCGCCTTCACCCGGCTCGTCAAGCGGAAGATCGTCGGCATCGCGCTCCGTCGCGGCGCCTTCTACGCCACGGGCTTCGTCGAGAAGGCCTGGGAGCACGGCCGCTTCCGCGATCCCTACCTGCGCGAGAGCCTCCAGGATTTCGGCGTCATGACGGACACGCTCGAGTGCGCCGTCACCTGGAGCCGCCTCGAGGCGGTGCGCGCGGAGCTCCGGAAGGCCGTGCACGCGCGGCCCGACGCCATCTGCATGATCCACGCCTCGCACTTCTATCCGCAGGGTTGCAACCTCTACGCAATCTTCATCGCGCGAGTCGGCTCGCTCGCGGAGTACAAGGCTTACCAGGCGTCCATCCTCGACGCCATCCAGCGCTCGGGCGCGGCCCTGAGCCACCACCACGGCATCGGCAAGTCCTTCGCGCCCTGGCTCGAGGGGCAGGTCGGCAAGGCGGCGGTCGACACCTTCCGCGCGCTGAAAAAGCGTTTCGATCCGAACAACGTGATGAACCCCGGGGGCACGCTCGCCCTCGACCTGCCGGACAGAGAACGCCGCTTCGAGCGGAACTTCGACGCCGAGCGCGCGGAGTCGAAGCGCTAGGGGGCGGACGCCCGGGCGGCGCGCGGGGAACGAGGAGGTCGCGGGAAGGCGAGGGCGGGCGGCGCAAGGGAGAGCCGGGTTCCCTCGACTCCCTTCCCGAAGGGGTCTAGACTGGTACCCGAAGCGGCGTCGCCGCGTTCCCGCCGTCCCGCGACGGGAATGTCCTCCTGACTTTCCAGGGGAGGTTCCCATGAAAATCGCGAAGTCCCTCGTCGGCTTCACGGCCCTGACGGCCGTCCTGTTCGCAGCCTGCTCCTCGGTGCCCGAACCGGAGCCCGAACCCGAACGGGAGGCCGTCGCCGCCGCGACCGAGGAGTGGTCCGATGAAGCCGCCGCGCCGGATGCCGACTACTTCCCGGAAGGCGTCGTGCTCGCCGGCATCCGCCTCTTCGACTGGCAGGGCGACCTCTACACGGTGCCCTTCTACACCGCGAAGGTCGTCACGCCCGCGTCCGCGGCCAGCAAGGGCGAGGCCGAGGTCGAGCCGACCGGAAAGGTCGCCGACAGCGCCGAAACCCGCTTCCGGACGCCCTACCTCTTCGAGTCGAAACCCGCCGCCGCGGAGGAGCTCGCGGTCGGCGCCCTCGTGTTCGCCATGGGCGACGCCACGGCCCGGACGCGCGGGGAACTGGCCGCCACGACGCGCTGGGCGCTCTTCCGCGTCAAGGAGCTCCCGAACCTCGACAAGGGGACGGTCGTCCTCGAATACCACGACACGTACTGGAACGAGTGGAAGGCTGGCGAGTACCACGTGGACAATATCCGCCTGGTGCTCGGTTCCCCGTCGACGGAGCTGGTCGAGTAGCGCGGGGCCGGACCCGGGCTTCCGGACAGCGGAAGCCCGGATCGGCTCCGGGAAAGTCCCCGGAGCGCGGAGCCCGGCCACGCGACGAGAGCGACGCCCCGTTCCGCTTGTCCGACGCGCCGGCCGCGCGCTAGACTCGCCGGCGTGAATGCCGATCCATCGCCATCCCTGTGCTCTTCGCGGTCAGGTCCTCAGACCGATCTCCTCGGCCTCGACCTGGCCGCCTTCCGCGCCGAGCTCCGCGCCCGCGGCCTCAAGGCGCAGGGACTCGCCGCCGAGGTGTGGACGGACGCCTTCAGGCGCGGCGTCTTCGAACCCGAGCGCGCGGGCCTCGTGCCGAAGGTGGCGGCCGCCTGGAGGGAGGCCTTCTTTCTCCGGCTTCCCGTTCCGCGCAAGCTCATTTCCGAGGACGGCGAGCTCGGCCCCACCGAAAAGGCCCTGGTGGCCATGGCCGACGGCGCCGAGATCGAGATGGTCCGCATCCCCATGCCCCCGGGGCCGGACGGCCGGGAGCGGACCACGCTCTGCGTCTCCAGCCAGGCGGGCTGCCGCATGGGCTGCGCCTTCTGCGAAACCGGCCGCGGCGGACTCGTCCGGAACCTGGGCGCGGGCGAGATGGTCGCCCAGGTCCTGGCCGCCCGCCTGCTTTTCGGCTGGAATGTCCGCAAGCTGGTCTTCATGGGCATGGGCGAGCCGCTCGACAATTTCGACGGGCTGTCGGCCGCGCTCCGCGTGCTGCTGGATTCCCGAGGCCCCGCCTTTTCGCAGGAGCGGATCACGGTCTGCACCTCGGGCCTTCCCGCGGAGATAGGGCGGCTCCGCGGACTCGGCCTCAAGCGGCTCGGACTTTCCGTCAGCCTCAACGCCCCCGACGATCAGATGCGGACCCGTCTCATGCGCGTGAACCGCGAGCATCCGCTGGACGGGCTCGTCGCTGCCCTGGCCGCCTACCCGCAGCGCGCCTCCTTCGTGCTCGGCGTCAACTACTGCCTGATTCCGGGGCTGAACGACCGACCCGGCGACGCCGCGCGCGTGGCCGGAATAGCCGCGCGGCTCGGCCGAGCGCTCGTCAACGTGATTCCCTACAATCCCGGACGCGCCCCTATCGGACGCGCGCCGAGCGACGCGGAGGTCGAGGCCTTCGTCTCCGCGCTCGAGGCCGAGGGCGTGCCGGTGCGCCGGCGGGCCACCAAGGGACGCTCGATCATGGCGGCCTGCGGCCAGCTCGGCGGCTCCGCGTATGGCGGCGGCGCTCCCGGGGCGCTATAGTAGACACGGCGCTTTCGGAACGCCGTACGAAGGAGTGTCAGATGCTCGAATTCTTCGCCAAGGGCGGCCCGGTCCTGTGGATCATAATGTCCCTCGCCTTCGTCGGACTCTCCATCATCATCGAGCGGCTGCTCTATTTCCGGCGCATCGACGTCGACGAGGACAAGCTCTTCTCCCGCGTAAAGAGCGCGCTCGAGAAGGGGCGCTTCGACGAGGCCATGGCCATCTGCGACACGAACGTCTCGCCGCTCTCGGCCCTCATGAAGGTCGGCATCGAACACCGCTCGCGCAGCGAGCAGGCCCAGAAGGAAGTGCTCAAGGACGCGGCCAACCAGGAAGTGCCCCGCCTCGAGAAGGGCGTGTCCGCGCTCGGCACCATCGCCCACATCGCCCCGCTGCTCGGACTGCTCGGCACGGTCACCGGCACCATGAAGGCTTTCGGCGTGCTCGGCCGCTTCGGCGCCGTCACCGACCCGGCCGTCCTGGCGCTCGGCGTCTCGGAAGCCCTGGTGACCACGGTCGGCGGCATCATCGTCGCCGTCCCCGCGGTCATCTTCTACAACTTCCTGGTGACCAAGGTGAACCTGATTCTCGTCAAGATGGAGAACCAGGTGAACACCCTCGTCCTCATGGTGAATGCGGGCAACAACCCGAGGCGGCGAGTGGAGGACCGCGACGACGAGCTCGGCGGCAGCTTCGTCGACCGCGCGTCGGGATTCCGCAAGGCGCCCTCGCGGGAAGGGGAGCGGCCGTGATCCTCGAGCGCAGGCTGAAGCCGAACGTCAACGTCGACCTGACGCCCCTCATCGACGTGGTATTCCAGCTCGTCATCTTCTTCATGATCACCAGCGTCTTCAAGACGACGCCGGGCATCCCCGTCGACCTGCCGGGATCGGCCACGGCGGAATCCACCGCCGTTTCCGAAATCCGCGTCATCATCCGTTCAGAGAGCGAAATCTGGGTCGGCCAGGACCAGACCGACATACGCGGGCTCGAGGCGCTCGTCGCCAGGGCGCTCGAGGGGGCGCACGGCGACGACACGGTAGCCACGGTTGAAGGCGATTCCGGCGCGAGCTACGCCCTCATGGTGGCGGCGCTCGACGCCCTGCGCGCCAACGGCATCGACTCCGTCGGCCTCGTCGCGCGGCGCGAGTCGGCCGGGGCCGCGGGGGGCTCGTCGCCGTGACCAGGGCCGAATGGCTGCGCGAACAGGACCGCAGGCGCTACGCGGTCTCCTGGCTCTCATCGGCGCTGTTCTACATCCTCGCGGCGACCCTGCTCGTCCTGTTCGGCGTGCTGCGCGTCGACCAGGTTTCCGAGTATTCAGGTCCGGTGCGCATCCGGATCGGTTCCGCGGAGGGTCTGGAGGCCGAACCGCGTCCCCTCGAATCGCCGGATTCGACCGAGCCGGCGCCCGACGTCGAAGCGCTGCCGCCGGAAAAGGTAGAGTCCGCGCCGGCGCCGGTCGAGACGGCAGGCGCTCCGGGAACCTGGCCCGCGAGCGCGAGCGCTCCGTCGACGGCCCGCGCCGAACCGAAACCCGAGCCTGCCAGGACCGCCCCGGCCGCGCCTCCCGTCGCCTCTCCCGTCGTTCCGCAGACCCCGCCCGCCCCTCCCGTCATCAAGGGCAGCGAGGTCGGCAACTCCTACGAAACCACCTTCGAGGCCAGCTCCGGCACCATCAGCCGCAGCATCTACGAGCCGGTCTGGCTGTACATGCCCCTGCCCGAGAATATCGACGAGTTCATCTACCGCGGCATCGAGGCCCGGAAGGACCGCTACCCCGACGAAGCCGAGCGCGCCAAAGCCACTGCGGAGCTCAAGCGCGAATTCGAGAGGTGGTACTCGCACTCCCTCAAGTACCCCTATCCCTGGTACTCGAAGGGCGAGGTTCCGTTGACGGAGCGACCCCGGCTCTGGCTCATGCTGCAGGCGGCCGGTCTCGACTTCTTCAAGGAGGCGGACTATCGGCTCCGGCCGGGACTCAAACCCGTCGAACTGTCGTTCCGGCTCACCAGTGCGGGCTCTGGAAATCCTCGGCTGGAGGAGGTCCACCTCGTAAAGTCATCGGGCTATCCGGACATCGACGATGCGGTGCTCTACGGGTTCAAGCAAGCTTCCTTCTCCAATTCGGCCGACCGCTCGGTGTCGGGGCGCTTCATCTACCGATTCGAGGGCGCCCGCTGATGGGGCGATCCCGCGACCCCGGAGCACCGGACTCGCGGTCCGGCGGGCTTGTACGGCCTTATCCGGCGCGCTAACATGTCAACAATGCGCAATACAGCCGAAAACATCGCCTCGAAAGCCAACCCGAGACCCTTGAAGGTTCCCGCGGGACAGGCCCGCTACGCCGGCGTCTTCGGCGTGCCCGTATCCCTGCTACTCTACGGCGCGATTCGCGCCCAAGCCGCTTCCGGCATCGAGGGGTCGCGACGGATCGCCGCGCTGGCCCTGGCCGCCTTGCCCCTGCTCGCCGGCGCCCTCAACCTGATCCGCGCGGCCCTGCGGACCCGCCTCGCCAAGTCCTCGGCGGCCGCAAACGTGGACCGCTTCCGCGGTTTCGTCAGCTCGGTGGACGTTCCTTACGGTTTCATCGCGGGAGCCTGGGCGTCGGCGGTCGCCTTCTACGGCATTTCGGAGCTCGATTCCCTCGCCGGATGGATAATCGGCGTGTTCCTCTCGGCCCTTTCGCTGCGCAACCACCCGCGCCTGCTCGCCCTCGGCATGCTGCTGCTGGCCTCTACCGGGGCGGCGGCCTCCGCATTCGGCCATTTCGGCCCCGACCACAGCCTCGCGGCCTTCGGCGCCCTCGGCCTGGCCTGGGCCGCGGCCGACGCCATCAGGCGCAGGGCCGCCGAAAGCCTCGTGGAAATCGAAGCCCTCGAACGGCGGAACAGCGAGTTGCTCGAGCTTTCCATCCGCGACGGCCTGACCGGGCTGCTCAACCGCAGGGCCCTGGCCGAGCTGGGCGCCAACACGGTCGCCGCGGCCCGACGCTACGGCGACCAGCTCCAGGTGCTCATGTTCGACATCGACCATTTCAAGAAAGTGAACGATTCGCTCGGCCACGCCGTCGGCGACGAGGTGCTGAGGCAGCTCGCGGAGATCGCCTTGTCGTGCCTGCGCGATTCGGACTACCTTGCGCGATACGGCGGCGAGGAATTCGTCGCGCTGTTGCCACGCGCCAACCTCGAGGACGCGAATCACGTGGCCAACCGCCTGCGGGACACCGTCGCGCGCGCTACCTTCAGCAGGGTGCCCTGGCAGGTGACCATCAGCATCGGCGTGACGGGCCTCAAGCCGGACGAGGAGTTCGGCAACCTGGTCGAGCGCGCCGACTCGTTCCTGTACCTGTCGAAGCAGACCGGCCGCAACCGCGTTTCGAGCGGTTGACGCGCAGGAAAAGGAGCCGCTCATGGGAGCCTTGACCGTGACGCCTTACGCCCGGGGGCTTGCCGGGGCCGGTTCCAGGCGCCCATCGGGCCAGATCGCCGGTTTCATCGCAGTCGCCGCGCTCGCGTTCGTCGGCTCGTCCTGCGCCGGCTGGCATATCGCCATAGTCCGCGACGATCCTGCCGCCGCTTCCGGCGTTCCCTCGGCTTCGGATTTCTCGGACGGGGAGCTCGCGGCCTCCTTCGGTGTCTCCAGGGCCGAAGCCTCGTTCCGCTCGGCCGTGCGCGAGTCCGCGCTTTCGCTTGTCGGCCGCAAGCACGAGGAAAAGGTGGTCGTGCGCGGCCGGAGCTTCACGCTCGACTGCATCGGCACGGTCAGCGCGGCGTATTGGGGAGCGGGCGTCGACGTGACGGTGGACTTTCCGAAGTACGAGGGCAACGGCGTCGCGAGGCTCCACCAGAGCCTGCGCGACCGCCGCGCTCTCGAATCAGACCGCGAACCCGCCGTAGGCGACGCCATTTTCTGGGACGATACCTGGGACCGCGACGGCGACGGCAGGTTCGGCAACGATCCGCTGACGCATTCCGGCATCGTCGTGCAGGTGGATGCGGACGGAACCATCCACTACCTGCACGACAACTACTTCTATGGCGTCACGGTCGAACGCATGAACCTTCGCCGGCCCGCGGACTGGAAGGACGAATCCGGAAAGGTGATAAACTCTCCCCTCTACATGGCCAGCTATCCCGGCAAGAAAGGAAACCCGCCCCGCTTCCTGGCCGGGGATCTATTCAAGGCGTACGGATCGGCAGAAGGCATCAGAAAGGGTTTCTAGTTCCGGGCCTACTTGATCGCCGCTTCGTAAATCCTGCCGGCGGCATCCCAGTCCGCGAGGCGGAAGAAGGCCTCCACCCATTCGGCGCGTCGGTTGCGGTAGCTGAGGTAGTAGGCGTGCTCCCAAACGTCGATGCCGACAATCGGGAGGTGGCCGTCGGAAAGCGGGCTGTCCTGGTTCGGCGTCGAGCTTACCGCCAGCTTCCCGCCGGGCGTCAGGACGAGCCAGGCCCAGCCGGAGCCGAAGCGCGACATGGCCGCCTTGGTGATTTCGGCCTTGAACGCGTCGAAGCCGCCGAGCTCCCTGTCGATCGCGGCGCCGAGGGCGCCCGAAGGCTTCCCTCCGCCTTTGGGTGAAAGCAGGGTCCAGAAGAGCGCATGGTTGGCATGTCCGCCGCCGTTGTTGCGCACCGCCGCGCGGATGGATTCAGGCAGGCTGCCGAGCTCGCGGAGCAGGGCGTCGATTTTCCACTCGGCGTACTCTGTTCCCGCTACCGCCTTGTTGAGGTTGTCGACGTAGGCTTGGTGGTGCTTGCCGTGGTGTAGCCGCATCGTCTCCTCGTCGATGGCGGGAGCCAGGGCGTCGTATGGGTACGGAAGATCCGGAAGGGTGAAGGGCATCTCGTTCTCCTTTTCCCGCGCGCGCATGAGCGAAGGAAGCGCGGGCGTTTTACATTATTAAAATAGTAATATAAGGCCGCGCAGGCAAGAACGCGCGAGTCCCTTTCGAGGCGCGGGAAGGGGGGGGGCGTACGAGGCAGTGAAGGCCCGCGGTGAAGCGTCGCCGTGCCCTTCTCCGTCGCCGTGGCGCCCCCGCGAGATCTGAGCGGAAAATCAGCGGGCCACGACGCGGTTCCGGCCGCTCTCCTTGGCCTTGTAGAGAAGCGCGTCGGCCCTGCCCACGAGCCTGGCGCCGTCGTCTCCGGTTTCGGCCAGAGCCGCCCCGCCCGACATGGTCACCTCGAGCTTGCCGCCGTCCTCGAGGTCGAGCCAGGCGGCTTGCACGAGGATGCGGCAGCGCTCGGCCAAGTGCTCGAGGGTTTCCAGGTCCACGCTCGGCGCGATCACGAGGAATTCCTCGCCGCCCCAGCGCGCCACCGCGTCCAGCCTCCGGAGCGCTCCGGCTATCGTGGCCGAGACCATCGCGAGGACGCGGTCGCCCGTGTTGTGGCCGTGGACGTCGTTGACCTTCTTGAAGTGGTCCACGTCGAAGAGGACGACGCCGAAGGGCACCTTGTGGGTCGCGAGCTCGTGGAGGCGGGATTCGAGGGTCATGTCCGCGAAGCGGCGGTTGCCGACCCGGGTCAGCTGGTCGACCAGGGCTTCCTTCTTGAGGCGCTCCAGCTCCTCCATGACCGCGCCCCGGTCGGAGCGGTCGGCGAAGATCTCGATGGCCCCCACGATGGCGCCCGAGGTATCGGTGACGGGCGCGGCGCGGACATCCACCGGCACCCGGTGACCGTCCCTGTGGTGCAGCCAGACCTGGGCCTGGCGGGGCTGCCCGTCCGACATGGTGGCGGCAAGCGGGCAGCCGTGGACGCAGAGCTCGGTGCCCTTCTCGTCTACGTGGCGGAGGATGTTGTCGCGGCAGCGGCTGCCCGTCACATCCCCGGCCATGAAGCCGGTAATGCGCTCGGCGGCTTTGTTCCAGAACGTGATGCGCCGGTCGCGGTCGGTGAAGTAGACCCCTTCCGAGATGGTGTCGACGATCGATTCGAGCAGCTTGTCGGGCATGGGCGTTTCAGAACGGCTCGAAATGGTGGGCGTCGAACCAGTAGCGCCGCGACTCGTCCTGGATGCGAATGAGGTCCTCGTAGTGGCGCGACTCCCACTTCGAGAGCGAGTTCAGGAAATCGCGGAGCGCGCCCGCGGGCGCCCTTTCCGCGGCGTCGGCGTAGTGCTTGATGGCGTTCGCTTCGAGCAGGGTCGCCGCGGCCACCGCGGTGGACAGGGCCTGGCTTTCGCCTACCCGCTTGAGGAACTCCTCGCTCAGCATCGGCGAGCGGGCGCCATCGGCCGCCGCCTCCGCCGCCAGGTTCCGCGAGGGCGTCGCGCCGCCTTCGAGCTCCTTCCAGTACGAGAGCAGCCAGTCGTGGTGGCGCTTCTCCTCGGCCGCGCGCTCGAGGAAGAAGCGTTGGACCTCGCCGTCGGCCTTCATCGCCGCTTCCGAATAGATGGTGATGGAGTCGAGTTCGCCCTTGAGTCCGGACTTGATCGCCTCGATGAGCGTGGTGTCTGTCATAAGGTCTCCTCCCGGCCGGTCGCGGTGCTCTGACCGCGCGCGGCGTCCTCGGACAATGGTAGGCGCGAAGCGGCGCCGGCGCAAGGCTCGCTTCTCGCTTGTTGCCCCCCGATTTCGATGGTAGGCTCGCTCTCCATGAGCATCGAAGCGATAGCGGATGGCGTGGAACGGCTCGCGCGGCGTACCGGCGTATTCGGGGAAAGGCCGCTCTCCGTCCTGATGATAGCGAACCCGAGCGCTGGCGGCTTTACGCGGCGGCGGGTGTACCGCAGGCGGCTCGCGGAGCTGGAAGCCCTGCTGTCGCGCGCGGAGGCGGTCCCGCCCGGACGCGCCGCGCCCGTAGATTTCGCGCTCGCCCTGACCGAGCGTCCGGGGCACGCGGCCGAGCTCGCGCGGGATTTCGCGGACGCGCCGTCCCCTTCCGCCGACGGGGAGCGTCTCGTCGTCACCGCGGGCGGCGACGGCACCAGCCATGAGGTGCTCTCCGCGCTCGCCGTCCTCGACGCGGAGCGCCGCGGGCGCGTGACGGTGCTGAGGTTGCCCATGGGCACCGGCAACGACGGCTCCGACGGCCGCGACCTCCAGGACGCGCTCGGCCGTCTCGTGGAGCCCGGCGGTTTCATCATGACTCCCTGCGTGCGCGTCGTCTCCGCCGATCCTTCGCGCCCCGTCCACATGGCGTTCAATATCGCCAGCGTCGGCTTCGACGCCTTCGTGGCTCACCTGACCAACCGGCTCAAGAGCAGCATGCCCGGCGACTCCTACAAGTTGCTGCTCGACGTGATGTCGGTGCTCTACGACCGCATCTTCAAGGTCATTCCGATGGGCGTCCGGGCCATCGGTGCCGACGGACGGAAAGTGCGGGAGCTTCGCCGCGAGACCCTGCTCGTGGCCCTGGGCATATCGGGGCGCCGCACCTACGGCTCCAACAAGCCCATCCTGCCGGACGACGACAACGCCTGCGTCATCTTCCAGATGTCGCTCTTCCAGAAGCTCATCCGCAAGGGTCCGATCGCGCGCGGCCTGCACCGCGGCCTGTCCGTGGCCGACCTCTTCACGGCGGAGCGCCTCGAGATCGACTACGACCAGAAGATCCTTGCCCAGGTGGACGGCGAGTGCTGGGAGCTCGGGCCTTCCGACTTTCCCCTCGTCATGGAGCGCTCGGAGCCCCTCGTGCGGACCCTGCGCCGCGCGGATCCGGCGGGCGCGGCCGGCCGGGAGCCCTGAGCGGTCCCGGTTCCGGCGCATTGCGATACCCGCCAGCGGAGGGGACGATGAGGAAGCTCAGGGTCGCGATCATCTTCGGAGGCAAGTCCGCGGAACACGAGGTGTCGCTGCAGTCCGCGCGCAACGTGTATGACGCGCTCGACCGCTCGAAATACGAGCCCGTCCCCATCGGCATCGACAAGGCGGGACGCTGGCTTCTCGGTGACGGCTCCCGCTTCCTGCTCGACGCCGATGACCCCGCGCGCGTGGCGCTGGCCGCCTCGTCGGACGAGGTGACCTTCGCGCCCGAGTCCGGCGGACGCCTCTCGCCCGTCGCCTACCGGAACGCCGCCGCGGACAGGGTTTCAGCCGAAGGCGCGTTCGCGGAAGCGGCTGTGGACCTCGCCTTCCCCATACTCCACGGCCCGCTCGGAGAGGACGGCACTGTCCAGGGCTTCCTCAAGCTGGCGGGCGTGCCCTTCGTCGGCGCCGGCGTGCTCGGTTCCGCCGTCGGCATGGACAAGGACGTGATGAAGCGCCTGCTCCGCGACGCGGAGCTTCCCGTGGCGGATTTCCTGGTCTTGAAGGCGCATGAGCGGAGGCCCGCTTGGGAAGAGGTCTCCTCGCGGCTCGGAG
>JAFGNN010000053.1 GCA_016926955.1 Spirochaetales bacterium | reverse complement strand
GTAGAAGCGCCCGACCGATTCGACGCGGACCGCCTCGTCCGGCGAGTGCGGAAAGCGGATGTCCGGCCCCACCGAGATCATGTCCAGTCCGGGCCGCGCGGCCCGCAGCAGGCCGCACTCGAGGCCGCCGTGCGTCGCGCGGGCCGCGGGCTCCGCGCCGAGCGCCTCCGTCCAGGCTTCGCGGGCGGCGGCGAGCAGGGGGCTCCCGAAATCCGGCGACCAGCCGAGCGTCCGCGCGACGCGCCGGACCGCGAAGCCGCCCGATTCGAAGGCGTGCTCCAGTTCGCCGCAAAGCACGTCGAGCTCGGCCTCGTAGGCCCCGCGCGCGAGCAGCATGCCCTCCACGACCAGGCGCCCGTCCGGCGCGACTGCGCTCCGGAGCAGGCCTATGTTCGACGAGAGCCGCGCCACGTCGTCCATGCCCTCCATCATGGAGCGGAGACCGTCCGGGGCGGCCGCGAGCGCCATGAAAAGCCACGAGCCCGTCTCCGCGTCGAAGGTCCGGAGCGGGTCGCCGCCCCGCTTTTCCACCCGCCCGGCCGCGACGCGCAGGTCCGGCTCGGCGTCCCGGTGGCGCGCGCGGAGCTCCGCGGCCGCCCTTTCCAGGTCCGCCACAAAAGCGTCCGCGCACGCGGCGTCGAGCGCGAACACGGCGCGCGCCTCGCGCGGAATCGCGTTCGGAACCGAGCCGCCTTCGACGGACACGAGCCTCGCGCCGCTTGCCTTGACCGCTTCCGCGACGACTCGGGCGAGCGAGGTGATCGCGTTCGCCCTGCCGAGGTGGATGTCCCCGCCGGAATGGCCGCCTCGAAGGCCCGAGACCGACGCTGCGATCAGCACCGCGCCAGTCCCCGGCTTGTCCGTCTCGCCGGCCTCCGATTCGAGGCGGAACGCCATCCGCTCTCCGGTGGCGCTGCCGACGCAGATCTCGTCCAGCTTCTCTCCGTCCAGGTTCACGAGAAGGTCGCCCGCCAGGAAGGCGCTTTCGATGCCGCGCGCGCCCGTCATGCCGCTCTCCTCGTTGACGGTGAAAATGGCGTCGAGGGGGCCGTGGACGAGCTTCGCGTCCTCGAGCACGGCGAAAGCCGCCGCGACGCCGATGCCGTCGTCGGCGCCGAGCGTGGTGCCGCTCGCCCTGAGCCAGGCCGGATCATCCGGATCGATGCGCGGCACGATGGGGTCGCGGAGGAAGTCGTGGGGCGAACCCTCGGCTTTCTGCGGCACCATGTCGAGATGGGCCTGGAGGATCAGGCGCCGTGCAGCCTCGCGCCCCGGCGAGGCCGGCTTGCGGACCAGGACGTTCCCGACCGCGTCGGACCTGGCCTCGAAGCCGGCGCGCTTTGCGCGCTCGATGACCCAGGCCGCCGCCGCCGCTTCGTGTCCCGATGGCCGGGGTACGGCGCAAAGCCCGAAGAACGCGTCCCACAGAGTTCCGGGTTGACCGAGTACGGATGGCTGCATTGCTGTCCTCCGGCGCGCATGGTAGGACGGCCGGCCCCGCCCTGTCGAGCCTCGAACGCGGCGGGCGCGCGGACCGGCCGCCGATGCTGCGCTGACGGGCCGCGCCGGCACACGCGCCGGGGCAGGGTCAGGGTCAGGCGTCTCGCCCGCGCGGGCCGCCTGACATGGAAAAAAAGGAGGGGGAAGCCCGCGCTCGGGCCTCCCCCTGTTCATATCGTTGCCGTCGCCAACGGCGGGCGCCTCCCCGGGCGGCGCGCGTGGTTGAGCGCGCCGCGGGGAAGGTGGCGACGTATCCTACTTGAGCCAGCCCTGCTCCACGAAGTACTTGCGGGCGCCGGGGTGATAGGGCACGAGCATCTGGTCGTCCGGCAGTACCAGGTCCTTGGTGAACTGGGTCAGGAGAGCCGAGACGGCGTGGACGGCCGGAAGGTTCTCGTAGAGGGTCTTGGTCATGTTGTAGACCAGGTTCTCTTCCATGTCGGCCCGGACGATGATGATGTCGGGCGGGGTGCCGACGGTCTCGACCGTGTAGTCCTGGTTCGGATAGACGTTGGCCGGAATGGTGCGGCGGATGTAGAACTGGTTGACTTCCTTGAGCTTGGCCAGGGCCTCGTCGGTGATGGGGAGCACTACGACGTCGCCTTCGAGCAGAAGCTCCTGCATCGCCGCGGCGCCGAGCGCAAGGCCGATGATGCCGCCGTCGACAAGGCCGTCCTGCATCATCTCGATGCCCTGGGCGAATTCGACGAAGCTCGGCTTGATGTCGTCGTAGGTCATGCCGTAGGCCTTGAGGGTCTCGCGGGCGTCAACCTCGCCGCCGGAACCGACGGGACCGACCACGATGCGCTTGCCGCGGAAGTCCGCGATGCTCTTGATGCCGGATTCCTTGGTGGCCACGACCTGGAAGACGTCGGAGAAGAGACCGCCCGTGAGCGAGCGCATCCAGGGCATCTTCTCCGGATACGGCTCGATGCCGTTCAGGGCGCGGTACGCCTCGAGCGAGCGGCAGACGGCCACATCCGCGTCGTTGGTGCGCAAGAGGTCGATGTTGTGCGGGCTGCCGTTGGTCGCGATGGCCACGGACTTCACGCCGGGGATGTTCGCGTTCCAGAGGGCGCTCATGGCGATTCCCGTCGGATAGTTGGTTCCGCCGACGCCCGCGGTGCCCATGGTGATGTGCCGGATCGAGGTCGGCGCGGCGGCGCTTGCCGTCCCCTCGGCCTTAGGCGCGCACGACATGGCCAACGCGACGATGGCGACGATCGCGAGCGCGAAGCCCGCCTTCTTCCAAAGCCTGTTCACATGGTCCTCCTCGTTCCGCCCGCGGGCGGGACTTTCCTTTCCTGAAGGACCGTCCACCGGGACGGTCCGGATTCCAAAAACATCGGCGACGCCCCGGAAGCCCCCTGTGGGGGGTCTTCCGGGACGAAGCCCCGGTTCAAGCCGCCAGGGCGGTTTTCGCGCGCGACTTCAAGAACAGGATGAACGGCACTCCGAGCGCAGCGACGCCGAGTCCGATCAGGTCGGTATACCAACCCGGGACGATCAGCAGGATCGCGGCCACGAGGGCGACCGCCCTCAGGTAGATCGGGAGCTTCATCAGGAAGTAGCCTTCGATGGCCACCGAGAGCAGGAAGACGCCGCCGAGGCCCGAGATGGCCGCGAGCACGATGTCCCAGGCCGAGTCGGCGATGAGGATCATCTCGGGGGCGTACACGAAGAAGAACGGCACGATGAAGCCGGCCAGGGCCAGGCGGAAGGCGGTCCAGCCCACCTCGTTGGGCTTCGCGCCAGCCATGCCGGCGCCGACATAGGCGGCCAGGGCCACAGGTGGCGTGATGGTGGAGAGCGCGGCGTAGTAAAGGGTGAAGAAGTGGGCCTGGAAGAGCGGCACGCCCATCTTGGTCAGGATCGGCACCGTGATGGACGCGGCGATGACGTAGCAGGCCGAGGTCGGAAGGCCCATGCCGAGGATGATCGAAACCACCATGCTGAGCACGAGGGCGATCCAGAGCCGGCCCTGTGAAAGCGCGACGATGTTGTCGGCCAGGATGGCGCCGATGCCGGTCATGGAAAGCACGGCCACCACGAAGCCCGCGTTGGCCATGGCCACGCCGATCGAGATGCTTGAACGCGCGGAGTTGACGGCTACATCCTTCAGCTCCTTGAGGCCGATCCGGGTCTCCTTGCGCATCCAGGAGAGGACACCCGTGGCGACGACGGTGTAGAAGGCCGCGTAGAGCGGGGTACGGCCCTGGAAGAGCAGCCAGAGGAGCACGCCGATCGGGATGATCATGTGGCCGTAGCGGAGCATGGTCGACTTGGTGTCGGGCATCTCCTCCTTCCCGATGCCCTTGAGCCCCATGGATCGGGCGCGGAGGTCGATCTGGAAGAAGACGGCGGCGAAGTAGAGCACGGCCGGGATGAAGGCGGCCGTGGCGATGGTCAGGTAGGGGACGCCGACGAACTCGGCCATGATGAAGGCGACCGAGCCCATGATGGGCGGCATGAACTGGCCGCCCGTGGAGGCGGCCGCCTCGACCGCGCCGGCGAAGGCGGGCTTGTAGCCGACCTTCTTCATGAGCGGGATGGTGAATGCGCCGGTGGTGGCCACGTTGGTGGCGGCCGAGCCCTGGATCATGCCGAGCAGGGCGCTGGCGATGACGGATACCTTGGCCGGACCGCCGGTAAAGCGGCCGCCCAAAGTCATGGCGGTGTCGTTGAAGAGCTTCGAGAGCCCGCTCTTGTCGAGCATGGCGCCGAGCACCACGAAGATGATCAGGTAGGTGGACGACACGCCGATCGGCATGCCGAAGATACCCTGCCCGGTCATGTACATCATGTAGATGATGCGTTCGATGGAATAGCCGCGGTGCGAGAGCACGCCGGGCACGTAGCGGCCGAAGGCCGCGTAGAGCAGGAAGAGCCCCGCCAGGATCAGGAGCTGGTTGCCGACCGCGCGTCGGCACGCTTCCAGCACGAGCAGGATGTAGATCCCGCCCACCCAGATGTTGTGCCAGACCGCGACGCCTGCGCGCGCGGTGAACGCGTCGCGGCTCCAGACCGTGTAGACCGTCGCCGCGAACGAGATGACGGCGAGTCCCACGTCGAACCAGCTCGGCCTTCCCCTCGGCGACTTGCGGTGCGCGGGGAAGTAGAGGAAGGTGAGCACGAGGATGAAGCCCACATGGATGGCGCGGTGCTTGATGGTCTCGGGCATGCCGAAGCGCGACGTGAACAGGTGGTAGCCTATGAAGGCCACCGAGATCGCCGCGATGATGATCTTCCAGGTGGAGCCGAGGCCCTTGCGCCAGCGCGACTCCACCTCCTTCTTCTCGATGATCTTCTCGGCGACCTGGACGATGTCTTCGCCCGGTGCCACGATATCAGCCTTCTTCTTCACGGCAACACCTCGCATGAGCGTTCGGATGGCCCCGCCCTACGAGCGGCTTCGATCCGCGGATATAAGATCAATTCCCTAAAGAATTATATCCTATATCCTATATCATCGAGTGTAGCACGACAAATTCACGCCCGCAAGGTCAAATGATCGCGAAATCGAAGGGAGAATTCCAGAGCCGCGGACGCGGGGAATCCGGAGCGCTTGGCTCGAAAGGCTCAGCTCTCGAGCCTGAGGGCCGAGAGGGTGCGCTTTTCGCCGTTGGCCAGGTGCTGGCGCAGCAGTCCGTCCACGAGCTCGGGATCGCCCTTACGCACCGCGTCGAGTATCTCCAGGTGCTCCGCGATCACGTCGTGGACGACTTTCTCGTGGAGTTCCGGGCTGTGCTCGGCGAAAAAGCGGATCCGCTGGGACATCAGGTGGACGCGGTGGATCATGTCCTTGAGCATCGCGTTCCCGACACGCGAGTAGAGCAGCTCATGGAGCCGGGTGTCCGTGCTGACGTAGAGCTCGTCATCACCCGGTGACGCTTCGAGCTTCCTTATATCAGCCTCCAGGGCGGCGAGTTCGGTCCGATCGATGGACTCGGCGCTGGTCCGGGCCGCGTAGGGCTCAAGCAGGCGTCGGAGCTCCCAGATGCTCCGCACGTCCTGCTCGCTGATGCCCGTCACCCGCGCGCCCTTGTTCGGCATCAGTTCGACCAGGCCCTCGGCCTCGAGCCGTACCAGGGCCTCGCGCACCGGCGTGGCGCTCACCCCGAATTCCTCGGCCAGGCGGTCGATCGCAAGTACGGTCTTCGGGACGTACCGGTTGTCGAGGATCATGCCCTTGAGCGCTTCGTAGATCTGCTCGCGCATGGAAAGATTGACGATCTTCTTCATCTGCCGCTCCGCCTGTTGTGGAAATTGCCATCCTATATGATATAGCATGACTGTACCACGGTTTTTCATCTTTAGGAATGCGGCTGGCCGATCCAAGCCCGTTCAGGCGCCTGAATCCTGCCTTCGGGAGAAAATCAGCGCCCGCCACGTTTCCCGCCTTGTCGATCGGAAAAAATCATGCTATATAATATAGGATATAGGATCAATGACGGGCCGACTCCACCAAGGCCCGCCCTGACCCGAGCCTGCCGCGAACGCCTTCGCGGCAACCTGAGCGCGAGGGAGGCATCATGCCGAACGTTGCCGAGCATATTGTCCAACGATTCAAGGAGCTGGGTATCCGCCGGGTATTCGGCGTTCCGAGCGGTTCCTGGCTGTACTATATGGAAGCGATGCGGAAATCCGACGTCGACTTCGTCCTCGTTTCGAACGAAGGCGCGGCCGGAATCATGGCGGACGTCACGGCGCGACTCTCGGGGGTTCCCGGCGCCTGCTACGGCACCGTCGGCCCCGGCGCCACGAACCTGAGCACCGGCGTCGGAGAGGCGCTCCTCGACCGCTCGCCCGTCATCGCCCTCTCGAGCGAGCCGCCGGAGCCCATGATCGGCCGCACGGTGCAGATGGCGGTCGACCAGCAGGCCCTGTTCCGCCCGCTCACCAAGTACACCACCCGCCTGGCGCCCGACCGCGTCGACCAGGAGCTCCTCAAGGCGGTCAACATCGCGGTTTCCGAGATGCCGGGCCCGGTCCACCTCGGCCTGCCCGAGGACCTGGGAGCCAAGCCCGCCCCGGAGAGCTTCCGCCCCTTCCGCCTTCCCGTTCCGGCCCCCGTTCCGGCCGCGGCCCCGGAAGACCTCGCGGACCTGGAGCGGCTTTTCTCCGGTGCCTCGAAGCCCCTGCTCGCGGTGGGACTCTCGGCCGTGCGCGCGGGCGTCGCCGACCTGGTGCGGCGCGTCGCCGAGAAGCACCGCGTCCCCGTGGTGCTCACGCCCATGGCCAAGGGCATGCTGGCGGAAGACCACGAGTGGTACGCGGGCGTGCTCTTCCACGCGCTCTCCGACGTGGTGTCGAAGACCTACCTCCAGGCCGACCTCGTCGTCGGCGTCGGCTACGACCCCATCGAGTTCAACTACGAGGACTGGATGCCGGACGCGACGCTGGCCCACCTCGACTCCGTGCCGGCCGACATCGACCGCATGCGCTGGCCCCGCGTCCTCGACGCCGTCGGGAACGTCCGCGCCTCGCTCGAGCGCCTCGAGGCCCTGAAGCCGATCGCCAGCGCCTGGGATTCCAAAGCCCTGGCCGAGCGCCGCGCGGCCATGTTCGCCGCCTTCGAGCCGCCCGCGGGCAGCTTCGGCGCGCGGGCCGCGCTCAAGATCCTCCGCGAGGTCCTGCCCGACGACGGCATCATGGCCTGCGACGTCGGCGCCCACACGCACCTCATCGGCCAGATGTGGCGCACTCCGGCCCCCGGGCTCCAGATCATGACGAACGGCTGGTCCGCCATGGGCTTCGGCGTCCCCGCGGCAATCGCGGCCAAGCTCGAGCGGCCGAAAACGAAGGTGGCCTGCGTCACGGGCGACGGCGGCTTCCTCATGAACGTCGGCGAGCTCGCCGTGGCCCGCCGCGAAAAGCTCGCCGTGGTCTTCGTCGTGCTCGCCGACCGCAAGCTCGAGCTCATCAGGCTCAAGCAGGTCAAGAAGCATTTCGACGGCTACGGCGTCGACCTCGACGAGCCGGAGGTCCCGAGTTCGGACTATATTTTCGGGGTGCCCGTCATCACGGCGGACGACCAGGGCTCGTACCGCGCCGCGCTCGAGAAGGCCTTCGCCATGGACGGCCCGGTGGTCGTCGAGGCGAAGATCGCGTACGGCGACTACGACGAACTCATCCAGCGCAAGCACAGGTAAAGGGAGGAGCGGATATGGCTACGAACGGAAGCGCCAAGCCCGACGGCAGGTACGCCGCGGACCGCCTCGCGAAGGTCCAGCTCTCCGGCATCCGCCGGGTGAACGACAAGGTGCACGAGCTCGAGGCCGCCGGCCGCGACGTCATCCACTGGCAGATCGGCCGGCCCGACTTCGACACGCCGGAGCACATCAAGGACGCTACCATCGCGGCCCTGAAGCGCGGCGAGGTCCACTACGCGCCGAACAACGGCATACCCGCCCTGCGCAAGGCCATCGCCGCGCGCACCGAGCTCGACACGGGCGTGCCGGTCGACGGCATGAAGCAGGCCGTCGTCTTCGCCGGCGCCAACGAGGCCATCATGGCTTCGGCCCTCGCCCTCATCAACCCGGGCGACGAGGTGCTCATGGCCGACCCGAACTGGCCGAACTACCGCCACATCATCAGCCTGGTCGGCGGCGTTCCGGTCGAGGTGCCCACGCGCGGCGAGGACGACTTCCAGCTCGACGCCGCGGAGGTCGAGAAGCGCATCACGCCGAAGACCCGCGTCCTCTGCATCACGAGCCCGGGCAATCCGACCGGCGCGGTGCAGAAGCGCGAGACTCTCGAGGCGCTCGCCAGGGTGGCGATCAAGCACGACCTCGTCGTGTTTTCCGACGAGATCTACGCGCGCATCTTCTACGGCGACGGGCGCGTTTCCCCGAGCATCTACTCGATCCCCGGGATGCCCGAGCGCACCGTCATCATCAACGGCTTCTCCAAGACCTATTCGATGGACGGCTGGCGCCTCGGCTGGACCGTGGCCAGCGAGGAGCTCACCAAGGCCATCTACAAGGCCCGCCAGTACACCACCGTCTGCGTCAACACCTTCATCCAGCACGGCGCCGTCGCGGCGCTCAGCGCCGACCAGAAATGCGTCGACGACATGGTCTCCGAATTCCGCAAGCGCAGGACCATCATGCTCGAGGGCCTCCGGGCCATCGAGGGCGTCACGGTGCCCGACCCGCAGGGCGCCTTCTACGTATTCGCCAACGTGAAGTCCTTCGGCAAACCCTCGAGCGAGTTGGCCGACTGGCTGATCGAGGAGCACGGAATCGCGGCCGTCACCGGCAGCATCTTCGGCACCTCGGGCGAAGGCTACCTCCGCATGGCGTACTCATGCTCGACCGACGAGTGCGCGCGCGGCATGGCGCGGCTCAAGACCGCGCTCGATTCCCTGAGAAAATGACCCGGCCCGCCGGCCCCGGGGCGCGCGACGTCCCGGGCCGGACCGAATGACCGCCAGACCAGATCAGGAGCGAACGATGAAAACTTTCCGCGTGGCCGTCGTGGGCGCAATGGGCGCCGTCGGCACCGAGATGATCAAGACCCTCGCGCAGCGCGCTTACCCGGTTTCCGAGCTCGTGCCGCTCGACATTCCCGCCAACGAAGGCAAGACCGTCAAGTGGCAGGGGCAGGACGTCAAGGTCCGCGTCGCGAAGGAAGGCGCCTTCGTCGGCGTCGACGTGGCCCTCTTTTCCGCCGGAGGCGACGCAAGCCTCGCGCTGGCCCCCATCGCCGCGCGCGAAGGCGCCGTCGTCATCGACAACTCGAGCGCCTGGCGCATGGACCCGACCGTCCCCCTCGTCGTGCCCGAGGTGAATCCCGAGGCACTCGACGGCCACAAGGGCATCATCGCCAACCCCAACTGCTCGACCATCCAGATGCTCGTGGCCCTGAAGCCCATCCACGACGCCTACCGCATCCAGCGGATCGTGGTGTCCACCTACCAGGCCATCTCCGGTACGGGCGCGGCGGCCATCGCGGAACTCGGGAACCAGGCCCGCTCCTGGGTCGACGGAAAGCCCGTGGAGCACAAGGTCTATCCGCGGCAGATACTCTTCAACGCCCTGCCGCACATCGACGTCTTCCTCGAGAACGACTACACGAAGGAAGAGATGAAGATGGTCCACGAGACCCACAAGATCATGGACCCGAACATCCAGGTGAACCCGACGGCCGTGCGCATTCCCGTGTTCCGCGGCCACTCCGAATCGATCAACGTCCAGACCGAAAAGCCCTTCTCGGTGGCGCAGGTCCGCGCCCTGCTCGAAAAGGCGCCCGGCGTCAAGGTGATGGACGATCCCTCGAAGCTCGTCTATCCCACCCCGCTCGACGCCGATGGCAAGGACGAGGTCTACGTCGGCCGCCTCCGCGCCGACCCCACCGTGCCGAACGGGCTCAACCTCTGGGTGGTCTCCGACAACCTCAGGAAGGGCGCAGCCCTCAACGCGGTGCAGATCGCCGAGACCCTCGTCTCGCGCGGCCTCCTCGGGAAGTAGCGGCATGGCCCTCGTCGTCCAGAAATTCGGCGGCACCTCGGTCGCCACGGCCGAGGCCCGCGAGGCCCTGGCCGGCCAGGTCGCGCGGGAGCGCGGCGCGGGAAACCGCGTCGTCGTCGTCGTTTCGGCGATGGGCCGCGCGGGCGCGCCCTACGCCACCGACACCCTGCTCGGCCTCGTGCCGACCGCGACGCCGCTCGTCCGCGACCTCGTCGCCTCGTGCGGCGAGCTGATCTCGGCCTGCGTCGTCGCGGAGCTGCTCCGCTCCAAGGGCATGGAAGCCGTGCCCCTGAGCGCCTACTCGGCCGGCGTCAAGGCCGAGGGTCCCTTCGGCGACGCGGAGCCCGTGGCGGCCGACGCGGGCCGGATCCGCGGCCTCGTCGACGAGGGCATCGTGCCGGTGGTGGCGGGCTTCCAGGGCGTCGACGCCGCGGGCGATCTCGTCACGCTCGGCCGCGGCGGCTCGGACACGAGCGCCGTCGCCATCGGCGCCTTCATCGGCGCGGACCGCGTGGACATCTTCACCGACGTGCCGGGCGTGGCCCAGGCCGATCCGCGCGTCATTCCCGAGGCGCGCTTCCTGCCCTACTTCGACTACCGCTCGATGTACCGCCTGGCCGCCAACGGGGCGCGCGTGCTCCACGACCGCTCGGCCCTGATCGGCGAGCGCTACGGGGTGCGGATCCGCGTCCGATCCACCTTCGATTCGGGGGAGGGCACCGCGATCGGTCCCGACCCCATGGGCGCGGACGCCCCGGCCCTGCTCGGCGTCGCGATCGTCAAAGGGACCGAAGCCGCCCGGGTCGCGGCCGTGTTCCGGCAGGGGGCGCTCGCCGCCCGCCTCGAAGCCCTCGTGGCGGCGGCCGAAGCGACGGGAGCCCGGCGCGAGGTTTCGGACGACGGTGACGTGGCCGCGTTCGCGTGCGCGCCCGACGAGGCGCCCCGCCTCGCCAAGGCGCTCTTCGCCGCGGCCGTGAAGTAGGCAGCAACACGCCCTTCCTTCTCCTGGGGAGCGTGCGCCCGCCGGAATAGTCCGGCGGGCTTTTTTCATGGAGCCCCCGCGCGCGAGGCGGCGCGTCCGGCTCCGGCGCCGGCCCTCTTCAGCGGCCGGACCGCACTGCCGCGACAAGCTCGCGGAATTCCGCATCGCTGACGAGGCGCCGCGTCTCGTTGCCGAGCGCCTTGACGCGCGCGAGCAGCTCGGCCGCCGCGGCCTCGTCCAGTTCCCCGAGCCCCAGCTCCGAGAGCTTGAAGGCGACGCTCGGTTTGCCGCTCTTCTTGCCGAGCACCACGGAGCCCTTCCGCCCGAAGAGGGCCGGATGCGTGGCGAACATGGCGAGCGGATCCTCGACCACGAGGTTGGCACCGATGCCCGACTCGCGGGTATAGTTGCCTTCCCCGACTACGGGCTTGTTGCGGGCCAGCGGAATGCCGCTCAAGGACGCGACCAGGGTCGAAAGCTCCGCGAGCGCGGCGTAGTCGCGCTCCGCGCCCCGTCCGTATAGCAGGTCGAGCGCGAGCACGAGTTCCTCAAGGGGCGCGTTGCCGGTGCGCTCGCCGAGGCCGTTGACGCAGGAGTGGACAACCGAGGCGCCCGCGCGCACCGCGGCGAGTTCCGTGGCCACCGCGAGGCCGAAGTCGTTGTGGGTGTGTATCTCCACAGGCCTCCCGGTGATGTCGCGGTACTTCCGCGTCAAGTAAGCGATGGCCTCGGGGCTCGCGCAGCCCATCGTGTCGACGAGGCCGACTGAATCGGGAGCGCCCTCGCGCGTGACGGCCTCGAGCAGCGAGTCGAGATCTTCCTCGCGCGCGCGCGTCGCGTCGTAGGGGAAGAAGACGGTCTTCAGTCCCTTCGACTTGGCGTACTGGAGCACGGGCACGCTTTTCCGGAGCACGTCCTCCCAGGTCCAGTGGAACTGCCCGACGAGCTTCGGCCAGCCGATCGGCACCTCGACGAGCACGCCCTTCGCGCCGCATTCGAGCGCACGGTCGACGTCCTCGGTCATGGCCCGCGCGAAGGCGTACACCTCGGCGCGCAAGCCCAGCTTCGCGATTTCCGATATCGCCTCGAAGTCCTCGGACGACACCGCGGGCATGCCGGCCTCGATGCGGTCGACGCCGGCCCGGTCGAGCGCCTTCGCGATGGCCACCTTGTCGGCTTTGCGGAAGACCACACCGGGCGTCTGCTCGCCGTCGCGCAATGTGGCGTCGTGCACAAGGACCTTCGCGGGCGTTTCGCTCCCGGCGACCACCTCGGCCTTGTAATTCCAGGGACTAACCCAGAAGGCGCCGTCGCGCCTGTACTGTCCTTCCATGGGGCATCCTCCGCGTCCCCGCTCGCCGCGGGACCTGGGCCATCCTAGCATCATTCCGTGTTCCCGGGTCCCGTGAGTTTAAACGGGCATTTGACAATAATCGATACCGAATATACGATATCCCCCAATGAGGAGGCGCAGCCATGGCCGAAAAGACCCGGATCGGCATCATCATCTGCGACCGCTACCGGACCTGCGCAGGCGGCAAGTGCTTCCGCTCCTTCCGCGAGCGCGAGGGAGCCTTCGCGCGCTACAAGGGGCTCGAGGCGGAGATCGCTGGCTACACCACCTGCGGCGGCTGCCCGGGCGGCAATATCGAGTACGCGGGCGAGGAGATGCGCAAGAACGGGGTAACGGTCGTCCACCTGGCCACGGGCTTCCTGGTCGGCTACCCGCCCTGCCCCTCGATCGACTACTTCGCCAAATTCCTCGCCGAGCGCTTCGGCTTCGAGGTCGTCCCGGGCACCCACCCGATTCCCGAGAAGTACCTGAGCATGCACGGCAAGCTCGGCACCTGGGCGACCCCCGACTGGGACGCGCGCCTTGCGCCCACCATGGCCGACCCCGCCACGCGGGCGGCCTACGATTGAAAGCATGTTTTTCCAGCACGACCCGGACCCGACGGTCCGGGTTTTTTATTGGATATAGGTCTTAGCCTATATAGAAACCCGCCTGAACGGCCGCGCGCGCTCGGCATGATCGGCGCGACCGCCCACGGACCTGCGAAGGCCGGAGCCGGACGGGAATACGAGACCGGAGGAAATCGAGATGGCAGCGAAACGGATCCTGGTGATCGGCGGCTCGGCGGCGGGCCCGAAGGCGGCGGCCAAGGCGCGGCGCCTGGACGAGACGGCGGAGGTCATACTCCTGCAGAAGGGCGGGGACCTATCCATGGCTTCCTGCGGCTACCCCTACTACGTCGGCGGAACCTTCGACGACCGCAACATGCTGCTCTGCACGCCCGCCGGCGTGGTGCGCGACCCCAAATTCTACCTGAACGCCAAGGCCATCGACGCGCGCGTCAACACCGAGGCCACAGCCATCGACCGCAAGGCCAAAACGGTCGCCTTCCGGAAGACCGACTCCGGCGAGACGGGCACCCTGCCCTACGACAAGCTCATCCTCGCCACCGGCGCCGTGCCCCGCGTCCCGCCGGTGCCCGGCATCGACCTGGACGGCATCACCACCTTGCAGTCGATGAAGGACGCGGACTTCCTCCGCTCCGTGCGCGACGAAAAGAAGATCAAGAAGGCGGTGGTGGTCGGCGGCGGCCTCATCGGCATCGAGACGGCAGAAGCCCTGCAGGAAAGCGGCATCGAGGTGACCGTCGTCGAGATGCTGCCGCAGCTCCTGTCCTTCCTCGACTTCGAGATGGCCAGGCTCGTCGAGAACCACATCCGGGCAAAGGGCGTCAACGTGATCACCGGAAACGGCGTCGCGGAGTTCCTCGGCAAGGACGGCAAGATCTGCGGCGTCAAGCTCAAGAACGGCACCGAGCTCGAGTGCGAGATCGCCGTCAACGCCATCGGCGTCGTGCCGAACGTCAAGCTGGCCCGCGACGCAGGCCTCGAGATCGGAGCCCTGGGCGGCATCACGGTCGACGAGCACATGCGCACCAACGACAAGGACATCTACGCCGTCGGCGACTGCGTCGAGATCGTCAACCGCATCACCGGCAAGAAGATCCTGGCGCCCTTCGGCGACCTCGCGAACCTCGAGGGCCGCGTGGCCGGCGAGAACGCCATCGCGGGGGACACCGTCAGCTTCCCCGGCAGCATCCAGACCGGGATCTGCAAGGTTTTCGACTTTTCCGCCGGCTCGACCGGGCTCTCCGAGGCCAACGCCGCGCGCAACGGCATCGCGGACATCGTCACCGTGGTCAACGCGAGCACGGACAAGCCCGGCTTCATGGGCGGCATGCTCGTCGTCACCAAGCTGCTGGCGCGCAAGGCCGACGGCAAGATCCTCGGCGCCCAGGTGGTCGGTCCCGGGAACGTGTGCAAGCAGGTGGCGCAGTGGGCCATGGCCATCATGGCGGGCATGACGGTCGAGGACATGGTCAACGCCGACCTTCCCTACGCCCCGCCCTTCTCGCTGGCGCTCGACCATTCGATCGCCACAGCCCACATCATGCAGAACAAGCTCAAGGGCCGGCTCAAGGGGATTTCCGTCACCGAGGTCAAGCGCAAGCTCGACGCGGGCGAGAAGCCCTTCATCCTCGATGCCCGCGGTCCGGACGAGTACGAAGCCATGCGCCTCGGCATCGGCGAGACCCTGATTCCCCTCGGGGCGATCCGCAAGCGGCTCGCCGAGCTGCCCGCCGACAAAAACGCGGAGATCATCTGCTACTGCAAGGTTTCGCTCCGCGGCTACGAGGCCGCCCTGATCCTCGAGGCGAACGGCTGGAAGAACGTCAGGGTCATGGAAGGCGGCATCATGGCCTGGCCCTGGGGCCGCGAGCGCTGATAGAGCGCCTTGAGCGAGCGGGCGGCTCGTGCCCCCGCCCGCGTCCGTCGCGGGGCCCGGCCTATTCTTATTCCGAGCGTTCGAAGACGGCGAGCGGCGTTCCCGACCCGTCGGAGAGGACGAGCCGGCCGCCCTCGACGCGCCAGGCGCGGGTTTTCCGGAACATCTCGTAATACTCGACCTCGATGAGGACGTCGACGCAGAACATCTTGGTGCTCCAGAGCTCCGCGAAGGCGATGCCGTCTTCCCCCGAAAGGGTCCACTTCGTGCCGTACTGGTTGCAGCCGCTCGAGCCGCCCGCCGCGCCGTCCTCGCGGAAGGCCAGGGTCGGGATCTTGTCGCCGACGGAGTCGGCGACGGCCTTGCCGCCAAGCTCGACGAGCAGCCAGGAACCGCCGGGAAAGCCGGACGGCGCGGGCGCTTCCGGAGCGGCGGCGCACGAGGCGAGTAGGAAAAGCAGAGCGGCGAGCGCCGTTGCGACGGAGGCGGGGAGGAGTTGGGCGCGTTTCATGCGACCACTGTAGCGCAGGCCAACCCCGCTGTCACGAAGCTTCCGGGCGGAGCTCCCGCGCGTGCCGGGTGTCGAGGTGCGAAAGCTCGCGGAGCAGGAAGGCGACGGTCACCGAGCTCGCGATCAGGTCCGCCGCGGGATAGGCGTACCAGACCCCGTCCAGCCCGAAGAAGCGCGGCAACACGAGGATGAGGGGAATCAGCACGAGGAACTGGCGCGAGAGGCCGAGGGCGAGCGCGTGCCTGCCCTTCCCCACCGCCTGGAAATAGGTGGAGCCGAGGATCTGCACGGCGGCGAGCGGGATGAAGAGCACCATGGTGCGGAGCACGCGGGCGCTCGAGGCGATCAGGGCCGCGTCGCTCGTGAACATAGAAACAAGAACCCCGGGGAAGAGCATGAGGGCGAGCCAGGCGGCGCCCGCGATGCACGAGACCGTGGCCACGGCGACGCGGATGGTCCGCTTCACGCGGTCGAAGCTGCGGGCCCCGTAGTTGTAGCCGACGATGGGCTGGAAGCCCTGGGCCATGCCGAGTATGGGGAAGATGACCAGCATGATGAGGCGATGCGCCATGCCGTAGCTCGAGATGGCCATGTCGCCGCCGCGCGCCCGCAGCGTAGTGTTGATCAGCAGGGCTAAAAGGCTCATGCCCGCGGACTGCACGAAGGCGGGTATGCCGAGGAAGGCTTCCTCGGCGAGCAGGGCCGGGCGCGGGGCGAAGTGCCGGACCTCAAGCCGTACGTGGGTCTTTCGACGGACGTAAAGGGAAGCGAGGTAGGCGAACGAGACGGCCTGGCTTATGACAGTAGCCAGGGCCGCGCCGCGGACGCCCATTCCGAAGCCGAAGATGAAGATCGGGTCGAGCGCCACGTTGAGCAGGGCGCCGATCAGCATGCCCGTCATGGAGGCGCGGGCGTTGCCCTCGGCGCGCACGAGCGAGCTCGCGGCCATGGAGCTGGCGAAGAAGAAAAAGCCCGGGGCAACGACGCGCAGGTAATCGCGCGCAAAGGGCATCACCTCGGGCCCGGCGCCGAAGAAGCGCAGCACCGGGTCGGTGTAGGCCAGCACGAGCGCCACGAGGACCGCGGTGACCACAGCGATGGCGGCGTAGGCGGTGCCGATGGCGCGGGCCGCGTCTTCCTCGCGCTTCTCGCCGAGCCTGCGCGACACGATGGAAGCCGCGCCGACGCCGAGTCCCTGGGCGAGCGCGGAAACGGTCAGCTGTATCGGAAAGGCTATGGTCAGCGCGGCGATGGCCAGCGGACCGACGCCCTGGCCGACAAAGATGGTATCCACGATGTTGTAGAGCGCGTTGACCAGCATGCCGGTGGCCGCCGGGATGCCCATCTTGAGGAGGAGCGGCAGGATGGGGCCGGAGCCGAGGAAAGCCGTGCGGGAATGCGTGTCGGAGCCGTGTTGCATGGCGGGCATTCTAGCGTTTCGGAGCCGGAAGGGACAGGGGCGGCCCCCGTCGTCGGGGTCCATCCGCGTTGGAGCCCGATCCGGGGCCCCGGTGCCAGCGGTACCGGAGCCCGCCGTCAGGCCCTCGCTATCCGGTCCCGTTCCTCGGCGAAAACGCCCGCAAGGGAGAGCACCCCGGGCCGCCGCAAGTCCGCGACCGTTCGGGAGCCCGTGAGAAGCATGACGGTCTTGAGGACGCGCTCGACCCGGCGTCCGTATGCCACCACAGCCCGGGCACCGCCCTCGGAGGCGGCGCGCGCGAGCGGCAGGGCCATGCCGGCCGCGGCGGCGCCGAGGGCCAGGGCCTTTGCCACGTCCATGCCCGTGCGCAGGCCGCCCGAGGCCAGTATCTGCCCGCCCTCCACGGGCGAGGCCGCGAGGAGAGGCGCGGTCCGGAATCCCCAGTCGCCGAATTCAAGGGCCGCTTCCAGCGACGCCTCGTCGTGGCGGTAGCCTTCGACCGAAATCCAGTTGGTGCCGCCGGAGCCGGCCAGGTCGACATAGGACGCGCCGGCTTCGAGCAGGAAGCGCGCGTCGGAAGGCGCGATGCCGAAACCCGTCTCCTTGACGATGACCGGATACGGCGCGCGGGCGATGAATGCCGCGAGGGACTCGCGGAGCCGCCTGAAATCCCGGTCGCCGTCGTCCTCGAAAAGCTCCTGCCCCGGGTTCAGGTGGACGACGAGGGCGTCGGCGCCCATGAGCTCCACGAGGCCGTCCACCCGCGCGGGCTCCAGGTCGCGGAGCTGCACGGCCCCGATGTTGCCCATGAGCGGGACATCGGGCGCGTGCGCCTTGAGCCGGAAGTGGTCGGCCAGCTCGGGATGCTCGAGCAGCACGCGGATGGAGCCCGTGCCCACGGGCACGCCTAGCTCCCCTGCCGCCAGGGCGAGCTCGCGGTTCACGCGGAAGCCCTCCGCCGAGCCGCCGGTCATGCAGCTAACGAAAAACGGGAATCTTATCCGCTTCCCCAGGAATTCGGTTCCGGCGTCGAGCTCGTCCCAGGACAGGCCGGGCAGGGCGCGGTGGACGAAGGAGAGTCCCTCGAACCCCGCGCCCTCTCCCTCAACCGACCTGAGCGAGGGATCGAGGCAGATCGACAGGTGTTTCGCTTTCCGCTCGCCGATAGGCCGCGCGTTCTCCATGCTGGTACTCCCTGAAGCCGTCTTCCCTGACCGACGCGAGGCGGAAACTCGAGAGCGCCTCGATCGGGTTCACGCCGGCGCCGTAACCGGAACCGTAGCCCTCGGCCCAGCGCTCGTAGTCATCCATGCTCGCCGGAATGGCCCGGTCCATCAAGCCCTCGAGGTCCCATTTTGCGATGACGGCGGGCGCGCCTCGGGCGACGGTCATGGTCGTCACGGTCATCACGTTTCCGGAGCCGTAGGACGCCACCATGATCTTCTTCCCGACGATGCCGATGCCGAGCTTCTCCCAGCGGTCGCGCAGGAGGCTCGCGAGGAAGATGTAGAGGCTGGCGGAATAGGAGTTGCCGATGTCGGCGATGCGGTCTACGCCGCGGTAGAAGCCCCGCTCCTCGAGCCAGGCGATGGCCTTCGGCTCGTCGTAGCCGAGGCGGGACGCGAGCAGCTTCTTCATGGCCATTTCGGGCATGTTGCGGAAGGGCGTGTGGAGGACGACGAAGTCCATCTCGGAGAGGAGCTCCGCCGGGTCGCGACCGACGCGCTCCGCGTGGTCGGCGAAGGCGGCGTCGAGGCTCTGGTTATAGCATTCCATGGAATAGGTGCCCTTGACCTTGGCGGTCACGGAGCCCAGGGGGCGGAAGAAGTCGTCGACGTCGCTTGAGAAGAAGCCTTCCGAACCCGGATCCATCTCGAGCAGGCGCGGGTCGCGCTCGACGAGGATGGCCGCCGCGCCGGCGCCCTGGGTGATCTCGGCGGTGCTGCGCAGGGTGTAGCGGCTGATGTCCGAGGCGACCACGAGGCCGGTCTCGTCGCGGCCGGAGGCCTTGAGCATGCCCGCCACCGAGAGGAGTCCGAGGGTGCCGCCGGCGCAGGCGTGCTGGACCTGCCAGGTGGCCAGGTTTGCAGGCACCGGGAGGCCGGAGCGCTGCAGCATGCCGTGCACGTAGCTTGCGAGCGGCTTCGAGTGGTCGACGCCGGTCTCTGTGCCTGCCACCAGGTAGCGGAGCTTCGCGGTCAGCTCCGCCTCGTTCTCCGAAAGGAGCTCGTGCGCCGACTCGGCGGCAAGGGTCGCCGAATCCTCGCCGGGGGCCGGGAAGCGGATCGCCCGCTGGCCGGTCACCTGGAGGGCGCGGTTGAAGTGCTTCTCGAGGGAAGGATCGGCATCGACGCGGCGACGCGCAACCTCATCCAACCCGATGCGCATCCGCGGCACGTAGATGCGGATGTCGCCGATTCCCACCTTGCTTTCCGACGTTTCGCTCGCGGCTTTCATTGCCTTCGACTTTCCGGTTTCGGACATTCGGTGCTCTCCTTCCGGCCTTGGGGGCGCGGTGGTACATAGCGAATTCAAAATGTTTGATGAACATAACAATTCCGCCGGCGTGCGGCAACAGGTTTGCGCGATGAAAAATCTCATGTCCGGCTTGCCGAACTGCCGTTCGCGCTACGACACTACTCGGCATGGAAACAAAGGGCAAGCGGGCCGTCGTCATCGGCGGCGGCTTCGGCGGCATGGCCGCCGCGGCGCTCATGGCGCGCGACGGATTCTCGGTGACGGTGCTCGAGCGGAACGATCGCGCGGGCGGCAGGGCGCGGGTATGGGAGAAGGATGGCTTCACTTTCGACATGGGCCCCTCGTGGTACCTCATGCCGGAAGTCTTCGAGCGCTACTTCTCGCTGTTCGGCGAAAAGCGCGAGGATTGGTACAAGCTGGTCAGGCTCGACCCCTCGTACCGGGTCTTCTTCAAGCCGGACGAGAAGGTCGACGTGCGGAGCGAGCCGGAGGCGGCGCAGGCCCTGTTCGAGGGCATAGAGCCGGGCGCGGGCGCCAGGCTCCGCGAGTACCTGGACGCGGCCGCCTTCAAGTACGACGTGGCCATGCGCGAATTCCTTTATCGTGAATACCGCTCGGTCTTCGACTTCCTCAACCGTCGCCTCATCGTCGACGGCCTCAGGATGAAGGTGCTCGGCAACCTGGACGCCGAGGTGTCGCGGCGCTTCAAGGACCGCAGGCTCAGGCAGATCCTCGAGTACGAGATGGTCTTCCTCGGGACCGACCCCAAGGCCGCCCCGGGCATGTATTCGCTGCTCTCGCATGTCGACCTGACCCAGGGCGTCTTCTATCCGCTGGGCGGGCTGACCGCGGTGGCCGACGCGGTCAAGCGCCTTGCCGAGTCGCGCGGGGTTCGCTTCGAGCTGTGCGCCGAAGCCGATTCGATCCGCTCCGAAGGAAGGCGCGCGAAGGCCGTGAGCTTCCGGCGCCTCGACGCCGAGGGCAGGCCGACCGGGGAGCGCGGCGAGCTCGAGGCCGACGTCGTCGTCGCGGGCGCGGACTACGCCCACGTTGAAACCTCGCTCCTGGACGCCTCGAGCCGGACTTACGGCGAAAAGTACTGGGCGAGCCGCGTGGTCGCGCCTTCCATGTTCGTCGTCTACCTCGGGCTCTCGAAGCGGCTCGAGGGTCTCGCGCACCACAACCTCTATTTCCAGGAGGACTGGGGACGGCACTTCGACGCCATCTTCAAGAAGCCGGCCTGGCCGGAGGATCCCTGCTTCTACCTTTCCGCGATCACGAAGAGCGATCCCGGCATGGCCCCGGCCGGCGGCGAGAACCTCTTCCTGCTGGTTCCGGCCGCCGCGGGCCTCGAGGACGACGACGGGACCCGCGAGCGCTACGCCGACATGGCCATCCGCCACGCGGAGCGGACGCTCGGCGAGAAGATGCTGGATTCGGTAAAGGTGAAGCGGATCTTCAGCCAGCGCGACTTCGCGCGCGACTACAACGCGTACAAGGGCACGGCCCTGGGCTTGAGCCACACGCTCGGGCAGACCGCCGTGTTCCGGCCCTCCATGCGGAGCCGCAAGCTCTCCAACCTGCTCTACGCGGGCCAGTACACCCACCCCGGCATCGGGGTGCCCATGGTGCTGATGGCGGCTGAGCTGGCGGCCAAGGCCGCCTCGGAGCTGTAGGCCATGGCGGGCGAGGCGCAGCGCGCGGTCTTCAAGGCCGGCAGCACGACCTATTTCAACTCGAGCCTCTTCTTCCCGAAGGCGGCGCGCCGCGACGTCGAGGAGCTCTACGGCTTCGTGCGCGTCGCCGACGACCACGTCGACGCCGTGCCCCAGGACGCGGCGGGCTTCCGCGCCTTCGTCGCGCGCTACCGCGCCGCCCTGGCCGGCAGTCCGGCGGGCGACCCCATCATCGACGACTTCGTGGCGCTGTCGAAGCGCAAGGGCTTCGACCCCGCCTGGACGGAGGCCTTCCTCGCGGCGATGGAGGCGGACCTCTCAAAGCGCTTCTACGCCACCGAGGAGGAGACGCTCGGCTACGTCTACGGCTCGGCCGAGGTGATCGGCCTCTTCATGGCCCGCATCCTCGACCTGCCGCCCGAGGCCGACCATGCCGCCCGCATGCTCGGCCGCGCCATGCAGTTCATCAACTTCATCCGCGATGTCGACGAGGACGCCCGCCTCGGGCGCCGCTACCTGCCCGTCGCGGGCACGGGCAAGGCCGCGGACTGGATGCCCTCGAAGGCGGAGGCCGAAGCCGACCCCGAGGCCTGGGCGGCCTTCGTCAAGACGCAACTCGCGCGCTACCGCGCCTGGCAGGCGGAGGCCGTGAAAGGCTACCGCTACATCCCGCGCCGCGCGCGGGCGGCCATCCGCACGGCGGGCGACATGTACGACTGGACCGGCCGCGTGATCGAATCCGATCCGCTGGAGGTCTTCGAGCGCAAGGTAAAGCCCGCCAAGGGCCGCATAGTGCGCCGCGCCATCCTCAACCTGCTCTTCGGATAGGGAGGAACGATTGAGCTACTACCTCATGCTGGACCTGCTGGTGCTCGCCGCGCCGCTCGCCCTCTCGTTCGACCGCAAGGTCGCTTTCCACCGGCGCTGGCCGGAGGTCTTCGCCGCGATCGGCGGCATCGTGCTTACCTTCGGAGCCTGGGACATCTGGAAAACCGCCATCGGCGTCTGGTCCTTCGACCCGGTGCTGGCCGGCGAGGCGCGCATCCTGGGCCTTCCGATACCGGAGTGGCTCTTCTTCGTCGTGGTGCCCTATGCCTGCGTCTTCATCCTGGCCTGCGTCCGCGCCTACCTCCGCGACGCGGAACTCAAGGCACGCCGCGCGCCCTGGCTCGTGCTGGCCGCGGCCTTCATCCTGCCGGTACCCTTCGTCCTCGACCGGACCTACACGGCGGTCGTGCTCGTCTCCGCGGCCATCGTCATCGCGGCGGGCGCGCTTGCCAGCCCGAACACCTTGAGGTCGCGGAACACCTGGGTAGCGCTCGCGATCACGTACATTCCCTTCGCCATCGCGAACGGCGTGCTGACCGGAAAGCCCGTGGTGCTGTACGACGACGCGCGGAACCTGGGCGTCCGGGTCGGCACCATTCCCGTCGAGGATTTCATCTTCAGTTTCTCGATGATCCTGGCTTCGTTCATCCTGTACGATCTTGCCGGCGTCCTGCGGGCGAGGCTCCGCGCGCGGCGCGGGGGAGCCGCCTCATGAGCGCCTCGCGACGACTCCATCCCCTCCTCGCCCCGATCCGGGCCCTCGGCTACGAAAAGGCGACGGCCATCGTCATCGGCATCCTGTTCGCCGTGGGAACCGCCGCCCACCTGTGGCCGCCGACCCTGCCCCTGATGGTCGCCATGACGCCCTGGTTCCTCCTCGGGTGCGCGCTCGCCGCGCTCTACCCGGCCCTGCGCGCGCGAGGCTGGCCTTTCATCGCATGGGTCGCGCTCGCCTGGGCGGCCACCTTCGCGCTCGAAGCCCTCGGCGTCGCGACGGGCCTGGTGTTCGGCGCCTACGAGTACGGCACCGTCCTCG
>JAFGNN010000052.1 GCA_016926955.1 Spirochaetales bacterium | reverse complement strand
TTCTCGGGCAACCCGGATGAGGTCGCCCGCGCCCAGCGCGGGCACTACCATCATTTCCTCTCCGAAACCGGGTTGCCCGAGCCGCATTTACGAAAAGGGCCGCGCCATAACGGCGCGACCCTCATCACCTTGCATCTTGTCGGGCAACCCGGATTTGAACCGGGGACCCCTAGTCCCCCAGACTAGTACGCTAACCAACTGCGCTATTGCCCGATGCGCGCCTTTCGGAACGCCCCGCGAACATAGCACGCGCGGCTTCGGAGGGTCAAGCGCGGGAGCGGCCGCGTCATACCCCGTCGTCGGCGAGCAGGTCCTCGAGGCGGACGCCGCGGCGGGCGCGGCGGAAGCGCTCGACGTACCAGTAAAGGGCGGGATCCTTGGGAAATCGACGGGCGCATTCCTTGAACGCGGCGAGCGCTCCTACAAGGTCGCCGGATTCGAGGAGGAAGACGGCGCGTTCGAACACGCCGCGGTTCTTGATCTTCTCCAGCGCGAGCGGATCGACGTCGTCGCAGACGAGTTCGTAGGTGGGCACGGTCGCCGCCTTTCCCTTCAGGCGGATCTGGCCCAGATACCTCAGGGCGAACCTGGAGCGCGCTCCGGCGCAGCGCTCGAGCGCGGGACCCGAAACGATGATGGGTACCCGGAACCGTTTTGTCAGGTCCTGGAGCCGGCTCGTCACGTTCACCGCGTCCGAGATGACGGTGGTGTCCATGCGCTCGACCTCGCCGATGGTCCCGAGTATGAGGTCGCCGGCGTGGATGCCGATGCCCATCTCGACCGTCTTCTTTCCCCAGCCCTTGCGTTCCTCGTTATAGCGTACGACGATGCGCCTGATGTCCTGCGCCGCCGCCAATGCGTCCGCGGAACCACCGGGAAAGATGGCCATCAGCGCGTCGCCCATGAACTTGTCGACCAAGCCTCCCTGGGCCCGGACCGCCGGCACGATGCGTCCGTAGAAGCCGTTCAGGAAGCGGAAAACATCGTCCGCGCCCATCTCCTCCGAGAGCCCGGTGAAATCGCGGATGTCGGCGACGAGCACCGCCATCTCCGCCAAAGCCTGGTCGCCCAGCTCGACCTCGTCGACGCCATCGCGCCCGAGCAGCTCGATGAATTCCGAGGGGACGAAGCGTGAAAAGGCCTCGTTGAGCGATTGCAGCTTCCGGGTACGGTCTTCGATTTCGACCCTGGATTCCTCGAGGTCGCCCTTCGACTTGAGCGAGAGGCGACCGAGCGCCAGGAAGACGCCGAGGTCGAGCGCGAACAGCCCCGGTCCGGCCAGCCAGACTATGGGCTTCATGCCGGACAGGTACCAGACGCCGTCCCAAATGGAGCAGGCGAGCCCCGCGAGCAGACCGACCGAGACGGTGGCCGCCCCGGGAGTCCTCCGCCGCCAGGCCAACACGCTGATCACCCCGGCATGCAGGAAAGCGGCGAGCGAAGGCACCACGGCCAGTGAAAGCGCCGCGTCGAGCTTCACGTCATCGCCCGCGGATACGGCGATCCAGACGGCTGAGGCAGCCAGGACCGGCCCCCAGGCCCATCCGGACCGCAGGCGCTTGTGCTTCGAATAGGACCGACCGGCGAAAAGTAGGGTGAAGAGGGCGGCGAGCGGCAGCGCCGCCTTGGCAGCTCCCCGCAGCGCGTGGTAGGGAATCCAGATGGCTGGAAAGCCGAATTCCGCGAAAAAGACAGCGAACGCGGTTGAAGCGAGCGCGAAGAGGATGTAGCCCGGTTCGCGCAGCACCGCCCATTGCACGAGCATGACGAGCGCGGCGAACAGGCTGGCCGCGGTCATGAAGACGTAGAGCGTCGTATTGAGGGGACGGACCAGCTTCCTGACGAACTCGGCCCGCGTGACGTCGACCGCGTGGACGGCGGGGAAAGGCGCGGCATCGCCTTCATACCGGCACGCGAGAATGAGCAGGTCCGTGCCGTCGAGACGGAGCAGGACGGTCGGGATCTCCAGGACGGGGGTGGCCTCGGCCTGGGCCCAATATCCTTTCGGGTCGGGCTCTCCATAGGCGGCTATTGGAATTCCGTTCACCGTGGCGCGGAAGGGCACCTGGCTGCGGCCGAGCTCGATGTACAAGGTGTCGCCTGAGCGCAGCGCCTCGGGCGGAAGCTGCCTTGCCAGCGAAAAGCGCTTGGATTCGCCCAATTCGATGCTGGCGGGAAGGTCGACGCTTTCGACGCCCTGCCCCCGCTCCAGCGTCCAGCCCTTCCCGAGGTCGAAGGCGCCCGGACCGGGCTCGTCCGCGCAGGACGCGAGGGTCAAGGCGGCGATCGCTGTCGTTGCGAGGATGATCGGGCGAAGGACTGTTCTCATTATGGTTGGCAGACTATCCGGGCCCGGAGCGGCCGTCAAGCTCGATGCCCGTCATCGGCGTAGGCGAGGCGCTCGTCCAGGCGGTCGAAGCAGGCGCCCGATACGAGCCGCGGATGGATTCCCGGACGGGTCAGGGCGAAATCCCAGCGCGCCGGATCGCCCGGGTTGTAGAGCCTGAAAGCCGCGGTCGCCTCGCGCGCGGCTTTGAGGTCGTCCGCCTTCCTGGATAGCAGGCCGAGCGCGCGGCACGCGGCTCCCATGTGCGTGTCGAGGGGCACGACCAGTCGCGCCGGATCGCAGCGATCCCAGCCCCCCGGATCGACCGCGTCGCGCCTGACCATCCAGCGGAGGAACATGAAGGTCCGCTTCGAAGCCGAGCCGCGTGCGGGGTCCGGCAGGAGGTTGGAAGGCCAGCCCCGCTTTCCGTCGGGGCGTCGGGGAGCGCGCGCCTCGATGGCCCGCGCGAGGGCCGAGGCCGCTTCGACATAATCGGGCTCCGTCGCATCGTCGCCGGGCAGGAACGCGGATTCGAGGCCGCCGGCTTCGCGCCGCAACTCCCGGACGGCCCCCAGCAGGGCCGCCATGTCGCCTCCGTCGAAGAAGCGGTGGCGGAAGCCGTCGAGCGATTTCCTGAGGCTGGCGTCCGTGGTCTCAGCGAGCTTTCGCGCCGGACGTTCCCCGAGCGTCTCGAGCACCGTTTCCGCGGATCGGAGTATGACGGCGACGCCGCCCAAAGCCAGCACCGCGCACGCCAGTCCAGCGACCTCGCGATCGGCGGGTTCGGGGTAGCGCTTCACGAGCTCGAGGGGATCGGGGTGTATCCATTCGGGTTTTGCGAAATGGCGGTACGCGCGCTCCAGGAAGGCCGCGAGCGCCGGATCGGGGTGCGGTCGCTCCGGGAGGCTCAGGGCGTCGCGACCCCGCGCGCGGCAAGGTCCTCGCTCCGCTCCGCGAGTTCCGGGTCGCCGGGCGCCAGCGTCAGGGCCTGCCTGAGGTAGAAGCGCGCCTTGTCCAGGTCCGCTTTCGCCGCGTAGTAGTCATAGAGCGCGGCCAAGGCCTCGACGTTCGAGGCGTCTTCGACGAGGGCCGAACGCAGCGAGGACAGGACTGCCTCATCCCCGGCCTGGGTCCGGCTCTGGAGATAGTAGACGGTGGACCGGAAGCGCGCGGAACCGCCCGAAGCGAGCGCCTTCGCGGCTAATTCGGCGGCGGCCGCGCGATCTCCGCCCAGAACCTTGCTCCTGAGCAGGGCGATCGTAGCCGCTTCGTCCGTCGGGGCCGCGGCGACCCAGGTCTCCGCTATCCGGGCGGCGTCGACAAGGCGGCCGGTGCGGAGGTACGCCTCGAACGCCGACGCGCTGTCGAGCAGGGCGAGCCCGGCCTCGCTGATGAGGTCGGCGCGCGTCGCGGCGTCCGCCCAGTCCCCGAGCTTGGCGGACGCGGTCAATAGGGTATGCAGAGCCCGCGAATCGCCCGGACTCGCCGCCAACACCAGCGCAGCCAGGGTCCGCGACTCCCCGACGTCCTCCAGGCTGCCCGTGGCAAGCACTTCCGAGGCCACCAGGGCGATCTCGAGGTCGCCGGGGAAGCTCGCGAGCGCCCTGCGGGCCCAACGCTCCGCGTCCTCGCGATTCCGCGTTCCCTCGAGCGCGGTCCGTACCCGGAGCAGCAGATAGGACCGGTCGTTCGGCCGCAAGCCGCCCAATGCATCGAGGAGCGGCGCGACCTGGCGCCAGGCGCCGGCATCCGCGAGCATGGAGGCGCGCATGAGCAGGAATTCGGCATCGAGAGGATCGGCGGTAAGCACCTTGGCCACAAGGGGTTCGGCTTCAGCGAGTCGTCCGAGGGCATAGAGGGACCGCGCGTACAGCCGGTCGCGCGAGCGCGAGGCGGGCAACCAGGCAACGGCGCCTTCCAGGACTTCCGCCGCCTCGCCGGGTCGGTCCAGGGCGAGCAGCACCCGGGCCGCTCCGAGCGTCGCCGGAACGCTGTGCGCGTCGAGTGCGAGGGCCGACTCCCAGGACGAAAGCGCTGCCGCGTGCTCGTCGCGCAGTTCGTGGGCAAGCGCCGCGGAGAGGGCGGCCAGCGCCGAGTCGGGCGAACGCGCGCGTACACGGGCCGCGGCCTCGAGTATCCCCCGCGCCGATTCCCGCGAGTCGGTACGGAAGGCCGCGAGCATGGCGAAGAAGTCGGCCAGACGGTCCGCCGGGTCGCGGGGCAGTCGCCCCGCCTTGGCGTCGCTCAGCGCCGCGACCCATGGATGCCCGATCGGCGGATCCGCCGAGGCGCTGCTTCCGGGAACGTTTCCGTACACGATGTACGCGGCCTCGACGGCGAGATAATGGTAGGCTTGCGCGTCGACCGCGCCGATGCGCTTGGCCGCGAGCGCCGAGGCCGAAGCGTCGGCGAAGGCCTCAGGCGTCCCCCTTACGAGCGCGGTTTCGATGTCGGCGCGCTCGGCTCGGGCGGGATCGGGAATGGCGGTGGTTTCGAGGGGAACGGATCCATCGGAAGCCGACGGTCCGCCCGCGCAGGACAGGACCAGGGCAAGCGCGAGACCCGTCGTCAGAGCGAGTCCGCAGAAGCCGAGGCGGCTTCCCCGGTCCGCGACGCCGGGGGCCGTATTCATGCCTTGCCCTCGCGCCCCCGCTTGCGCCGGGGCGGGGCGTACGGACTCCGGCCGAGCGCCCAGGCGCCGAAGAGGCCGGCGCCGCCGACCAGGAAGCTGAGCGGCCAGTAGGCGCGCATGAAGTCCTTGAAGGACAAGGGAGTCGCGTCGAAGGAAAAGGCCGAAAAGAAGAAGCCGAGCCCGATGAAGCAGAGGGCCGGCACCAGATAGGAGGCGCCCAGGCTGCCCGACCTGCTCAAACCCTTGGCCATCAAGGCGAGGCCGAGCGCGACCATGAAAAGAGGCCAGATCTGTCCCGTCCGCCAGCCCAGGAATTCCGACAGGACGAGCAGGAGGCCGGAGAGCCCCAGCATGGTGCCGCCGAAAACCGCGCCGGAAGTGAAGCGCCGCGAGAGGGCGAGGTAAAGCCAGATGGCGCCGGCGCCCACCAGAAGGAGGGGCCAAAGCCGGCCCGGCCGAGCCGCGCCGCCGGCGGTGACGGGAAGAAGCCAGGTACCGGCCACGAGTAGCAAAACCGCGCCGACGAAGAGCATGTCGGCGCCCTTCCTGGTACGGGCGATGCGAGGCATACCCTGATTGTATCGTCCCCGGGCATCCTTGCCAACAGCGCTTTTCGCGTGCTAGCATCGCGTTCATGCGAGGCGGCCTTCCCCTGGTGCTCGCGTTGGCTGCGGGCACCATCTCCACCCTCTCCTGCACGTCGCCGCGCAGCTGGTACTTCACCGACGCGGACCGCGTCGAGCGCTCCGAACTCGGCGACCTCTTCGGCCTCCTCGACGACCCTTCCATACCCGGCGAGGAACGTTTCGCCGTCATCCAGGCCATCTCCGATTCCTTCAGGCATCGCGGCGAATGGACCCGGCTCGCGGACTTCCTCCAGTCGCTCGTCGAGACTCATCCCGAGGACGAGTATGCCGCGCACCACCTCATGGCCATCGGTCACGCCTACATAGAACTCGATGATTCGCCGATAGCGGAACTATGGTTCGATCGAGCGGTCAAAAACCACCCGGATCTCCTCGTCAAGGGCGAGTCCGTGCATCTGGCCTGCCTCCGCAAGCTCATCGAGCTCGCCGAAGCTCCGGAGCGCAGGCTCGACTACCGGAGGGCCCTGATCTCCCGCTTCGCGGACCGCGTCGACCTCGGCGCCGAGCTCTTCCTGCTCGGCAAGGATTACGAAGCCATCGGCGATTGGTCCGAAGCACTGGACGCGTACAAGCGCTTCATCCCCCAGGGACAGACCGTCGTGCCGGGCTATCCGGACGCGCAACGCTACGCGCGCAACCTGCTCGATTTCTCCGCGAGCCAGAAGGACTGGACCTTCGTCCGCCTCGACGAGCTCGCCGCGCGCGTCCGCAAGGCCCTGGCGGACGGCGATTCGGCGGCTCTCCGCCGCCTGCGCGCCCGGGTGGGTTTTTTCGCCATGAGCTGGCATCAGAGCACGGAGCTCGGCAACGCCCAAAAGCTCTTCGAATTCGCGGAATTCATGCGCGGCGTGAAGGTGACGGCCGCGCCGGACTGGGACCCTCGCTCGAACGCCCGGGAAACCTTCCTGCGCACGAGCGGCTGGTCCGACCGGATATCCACCTGGTACCTGTATTTCCGCAAGATCGACTTCCCGGCGGATCCGGACGTGCACGGCCAGTGGGAATGGGCCGGCATCTACTTCGGGGAGCGCCCCTAGGCATGAGCCCCCGGATATTCCTCATCGCCGCGGCGTGCTGCCTGGCTTCCGCCGTCGCCGCCCAGTCGACGCTCCCCGAGCCCTCGCTCTCGCCGCTTCCCGCAGCCCCGGAATCGGCTGAGGGAAGCGCGGCAACACCCTACCCGCGCGGCCTCGCGCCATCCCGACGCTCGCCACCGCCCCCCGCGCACGATGCGGCCGACGTGATCTCCGCCCCGAACGGACGCCACCATGCCGCCGAGTACCGCTTCGACATCGAGCCGCCCTGGGGCGAAGCCCGCTTCGAGCGCTTCCTCGCCTCCTACCGCAAGCCGGATGGCCTGAAGCGGCTCGAGCGCGCCCTGGACCGCGCCGAACCCTACCTCGACTGGATCAAGGAACGCATCGCCGCCTACGACCTGCCCGCCGAGCTCGCCTGGCTGCCGGTAATCGAGTCCGACTACCACCCCTGGGCGGTTTCGAAATCGGGCGCGGTCGGCCTCTGGCAGTTCATGCTCAACTCGATCGCGGGCTACGACATGCGCGTGGACGAATGGGTCGACGAGCGTCGCGATTTCATGAAGGCCACCGACGGCGCCCTCCGGAAGCTCGCGTACAACCACGCACAGCTCGGCGACTGGTACCTCGCGCTGGCCGCCTACAACGCGGGCCTCGGCGCCGTGCAGCGCGCCATCGTCGCGGCGGGGACCCGCGACTACTTCGAGCTCTGCGCGCGCGGTTTCCTCAAGAGCGAAACCGCCGATTACGTGCCGAAGCTGATGGCCGCCGCGGTCATGCTCTCGTACCCCGGCAGGTCGGGACTCGAGCCGCGCTGGAACGGCGTCCAAGCCTGGGAAACCGTCAGCCTCGACAAGCCCGTCGATCTCGCCCTGCTTGCGGAAGCCGCCGGCGTCCCGCTCGCGCGCCTCCGGGAAGGCAACGCCGAGCTCGCGTACTCGGTAAGCCCCCCCGACCGGAGCTGGAACCTGAAAGTGCCCGCGGAATTCGCGGAACCGGTCCGCTCCGCCCTCGCCCGAAGCGAACTCCAGCTCATGCGCTTCCACCTTTACACCGTCAGGTCGGGCGACACGCTTTCGGCGCTCTCGCGGCACTACGACGCCTCCGTCGCGCTCATCCTCCGCTTCAACCCGGGATTGAGGCCCGAGGCGCTTCGCATCGGGGCGCGCGTGGTCATTCCGGCGCTCAAGGACGTCGCTCCCTATGTCCCGCCGGACGCCCCCCGCGACGATCGCCCCTTCGACGGCACCCATGTGGTGAGCAGCGGCGAAACCCTCTGGGCGCTGGCCAGGATCTACGACGTTCGCCCCGAAACCCTCGCCGAACGGAACGGCATGGCGCTCGACGCCATCATCCGCGAAGGACAGTCGCTCAAGGTGCCGATATTGGATAGCGGGGCCGCCTTCAAGCGCCTCGGCGGATCGCCGTAACGCGCGCTCTCGCCGATGCCGACCTGGCGTCAACGCCCCCGGGAGTGACCATGCGACGCCTCGAACCGACTCGCGCATTCACCGCGATCCTGCTCTTGCTGCTCGTCTCCGCGGCGAGCGGGACCGGGACAGGCGCGCCCGTCCTCTCCGTCGAGGGACCCGCGAGCCTCTCCGGCGAGGTCGACTGGCCCGCGCGCCTGGTTCGCTTCACCGCCGTCATCGACGGCCGCACCGCCGGGTTGCGCCTGCCCTCCGCCCGCATCGAAGCCGAGCGGGCCATCGAGGCCGCGCTCCCGACGCTCGCCAAGGACCTGCTCTTCTCCATCCCCGTCGACGCCCGCAGGACCATCCTCGACACCATCGCGGACGGAACGATCGACGTCGACTCGGTTTTGGGGGCGCTCGAAGCGCGGAGACGCGTCTCGGGCTCGTTCTCCCCGGACCTTTCGACCTTCTCGGTAGAATTCGAACTGCCGCTGTCCGCGCTCGAAACCCTGTACGTCCGGCATACCCTGCCCTCGGACCGGCCGCCGAGCCTCGAGTGGGCTCCCACCGGCTCCTACACCGGCATCGTCATCTACGCCGCGCTGCCCCTGCCCGTACGCGGCGAGCACGTCGAGACTACGCTCAGGCCCTGCCTCTTTCCGCGGGTCTGGGACGGCGACATGGTGAGCGTGCTCGAATCGAACATGGTCGATCCAGCGGCCATCGCGCGCTGGGGCGTCGCGGGCTACGCGGTGGACGTAGACTCGGTGGGGCTCGAGGAACGCGTGGGCGACGCCCCGCTCCGGGCCAGCGCCCGCATGGTTTTCGGAAACGGCCGCACCGACCTTGTCATATCCACCGAGGACGCCCGCCGCATCTTCGGATCGCCGGAGAATTCTGCGCTCATCAAGGAAGGCCGGGTCATCATCGTGGCGCCGGGTCTGTAGCCTCTTGGACCGGGGCCGCGTGCAGCCATGCGAGCCGCGGGAAACGTCCGCTCATCCGGGCAAGGGCGCGGCGGATTCGAGCGCGTACTCCGCGTCGATTCTGGCCTTGAGCGCGATCGCCTCGTCGAGGTGGTCCAGGAAGAGCGCAACGAGTCCGGGATCGAACTGCGAGCCCGAGCTCCTGGTGATGAATTCCACGGCCTCCGAGACCGGAAGCGCGGGCTTGTAGGGCCGCTCGGTGATCAAGGCGTCGAACACGTCCGCTATTGCGACGATGCGCGCCTCGATCGGGGTGCGCGCGCCGGAGAGTCCGCGCATGTAGCCCGACCCGTCCCAGCGTTCGTGGTGGTAGAGCGCGATGTTCCGCACCATCTCGTCGATGCCGGCGCCCTTGAGCATGCGCTCGGCCACGAGCACGTGGCTCTTCATGATCTCGAATTCCTCGGGCGTGTATCGTCCCGGCTTGACGAGGATCTCCCTCGGGACGCCCACCTTCCCGATGTCATGCAGGGACGCGTACAGGCCGATCCGGCGGCAGAAGATCTCGTCACGGCCCGCCTTGCGCGCCAGGAATTCCGAGTAGGCCCCGACTCGCTTGATGTGCAGGCCCGTGTTTTCGTCGTTGATCAGGTTGACGTTTTCGAGGGCAGTGACCATGGCGACCGTCAAGCGCTCTATCTGTTCCTGCTTCTCGACCACAAGCCGGGCCTGCAGGTGGGCGTCGATGGCCTTGGACACGGTCAGCGCGAAATCCTCGGGTTCCCAAGGTTTCGGGATATAGCGGTAGAGGTCCGCGCGGTTGACCGCATTTTTCACCGCGTCGATGTCGGCGTACCCGGTCAGCAGGATGGTGCGCGCGCCCGGCACCACCTTGTGGGCTTCCTCGAGAAACCGGTCTCCCTGCATGCCGCCCGGCATGCGCTGGTCGGAGATGATCAGGGCAACGTCGTCGCCCTCGTCGACGCACTGCCGCAGGATGGCCAGCCCGTCTTCGCCGGAGTCCGCTGTCTCTATGCGCGCCCGATCCGAGAATCGGTCCTTGAGCTCCATCTTGAGGCTCATGAGGATTATGCGCTCGTCATCGACGCAGAGGACGATGGGAAGATCGTCGTTGGCCGCCATAGCTTGGTTAAAGCTTACGCGCCGGGCGACCGTAGTCAAGGGAACCGGTCGCCCGGCGGGGCTTTCGCCCTCAGTAGCCGGCCTGGGCGGCCTTTTTCGCCGCGGCGAGCGCCGGCGCGTAGTCGGGCTCCTGCGCTATCTCGGGCACCTGCTGGGTGTAGACCACGCGGTCGGCGGCGTCCAGCACGACCACGGCGCGGGAAAGCAGGCCGGCCATGGGCCCGTCAGCGATGGCCACGCCCCATTCCGAACCGAAGGCGAGATCGCGCAGGGCGGAGAGCGTCACGACGTGCTCGATGCCTTCGGACTTGCAGAAGCGGGCCTGGGCGAAGGGCAGGTCGCGGCTGACGGTGAGTATGACGGCGCCGGGCAACTCGCCCGTCTTGATCTCGAAGGCGCGGGCGCTCGCGGCGCAGGTGCCCGTATCGAGGCTCGGCACGATGTTGAGGATCTTCACCTTTCCGGAGAAGTCCTTGAGGCCGACATCGGAAAGGTCCGCCTTGGTAAGCCTGAAGTCCGGCGCCTTCGATCCGACGGCCGGCAGTTCGCCGACGGTACGGACCGGATTGCCCTTGAGGGTGATGGTAGCCACATTTTCCTCCTCTTAGCTCAGGACAGGCCCGTCACGCGGCCCGTCTCCACGTCGATGTCCATGCCGAGGTAGCCGGGTTTCGAAGGCAGGCCCGGCATGGTAGTGATTTCTCCGGAAAGCGGGTAGATGAAGCCGGCCCCGGCCGCCAGGCGGAGGTCGTTGACCGGGAAGACGAAGCCCTTGGGCGCTCCCTTGAGGGCCGGGTCGTGCGAAAGCGAGTACTGGGTCTTGGCCATGCAGACGGGCAGCTTGTCGTAGCCGAGCGAGCTCCAGGCGTCGATCGCCTTCTCCGCGTCCGGGCCGTACTCGACGCGCGAGGCGCCATAGATGCCCGTCGCGATCCGCTCGATTTTTTCCTTTATGGAAAGGTCGAGGGGATAGAACGGCTGGACCTTGGAAGGAAGCTCGGCGGCCTTCGCGACGGCCCGTGCCAGCTCGGCGGCGCCCTCGCCGCCTTCGGCGAAGTTGTGCGTCACCACGGCGTCGACGGCTCCAGCCTTCACGGCGGCCTCGCGGACCAGGTCCCACTCCGCCTGCGAATCGGTCGGGAAGGCGTTGACGGCAACGACGGCCGGCACGCCGAAGGAGCGCAGGATGCCGAGGTGGGCCTCGAGATTGGCGAGTCCCTTGCGGAGCAGCTCCACGTCCGGCGAGGTATAGGCCGCCGCGAGCGGCTTCCCGGGGGTCACCTTGGGTCCGCCGCCGTGCATCTTGAGGGCGCGCACCGTGGCCACGAGGACGGCCGCGTCCGGATACATGCCCGAGGCGCGGCACTTGATGTCGACGAATTTCTCGAAGCCCATGTCGGAGCCGAAGCCGCTCTCGGTGACGACGTAGTCCGACACCCGCGAGGCCACCACGTCGGCGAGTACCGACGAGTTGCCGTGTGCGATGTTGGCGAAGGGCCCCGCGTGCACGAAGGCCAGCTGCTCCTCGAGGGTCTGCAGCACGTTCGGCTGTATGGCGTCCTTGAGCAGCACGGCCATGGCGCCGGCGACACCGAGGTCCTCGGCGGTGACCGGCTTTCCGGACGTGTCGCGCGCCATGACTATGCGCCCGAGCCGCTCGCGCAGGTCCTTGAGCGAGGTGGCCAGGGCGAGGATGGCCATGACCTCGCTGGCCACGGCGATGTCGAAGCCGCTCTGGCGCAGGGGGCCGTCGTCCAGGTCGCCCATGCCCACCATGACGTTCCGGAGCGCGCGATCGTTCATGTCGACCACCCGCCGCCATTGCACCGAGAAGGGGTCGACGCGGAGCTTGCGCAGGTCCAGTTTCTCGAAGTAGGCGTCCGACCAGCGCGACTCGTGGTACATGCGCGCGTCGAGGGCCGCCGCGGCCAGGTTGTGGGCCGCCTGCACCGCGTGGTTGTCGCCGGTCAGGTGGAGGTTGAAGTCTTCCATGGGCACGATCTGCGAGTAGCCGCCGCCCGCCGCGCCGCCCTTGATGCCGAAGGTCGGTCCCATGGAAGGCTGGCGTATGGCGCAGGCGGCCTTCTTTCCGATGGCGCCGAAGCCCTGCGCCAGTCCCACGGTCGTCGTCGTCTTGCCCTCGCCCAGGGGAGTCGGCGTGATGGCCGTGACATCGATGTACTTGGCGCGTTTCGGCTTCGAGGCAGCCTCGTTCACGAACTCCAGGCGGACCTTGGCCTTGTCGGTGCCGAAGGTCTCGAGCGCGGAGCCGGGAATGCCGTACGTTTCGGCGAGTTCGACGATGGGACGGATTTTCGCGGCCTGGGCGATGACGATGTCGCTCGGCACGGGCTTCTGCTTGTTTACGGACATGGACTATCCTCCGGATACCTGCTTTTTCGAAGGTAAGAAGAAGCGCTCGACGGGTCAATGTTTCCGAGCGTCGCCGTCAGGAATGGCGCCCGGACCGGGGCCGCCCCGCTTCCGCCCCCTGTCGCGGCGGCGTATCGTTCCCCGGGCCGGCCCGCCGCGCCGTCCTGAGCGCCTTCGCCCCCAGCGCCGCGAACAGGACGGCGACGCCCGCGAAGCACGCGGCAACCGCGACCCACTTGGCAGGCGTCGCGACGACCGCCGCCAGCGCAGCGAACGCCGCGGGGCCTTCCCGCGCCGGCGCCAGGGCCACCAGGACGCTGGCCGCCGCGTTCTCAGCCAGGTCGAAAAGCGGCGCCGCCAGGGTCAGGAAGGGCGCGGCGCTCGCGGCTTTCGAACCCGGGGCGAGCCGCTCGAGGGCAAATGCCCAGGCGCAGAGGAAGAACGCGCCGTACACGAACGGGTATGCGAGGTCCCAGGTCCAGTGCGCGCGCACGAAGGCCGCCTTCTCCGCCCCCTCGAAGGCCGCTGCCCGCTCGAAGGCTTCGGCGACCGTGTAGGCAAAATCCAGGTCGAAGGCCGAGCCGTCGCCCGCCACGATGGCGCCGGAAAAATCCGGGAGCGGCAGGACGAAGGCCATGAAGGCCGCGAGCGCCAGGCCCGTCGCTGCCAGCGCGAAGGGCGACGCGATGAGTTGCCTGAAACCGCGCATGGAACCTCCGAACGCTCACCCATGGCCCGCCGTCCGGCCCCCGTTCCGCGAGCCGGGGGCCGGCCCCGATCCCGCGGCGCGAGGTCCGGCCGAGCGCGCTTCCCGTTCAGGCCCCTCCGACAGGGACCGCTGGGCTTACGCGAGGAGCGAACGCATCTTAGTGTAGATCATCCGCGCGGCCTTCTCCGGGATGACGCGCATGAGGAAGCACATCAGCTTGGCGTCCGCGCCGATGAAGACGTGGAAAGCGTTCCGCTCGATGCCGTCGACGATGAGCTTCGCGGCGACCTGGGGCGTGGTCATCTTGATACCCTTGCCGCTTTCGGCCATGCGAGCCTGGTCGGCGGCGCTGGCCGCCCCGGAATTGACGGCGATGTTCGTGGAGATGGCGCCCGGGAACGCCGTAGTCACGCCGACCCTGGTGTCGAGCAGCTCGGAGCGCAGGCCTTCCGTGAGGAGCCGCACCGCCGCCTTGGTGGCGCCGTAGACCGTCTGGCCCGGCACCGGGGCGTAGGCGCCCATGCTCGACACGTTGAGGATGTGAGCCTCCGGCCGCGCCAGCAGCTTCGGGATGAAGGCCTTGGCCAGGTTGAACGGCCCCCAGAGGTTGACGTTCACGACACGCTCGATCTCGGAAAAATCGAGGTCGTTGACGCGCTTGAACTTGTGGATGATGCCCGCCACGTTCACGAGGCCGTCCACCCGGCCGTGCGCCTTTTCGACGGCCTCGGGCAGGGCCAGGACCGCGGCGCGGTCCGCGACATTGAGCGCGTGGACCGACATCGACGCGCCCCTCTCGCCCGCAAGCGCGACGGTCTCCTTGAGCCCCGCCTCGTTGAGATCGACGCCGGCCACGATCGCCCCGCGCCGCAGCAGTTCGAACGCGGTCTCGCGGCCGATGCCGCCGCCCGCTCCCGTCACCACCATCACCTTGCCCGCTACGCGCATCGAGTCCTCCCCGTCGTTCCGGATAGGATCAAGGTATATATATTTTTTGCTATGTCAAACCGTAATTATATATAGACACGATCCATTCACCTAAGGGCCGAGGGGGCGCGACGGGATGAAGGGGCGCGGCGGCGAAGGCGCAGCCATCGTCGATCTACCCTGGTTTCCCCGGACAGTTTCCCGAAGCTTCGTGACACCACTCAGGACATGAGCCACCCGTGCGCCTCGGCCAGCTTGTCGGGGATGGGAATGCCCTGCGGGCACTTGGGCAGGCACTCGCCGCAATTGACGCAGGCGTCTCCGCCTGAGCCCTTGCTCTGGTACGCGAATTTGTACCACCCCGCGCGGTCGGCTTTCGCGTCGAAGGCGTAGCCCGAGTTGTAGGTCGAGAACACGTCGGGAATCGCGACGCCGTGGGGACAGGGCATGCAGTAGCCGCAAGTGGTGCAGGGTACCGGCATGCGCTCGCGGAAGTACGCGGCCGCGCGTGCAACCAGATCGAGCTCGGCGCGCGTCATCGAGTTGGCCCGGGCAGCTTCGGCCACGCCCGCGTTCTCGCGCACCTGGTCGGCGGAGCCCATGCCCGAGAGCACGGTGCCGACCTCCTGCCGCTCGAACGCGAAGCGCAGCGCCCATTCCGCGGGGAGGCGTGGTTTGGGGTACTCGGCGAAGATCTCGCGGATGCCCTGCGGCACCCTCACGAGCGAGCCGCCCCTGAGCGGTTCCATGACGATACTGCCGATCCCGCGCGCGGCCGCGTAGCGGATGCCCTCGTCGCCCGCCTGGTACGCGGTGTCGACATAGTTGTACTGCACCTGGCAGAATTCCCAGCCTTCGTAGCCGTCGACGATGCGCTTGAACACGGGCAGCGAGTCATGGAACGAAAAGCCGACGTGCCGCACGCGCCCGTCGCGCCGCGCCTTCTCGAGGAACTCGAGGCCTCGGTTTTTCAGCACGTTCTCCCAGCGCTCGGCGCCGAGCGCGTGGAGGAGGTAGAAGTCGACATGGTCGGTGCGGAGCCGCGAAAGCTGCTCGGAAAGCAGGCGCTCGAAGTCGCCCGGCTCGTTCACCAGCCACACCGGGCTCTTCGTGGCCACCAGCATCCTGTCGCGGAGGCCGTGGCGCTCGAGCGCCGCGCCGAGCCACTTCTCGCTCGCGCCCCCGTGGTAGGGATACGCCGTGTCGAGGTAATTGACCCCCTCGTCCACCGCCGCGAGCAGGGCCGCGTCGGCGGCCGCCTCGTCGATGCGCGAATTGTCGCCCTCGACGACCGGCAGGCGCATGAGCCCCATGCCGAGCGCCGACACCTCGAGCTCCGGAATCTTCGGGAAACATCGGTACTGCATGGCGCTGATTATAGCATCGGGGCGGGCGGGGATCGAGCGAGGGGACCCTGCGAGGAAAAGGAAAGGACCGCCGACGACTCAGCGAGCGCCGCCTGAAACCGCCGGGCGGCCCTTCCCCATCCGCCATCAATGCGAGGACAGGAGGTCCGAGCGCAGCCACGGACGACGCGGAGCGGCGTCGATGTCGCGAGGCCGGACACGAAGTCCGGCCCGCGACCGCCTCGCGCTCCTCATCCCATCCGGCATCGAGACGAGGAAAGGAGGTCTGAACGTGGCCACGGGCGACTCGGAGCGTCGTCGATGTCGCGAGTCCGGTCAGGCAACCCGCCACGTGAGCGCTTCCCGCTCCTCATCCCATCCGCTTGGGAAAAGGAGCGCCCCGGCGCGGGGCCGGGGCGGGCGCTCGAGAAGACCGGTGAAACTAAGGAATGACGTTGATGCTCGCCTTCAGGAAATTCAGTGTTTGGGAATCCTCGTTATAATAGCTGATGTACGTCCAAACTCCATCGCTCGCCATCGACGGACCGCGGCCGGACCGGTTCGGAATACGGTCGAGCTCGTACGAGTACCATTCTTTCCCTGGATCATCGGTTTTGGCGAGCGAGAGATACCCGGAGTCGGAACAATAGTACGCGGCATGGTACACGGGTCGCTGCTCAACAGCGTTCGCCGCGACCGTGCCTTCCACGAAGGGTTTCTTCCCGTCGATTCCCTGCGAAACCCAAGTTCCTCCCTTCGGTTCCATCCAGGTCGATACGAAGTCGGAGGAATTTTCGCCGGCGCCCGAGACGAACAACATGTCATTGACATAGAATCCGTCATAGTCGCGATACGTCTGCGCGGCCATCGAGAGGCGGTATCCATGTCCCGCGGGGGTGATCGGGTCGGGAGAGACCTCGATCACCGCGCCGGTTTTCATGTCCACCAGACCGTGGTAAAGCCGCCCATCACCTGGCGTACGCCAAACCAACTGCACGCCACCTTCGTTGATGGCGGCCGAATGATAATCGACAGCGGCTTTATCGTAGATCAAATTCGGGTAGGCAGTGAACGTGCTGCCGCCATCGCTCGAACAAGCGCCGGCAAGGTAGCCATCGGCATCCTTGAATATAACATGTATATAGTCCCCCCGCGGATCCATGGCCAGCAAGGGCGCGAAGGTCGGATCGACATCCAGGGCACCCGGAATCGGAACCGTTGTCCAACTCTGGGCAAGGTCGTCGGTCATGGCATGGTAAAGCTTGGTACCGTTCCCGAAAACCAAATGAACCACGCTACCGTCAGGATCGACCGCCATCGCGGGGTTTATTGACTTGAGACTCCCCGGATCCGCTTTCGCATACTCCCAACGCTCGCCGCCGTCCAGGCTGATTACGAAGCGGAGACGATCGTTATAATCGTCCCGGTAGACGATATAAACATGGCCTTTTTCGCTCGCGAGCGGGGCCAAGGCCAGGGCGCTCACCGAACCGGCTTTTGCCATTCCGAGATCCCGGAAGTCGAACGCCGTCCCTATCGTGAAATTTCCAATCGTGACAGAGCCAGAGACGCTTGCCGTATTGCCCGCGCGATCGATCGCTGTCGCGAGGACGGTATGCTTGGTATCCTCTCCGAGTGCCGAGGTGTCCCAAGGAATTGTCGCGTAGAAGGTCGAGCCGGTCGGGACGGTATCTATGCCTTTCGAGATCCCGCCGATCGAGAAGGCCGTCTGCTCGACCCCGTTCGCGTCGATCGCCGCGACCGAGGCGATGATCGACAGCCCTGACCGGGTACCCGTCGGGTACAGCCCCGAGAAAGTCGGTGGCGTCACGTCGACAGTGATCGGGATGGTGCCCGATTCAGCGGTGTTGCCGGCGGCGTCGGTCGAGGTGGCGTACACCGCGTGGCTTCCGGCTGGTAGCGTGACATCCAGACTCCAGGCTCCGCCAGCCGCTGCCGTCTTCGAGCCGTATGAGGTGGCGCCCGCCTTTATCGAGATCGTCGAATCTGGTTCGCCCGTGCCGAGGAACGTGAGGCCGGTAGTCCGGTTCGTCAGTCCGTCGGAACTCGAGACGCCCGAATCATCCGTGGCGTCGAGTGCGGGAACTGACGGCGTGGCGGGCGGGAGCCGATCCATCACGATCGGAACCGCGTCCTCCGTGCCGGCCTCCACGGTTCCAAATTCCTCAGCTCTGCCGAAAAACCTGACGAGCAAGCGTGCCGGCTCTTCATCGACGGCTCCGAGCGTCGTCAGGTCGAGCCCATTCCAGTCAAAGCTTGCTCCATCGGCCGCCTGATCGACCCACGCGAACTTACCGGCAGCCGGCCAGTTTTCCTTTCCTTCTATCATCAGTTCGTAGCAAACGTACCGGTACATATCGTTGACCGCTATCGAAAGGTCTATCGTCGCGGTCTTCGTATAACCGGGATTCGAGCTCGCGTCGGTCGAGGACCACTCCGTTACGTATCCGGCCAGAACGTCATCCGTTTCGAAGGTGATGCTGACGGGAGCATCGGTGGTCGAACCGTCGAGCCCGCGGACACCGTCGATGGTCAGATTGAAGGTCGTCTGCGATTCCAGTACAGGCAGGACTCGCAATTTAATAATCCGTGATGCTGGTAGATAGGTGAGGCTCCGAGCCTCCCACGCTAGGGGGACACCGCCCTCCGGTACGACCCGGACCGTAGAAGGAGTAAAAGAACCCAAGTCCACGTCGCGATCGAAAACGATGCTGATCGATTCCGCCGGATTATAGAGATTGTCGAGATCCTTCGGGACGGTAATTTCGTTTATCTCCAAAAACCTGTCGTTCGCCAGCATCACCTCGCGCTGCACCTCGGCGACGATGTCGATGGGGTTGTCGCAGGTCGCCGCGAGGGCCGCGAGCAGGCAGACGGAAACGAAGGCGGCCAGGGCGGGATGCCGGCCGGAACGCGTCATTCGGTCCATTCTTCGATCTCCTTCTCGCCCGACTCGGCGGCGCGAGAGGTCGAGGCGCTCGCGCCCGGCAGCGACAGCCGCGAGGCCAGGTCGGGGCTCAGCGCTTTGAGTTTCGCGACGGCGGAATCGAGCGAGGCGAAGTCCTCGAGCTCGTACAGGGCCCGGGCCAGGCCGAGCAGGGCGACGCCGCTCTCGGGCTGGGCCTTCAGCGCTCGTTCGTACCAGCCGACCGCCTCGCGGGCCTTGTCCTCGAGATAGGCGATGTTTCCGAGGTTGACCAGGGCGGCCGGATTCTCGCGGCGCCTGAGCGCCTCGAGGAACTGGGCGCGGGCCTTGTCGAACTGCCCGAACTGCGCGTAGAGGATGCCGAGCCGGTTCAGGTCCGCCTCGACGCTCTTGCCGCTCCTGATGGACGCGGCCAGCGCCGCGATCCGTCCCGAGGTCTGGTCGGAGACGAAGCGGCCGAGCTCGGCTTCGTAAGCCGCCTGCACCCTGGCCGCGTCCGGGAGCAGGACCGCGACACCGTCATCGGCGATTCCGACGGGTTCATAGAGCTCCCAGGCCTTGCGCGTCTCGAAAAAGCCGAGCGTCGCGTCGCGCTCGGCCTCGCGCCATTCGCGCGCTCCCGTCCGCCAGGCCTTGAGGAAGCCGTCCGCCACCAGGGTCACCTCGACGGGGATCCAGGCCGTTCCCTCCCGTTCGATCCACTCGGAAGGATTCGCGAAGAGGCGGCGCGCCGCGTCGGGGCTCAGCCCCGAATCGAAGGCCACATATACGTGGCCCGGCACCAGCACGAAGGCCGAGCGGATGCCGGACGCTTCCAGCAAGGCCGCGTAGACCACCGAGAGGTCGTCGCAATCGCCGGCGCGGTAGGCCAGGGTCTGCTGCGGGAACTGGAGGAAGTCGACGGCGGATTCGTCGCCGGCAAGCTCGGCGTAAGGCGTGGCGGGATCGACCACGTAGCCGAGACCGTGCACTCGCAGGGCCTCGAACAGGCCGATGGCCGTGCGGATCTCCGTGGAGGCTGTCCCCTCGCCGGAGCGGCGGGCAGCGGAAGCCACGCTCTTCGAGAAAGCGAGCACCAGGGGGTTCTTGGCGGCTACGAAGGCCGCCGCCTTGCGGTCGTCGTCCCAGGTCATGGCGTTGCGGTTGTTCACCGTCACCGTCACGGGGTAACGGGCCGTGCGCGCCGACCCGAGGTAGAAGTACTCGACGACGATCTCGCCGGCGCTCTTCGTGCCTTCCGTGACGCGGAAGATCTGGTCGTTGAAGAGGGCGAAGACGGGCACCGCGACCGAGGCGCCAGGCGCCAGGCGCGGCAATTCCGCGCAGACGCGCGGGCCGTCCATGTACTGCCTGACCTCGAAGCTCACCTTGACCTTCTCGAGGGGCGAGGACTCGTCGTTGCGCAGAACCAGCTCGCCGGCCGGATTGTCGTCATACCAGGTATAGAACAGGGGGAAGATCGGGCGGATGGAAGGCTCCATGCGGATGGAACCGCCCTTCCGGGCTCCGGCCAGGTCATAGCCGACACCAGCCGCCACGGACACGCCGCGGTAGAGGCTGCCCGAGGGGGTCAGGTAGTCGCGGTAACGGCCGCCCAGGGAAAGCTCGAGCGTCGGCCCGAGCCGTATTCCGATGCCGCCGCCCGCTTCCCAGAATGGATTGCGTACCGTCCCTGCCTCGACGAGGCCCATGTACAGGCCGCCACCGCCCCAGGCCTTCAGGGTCAAGCGCGCTCCGGCGCGCAGGCGGGCGCCGAGGGATGCGCCCGCGGAGACGAGAGTGAGCCCGCCTTCCGCGTGGTTGATGGGAAGGAGCTCAGCGTCGACGCCGAACCGAAGCATGGAGTATGGAAGAAAGCCGGGAACAAGCTCGCCCTCGAGACCACCTCCGCCGCCGATGGCGTAGAAGGGCAGGCCGTCCTCGAGGGTAGGACCGACGGGTATGGCCACGCTCGGAACAAGCGAAAGCTGCAGGTCCGACCTGGTCTGGGCCGGAAGCGGGAGCGCGAAAAGCATGAACGCGCAGACGATGGGCGCCGGTGCGAGGACGCGCGGTCGCGACATGACGACCTCCTCACGGACTTGTGGGAATATACGACCAGTCTACTCCACGCGCGGCGCTGTTTCTATTTGAGGGAACGGATATTCAGGAATTTCGCGGCCGCGGCTTGCCGAGGCGACACCGTCCGGGGGCGGGCAGGCCGCTCGTCACGCCGCGCGAAACGAAGCAAAAAACGCCGCCCGGGCTTCCGGGCGGCGCTCGTCGGCTCAGCCCTCCCAGGGCTCGCTGGCGGCGGTCTCGACGTCGGGCGCGACCTCGCCCTCCGAAGCCGGGGCGGTCTTGCAGGACACGACCAAGGCCAGGAGCGCGACGAGAAGGGAGATGGGGAGAAGCTTGCGGATGCTCATGCGAAATACTCCTTCGGAGAATGATCACCCGAAGTCTACATGAGAAAAGCGCTCAGGAAAAGCCGGGAAGGCGCCGGCTCGTCAATCTCCGAAGTCCTTCGAGCCCGGAATGCCCGAGGACGCCGCCTTGATTTCCAGCTTCACGACAGGACTGACCCAGCGCTCTCCGCCGTCCGTGATGATGCAGAGCCGGTAGTACCAGACGCCGGCCTCCGGCTCCTCCTCGACCCAGCCCCGCGCATCGACGTCGCCGACGAAGATGTAGCCGTCCTCGGGATAGACCGGGTCGCGATTGGTCTTCGATTTGACCAGCTTGTAGTACTTGAGGTCCGGGCGGAGGTAGCGCTTCCAGGCGAAGAGCACCTTGCCTCCCTCGAGCTTCGCGCTGAAACCGATTTCCTTGACGACGACGGGCGCCTTGTAGGACTCGGCGACGAGGGCGCCCGCGAGCAGCGCCAGACAGGCGATGGCCACGATCCTCTTCATCAGCAAACCTCCGCGGCGACCGGGTTCGGGGCGGCGCCGCACGTGAACATAGCGCGTTCCGCCGCCGGCATCCGGAACGGGAACGGGAGCGGGGCGGTCACCAGGCGGACTCGAGCAGCGCGTGCAGTTCCGCGTCCGTGAACGCGTGCGGACTGGCCGCGCGGTTTCGGTACGAGAGCGCGTCGGCCAGGATGGCCGGCAGAAGCTCGCGATCGACGCCCGCGTCCCTGAGCCGGCGCGGGATGAGCAGCGTCGCCGAGAGCGCGCGGACGAAACCGAGCGCGGCGCGGGCGTCCGCGTCCGCGTCCCCCTTCGGGACGAGGCCGAAGGCGGCCGCCAGGCGGGCGTAGGGCTCGGGGACCGCCTCGATGCAGGCTTCCATCACGTAGGGCAGCATCACCGCGTTGGCCAGTCCGTGGGCGGCGCCCGCAAGCGCGCCTACAGGATGCGCGAAGCCGTGGACCATACCGAGGCCCGACTGGCTGAAGGCCATGCCCGCGATGGCGGCGCCGAGCGCCATGCCGGAACGCGCCTCCCTGTCGGCGCCGTCCTCGAAGGCGCGCGCAAGGTTCGCGCCGACCAGGCGGGCCGACTCGAGGGCGATGGCCGCCGACACGGGGCTGGCGTTCCGCGACACGAGCGACTCGACCGCGTGGGTCAGGGCATCCATGCCCGTCGCCGCGGTCAGGGCAGGGGGCATGCTGGCATGGAGCGACGGATCGACCAGGGCGAGCCTGGGGAAAAAGCGCCCGTCCGACATGCCGATCTTGCGGCGTGCCACGAGATCGGTGGTCACGGCGGCCGAGCTCGTCTCCGAACCCGAACCCGCGGTCGTGGGTATCGCCACGAGGGGCGGTCCGGTCCGTTCCGCCCTCACCCTGCCGTGGACGTAGTCGCCCCACGAAGCCTCCGGGTGGGCGGCCCCCGGTAGCCGCGCGTCCGCTGCGTGCAGGCAGGCGGCCTTGGCGCAGTCGATCGGGCTGCCGCCGCCGTATGCGACCACCGCGTCGACGCGGCTCGCGGCGATGGCCGCGGAGCACGCCTCGATGATAGGCACGGGCGGATCGGAGGTGACGCCGGAGAACACCTCGAGGGCGACGCCGGCCGCCGCGGCGGACGCGCGCGCGCGCCGGAAGCCCTCGCTGCCTATGGTATGGGACGAACCGGTGACGAGCAGGACGCGCGACGCGCCGAGCGCGACCAGCTCGGCTCCGAGCGCGTCGACGGAGCCTTCCCCGAATACGATCCTCGTGGGGCTGCTGAAGGTGAACGAAGACAGCATGGGCTTCGGCCTCCTGGACGCGCCCGTCTTGGGGCGCGCTTCGATTATAGGACGGCCGGGTTGTACGCGCGCCACCGGAACGCTACTATTCCGGCAAATGCACCGTCGGCGGACCGATTTCTCCACCCTTGACCGGGTGATGGGCGCCCTCCACTACTTCCTCTTCGTCCGGCATCCGGCAGTCTCGGTCGCGGCGATCACCGCCGCCTACGCCCTCGTCGTGCTGCTGGCCGGCAGGCGGCTCGAGATTTCGGCGAACTACTTCGTGCTGCTGCCGGTCATCGCAGCGGCGATCGCCTGGGGCTTCCGCGGCGGCCTCGTCGCCGGCGCCCTCGGCCTTCCCGCGAACCTCATCCTTTTCCACCTGATCGGCCACCCGGAGTTCTCGCCGGCCTCCAAGGTTATCGCCGAAGCCTCGGGCGTGCTTGTCGGCTCGGCGCTCGGTTATCTGTCCGACTACTACCGCAAGCTGCATGCCGAGATCGATCGCCGACTGGCCATCGAGGAAGACCTGCGCCGGACCCTCCGCGAGAAGGAAGTGCTGGCCCGCGAAGTCCACCACCGGGTCAAGAACAATCTCGGCGTCGTCAAGAGCATCATCTCGCTCCAGAGTTCGCGGTCCGCCGATCCCGTCTTCCGCGAGGAGAGCGGACGGCTGACCCGACGCATCCAGGCCATCTCGTTGGTCCACGAGCTGCTCTACCGCAACGAGAGCCTGGCTGACATCGAGCCCGCCGAATACCTTCGCATGCTTACCTCGGGTCTCGTATCGGCGCAGGTGGACACGGGCTCAGGGCTTTCGCTCGAGATCCACGTCGACGTCGGCGACGATCGCTTCAGCGTCGACGTCGCGAGTCCCCTCGGCCTGGTCGCCACGGAAGCCATAACCAACGCCATCAAGTACGCCGTGCCCCGATCCCACAAGCCCCGGCTCGAGATCTCGCTGGAAAAGCGGAACGGACACTATGTTTTCTCGGTGGTGGACGACGGACCCGGCTTCGACCCGGCGGACGTGTCGCCCGGCAGCCTGGGAACAAAGCTGAGCACGCTGTTGGCGCGACAGCTCAAAGGCGAGGTGACCTGGACCAGGCTGGAGAGCGGAACCCGCTTCGAACTGGACTTTCCCGTTCCGTCGCCCGCGACCTGAGACCGGCGCCGGGCCTTTGCGCCGTCCCCGTCCGGGTGCTATACTGGCAGGCGAAGACGGTGGTTCCGGGATGCAGGGCGCCGCGATCCGGATCGGCCGGATCGCTCCCGCCGCCCGACCGACCGGCTCCCGTCCGGGCTCGGTCCCGAAGGAGGGCACATGAAGGAAAAGAGCAAACAGGCCAAGGAGCCGAAGAAGGAAGCGCAGAAGTCCCTGAAGGAAAAGCGCGCCGCAAAGAAGGAGAAGGCCGCGCACAAGCACGAGAGCGCGGACTGATATCCCTCCGCGGGCTCCTCCTTTTCCAGGGAGCGTTTCCGCGCAATGGCTCCTCACATCGCCCGGGCCCCGCGAAAGCGGGGCCCGTTCAATTGCCCTCGATCAAGGCGGCCAGGAATTCCCAGCGGACGGTCTTCTCTTCGATCAGCCTGACGAGATCCTCGTGCCGCTTCGTGCCCGCCTTGAGCTCGCCGCCCTGCATGGCTCCGGTCGAGAAGGCGGCCTCGAGCGCGTCCTTTTCGGCTTCGAGCGCGGCGATAGCGTCGAGGATGCCTTCGTATTCCTTGCGCTCGGCCCAGGTGGCCTTGCCTCTCTTCCCTTCGGCGCCGACCTTTCCGGCAGACGCCGCGTCCGCCTTCTTCCGCGCGTCGGCCTCGGCCGCCGCTCGCGCGGCCGCTGCCTCGCGCGAAGCCGCCTCGCGCCGCGCGGCTTCCTCGCGCCAGGCCGACCAGTTGCCCGGAAAGCGTTCGAGGGCGCCCGCGCCGTCGAGGGCGATGACCACGTCGACCGCATTGTCCAGGAAGGCGCGGTCGTGCGACACCACGAGCAGGGTGCCCGGAAAGCCGGACAGGAAATCCTCGAGCAGCTCTATGGTGTCCACGTCGAGGTCGTTTGTCGGCTCGTCGAGGATGAGCACGTTCGGGTTCTCGGCCAGCAGGCGAACCAGCGCGAGGCGGCGGAATTCGCCGCCCGAGAGCTTCTCGAGCCTGATGCCGTGCATGGTCCGGGGGAAGAGGAAGCGTTCCAGCAGGCGCTCGGCGTCGAGCTCCGAGCCGTCGGCCATCCGGATCAGGTCGGCCTTCTGGCGCACGAAGTCGAGCACCGTGAGCGAGCGGTCCGCGTCGCGGGCGGCCTGGTCGGAATAGCCCACGCGCACCGTGGCGCCGCGCTCGACCGTGCCGGAATCCGGCGTGAGCCGCCCGTCCACAAGGTCGAGCAGGGTGGACTTGCCCGCGCCGTTCGGCCCCACGATGCCGAGCCGCTCGCCGGGCGCCAGCTCCAGGTCGAAGGGCGCGAGCACGACGCGGCCGTCCCAGGATTTCGAGACGCCCTCCAGCACGGCTACCTTGCCGCCGAGCCGCGCGGTGGCGGTGGAAAAGCCGGACATGGCTTCGCCGCGGTCCAGGGCCGCCGCGCGCATGCCGCGGATCACGTCCTTCCGCCGCTCGCTCTTGGTGGCGCGCGCGCGGGCGCCGCGGGCCAGCCAGGCTTCCTCGATCTTGAGGATGGCCTTGCGCCGCTCGTCCGCCTGCTCGAGGGCCGCCCAACGCTCGGCGCGGCGTCGCAGGAAGGAGCCCCAGTTTCCCGGGTAGGCCCAGATCCGCGCGCGGTCGATCTCCAGGATGGTCGTGCACACCGCGTCGAGCACGTAGCGGTCGTGCGTGACCATGAGCACCGCGCCGGGGTAGGCCGCCAGGCGCGCCTCCAGCCACTCTATGGTGCCCACGTCGAGATGGTTGGTCGGCTCGTCCAGCAGCACCAGGTCCGAACCCGGCGCCAGGCAGCGCGCGATGCCCGCCTTCTTGAGCATGCCGCCGGAGAAGGTCTCCATGCGCGCGCCGAGCTCCGGCAGGCCCAGCTCGGTGCAGAGCGAGGCGAACGAATGCTCGAGCGCGAAGCCGCCCTCCTCCTCCATGCGGTGGTGGAGCGCGGCCAGGGCAGTCTCGTTCGATGCGCCGGCGGAAGCGGATTCGAGCGCGATCTCGTAGTCGCGGACCAGGCGGATGGAAGGCGCGTCGCCCGCGAACAGGAAGTCGCGCAGGGACTCGCCCGGCGCGAAGGACGGTGTCTGCGGCAGGAACGAGACGCGAAGGCCCCGTTTGCGCGCGATGGACCCCGAGTCGGGCTCGAGCGCGCCCGAAAGCACCCGGAGGAAGGTGGACTTGCCGGAGCCGTTGCGGCCCACGAGGCCGAGGCGGTCACGCTCCTCGATGCCGAGCGAGACCCCGGAGAAGAGCGGCGCGCCGTGCGTGGCCTTGGAAACGCCGTCGAGCGAAATGATGTTCATGCGGGCGCCACTATAGCCGGTAAGGGCCGCGGGCG
>JAFGNN010000051.1 GCA_016926955.1 Spirochaetales bacterium | reverse complement strand
TTCGCCGAAGGTGCCCTGTCCGTCCCCTACACCCGCACCGACGTCGGGACCGCGACCGCCGGCCTCCAGACCGACCTGGTCTGGGACGGCTCGAAGCTCCGCAACTGGGGCGCCGCGAGCGGCTTCATGGGCAACGCGCTCTTCATCGACTGGCGCCTCGAGTACCGCTACTTCACCGGCCTCTTCCGCCCGGCCTTCTACGACTCCGGCTACGACCGGAAGCGCACGGCCTACGCGGTCGAGTACGCCGCCTACTACGCCGACCCGCTCGCCTATGGCGACGACAAGCCCGCGGTCATGGGCATCTACGGCGAAGGCTCGGGCTCGATCCTCAAGGACAAGCTCACCTTCGACCTCGGCTACTTCTGGCCCTGGTCGGTCGAAGCCGGCGGTTCGCTCATGGACCAGCTCGCGGTGGCGGACGACTACTTCGTGGCGCGGCTGGCCATCAAGAAGGGCTTGATCCCCCTCATCGACGCGGCCGGCTCCATCAGCTACGAGCGCAGCAAGTTCGTGCGCACCCTGGCCGGGTTGGAGGACGGCGATGTCACCCTCTTCGACGAGAACACCGTTTTCAAGGGCGAAATCGTCGTGCCGGTGCCCAAGGCCCCCGGCCTCGACCTGGCCGTGCTCTTCAGCACCGCCACCGCGCGCGACCCCGCCACGGGCGAGATCATGTTCCTCGCCGACGGCCGCCCGGAGATCATACCGGTCATCTCGATCGAGACCCGCCTGAGCTTCTGATCCTTGTTTCCGCGAACCGGAAGGGCCCCCGAAAGGGGGCCCTTCCTTATTCCTCCGAGTCATGAAAGACGGCGCCGGGAGATCGACGAACGGCGCGCGACCTGGGTCGCCGCGAAGGCATGGGGGAATCGACGAACGTCGCATGACGTTCGTCGCATGACGTCCGTTGCCGCGATGGCGCATCGCGCCATCGCGCCTTCCCTACCGGCTTTCCCGTCCCCCTCCGGAACCTCGCGCCGTGCGCGGAAACCCTTCCCGCCCGGGCGCCCGCCGCGCTATCTTGGCCGCATGAGCGAAGCGCGCATCCGCATCCTGCCGCCCGAGACTGCCCGCAAGATAGCCGCGGGCGAGGTCGTCGACCGTCCCGCCGCCGTGGTCCGCGAGCTCCTGGACAACGCCATCGACTCGGGCGCCCGGGAAATCAGCGTGGAGCTCGAGGGCGGCGGCCTCGAGCGGATACGGGTCGCCGACGACGGCTCGGGCATGAACGGCCCCGACCTCGCCGCCTGTACCCAGCCCCACGCCACGAGCAAGCTCTTTTCCATCGACGATCTCGAGACGCTCTCCACGCTCGGCTTCCGCGGCGAGGCGCTCGGCTCCATTGCCGCCGTCTCGCGTCTTACCGTCGCCAGCGCCGTCGAGGGCTCGGGCGGCAACCGCCTGTCCGCCGGGCCTGACCGCGAACCCGTCGTCGAGCCCTTCGCCGCGCGGCGCGGCACCGTGGTGGAGGCGGCGGACCTGTTCGCGGAGCTGCCGGCGCGCCGCCGCTTCATGAAACGTCCGGCCAGCGAGGCCGCGCTCTGCCGCCAGGTGCTCCTCGACAAGGCCCTTCCCTTCCACGAGCTCGGTTTCCGCTACCTTGTCGACGGCCGCCTTGCGCTGCGGCTGCCGCCCGCCACGCGGGTGGAGCGCGTCGTCGCCTGCCTCGCCGCGGGCGAGGAACCCTCGCTTTTCGAGGATCTTGTCTTTTCTGGTTCGGGCTTCTCCGGCCGCGTGGTGACGGCGGGACCGACGCGCTGGCGCAACGACCGTCGCGCCATGGCGGTCTTCGCGAACCGGCGTCGCATCCAGGAGTACGGCCTCGTCCAGGCGCTCGACTGGGCTTTCGAGGGCTTCCTTCCGGGCGGCGCCCACCCCTTCGCGGCGCTGCTCCTCGACATCGATCCGGCCCTCGTCGACTTCAACATCCACCCTGCCAAGCGCGAGGCGCGCTTCCGCGACCTCGACTCCGTGCGCCGCGCCGTGGTGCGCGCCGTCCAGGACCGCCTTCGTTCCGGCCTCGAGCCGGGACGGGCCGCATTCGCGCCCGGAACGGCCGCCCGGGCGCCCGGCGCCCTCCAGCCGGGCTTCGACGCCTTCGCCGCCGCCGGCCGCGCGGGGCCTTCCCGTGACGCCGCCGGACCCGCCGCTTTCTTCCGCCCCGCGCCTGCGCCAGGCGAGCGCGCTTCCTGGGACAGGCTCGCGGATTTTGTGCGCGAAAAGCGCGAGGCCGCCTACGGCGCCGCCGGATCGGCCGGGACGGAAGGCTCCACGGAGGGAGCTCCGAGCGACGGGGACGGGCGTGGGGACGGCGATCCGCCCCCCTTCAGGTACATAGGCCGGGCGCTCGGAGTCTTCCTGGCCTTCGAGCTCGACGGCGAGCTCTGGCTCCTCGACCAGCACGCCGCCCACGAGCGCGTCCTCTTCGACCGGCTCGAGGCGGAGCCGCCCGTCGTCCAGGAGTTGCTCGTGCCGTTCGAGTTGCCGGTGTCAGACGAGGCCGAGGACGCCTACCTGTCCGAGGTCGCAGCCGAGCTCGGCGCGGCCGGCTGGCGTGTCGCGAAGGAGGGCGGTACCTGGCTGCTCACGGCGCTGCCCGCGGGCCTCGCTTCGGCCGACGCCGCCTCGCTTCTCGAGCTGCTCGGACGTCGCCCCGACCCGCGGCAGATCGGCCGCGAGGCCCGCGCCACGACGGCCTGCCGCGCCGCCGTCAAGGACGGCGACGAACTAGACCCTGCGGCCGCCCGCGAACTCATCGCGCTCGCCCTGGCCCTGCCCGTGCCGCGTTGCCCGCACGGCCGCCCCGTAGCGGCGCGCTTCCGCAAGGAAGACCTGTTCCGCCTGGTCGAGCGCCTCGTCTAGCGCGCGACCGGGCTCGTGTCCGCCCCGCCGGCGCAATGCCCGAGGCGCCACCGTCACAAGCCCGAGAGAGCGGTTCTCACCTCGGCCGCCTTCGCGTAGCCGGGGTTCTTGGCGAGAAGCTCCTCCAGGACGGCCTTGGCCGCCGCCTTCTCCCCGAGCTGGATCAGCACCGTGCCGAGCTCGTGCCGGGCTTCCCAGGGTTCCCCCGGCGCGAGCTTCACAAGATCCTCATAGGCCTTGCGGGCTTCCGCCAGCTTGGCCCAGGAAACGTAGGCGCGAGCCAGGTTGAGCCGGACCGTCGCGTCCTTGGGGGCCAGCGCCTTCGCGAGTTCGTAGTGGAACACCGAGCGGTCCCAGATTTCCTTGCGACCGTATACGTTGCCCAGGTTGTTGTTCGCCTCGAAGCTCTTCTGGTCGATGTTGTAGGCTTCGAGCAACACCGTCATGGCCTTGTCCACGAGATCGGCTTCGAGGTAGATGGCGCCGAGGTTGATCCGCGGAGCCAGGTATTTGGCGTCGAGGCTCGCGGCCTTCTGGTAGCCGAGTATGGCGCCGTCGTCGTCGCCGCCGAGATCCTTCGCGTAAGCGAGCACATAATGGTAGCTCGCAGAGCTCGGAGCCAGCGCGACCGCCCGCGCGGCATGGTCGCGTGCTTCCGCGTTCTTGCCCAGGGCGAGCTCCACGTTCGCGACGTTGAAGTTGGTCAGGGCGTCGTCGTTCAGCGCGAGGGCCGACTCGAAGGAGCGCTCGGCCTCGGCGTTCTGCCCGGCCTTGGAATAGGCCGAGCCGAGCTCGCGGAGCGCCGTGACGTTTTCCGGTTCGAAGGAAAGGGCCCTGAGCAGCGCGTCGATGGCGCCCTTCGCGTCGTTGCGCGCGGAAAGCGCGCGGCCGATCTGCACCCAGGCGCTCACGTAGTCGGGCTTGAGGCGGGCCGCTTCGCGGAAGCTGGCCAGGGCCTTGTCCGTCGACTTCAGCTGGAGATAGGTGAGCCCGAGGTTGTAGTGGGCCGGCTCGTAGGTCTTGTTGAGCTTTCCGGTGACCGCTTCGAAGGCGGAACGGGCGTCGTCGAACTTCCGCGCGCCGTAATAGGCCTTGCCGAGCTCGTACACGTAGGACCAGTTGGACGGATCGAGCCGGGCGGCTTCCTTGTAGCTCGTGGCCGCCTGGTCGTAGAGCTTCGTGTCGGAATAGATGTCGCCGAGCGTGCCGTGGGGGCGGGCGTTGGTTCCGTCCGCCGCGATGGCGTCCTGCGCTGCCTTTTGCACGTTCCGCGAGATGTCGGCGGCAGCCGGAGTTCCCTTCACGTCCTCGTAGCGGTCGAGCCAGGCCTCCGCCGTGTCGGTCAGGATGTCGCTCGAAAAGCGCTTCTCGCCGACCTTGGCGGCCGCCTCCCTGGCATCGGAGAACCTGGAGGAAGCGCCCGCGTCGTCGCCGGTTTCGAGCAACTTGCGCCCTTCCTCGACGGCGCGGGTGGCCGCGAGCGAGTAGGCCCGGCTCTCGGCGCTGCGCGCGGCGAGCGCGTCGGCCTCCGCCTTGGCGCGGGCGGCGGCCGCCTCGGCCTCGGCCTTGCGGCGAGCCTCCTCCTCCGCCTTGGTGGCATCCGCGTCCGAAGCGCCGGCCGGAACCCCCGTGGTCCCTCCGTCAGGCGGCGACGACGCCCCGGACGGCTCCGGACCCTGCGTCGGGCCAGTCGGCTGGGGGGCCACCACGACGGTCGGCGGGCGCGACAGCGAGTCTCCGAGCTGCGCCAGGATGCGCGCCAGCGCGTCCTCGTCGCCTTCCTCGGCGGCCTTGCGCGCGGCAACGACCAGCTCGCGGAGGGCGCGGGCTTCCTCGTCGCCGGAATCCTTGATGAGCAGGCGGTCGAGCAGGTCGAGGGCCCGCCCGTAGTCGCCGTCCTCAAGATACTGCCGGGCCAGAGCCAGGGTGTTGGCGCGTTCGCGCTGCTGGCCGCCGCCAAGCATGAGGGCGGCTCCGATCGAGAGGAGAAGCACGATGCCCGCCGCGATCGCGATCGGGACCCATTTCCTTTTGTCGACAGCCATGTTCGCTCCGGGAATCGTTCGTTCGGGGTCTTCCGCCCCGTGCCTTTCAGTCGTCCAGCTCGAGGTCGTCCTCGTAATCCTGCACGTCCTCGCCGCCCGCGGTGATGTTCGTCGTGTCCTGCGCGGATTCGAGCAGGGCGCGCGCCACCTCCTCGAGCAGGGCTTGCCGCGCGGCCTCCTCGGCGAGCCGCTGGGCCTCCTCGAGCGCCTTCAGCTCCTCGGCCGAGGCCAGGTCACGGGCTATCAGGTCGAGGAGTCGCCGTATCTCGTCCGCCTGCGGAGAAGCCGGATCGAGCCCGAGGTAGGCGCGGTAGTCCTCCGCTGCCGTTCCGAGCGATTCGAGTTTCATGCGGGCGTTCGCCCTGTTCAGGAAGGCCGGGGCGAAGTCCGGCCGCGCCTCGATGGCCTGGCCGTAGACCTCTTCCGCGAAGACCATCTTGCCCTGGGCGGCGTAGCAATTTCCCATGTTGAAGAGGAACACGTGCCGGCGCGCCCCGGGACGCGCGGCGCCGGCCCGGAAGGTCGCGATGGCGTCGTCGTAGCGGCCGAGTTGCTGGTAGGCGATGCCGAGCCAGAGCCTGGCGTCCTCGTCGGCGGGATCCGCCGACACCGCCCTGGCGAGCAGGGGCGCGGCTTCCGAGGGCTTGTTCTCGAGGAAGAGCCGCTTGCCCTCCGACGCGGGGCTCGCGGCGCCGGTCTGGGAGAGCGTCGTGGCGGGCAAGGCCAGGCAGAGAAGCGCCGCGACCAACGCGTGGCGCGGACCGGAGCCTCCCCGCGACTTCCCGAGCCAAATGTCCACTCGCTCCCCCTCGAAAAGATATCGTATTCCGGCTACTCTACGACTATAGTACTATACCACGGGGCCTCGGTCCGAATCAGGCCCGAACAGGACAACGCGCCATGCAGGAAAGCCGATGTCGTTCGTAGTACTCCTCATCATCATTCTCGGCGTAGGTCTCGGCATCCTGACCATCTTCGTCGTCAGGGCCGTCATAGCGCCGAAGCAACTCGCGGCGGTCCAGGAGCTCCTGAAGCAGGATCGCGTGCCGGCCGCCGCCCGTGCGGCCAAGGCGCTCATCCAGCGGGACGCCCGCAACGGCCCCGCTCGCTACGCGATGGGGCTGGTGTATCTGGCGGAGAACAAGCCCGAGCTCGCCCTCATGGAGTTCAAGGCCGCCGAGCAGATCGGCGCCTACGGCCCGGACCTTCCCGAGGCCAAATTCCGCGCCGCCCTGGCGGGGCTCTACGCCCGCTTCGGCCAGACGGAAGAGGCGCTGACCGAGTACATCCTCCTGACCAAGCTCGAGCCATCCGAATCGAAGCACTTCCTGGCCTGCGGCAGGCTCTTCGACGAGCGCGGCAAGACGGACGTGGCGGTGGGCTACCTCAGGAAGGCCCTGGAACTCGACCCGCGCTCGGGCGAGGCCCACTACGCCCTCGGTTACATCCTGTACCGCACCAAGCACCCGGTTGAAGCGCGCTCGGAGCTCGATCTGGCCATCAAGTACGACCAGACCAACTACGATGCCTACTACTACCTCGGCAAGCTCCTCAAGGAGTCCAACGACTACACCGCCGCCCTGCTCGTGCTCGAGCGCGCCCAGAAAAGCCCCACCCTCAAGACCAAGGCACTGGTGGAGCGCGGCGGATGCTACATGTCGATGGGAGCCTTCGACAAGGCCGTCGTGGAGCTCGAGCGGGCGGTCAAGGGCATCAAGGACGAGGGTTCCAGCGAAGCCCTTTACGGCCGCTACTTCCTCGCGATGTGCTACGAGAAAACCCGGAACCTGGACCGCGCCATCGACCAGTGGGAGAAGATCTACGCGCGCAAGCCCCAGTTCCGCGACGTCGCCGAAAAGCTTTCCCAATACCAGGAGTACCGCGCCGACGACAGGATGAAGGAATACGTCACCTGCAGCCGCGACGAGTTCACCGAGCTCTGCAAGACCATCGCCATGCAGGCCATGAGCATGTCCATCCGCGACACGGCCGAGACGCCGAACGGCGTGGACTTCATCACCGTTGAGAACGATTCCGAGAAGTGGCTCGGAACCAAGAAGATGCCCCGCCTCTTCCGCTTCCTCCGCGTCTCCGAGGTGCTCGACGAAACCTCTGTGCGGGCCCTGCTCGACCAGATGAAGAAGCTCAACATCGTGCGCGGCGTCGTCATAACCAGCTCGGGCTTCACGCGGACGGCCCTCGAGTTCGCCGAGAACCGCGCCGTGGAGCTCATAGGCAAAGAGCAGCTGCAGCTGCTGCTCGACCAGGTCGAGTTGCCCCAGGCCCGAAGGCGATGAGGCTGCTCTGCGTTTCGGACCAAGTCGATCCGCTCGTCTATTCGACCTCGATCCGCGAGCGCTTTAAGGACGTCGACGCCGTGCTCTCCGCGGGCGACCTGCCCATGGAATACCTCTCGTTCATCGCGAGCTGCCTGAACAAGCCGCTCTTCTTCGTGTTCGGCAACCATAACCTGGCCGAGCTTTCGCTGTATCGGCCCGGCTTCGACGACAAGGTCAGGCAAAGGGGCACGTTCGAGTCCCGCGAACGCGACCGGGCGCATGGCGCCACCTACGTCGGCTTCCGGAGCCGGCGCGACGGCGGACTCATCGTGGCGGGTCTCGGCGGTTCCATGCGCTACAACAAGGGCCTCAACCAGTACACCGAAGCCCAGATGACGATGAAAGCGCTCTCACTCGTCCCGGCCCTGCTCTGGAACCGCGTCTTCCACGGGCGGGCGGCGGACGTGATCCTGACGCACGCCCCGCCTTCCGGCATCCACGACCGGCACGACCCCTGCCATCGGGGCTTCCGGGTCTTCCTGTGGCTGATGCGGACCTTCAAGCCGCGCTACCTGGTCCACGGGCACGTGCATCTCTACGACATGAACGACGTGCGCGTTTCCAGCTACCGGGACACCACGGTCGTCAACGCCTTCGGGCACTGCATCGTCGACACGGAGGACCTGGACCGATGAGCGATTTCGCGGCGCAACGGGCCGAGGACGATTTCGACCGGGCGCGGGTGCGCCAAACCCTCGCCCGCATGCAAGCCTTCCTCAATCCGGGAAGCCGGGAACTGCTGGCGCTGGACGATGTCCGCGAGATACTCAAGCCCGCCGGCGAAGTCTACCGCGGCATGAAGGCCGTCCCGCTTTCGCTGATCGTCGGATCCGAGGGCCGGTACCGCGATTTTGACCGCACCTTCATGCCGAAGGCGAACCACCTGAGGCCGCGCTGGGTCCGAGTCGACGTGGCCCACCTCCGCGACGTGGTCCTGCCGCCAATCCAGCTCTACGAGGTAGGCGGGGCCTATTTCGTCCGCGACGGCAACCATCGGGTTTCCGTCGCCCGGCTCAAGGGGGTCGAGGTAATCGACGCAGAGGTCGTGTCGCTGGCGTCCGAGGTCAGGCTGCGGCCCGACATGACCCTCGACGAACTCCGGCGCGAGGTCGTCGGCTGGGAAAAGCGCAACTTCTACGATAAAACCCGCTTCGGCGAGCTGACCGGAGACCGGTCGCTCGACTTCACCGGCCCGGGACAATACGATCTGGTGCTCGAGCACATCCTCGTCCACAAGTACTACATCAACCAGGGGACGAGCGGCGAGATTTCCTTCGACGAGGCCCTCCGCTCGTGGTACGGGGAGGTCTACCGTCCCATCGCGCGCATCTGCGACGAAGCGCGCATCCTTGCGCGCTTTCCGGGTCGGACCACGAGCGACCTCTACGTCTACATAGTCCGCCACTGGGACAGCCTGAAGCGCAAGTTCGGCCTTTCCTATCCGGTGGAGGCGGCGGTGCGGGACTACTCGGAGCGCTACGGCCGCGGCCTGGGCGACCGCTTCATCGCCTTCGTGAGGGCCGCGCTGCGCCTTGACCGGAACAGCCCCCCTGACGGGAACCCCGGTCTTGATGCCGCGGCCGGGACGAAGGAAGCCGCCGGGGAGCGGAGCGGAACCGGCGCCGTTCCGCCTGAAAAAAACGCCTGATCCGCGTAACCCCGCCCGCCCGCCCTTGTTGTATCTCATGAAGGGTCGGCGACGAGATCCCTTCATGAACCTCCTTACTGTGGGCACGCTCCCGGGGTTTCCTCCTTTCCCCCGGGAGCACTTTTTTAGCCGCGCTTGCGAGGGAAGCGCCATGACGGCCCCCACGGCCGGCATTGGCCACGATGCGGATCGGATCGCGACCTTGAACCGACCCGTACATCCGGGTGCCGCGTCTTGACACGGGAAACCCATCCGGGTTAAGTTCGCCGCAACCGGGGAATTTTGCCCGGAGGAGCATCCAATGGCAGCCGTAAGCAAGAACTCACGAACCAGCAGCACGACCCATCGCTTCTATTGCCCCTGCGGTGGCGAAGTCAAGATGAAGACCATCTTCGAGAATGGCAAGGTCAAGAACACCGCCGAGTGCGAGAAGTGCAAGCGCGTCGAGCGCCGCCCCAGCGACTTCGTCTGATCGTTTCATCCCGTGGTCGACCGCGACCCCCGTGCGAGAAGCCGTCCCTTCCGGGGGCGGCTTTCGTTTTGGCGCGCGCGGCCGGGGGCTCCACTTGACACGTAAACCTTAGTCCTATAATGTAATGCGACCGATCAGACCATTCTGACGCACTGGGCGCGCCGCCATCCGGTCGCCCGTTGGAGGAGATACTTTGGCCACGAAGCAGAGTTCCGCCGAAAAGCGGATGAAGCAGGACGAGAAGCGCCGGCTTCGCAACAAGAAGGCGAAGAGCAGCATCCGCACCGCCGCCCGCAAGGTCGTCGAAGCCGTTCACGCCAAGGATTCCGACGCGGCGGCCAACGCCCTTCGCGATACCCTCAAGCAGCTCGACACCGCCGCCGGCAAGGGCATCCTGAAGAAGAACACCGCGGCCCGCAAGAAGTCCCGGCTCCAGAAGTTCTTCAACTCGCTCGGCGCCCAGGCCTGACGGAACGCCGCGGGTCCCGCCGATCCGCGGCGCCCAGGTCCCCGGGGAGCCACCTTGGAGGCGGCATGTCGGATAGGGAAACGGGTGATCGCGCCCTCGCCAACGGCCGGAAGGCCGGAGGCGCCATGAAGGTCACCAAGGCGGAGCTGATCGACGCGCTCCATGAGCGCTCCGACGTCAGCCGCAAGGAGATCCACGCCCTTATCGACGGCCTGTTCGAAGAGATCAAGTCCTCGATACTCGGGGGCAAAACCGTCGAACTGCGCGGATTCGGCACCTTCGAGGTACGCATCCGCAAGGGCCGCAAGCGCGCGAGGAATCCCAAGACCGGAGAACCCGTCTCGGTCGAGGATCACGGCGTCGCCGCCTTCCGCCCGGGACGCGACCTCAAGAAAGCCGCCTGGAACCTGAAGGCCGTGCCCGAGCGGACCGACGGCGAATCCGACTAGGCTCGAGGCCGCGCCGTTGAGAATCGCGCGCGCAGCGCTCGCGACGGCGGGCTCAGCCCTCCTGCTCGCCTTCGCCCATCCGAACCCGCTCCGCGAAAACGGGGCGGGTTTCGTCGTATTTTTCGCCCTGGCTCCGGCCTTCATGGCATTGCGCGGGGTCCGGGCGCGGCACGGAGCCTTGCTCGGCGCCCTGTTCGGCTCGGCCTTCCACGCGCTTTCCAATTACTGGCTCGCCTCCTGGCACCCTGCCGCGCTCGCCTTCGTTACCGTCTGGGAAGCGCTCTTCTTTGCCGCCCTCTTCGCGTCGGTAAGCGCGGCGCGAGCGCGCTTTCCGCGAGCATGGCCCCTGCTCGTCCCGCTTGCCTGGCTCGCCTGCGAACGGCTGCGCTCGGTCGGGGCCCTCGCCTACCCCTACGGCTTCCCCGCCTATGCCCTCTACGGCTTCAAGCCCGCGCTCGGCCTTGCGGCCCTGGGCGGGATCGAGGCGGTATCGCTGGCCGTAGGGCTCGCGAACGCGGCGCTCGCCGCAGCGGCGGAGGCCGTGCCCCTCGCCCGCCTCCCGGGCGCGGGGCGCGAAAGCCGTCCCGTGTCCTCCCATCAGGCGCGCGCCGGCGCTTCGGCCGCCGCCCTCATCGCCCTCGGCCTGCTTGTCGCCGGCGGCATATTCCCCGCCGGCGGCGTCGAGCCGGGCGGAAGCCTCAAGCTCGCCCTGGTGCAGCCGGCCCTGGCCGGCCGGCAGTCCGGCGCCGCCGATTACGACCGGGCTGTCGATCGCCTGCTCGCCCTCTCCGCGAAAGCCGCGGAGTCCCGTCCCGACCTCATCGTCTGGCACGAGACCGCGGTAGTGCCGGCCATCGACTGGCACCTCAGGTACCGGAGGGAGCCAGCCGTCTACAAGGTAGTGAGGAAGGCTGCGGACGGCGTCGAGGCGCTCGGAATACCGGTGCTGCTCGGCACCGGGCGCTCGGAGAGCGTCGGCGGCGATCCGTCCCGCAGGCTCAGCTGGAATTCGGCCCGTCTCTCCATTCCCGGCCTGCCGCCGGCGCATTACGACAAGACCCGCCTCGTCCCCTTCGCGGAGCGCTTTCCGGCCGCTTCCGTCTTCCCGCGGCTCGCCGCGCGGGTCGAACGCGAACTCGGTTACTTCTGGCAGGCCGGAGCCGGTCCGGACCCCCTCGTCCTGGACGGCGTCCCGCTGGCCACGCCGATCTGCTTCGAAGATTCCTTCCCCGATCTCTTCGCCCGGTTCGCCGAACGCGGAGCGAGAGCCTTCATCCTGCTGACCGACGACTCCTGGTCGCGCTCGGCGTCCATGTCGCGCCAGCACCTCGCGATGTCGGTCTTCAGGGCTGCCGAAACGGGGCTCGCGGTGGCGCGGGCCACCGCCGACGGGATCAGCGCGGTGGTCGGTCCCGATGGCGCCGTGCTCGCGTCGCTGCCGCGAGGCGTCGAAGGCGTACTGCACGCGGAGCTTCCGCTGGCGCTCCCCGGCTCGGCAAGGAGCGGGGCCGCGGCGCGCGGAGCCTGGCTCGGCCGGGCCGCGCTCGCGGCCTGTGCGCTGGCGCTCTTTTCGGCGCTCATTGTCCGCCTGCGGACCGGGCGGCGACGGCGCGGTCTTCGCGGTTGACAACGCATCGCTAGTATAGGAAAATGACCGCCTGAAACGCCGCGCCGCGGCGGACTGGGGTGATTCCATGGACGCGAAGAAACGCATACTCATCGTCGACGACGAGCAGATCAACCTCGAGTTCTTCGACGTCATGCTGTCGAAGCTCGGCTTCGAAGTCCGCAAGGCCGAAGACGGCCTCGAGGCCCTCGAGGTCATCCGCAAGCATCGGCCCGACCTCATCATCCTCGACAACGTCATGCCCCGCCTTTCCGGCTGGGAAGTCACGCGGATGCTGAAGACGGAGAGCGAGTACGCCGATTACGCCGACATCCCGATCATCATGTTCTCCGCCATGGACGACGTGAAGGACAAGATCGAGGGCCTCGAGCTCGGCGCCGACGACTACATAACCAAGCCGTTCAATTTCGCCGAAGTGCTGGCCCGCATCAGGGCCGTCCTCAGGACCCACGAGCTCATCCACCAGATCGAGCGGCGCGATTCGCGACTGGATATCTCCGAGGACCTCGCCGACCTGGCGCTCGACTTCGTAGCCGGCTTCCGCGAGTCGCTCGAAAAGGTCGTCGCGGACGCGGACCTGAGAGCGCCCGCGGAATCGCTCGCGAAGGTGCTTGAGGACGCCAGGCGCGGTCTCGCCAAGCTTGACGAGCTGGACGCCAGGGCGTCATCATTGAGGGCGGAGGCGGAAAGCCTCAAGCGCGGCGAGACCTCGATCTCCGCGATCCGCAAGCGGGTCAAGGAGCACGTGGCCCAGTAGGAGTCCTCATGATCAGCGAGGCGAAGCGGCAGGTCCTCGACCTGTTCGCGCAGGGCAGGAAGCTCTACAAGCTCATGCGCTTCGAAGAGGCGCTGGGCTTTTTCGAGCGGGCGCTCCGGGTCGATCCCGCGGACGGTCCCGCCAACGAGTACCGCAAACGTTGCGAGCTCTACATCGCCGAGCCGCCGCCCGAGGATTGGGACGGCGTGTTCGTGATGACCCACAAGTGAACGGACGGAATATGGCCCGAAAATCCTCTACATCCACACGTTTTCCCGTCGCGACCACGCTCGGCGAAGGCACCTCCTTTTCCGGCACCCTCGGCTTTTCCGAAAGCCTCCGCATAGCCGGGAAATTCGAAGGCGAGATCGATGCCCGGGGCCTGCTCGTCGTGGACGAGCGCGCGTCGGTCAAGGCCCGACTCGTCAAGGCTTCCAGCGTGGTCGTGGCCGGCGTCGTCCATGCGGACATCGAGGCGGCCGACCGCGTCGAAATGCTCTCGACGGCGCGCGTATACGGGAACGTCCGCACCGCGCGGCTCCGCATCGCCGACGGCGTCGTCTTCGAGGGCCGTTGCGAGATGATCCGCGACTCGGACGCCTGGGATCCCTTCGCGAACGCCGCGCGCGAGGCGCTGGGCGCCGCCTCCCCCGCAGGCGACAAGAACCCGGCGCGTTGAACGGGTCTACGGGCGCCGGCGACGGGGCCGCGCGGCTTTTCGCCAGCCTCAGCGCAGCGGGACTTCGCGCCGCCTTCGCTGAATCGTGCACGGGCGGGCTATGCGCCGCGGCCATAACCTCGATTCCCGGATCCTCCAGCGTCTTTCTCGGAGGGGTTGTGGCGTATTCCAACGCGTCGAAGCGCGCTTTGCTCGGCGTCTCGGGCGACACGATCCAAACGCACGGAGCGGTCTCCGCCGAGGTCGTGAGCGAAATGGCTTCCGGCGCAATCGACCGCTTCGGCGCCGACTGCGGGCTCTCGGTATCCGGCATAGCCGGTCCCGGCGGCGGCACCTCCGACAAGCCGGTAGGCACCGTGTGGATCGGGGCCAGGGTTCCCGGCGCCGCCATCGAACGGCGATTCCGCTTCGCCGGAAACCGCGAAGAAGTCAGGACGGCGGCTCGCGACGCCGCGCTCGACATGCTCTCCGGCATGCTTTCGGGTCCCGGCGCCGAGGGCCGAGGCGAAACCGATCGAACTTGACAACCCCGGAGAGCGAAGCTATAGTCTGGGACATCCGGTCAGTTCCGCGCCCTTCCCGGCGCGTCGAAGCTCCCCGATCAAGGTCAAGAGATACCGTCGTCCGTCGTTCAGCGATCAGGACGTTCCAGGCAGGGAAAAAGCGCGCCGAATCGGACGCGCTCCGCGACCCGCCCCATCCCACGAAACGATAAAGCGACACGGAGTAGTCAATGGCAGTTATCCGCAAGAAGCGCGCATCGAGCGCCGAGGGCGACGCGATCGGCCCCGAGGAACAGCCGTCCCTCCTCGCCGAGGAGAGGGTCGAAGCCACGGAGGCCGATGGCGCTCCGGACGCTCCCGACGGCTCGGAATCCGGAGAATCCGATGAAACCGGCGAATCGGAGCTCGCGGGCGAACGCGAACCGGCCCGGGTGCGGATAAAGCGCAAGGCGCCGCGATCCGAGGGCGAGCGCCCGGCTCCCGAGGGCTTCGCTTCCGCGCCGCGGCCGGAGCCCGAGGGCGGGAAATCGACCTTCGCGCCCGGCTTCGTGCGACGGCAGGAAAGCTTCGAGCGCTCCGCCCCGTCGGGCTTCGCCGGACCTGCCGGCTTCGCGGGACCGGCTGGCTTCGAGGCGCCTCCGGCGCGACCGGAATCCACCGAGAACCGCTCGAGGCTCTCGATAAACGACCTGACCAGCATGCCCGTCAAGGAGCTCAGGGATCTGGCCGCCAGCTACGGCATCGGCCACGAGGACATGGTGACGCTCAAGAAGCAGGAGCTCATCTTCCACACCCTGAAAGCCCACACGGACCATGGCGGCATCATCTACGCCTACGGTTCGCTCGAGATCCTGCCCGACGGCTACGGCTTCCTCCGCTCCCCCCAGAACTCCTACCTGCCCGGCACCGACGACATCTACATCAGCCCGAGCCAGATCCGCCTGTTCAACCTGAAGACCGGCGACACCGTCTACGGCCAGATCCGCAGCCCGAAGGAAGGCGAGCGCTTCTTCGCCATGCTGCGCGTCGAACAGGTCAACTTCGACGAGCCGGCGGTCGCGCAGAACCGCATTCCCTTCGAGAACCTCACCCCGCTCTACCCCAATGCCAAGCTCAACCTCGAGACCGCCACCGAGGAGATCTCGACCCGCATCATCAACCTGTTCTGCCCCATCGGGAAGGGCCAGCGCGCGCTCATCGTTTCGCCGCCGCGCACCGGCAAGACCATCCTCATGCAGCGCATCGCCAACGCCATCACCAAGAACCACCCCGAGGTCTACCTCATCGTCTTGCTGATCGACGAGCGCCCCGAGGAAGTCACCGACATGGAGCGCACCGTCAAGGCCGAGGTCATCTCCTCCACCTTCGACGAGCAGGCCACCCGCCACGTCCAGGTGGCCGAGATGGTGCTGGAGAAGGCCAAGCGCCTCGTGGAGCACGGCAAGGACGTGGTCATACTCCTCGACTCGATCACGCGCCTCGCGCGCGCCTACAACCAGACCGTGCCGACCTCCGGCAAGATCCTCTCCGGCGGCGTCGACTCCAACGCCCTGCACAAGCCCAAGCGCTTCTTCGGCGCCGCGCGCAACATCGAGGGCGGCGGCTCGCTGTCCATCATCGCGACAGCCCTGGTTGACACCGGTTCGCGCATGGACGAGGTCATCTTCGAGGAGTTCAAGGGCACCGGCAACATGGAGATCAACCTCGACCGCAGGCTCTCCGACCGGCGCCTTTACCCCGCGCTCAACATCAAGAAATCGGGCACCCGCAAGGAAGAGCTGCTTCTCTCCGAGGAGGAGCTCCAGAAGGTGTGGATACTCCGCAAGGTCATCAACCCCATGGACGACGTGGAGATCATCGAGCTCCTGATTGACAAGATGATGAAATCCAAGAATAATGAGGCCTTCCTGCGCTCGATGAACAGCCCAATGGGCGGCAACTAGCGCGAAGGAAAATCAGCACGCCGTCGCGAAAGCCGGTATTCTGGCAATCCGATATGGCGGCGCACGAAGGAGGTTTGCCGTGCAGCAGGACATCCACCCCAAGTACGAGCTCACCACGATCACGTGCGCCTGCGGGAATGTCATTGAGACCCGTTCGACGGTAAAGAACATCCAGGTCGAAATTTGCTCGGCCTGCCACCCTTTCTTTACCGGCAAGCAGAAACTGGTCGACACCGCGGGCCGCATCGAGCGGTTCCGGAAGAAGTACGGGATCAAGGAGTAAGACTCCTTCCCTCCTCACGGAACGAACGGCCGCCCTCCCCGGGCGGCCGTTTTGTTTTTTCCTGAATGCGAATGGAACCGCAGAGGCACAGAGCCGCGGAGCGATGAGGGAGGAACGGAGGTCATGGCAAGGAACTGGCCCTTGCTCATCCTTCTCCTTCATCCCTCCCAAACTCCGAGCCTCCGTGGTTCATTTTCCTACGGGGCGGCGATCAGGTCGGCGAGGAGGGCGGCCATCCTTCCGGCGGCGCGGCCGCGGTGGGAGACGGCGGCCTTCTCCTCCATCGAGAGCTCGGCGACCGAGCGACCGAGTTCCGGCAGAAGGACGACAGGGTCGTAGCCGAAGCCGCCGGAGCCTCGCGGCGAGTCGAGCAGGACGCCTTCGCATGTCTCCTGGGCTACGAAAAAACGGTCGTCGAACAGGACGAGCGAAAGGCAGCAGACAAAGCGGCACGAGCGCTTGGCCTCACCTCGCATGCGTTCGAGGAGCAAGCGGTTGCGGTCGGCGGCGTCGAGCTTCGGTCCGCCCTCGACCTGGCCGTAGCGGGCGGATCGGATGCCTGGTTCGCCCCCGAGCGCGTCGACGCAGAGCCCCGAGTCGTCGGCAAGCACCGGCGCGTGGACGAGGGCGTAAAGGGCCCGCGCCTTGATGAGGGAGTTGGCGAGGAAGTCCGCCCCGTCCTCCACGGGATCGAAATCGACGTCCGCGTCGCGGGGCAGGGCGAGCTCGACGCCGGGGAGGAGGGGCGAGAGCTCCTCTACCTTGTGCGGATTGTTGGTGGCCAGATAGACAATCATGGGTTGGATTCTAGCGGGAAGGATCCGTTTTCGTGAAGGCCCGGCGCGTAGCGCTTGATCCGCGCGAGCCCTGCGTCGACCGTTCCCTTGGGCACGCCGAGCAGGCTCGCCACATACCGGTTCGGCAGCTGCGTCCTCGTCGACCTCACCGCCGCGAGGGACTTCTGGAAGCGCTCCCGCTCCCGGGCGAGCCTGCCGGCGAGGTATTCCCGCCTCGTCGGATCGTCTTCCCGCTGGAGCCGCCGTTCGAGGCATGCGTAGCGAGCCCAGGCTCCGTCACGGACGCGCACGCGGCGTTCCAGGCGCGCCCGGGCCCGTTCCCCGCAGGCGCGCGCGGCCAGGACCGCGGCGGCGAGAAGGTCGACGCTCAAGCCGGCGCGCTTCGCGTACCGGGCGATTCGCGAATCGTCGAGCCAGGGAGCGCATTTCAGGCAGAGGTAGCCGGTGCGCGTGGCGAGGGCCCCTCGCAGGCGCTCGGTAGCGAACGCCGTCTCGGGAGAGTCGACGGTGGGTCGCTCGGCACAGGTCAGGGAGTCTCCCGCCTTCGCCTCGCCGTTGGCGCGTTCCTCGAGGTCGAGCCGGGAATCGAACTCTCCCACGGCTTCGGAGTCGCCGCGGCGGGCGCCGTGACGACGCAGGCTCATGGCGAAGTATCGCGTGGCGGAGCGGAGATAGGCTTCGAAGGGTACGCCCCTGTCCTCGAAGCGCAGGACGAGCCGCGCCAGGCGCGCCCCGTACCGGGCGAAGATCTCGCCAACGTCGTCTTCCCCCGACAGCCCGTACCGCTTCGGGTCGCGATAGAGCTCGCGCGCCAGGCTGCCGAGCGCCGACCGGAGGGCCGGCTCGCCCGATCCCGCGCGCAAGGCCGCGAGGTGCAATTCGCTGGGCTTTTCCATGGCAACTCCTTGTTGAAAAGGTTTGCCTACGGAAACGCACGAACCGTGCCAAGCCTGCCGTGCGCCTCGCGCAACGATGGCCGGATCCGCGCCGCTGACGGCCGCCCGGGTTCAGGGAAGGTCGGCGCGGTCGTGGGAGAAGGCGCCCGCGAATGCCTCGAGCAAGCGCTCGCGGACGCTCTCGATCCGTCCGCCGATGGCGAGCCCCGCGGCGAGCCTGTGCCCGCCTCCGCCGAAACGCGCGGCGATGGATCCCACGTCGACGAATTCTCGGGAGCGCAAGCCCACCGTGCAGTCGGTCGAGGTCTCCTGCCGTATGATCATCGCCGCTTCCACTCCCGCCACCGTCATGAGCAGCTGGTAGAGCATGTCGGAATCGCGGCTCGCGATGCCATAGCGCCGCTGGTCCTCCTCCGTGACGTACGAGACGAGGAGCCTGCCGTCGAAATAGGGCTCGACGCGGTGGAGTATCTCGCCCATCAGGCGCCTGACGAGCAGGGGCTTGCCGCCGTACATGGCCGAGAAGGCGCGCTTGGGCGAGGCGCCGGCGGCTACCAGGCGGGCAGCGGCCTCGAATACGGAGGCTGAACGTTCGTCGAGATGGCGAAAGAACCCGGTATCCGTCGCGAGGCCGAACAGGAGCCACTCAGCCTCCTCCCTGGTCGGCGCGTCGCCCGCGCTCTCCATGACGCGGAGCACCAGTTCGGTGACGGCGGGCGACTGGTCATCGATGTAAACCACGTCGCCGGAAGACTCCCCTGAGGCGTGGTGGTCGATGAAGGCGAGCGGCAGCTTCGGCAAGCGCTCCGAGACGCGGCCGATGCGCTGCAGGCTCGAGCAGTCCAGGACGACGGTCGCGGCGTTCCGCTCGTCCAGGCCTGAGGGGGGATAGTCGGAAAACGCGTGCTCGAAGGGCATGATCTCGGTCCGGGTGAAGGGGCCAGCCGAGAGCAGGGCCACCTTCTTCCCCCGGCGTCTCAGGAAGGACCCGAGCGCGAGCTGGCTGCCCACGCAATCGCCGTCCGGTTCCTTGTGGCCGACCACGAGATACGAGGAGTACCGATCGAGAAAGGCGAGTAAACCATCCGGTACGGGTTTGCGATCGTCCATGTCCCTCACCTGCAGACGAGAAGGCGGGTCTGGGGCGTCCCGCCGGAAACGACGGCTTGGCCGTCGCGGATGTAGACGTCGATCTCCGTGCGGAGTCCGAAGTCATCGAAGTAGATGCCGGGTTCGATCGAGAAGCAGGAGCCTTCCACGAGAAGCCGCCGGTCCGGGAACTCCACGGAATCGAGGTTCGCGCCGGATCCGTGGCATTCCGTGTCGATCCCGTGTCCCAGGCGATGCCGCAGGGCTGAACCGTGGCCGGAGCCGATGAGGATCTCGCGGGCGCGCGCGTCCACCTCCGCTCCGCTCGGCTGTGTCCCCGAGGCCAGGCGTTCCCTGATCAGGGCGAGCGCGCCGTCTCGGGCGGCCAGGAGCTCGGCAAAGGCCTTGTCCACTCGGGGCGGCGCCTCGGCGCCGTACACCCCGAGCCACGATATGTCCGCGTAGATCGCGCCGGCCTTCCTCGCCTTGGCCCAGAGGTCGAGCTGGATGACGTCTCCTTCCTGGAAACGCCTTGAATCCTCGCCGGGCTCGTAGTGCGGATCGCCGGAATGCGGACCGGCGGCCACTATCGGAGGATGGTCGCACTCCATGCCGAGCTCGTCGAAAAGCCGCAGGATGCGCAGCTGGACCTCCCGCTCGGTCACCGGGGTCCGTGTCCGATGTCCCTCGGCGATCTCGGCCCACACGGTCGCCACGATCGAATAAAGCTTCCGGGCGGACTCCTCGTGCGACTCGACGCCCTTCGCGTCGAGGGTTCCGAGCAGGCGCTGGACCAGCGACTCCGCCGCCTCGAGCCGGATGCCCGCGGTCTCGAGCAGGAGCGCCGTGCCGTGGTCCAGATAGCTGACGGCGCTGACCGTTTCGGACCAGTGGGCGCCCAGGCGGAGGCCGCGGAAGGCGGAAAGCTCGCGGATCAAGGCTTCGCGGCCGGAATAGACGCGCTTCGCGCCTGGCACGCCGTCGAGTATGGCCGGCTCCACACCGTTGACGATCCGCACCGGCTCGCCCTCCGCCGGAACGAGGAGAAACCACCAGCGCGTGTTTGTGACTCCGCTGCCTACGCCCACGATGGCGTCCGAGAGGGCGTCGCGGTGCTTGAAATTGCAGAATAGCCAGCCGTCCAGTCCCTCGGCCCTGACTGCTGCGCGTACGGCTTCGATGTCCATGGAATTCCTTTCGCCGCGCGCCGCTCGAACCGATTCCCGGAACCGCGCGCGGACTGCCGACAGAATCGCCCGCATGCGCTAAATTGGCAAGCGGGCGAGGATCAAAACGCGAGGTTCTTCTCGCCGGGAACGCTGGCCAGTCCCGGGAAGGCGGGCTGGAGCCCGCAAGGTCGCGATGGCAGGCCGGGAGCCGCCCCGGAAAACGCTAGAACGCCACCTTGAGCTCGGTAACCTCGAATTTCGCCGACGGGTCTTCTTCGGTGAGCAAGCCCCAGGTTGAATCCTTCCGGCTCGCCCTGACGTAAAGCCGGACATGGCTGAAGGCCCCGTCCTTGTAGAAGATCGTCATCGAGGGGAAGGCGGGGTCGTCGGCGACGACGAGGCTGGCCTTGCCGCCCGACTTGAACCACCCGGCGGGGATGTACACATCGGCGAAATCGCTGGAACCCTTCCGGTACAGCACGCGGTAGCCGAGGGCGTGGGAATAGACCCTGATGACGTCGAAGCGGAACGGGTAGTACGGCGAAGGGTCGATTATCTTCGGTTCCACCGGGACGCCAGGCCGATCCTGCGCGACGGCCGGAAGGGCGGCGAGGAAGACGGCGACGACCAAAAGGGCCATGAAAATCCGTTTCATGAGAGCCTCCGTGAAATCCTTTCCACGGAAAGTATAGAGCCTCCGAATCGGGACCGCAAGCGACTCGTCGAAAGCGGCCTCCTTTCGCTTGCCCCGCGTGCTCCGTCCGTGGATACTGGCTCCATGCCACAGCCCGTCGAAGGCGAGGCGCTCCTCGAACTGGTCTGGAAGCGTCTCGTCCCGCTCTATCCCGACGCGAAGCCCTTACTGGAGTACCGCGACTGCTTCGAGCTGCTTTGCGCGGTGGTCCTCTCGGCCCAATGCACCGACGATATGGTGAACAAGGTGACGCCGGCGCTGTTCGCGCGCTGGCCGGACGCAGCCTCGATGGCCGCGGCCGAGCTCGACGAGCTGGAGGCCGTGGTGCGGCCGACCGGTTTCTACCGAAACAAGGCCCGCAACCTCAAGGCAAGCGCGGCCATCCTTGCCGAGCGTCATGGCGGTTCGCCGCCCGGCACCATCGAGGAGCTGGTCGAACTGCCCGGTGTCGGCCGGAAAACGGCCAACCTCGTGGCAAGCGCCTGCGCGGGGCTTCCGGGCATCATCGCGGATACCCACGTCATAAGGCTCTGCGCCAGGCTCTCCCTGGTGCCGAAGGCGGATCCCGTCCTGGTCGAGAGGAGGATCGCGGAGCTGGCGCCGAGCGCGCGCTGGACGGCGATCTCGCATGCCCTCAACCGCCACGGAAAGTTCGTCTGCACCGCGCGCAAGCCTGATTGCACGTCCTGCGTCATGGCCGACGCCTGTCCGTCTTTCGGTTCCTTCCAAAAAAAAGATCGCGCCTGAGGCAAGCGCGGCCGCGAGGATGCGGCGTTCCGTCATCATGAGCAATCCGGATCCGGTCCTCTCGGGCGACGGAGACGGGCGAGCCCCCGCCGATCCGATCGGCGAGCTCGCCCGCGAACGCTTCGGAGTCGCAGCGGTCCGGCCCTGGCAACGCCTCGTCATGGCCGGAATCCTCGACGGCGTTGCGGACGGCGAGCGGCGAGCCGCCCGTGTCGTAGTGCTGCCGACGGGAGCGGGCAAGAGCCTTTGCTTCCAGGCGCCAGCCCTGCTCGGCGCCTCGCCGACCCTGGTGGTATATCCGCTGCTCGCCCTCGTAAACGACCAGGCCCGGCGGCTCGCGGCCGCCGGGATCGAAGGCGCGGTGCTCCGAGGCGGCCTGTCCGCCGGGGAACGCGAAGCGGCCTTCGAGGCGATCGAAACGGGGCGGGCGCCCGTCGCGCTCACGAACCCCGAGACGCTCCGCGTTCCGGAGGTCCTCGCCCGGCTTTCGCGGGCGGGCATACGTCACGTCGCCGTGGACGAGGCCCATTGCGTGGCCGAATGGGGCGACAGCTTCCGACCCGCCTACCTCGAGCTCGGCGACTCGATCCGCGCGATCGCGCCTTCTGTGATCACCGCATTCACGGCGACCGCGAGCCCTCCCGTCCTCGCCCGGGTAGCCGAAGTCCTGTTCGGCGGGCTGCCCTGGTCGCTCGCCTCGGGCGACCCGGACAGACCGAACATCGCCTACCGCGTCGACCCCTGCCTGTGCAAGCTCCGCGCGACCGAACGACTCGCGCGGGAACGGCCGGGTCCGATGCTCGTGTTCCGATCCTCGCGCGACGGCGCGCGGCTTTCGGCGGAAGCCCTCGCGCGCCGCCTTGGCCGGGAACGGGTGCGCTGGTACCACGCGGGCCTCGAACGCGCCGAAAAACGGGCTGTGGAGGAATGGTTCATGCCGTCCGGGGACGGCATCCTGGTCGCCACGGTTGCCTTCGGCATGGGCGTCGACAAGGCGGACATACGGACCGTCGTCCACTGGGATCCGCCACCCTCCGTCGAATCGTATCTCCAGGAATCGGGCAGGGCCGGGCGCGACGGCGAACCTTCGCTCGCCGTGCTGCTGCTCGGCCCGAACGAGCGCGTCAGGGGCGACGATCCGGTCGCGCGCGCCCGCTCCGCCGCCTTGCTCGCCTGGGCGCGTGATGAAGCGCGTTGCCGCCGCGAAGGGCTTCTCGTGCTGCTCGGCGACGAGGGCGCCAAAAGCCGCGCCTGCGGCGGCTGCGACGTGTGCTCGCGCGACACGAGGGCAAGCCCGGAGGGACTCGCGGTCCTGGCCGAGTTCGCGCGTGTCAACTCGGGCAGGTACGGGACGGCCGAAGCCCTTGATCTGCTGCGCGGCCGGGGACCGGCGGGAAGGGCGTGCCCGGGCCGCGCGGCCATGGCCGACTGGAGCGCTGAGGACCTGCGCGAGCTGTACGATTCTGCGAAAACGCTCGGCTTCGTCGGCGCGGGCCGTGACGGGAGGCTGCGCGGAAGCGTTGCGCGGGAGCGGCGTTCAATCTTCGGGAAAGTCGTCCTCGTCCGGATCGGCCTCCGGAATCGGAGCCGGCGCTTTCTTGACGGGGGCCTTGAAGCCGGTAAAGCGGCGCCGGCTCCGCCCGCCGGGCCTTCGCCAGACCGAGGCCACGTGCCGGGTAAGCGCCCACGCGAACACGAATACCGCGAGCGCCGCCAGGGAGCGCCAGTCGCGGAGCACCTCGAGCGCGATGGACAGGTCCTCGACGAAGCCGTCTATCATGGCGCCGCTCCGGCCGCGGGGGCGGCCCCGCTCTCTCCGCGGTCGTCCGCGGGATCCCATGCCTTGCCGTAGAGCAGCCGGTGGAGCCGCGCGGCGTCCTCCTCCCGGACCTCCTCGAAGGCTATGCCGTAGTACGAGCTGCGCCCGTCGTCGTAGCGCCGGGCCACCCTGCCTCGGAGCGAGGCGGGTCCTCCGGGAGCCTTCAGCTCGAGGTCTATGAGCGTGCCGGGCTGGAGCCGGATCTGGAGGCTGGCCAGCGACACGGCGATCAAACACCCCGATGGCGAGAGATCGACCAGGGAAGCCGCGCGCGGGCTCGGCGGGTTCGTGGCGGCGGTCTTGAAGTAGTCGTGGCGGTGCAGCAGGAAGGCCAGTATCCGGCTGAACTCCCAAGCCAGGTCGACCGCGGCCAGGTCGAAGGCGATGCGGCGTTCGCCGGAATTCACGAGGCGCACGCAGCCGACTATGTACTGGTAATACCGTATGGGGCACCAGATTTCGGCATTGATGCCCGCGAGGGCCTTTTCCATGAGCAGACGGGCGAGCTTCGACCCTTCGGTGAAGATCGAGGGACCTTCGAAATCCTCCTCCTCCGAGGCCGTGACGATGCGCCCTTCCGGGTAGGGGTCGGATACCGGCAAGCCCGTGCTGGTCGAAGGGATGTAGAGCACCTTGCCCAAGCGCGCCACGATGCGCTCCTCGAGCGATTCTGGCGCGCGGCCCTTCCACATGACGATGGCGTTCTCTGACGAAATGCCTTGGGCGCGCTGGCGGAAGCTCGCCACGAGCGAGGGCATGCTGGACACGTCGAAACCAGCCGGGCCGTCGGGTTCCGCGATGTCGACGTACTCGCCCGACTCCGGATAATCGAGCTTCACGCGCTCATTCGCCAGGATGAAACTGGCCGAGAAGCCGCGGGGGGCGGGAACCCGCACGTGCCGCCGTTTCGGCGCGCGGACGAGGTGGATCGGCATCTCGAGCGACACGCGGTCCTCGAGCACCTTCCGCGCCTTGGCGGCGAAGGAGAGCGTGGTGCCGTGGTAGTCGAAGTAGACGGCCACGGGATCCCACGGCGCGACCGCGGCGGCGGCACCTCGAAGTTCGATGTCGATGCGATCCTGATCCACGGAAACGATGCGGGCTTCGCCCGACCAACCCGCCTTGTGCAAGCGCAGGGCGGATTTCGAATCGCGCGCGGACTCGAGCACGAACTCCTTCTCCACTCCCATGACGGTGTTCGCCATCTCGCCTTCCGTTCCTCCGCGCGCGAGTATAGCACGGCGGACGCGGGGTGGCCACGCAATCTTCCCGAGGCGCCGCGAGCGGGAAGCGCCGCCGGGAAAAGCCCGCTCTTGCCTGTCCGCGCCGAATCGTTCTAGTATCGTTTGCCGAACGATGGAGCGGGAGACGACTTCAGCGCTCCCCCGATCGCGAACGCCGACCGACCGCAAGGAGCCCGCCGTGAACGCATATCGCCGTCTCGATGAATGCCCTTCCTTCGCCGAATTGCTCGCGGCCTCGCCGGATAGCGCCGCCCGCGCCGAGGCCTTCCGCGCGGCCTTGGACGGCGACCGCGTCCGGAGCCGAGAGCTGGCCGCGGGCGGCGGCCTCTCCTGGAACTGGGCCGCGATGGACGTCCTCGACCACGAGCTCCCGCTGCTCTCACGGCTCGCCGCCGAACAGGAATGCGTCGCGAAATATCGCGAGCTGGCCTCCGGCGCCGTCATGAATACGGGCGAGAAGCGCATGGTGCTCCACCACCTGGCCCGCGGGGTCGTCGCGGAACGTCCCGTCCACGCCGGCAAGGACCTCCGAAGCTTCTACGAGGGCGAGCGCGAGCGCTTCTCCGAATTCGCCGACCGCGTGCGTTCGGGCGCCCTCAGGGGCGCCACCGGCAAGAGGTTCGCCACGGTCGTTCAGATCGGCATCGGCGGCTCCGACCTCGGTCCGCGAGCGCTCCATATCGCGCTGTCCGCCTGGGCGAAGGCCGCGGGGCGGCTGGGACTCGAAGCGCGCTTCGTCAGCAACGTCGACCCCGACGACGCCAACGCGACGCTGGACGGGCTGGACCTGGAATCCACGCTCTTCGTGCTGGTGTCGAAGAGCGGCACCACGCAGGAAACCTTGGCCAACGAGTCTCTCGCAAAGGCCAAGCTGGAAAAGGCCGGGCTCCCGAGCGGGAAGCACCTGGTGGCGGTGACGAGCGAGACGAGCCCCCTCGCGCGGAATCCGGGCTACCTCGACTCGTTCTACATCGACGACTTCATCGGCGGCCGCTACTCGGCCTCGAGCGCGGTGGGCGGCGTCGTGCTCTCGCTCGCCTTCGGCCCCGAGACCTTCGCCGAGTTCCTCGAAGGCGCCCACGAAGCCGACCGGCTCGCCCTCGAGCCCGACCCCATGAAGAACCCCGCCCTGCTCGACGCCCTGCTCGGCGTACTCCAGCGGAACGTGCTCGGACGCCCGACCGTCGCGGTCCTGCCCTACTCCCAGGCCCTGTCGCGCTTCGCCGCCCACCTGCAGCAACTCGACATGGAGTCGAACGGCAAGCGCGTAGACCGCTCCGGCGCGCCCGTCGCCTACGCCACGGGCCCCGTCGTCTTCGGCGAACCGGGCACCAACGGCCAGCACTCGTTCTATCAGCTGCTGCACCAGGGAACCGACACGGTCCCGCTCGAGTTCGTCGGCTTCCTCGAAGGCCAGACCTCCGGGGACGTAGTCGTGGAAGGCTCGACGAGCCGGCGGAAGCTCGCCGCCAACCTCGCGGCGCAGATCGTCGCCTTCGCGCTCGGCAAGGATGATTCCGACGCGAACAGGCGTTTCCCGGGCGGACGCCCTTCCAGCCTCATCCACGGCAGGGCGCTTGATCCGCGCGCGCTCGGAGCCCTCCTGGCCCACTTCGAGAACAAGGTGATGTTCCAGGGCTTCCTCTGGAACCTGAACAGCTTCGACCAGGAAGGCGTCCAGCTCGGCAAGGTGCTGACCAGGCAGGTGCTCGGGGACGGGCCGCTCGGCAGCGCGCTCGAGGCCTACGCCGGCATGCTCGGGGCGCGCCCGTGAGCTCGAAGGGTCGAGAAACCGTTCCCTGCGTCGTCTTCACGGGTGGCGGAACGGGCGGGCACGTCTATCCCGGCCTCGCGGTGGCCGCCCGCCTCCGCGAGGCGTGGGACGGCCGCCTCGTCTGGATCGGCTCGGGCAAGGAAGTCGAGCGCCGAGCGGTCGAGGCGGCCGGCATCGAGTTCCTGGCCGTGCCCTCGGGAAAGCTCCGGCGCGAGCTGAATTTCCGAAACCTCGCCGACGCCTTCCGGGTGCTGGCCGGCTACTTCGCCTCGCGGCGCCTGCTCAAGCGCCTCAGGCCCGCCCTGGTCTTCTCGAAGGGCGGCTACGTCTCGGTGCCGCCCTGCGCGGCCGCCGCCTCGCTCGGCATACCGGTTTTCACCCACGAGTCCGACGCCACGCCGGGGCTCGCCACGCGCCTCAACGCGCGCAGAGCCGAGCGGATCTTCGTAGCCTATGAAGCCACCCGGGAACGCTTTCCGGTGGCCCTGCGCGCGCGCGTCGAAGCGCTCGGGAACCCGGTCCGGGCCGACCTCGACTCGGGCGACGCCGCGCGCGGACGGGCCTTCCTCGGAGCGGACGAGGGCGTGCCCGTCATTCTCGTTCTCGGGGGCAGCCAGGGGGCACGCCAGGTCAACGGACTCGTCGAGGCGGCCCTGCCCAAGCTCGCCGCGGAAGCCTTCGTGGCCCACCAGTGCGGCGAGGCCGCGGCCCCCGGATCGGCCGCCGACGACGGCCCGCGCTATCGTCGCCTCCCCTTCATCGGCGGCGAGTACCCCGACATCGTGGCGGCCGCCGACCTGGTCGTGGGGCGCTCGGGGGCCGGCACGCTCTCGGAATGCGGCCGCGCGGGCAAGCCCTTCGTGCTCGTGCCCCTCGCCGGCTCCGGCACGCGAGGCGACCAGGTGGACAACGCGCGCATATTCGAGGCCGCCGGCGCCGCGCTCGTGCTGACGGGCGAAGATGCCACGCCGGAGCGGCTCGCGGACGCGGCGCTCGGCATCCTTCGCGACGAGGCGAAGGCGCGCCGCATGGGCGAAGCCTCGCGTCAGGTAGCCGGCGGCGACGCCGCCAGGGCCATTGCTACCCGTATCCTGGAACGCGTCGGCAAGGCAGGGAGCGAAACGGAGGCTACTCGATGAACACGCTCGACCTGGTACTCTGGGCTTTGATACTGCTCCTCGGCATCCGCGCCGCCTTCCGCGGCTTCGTCACCGAGGCGCTCTCGGTAGCCGCCCCCTTCGTCGCGGGCTGGGCCGCCGTCGCCCTTTTCGAAGGCGCGGCCGGCCTCGTCCGGGCCAAGACCGGCATGAGCGCCGGCGCCGGCGTCATCTCGTTCGCCGTCATCTTCATCTTCGTGTTCGTCGTTGTGAAGGTGCTCGAGGGCATCATCGACCGCGCGCTCGACGCCGCCAACCTCGAACAGCTCGACCGCTTCCTCGGCTTCGCGCTCGGCCTGGCCGAGGGCGCCTTGCTGGCCGCCATCGCCGTGATCGTGCTCGAGCGCCAGCCCTTCTTCGAGATCGACGCCTTCCTGTCCGGCAGCTGGACGGTCCGCTTCCTCTCGCCGCTCATCGCCGAAGCCCTGCCGGCGGGTACCTGAGCGTGTTCGAGAACCTGCTGGCCCAGGACGAGGCGGCTTCGCTTCTCCTCTCCGATTTCTCTACGGGATCCCTGCCCCCAACCCTGCTCTTCGCCGGCCCGGCCAATTCGGGCAAGCTCAGCGCGGCCCTCGAGCTTGCGCGCGGCCTCTCCTGCGAGGCGGCCGCACCGGGCGCCTGGAATTGCGCCTGTTCCGCCTGCGAGCGGCACCGCGCCCTCCTCCATCCCGACCTGCTCGTCCTCGGGCCCAAGGCATTCTCGGCGGAGATCGCCGCCGCCGGAGAGCTCCTCGCGCGCGCGCCCGAGCAGAAGGCCGCGCGCTTCCTCTTCGTCCGCGCCGTACGCAAGCTCCGCGCGCGCTTCTCGCCCGTGCTCTACGACGGGGAGGAAAGCCGCCTCGTGAAAGCCGCCCAGCTCGTCCAGGATCTCGACGCCCTCGTCGACGAAGCCGAGCCGCGCGCGCGCCTCGACGCGTCGGGCGCCGCGGCCCTCTCCGCGAAAGTCCTTCCGCTCGCGCGGAAGCTCGAATCGTTGGTGCCCGACGCGGTACCTGTCTGGCAGGTGCGCGCGCTCGAGCGCTGGATGCGCATCGCCCCGTCGGGCCTCGCCAAGACCGTCGTCATCGAGAACGCGGACCGCATGCTCGACGGCGCCCGCAACGCCCTGCTCAAGGCGCTCGAGGAACCGCCTCCGCGCGTGCGCTTCGTACTCTGCGCCGAACGTCGCGGCGCGATGATTGCCACCATCCTCTCGCGTTCGCGGACCTACCGTTTCCGCCCTCGCGACCCGGAAGCCTCCCGCCTCGTCCTCGAGCGGGTGTTCCGCGCGCCCCCGCCCTTGCCGGACAGCCTGGACGCCTTCCTCGCCTCGCGCGCGCCCGGCGGCTCCGATCCTTTGCTCGATCGGACCAGGGACCTCGTGGCCTCCCTTCTGGCCGAGCGCGCGTCGCTCGACCCCCTGGACCCCCCGCTGGCCGAGCTCGCCGCGCGCTCGACATCGAGTCCCGACGAGGCCCTCGATGCCCTCCGCGAGGCTTCCGGCGATTTCGGGAAGGACGAGGACGCCGCGTCCGCGGGACTTGCCGGATTCCTCAAAGCTTTCACGACCATCATGCGGGAGCTCGTACGCGACGCGCGGACCGGTCCCGGCGCCGTCGCGCTGGCCTCGCGCTGGAACGCGCTCGTGGCCGAAGCCCGGCGCGACCACGCCGTCTTCAAGCTCGCGCCGCCCGCGCTGGTCGAACGCCTGGTCTCGGCCGCCCGGAAGACCGCATGAGGCGTTTCCTCGAGCGCGCGCTGGCAAAGGCCTGGCGCATGGACGCCGGCCAGCTGCGCGATCTCCTGGTGTCGGTCGCCTCGGAGAACTCGCTTCTCGAGGCGGTGCTCGAATCGACCCTGGACGGCATCGTCGTCTGCGATCCGGACGACGTGCCGCTCCTCTTCAACAAGGCCGCGGAGCGCCTGCTTCCCCTCGCCCTCGAGGGAGCCTTCGACCGTCCCCTCTGGGAGAGCGTCACGGACGACGACCTGGCTGACTTCCTCGAGGAAGTGCTCAGGTCGGACGGGAAGGAGCTCGACCGGGTCTTCGCGGTCGACGCCAAGGGCGCCTCGCGCATCGTGTCGGTCTCGGTCACCCCGCTCGTGCGCGAGCGGAGCGTACAAGGCACCTTGGTCCACGTCGAGGACGTCACCGACAAGAAGCGCGAGGAAGCGCGGCTCAGGCGCGCCGAGTCGCTCGCCTCGCTGACCACCCTGGCCGCCGGCGTCGCCCACGAGATCAAGAACCCGCTCGGCGCCGTCGGCATCCATCTTCAGCTGGCCCGGAAGGCGCTCGCCGCCGAGGCTGCCCGGCACGGCTGCGAGATCGACGGCAAGGTGACGCGCCACCTCGATGTCGTCGAGGAGGAGCTCGACAGGCTCAACCGCATCGTGCTCGACTTCCTCTTCGCCGTACGCCCCATGGACGTCGCGCCCGAGGAGGACGATCTCGACAAGGTGGTAAGGGAAGCCGCCGAGCTCGTACGCCCCGAGGCGGAGGGAGCGGGCGTCAGGCTGGAGCTCTCGCTTTCGCTCTCCCTGCCCCGGGTCCGGATCGACCGCCGCTACGTCCGCCAGGCCATCCTCAACCTCGCGAAGAACGCCATCGCGGCCATGCCGGACGGAGGCGTCCTGCGCTTCGCCACCGCCCGGGGCGACGAGGCGGTGGCCCTCGAGATTTCCGACACGGGCTCGGGGATCGGCGAGGAGAACCTCGGCAAGATCTTCGAACCCTACTACACCACCAAGTCCGACGGCACGGGCCTCGGCCTCACCATCACCTACAAGATCATGAAGGAGCACGGCGGCGACATACAGGTGCGTTCGAAACCCGGCCAGGGCACGGTTTTCACGCTCGCCTTCCCGCTGCCGCGCACCGAGCGCCGCCTGCTCGAATACGACGCGGAGCTACGCGCCGAAGCCGAAGGGAGGGACTGAGCTTGAACTTCACGGTCCTCGTCGTCGACGACGAGCGCAACATACGGGAGGGGCTCGCCGAGGCCTTCAGGCTGGACGGCTACGAGGCGATCACGGCGGCGGACGGAGAGGAAGGACTCAGGCTCGCCTCCTCCGACGACGTGGATCTCGTGGTCACCGACCTGCGCATGCCCGGAAAGTCCGGCTCCGAGCTCCTCAAGGCGCTCACCGCCCGTCGCCCCGGGGTCCCGGTGATCGTGCTCACCGGCCACGGAACCATCGAGGACGCGGTCGACGCCATGCGCTCGGGCGCCTTCGACTTCGTGACCAAGCCCGTCAACCTCGACCATCTCTCGCTGCTGGCGAAGCGCGCCCTCGCCTCGCGCGAACTGGTCCGGCAGAACCTCGAGCTCCGCGCCGAGGTGGAGAGCCAGAAGCGCATCTCGAGCATCGTGGGAAAGAGTGCGGAGATGAAGCGCATCTTCGACGTCGTGCGCCGCGTCGCGCCGACACGGGCGAGCGTGCTCATCACCGGCGAATCCGGCGTCGGTAAGGAGCTCGTCGCGGATGCCCTCCACAACCTCTCTCCGCGCCGCGACAAACCGCTCGTAAAGGTCCATTGTGCCGCGCTGGCAGAAAGCCTCCTCGAAAGCGAGCTCTTCGGCCACGAGAAGGGCGCCTTCACGGGCGCCGCGGGCCGGAAGCGGGGGCGCTTCGAGCTGGCCCACGAGGGCACGCTCTTCCTCGACGAGATCGGCGAGATCAACCAGAACGTCCAGATCAAGATCCTCCGCGCCCTGCAGGAACGCAAGTTCGAGCGGGTCGGCGGCGAGGACACCGTCGAGGTGGACGTGCGCGTCGTGGCCGCCACCAACCGCGACCTCAAGGCGGAGATCGAAAAGGGAAATTTCCGCGAGGACCTTTTCTACCGCCTCAACGTCGTCGCCATCCACGTTCCGCCCCTGCGCGATCGGAAGGACGACATCCCCCTGCTCGCCAGCGCCTTCCTCCGGGAATTCGCCGACGAGAACGGCAAGGCCATCGAGGGCTTCGATCCGAAGGCGCGCGCGGCCCTCTACGCCTACCGTTGGCCCGGCAATGTCCGCGAGCTCCGCAACTGCGTCGAGAGCGCGGTGGTGATGGCCAAAGGTTCCCTCGTCGCCCTCGACGACCTGCCGCCCTCGGTAGGCGAAGCCGGCGGCATCGACGTCATCCGCATTCCGTCGGGCTCGAGCATGGCCGAGGCCGAGAAGGTCATGATACGCGAGACCCTCGCGGCCCAGGGCGGCAACAAGAGCCGCACCGCGGAGATCCTGGGAATCGGCCGCAAGACCCTCTACCAGAAGCTCGAGGATTACGGGCTCGAGGCGACGAAATGAGCGCGCCCGCCCTCTTCGACGTAATCGGACCGGTCATGATCGGGCCTTCCAGCTCGCACACCGCCGGCGTGGCGCGCATCTGTTTCCTCGCGCGGAAGGCTTTCGGCGAACGGCCCGAGAAGGCGCGCGTCACCTTCCACGGCTCGCTCGCGGCCACCTGGCGCGGGCACGGCTCGGACAAGGCGGCCTTCGCGGGGCTCCTCGGCCTGCACCCCGAGGACGAGCGACTCTCGTTCGCGCGCGAACTGGCCGCGCGGGAAGGCCTGGTCGTGGACATCGTGGCGGACAAGGAAGGCGGCGCGCACCTTCATCCCAACACGCTGCGCGTCGAGCTCGAAGCCGGCGGGCGCAAACTCTCCATCTCGGGCTGTTCGATCGGCGGCGGGGCGGTGCGGGTCGAGAACGTCAACGGTTTTCCCGCGAGCATCTCGGGCGAGCTCGATGCCGTCCTCGTGCGTCACCGGGACCGCCCCGGCGTGATCGCCGGCGTGACGGGCATCCTCGCCGAAGCAGGCGTCAACATCGCCACCGCCGCGAGCCGCCGCAACCAGAAGGGCGACGAAGCCCTGCTTGTCGTCGAGCTTGACGGTGTCCCTCCGGGCTCTGCCCTCGCCGAGATCCGGGCCTTGCCCGAGGTACTCGCCGCCGTCCACCTGCCCTCCGTCGTGTCCTGAAGGAAGGAAGAGCCTCATGCGCACCGCGTTCACGTCCTCCGCCGAACTGCTCGAGCTCGTCGCCGCCGATGGCCGTCCCCTGCCCGAATGGATGGTGGCGCGCGAAGCCTTCATGACCGGCCGTGACGAGGCCGCGATCCGCGACGAGATAGCGCGGCGGCTCACCATAACGCGCACGGCGCTGGCCCGGGGCTTCAAGGAGCCGCAGCGCTCCCTCTCGGGGCTCACCGACGGCGCGGCCGCGAGGCTCCACGCGCTCGCGGAACCGCCCGTGCGCGACGAGCTCTGGAACCGGGCCCTGGCCTACGCGGTCGCCATCAACGAGGTCTCCGCCTGCGGCGGCCGCATCGTGGCCTTCCCGACCGCGGGCTCGAGCGGCATCGTGCCGGGACTTCTGTGGGCCTGGCGCGACGAGCGCGAAGGCGACCTTTCGGCCACGAGCCCGAGGTTGCAGGATGCGGTCGCCGTCGCGGGAGCCGTCGGCGCCGTCATCGCCGCCCGCGCCACGCTCTCGGGCGCGGCGGGCGGCTGCCAGGCGGAATGCGGCGCGGCCGCCGCGATGGGCGCGGGCGCGCTCGCCTGGCTCTCCTCCGGCGACCCGTCGCGGGTCTTCAACGCCGCGGCCCTCTCGCTCAAGAACTCGCTCGGCCTCGCCTGCGATCCGGTGGCGGGCCTCGTGGAGGTGCCCTGCGTCAAGCGCAACGCGTTCCTCGCGGGCAACGCCCTGGTCGCCCTGACCCTCGACTCGGCCGGCATCCTGAGCGCCGTGCCCTTCGACGAGGTGGTGTCCGCCATGAAGGCCATCGGCGACATGATGAGTCCCCAGCTCAAGGAGAGCGCGGAAGGCGGGCTGGCCATGACGCCGACGGGCCTCCGCGTAAAGGCCGCCATGGAGGCTGGCTTCCCGGACGCGCCGCGCTCCTGAGGGCGGTCATGGCGCGATGGCGCGGAGCGGTCCCGTCGAGCGGGATGACGCTCAAACGCCGAGCGAGGCCAGGATCGCGGCGGCCTCGAGGCGCTCGACCCCGTCGCCTTCCGACCTGGCGACACGGAGCGCCTCGGCGAACACCGGCTCGGCCGTGCCTTTCGCCACCAGCCTGATTTGCGCGCGGAGCGAGGCCGGAGCCCGCGCGTAGAGGCTCGCGAGCTCGGGTCCCGCCTGCCGGAGGCCGAGCACGGCGACCGAGCGCACGGCGGCGGCCTGCACCCGCTCGTCCCGGTCGAACAGCGCCTTGCGGAGGAAGAGCCACGCGCTCCGCCTGCCCGAAAGCCCGAGCATGGTTACCGCGCGGGCCCGTTCGCCCGGATCCTTTGAAGTGGCGAGCACGGAGCCGAGGGCGAAGATGTCGGTCGAGCGGCCCGCCTTCCCGTCCTCCCCGGCGCCGGCGCCCGCCTCGGTTCGAGGCGCTCGCCCGGAAGGCAGGCCAGGCCTGACCGTCAAGGTCTTGTACGCCTTGACGACCCGGTCGAAGCGACTGGCCGTGCGGGGATCCTTCGACGCGTCCGGATGGAGGCGCTTGGCCAGTTGCCGATAGGCGCTGCGTATGTCGGCTGAGGGTGCGCCCGGTTCGAGCCCGAGCGTAGCCCAGGGTTCGCCTTCGGCCTTCATCTCACCGTACCCGCCAGGCCCAGCCCCGACTTGATCGAGGCACCGTCGTCGCGAGCGGCGAGGAGTTCTCCGGTCAGGGTTTCGAGCACCGCACGCGCCTCGGAGCGCGCCGCCTCGTCGCCGTCGGCGGCCGCCGTCCGCGCGGCCGCCACCGCGTCCTCGATCTCGTCGGCAAGGCCGGCCTCGAGCACGGTCCGCGCGGCCAGCTCTCCGACGCGGGTCGCCAGCAGTGCCAGCTTTGCGGCATCATCGGACCCAGAGCCGGACACCACGACGCGCTGTTCGGCCCCCGTGTCCAGGTCCTTGGCGCGCACGCGAAGGAGGTCGCTCTCGTCGATGGCGAATTCCACGAGGATGCGCGGCTCGCCCTTGCGGGCCTTGCGCACGCCGGCGAGCAGGAAGCGTCCGAGCGAAAGGTTGTCCCTGGCCTTCCGTTCCTCGCCCTGGACGACGTGGATCTCGACCGTGTCCTGTCCGTCGGCTATCGTGGTGAAGACGCGACGCTTGCGCGCCGGGAGGCTCTCGTTGCGCTGCACCAGGACCGCGCAGGCTCCCCCCTCTATCTCGACGCCGTAGGACCGGGTGGCCACGTCGCGCACCGCGAAGCCTTCCGCGTCGCCGGACACGATGGCCGCCTCGACGGCCGCGCCCGCCGCCACGATTTCCTCGAAATTGACGCGCGATTCAGGCGCCCTCCGCACGAGCTCTCCGAGGCGCTCCCTGACCAGGGGCATGCGGCTCGAGCCGCCGGACAGCACGAGGGCGCCGACCTCCGCGCCTGTGGCTTTGGCGTCCCGCAAGGCTTCCGCGGTCAGCCTGATGGTCCGCTCCACGAAGGGCGTCGCGAGCGCCTCGAGCCTCGCGCGCGTGATCTTGAAGGATGGATGCGCCAAAGCCCCGGCCGAACGCATGAAGGGAAGGACCACCTCGGTCGAATCGCGGCTCGAAAGCTCTATCTTCGCCCGTTCGACGAGGTCCCACAGCTGCTGGCTCAGGAACAGGTCCGCCTCGGCGTCGAGTCCGTAGTCGGCCTTGAAGGCGGCCGCGACCTCGGCGTAGAGCTCGGCGTCGATGTCGAGCCCTCCGAGGCGGTCGTCGCCCGCGCTCGCGAGCACCTCGCAGGCGGCGCCGCGCGAGCGCAGGACGGTGACGTCGAAGGTTCCGCCCCCAAAATCGTAGACCAGGACGAGGGTGTCCGCGTCAGGCTTGCGCCGGTCCAGCCAGGCCCTCGCGAGGGCGGCGGCGGTCGGCTCGTTGACAAGGCGCAGCGCGTCGATGCCCGCCAGGGCCGCGGCTTCTCGCAGGGAACGCCGCTGCGCGTCGGAAAAGCGGGCCGGAACGGTCACGACGGCTCGTTCCACCGGAAAGCCGAGAAAGCGCTCCGCGTCCGCGCGGAGCTTGCGGAATATCTCCGCCGCTATTTCCTCCGGCCGTCGCGGACGGCCTCCCGCGAGCACCGGCGAGCCCGAGCCGAGCAGGCGCTTCACGGCTCGGACCGTATCGCCAGGCGCGGCAATGGCGCGATTCTTCGCGGACTCGCCGACCAGCACTTCCCCGCCGGGAGCGTAGGAGACGACACTAGGCGTGAACCGGGCCCCTCGGTCATTGGGGACTATGACCGGCGATCCGGAATCGAGCCAGGCGATGAGCGCGTTCGTAGTGCCGAAGTCGATGCCGATGACGCGCTCGCTCATCGCCCGCCCTCCGCGCCGCGCTCCTCCTCGAGCCCGACCACAAGGTCGACCTCGGCGATGGTCGCGCCGAGCCGAGCCGCGATCAGGTCGCTCGAGAAACCCTTGCGCCACATCGAGATGGCTTCCTCGCGGAAGTCCGGTCGTCCCTTGAGCGGCGCGCTCGAGAAGCTCACGAACGGCAGCTCGGGCGACGCGCCCTCTGACCGGGCGGGGGCGCCGGTCGCGTCCACGCGGACTCCGGCGGAGCGCGTGGCGGGCGGACGATCCCTCGCGGGCTCAGGCTCCCGCCGCGTTTCCTCCGGTCGCGAAGCGACGGCTTCCCTGGCGCCGCGAGGAAGGAGCGGATCCCAGGAAGAGGGGGCGCCCGCCTCGGAAGCCGCGGCGGCGCGCGTTGCGGCTTCGGCGCGTGCGGCGTCGAGCCTGTCGAGCACCGCGCGCTCTCCGTTCCGCGTGGCGGCCTCGCGGCGCATGGCGCCCATGCGTCGCTCGGCGTCGTCGAGAAGGCGGCGAAGGGCTTCCGACCTGTCCTCGATCAAGGTGACGTCGCGGTCCGCCTCGGCATTCAGCTCCGAGACGAGGGCCGACACCTCGCGGCGGAGGTCGGCGAGGAGGCCCTCGGCGTCGAGTACCCGGGCGAGGCGGGCGCGGACGTACAGGAAGACGGCGAGCAGCCCCGTCACGTTGAGGGCGAGCACCACGGCAAGCGTCGTCATGCGGCTATCCCGAGATGTCGACGCGCGACCCGAGGTCCGGATCGCTGATCACGTTCGGAGCCGCTTCGTCCGCGGCCTCGTCCTTTTCCCGGCGAGCGCCCGCCTTGCCTTCCCTGGATCCGCCCTCGCGCTCGTTCACGCCGGGGGCCCCGTCGTCGGAGGATTCGGGCTTCCGGACGGCTTTCGCTTCCTCTTCCCGTTTCTTGAGCTGGGCCATGCCCTGCAACGACTGTTGCAGGATGCCTACGTTCCCGTCCTTGCCGGCGGCGCGCTCGCGTCCGACCTGCTCGAGCTGGGAGAAGAGGGTCTGGAGATCAATCGGCTTGATAGGCATCCGGCGGCCCCCGCTTCAAGAGCTCCTCGTCCACTTCCTCGTACTTCGTGGTGCGGATCAACATGTTGTCCAGGTAGAAGGTCAGGCCCTTCTGCTCGACCTTTATCTCCTCGTGGATGTCCTTGATGACGATCTTGACGCCCGGGTAAACCTTTCCAGAAGCCGAGATCCGTCCCTTGGCCTTGAGGTTGGCGAGGTAGGCCTGGATCGATTCGGTTTCGCGGACGATGTTCCGCACTTCGGCGACCAGTTCCTCCCTCCGGGCGAGGTGGTCGCGCAGCACGGCTTCCTTGTCCTCGGGCAGGGTCTTGCGGGCCTTCTTGAGCGCGACGAGGGTCTGGATGTTCTTCTCGAATTCGTCTATCTGCTTCCTGAGCTGGTTGGCCTGAGCGGCGAGCTGGTCCAAGCGCTCCTTGCTGCGCGGATCGTAGCCGACCTCGGCGATGGTTTCCGCGCCGCCGACCGGAGACCCGAGGGTCTTGGCGTTGATTTCCTCGCAGGCCCGGTACCGGCCGCCCACGATCGAGGCGCGCTTGCCGTGGCAGATTATCCGCTTGTTCGCAGAAATCTGTGAATTCACGAGGCCGTCTGACGCGATGACCGAATCGCCCGCCTCGATGGTGGCGTTCTCTATGAATTTGGCCCAGACGCTCTTGCCGGCCCGTATCGAGCCGCCACCCTTGCCGGTGACGCCCTGGTGGACGATGACGTCTCCCTCCGCGTAGATGTCGGCCTTGCCGACGTTGCCCTTTACCTCGACGTTGCCCGAAGCCTTGATCCGGAAACCGTCCTCGACCGAGCCCGCCACTATTACGGTGCCGAGGAACATGATGTTGCCGGTCTTGAGGTTGACGTCCCCGGGCACGAGGAATATCTCCTCGACGTTGATCTTGCCGTTAAGGTAGGTCACCTGGCCGTTGATCTCGGCGAGAAGGGTCTGTCCGTCGTCCGCGACGCGCACGTTCTTGCCTATCGGCAGGGGCACGTCCTTGCCGTTGCGCGCGGGCAGGGTCTTGCCCGTGACGGTGCGACCGGGGCGGCCTGGTTCGGGCGGGACCTTCCGCGCGAGGGGCTGGCCGGCGACCACGTTCTGGATCAGGCCCAGCTCCTTGAAGTCCACGCGGCCGTCCGCGGTTTCCTTCATGTTCAGCTTGGTCCGGTCGGTCTCGAAGTTGAATTTTACCGTGGAGTCCTTGCCGTTGTAGGGCTTGTCCCCTTCGGCCACGACGACCGGCTCGCGGTAGCGTGGCTTGTCCTCGAGCTCCTGCACCTTCTCCGGATCGATGCCGTAGACGACCTTGTTGTTGCGCAGGAACGCGAGTATGGATTCTTTCGAGAGGTCGGCGCCCCCGGGCCCCGGCTGGGTCATCATGACGCTTGCCCGCATCTCCTGGTCTGATACGTCGACCGTCAGGAAAGCGTCGTTCGCGGGATTCGCGATGAAGGTGCCGACGAGGACGTACTCGCCCTCTGCGCGCTTGACCGTATCCCTTACCAGGTCCTCGTTGACGTCGCGGACAGCCCGGGCCTGCACGCGGTCGAAGGCGACGCGCTCGCTGACGCGCTTGCCGCGCCCGCGCGGCTCCGTCACCTTGAGGAGGGCGCCGTCGGAGCCCAGGCGGACGAAGCACTCGCCGTCGCGGTCTTTTTCTTCCTCGATGGCCGCGAGGGCTACGTCGCCCGCGAGCTCCTCGACGGCTTCGGCCGCGGCTTCCCGCCTGGCGGCGGTCTCGTAGGCCCGGATGCGCCAGGGCTTGGCGCCGAGCCCGAGCGGCCCGTCGACTCCCCGATCGAGAACCTCGTACTCGAGCCGCTTGACCGGAAGCTCGAGCTGGATTCCGGCGTCGCGCAGCGCTTCCTCGACGCTCTTCGCCTCGACGACCACCGAACGGCGGTCGCGGTCATCCTCGAGGTAACGCGCCATGAGGGCGCGGACTCCCTCCATGCCGACGCGACCGGCCACGCTAGACTATCCCTTTCCGGACGTTCGTCAGCTTTCCCCGCAGGCGGAGTATGGCCTTCGTGTGCAGTTGGCTGACACGGCTCTCGGTCACCTCGAGCACCTGCCCGATCTCCTTGAGCGTGAGATCCTCGTAGTAGTAGAGCACGAGGACCTTTTTCTCCTTGTCGGGGAGCTCCTGGATGGCCTGCACGATGACCCGCTTGATCTCGTCGCGTTCCACGGTCGAGTCGGGATTCATGCTGGTCGGACTCTCGATGCTGTCCCCGATGGACACCTTGTCGGCCTCGTCGCCCGAATACCAGACGTCGTTGAGCGAAAGCACCGAGGTGCTCGAGATCTTGAGCATGGTCCGAGCGAAGTCGTCCTCGCTTACGCCCATCGAGCTGGCGATCTCGGAGTCGCTTGCGGGACGGCAGAGCCTGGATTCGAGCTCGACGATGGCTTCCTCGATCTCTCGCGTCTTCTGCCGCACCGAACGGGGCACCCAGTCGATGCTGCGCAGCTCGTCGAAGATGGCGCCGCGTATGCGGGTGACGGCGTAGGTCTTGAACTTGACGTTCTTGTCGGGGTCGAACTTGTCTATCGCGTCGATGAGTCCGAAGACGCCGAATCCGACCAGGTCGTCGAATTCGACCGAGTGCGGCATGTTCGCGGCGACTTTGCCGGCCACGTACTTGACGAGCGGAGCGTACTGGCGGATGAAGGCCTCGCGGATGGCCGGATTCTTCGAGCCGCGATAGTCCGTCCAGAGTTCCTCTTCCGTCCGCGTCTCGAGCAGGGGGTTCGTCATGGCGGCTTACCCTTTCCGGTCCTTTTTCAGTATCGTGCGCACTGCCTGCGCTATGGCTGCCGGATCCATTCCGTCCGCGGCGCCGGAGGACCGGCGCGGCAGGGCGGCCGATTCCATGGCCGCGGCTTCCTCTTCCGAACCGTGGGTCGGCGAGGCGAAGGAATCCGAAAATCCGTCCAGATCCGGCAACACGTCCAGATCGTCGAAGCTGACCGGCGGCCTGGCGGGCCCGCTCGGCCGCGCCGTGGTGCCGGGTTCGACGGGCACGAGGGTCTCGACGCGCAGCTCCTCGGCTTCGGTGTCGAGTTCCGAGTTGTCGACGGGACCGTAGGCCCGGGTTTCCCCGGCGACGGCCTCGCTGTCCCGATCGGAGGCCGCCTGGCCTTCCGCCCTGTATTCGCCGGGTTCCCCGTCCTCGCCGACCACTATGTCGACTCGGGCGCCGTCCCGGATTTCGCCGGCGGCCTGTTCGGAAGGCTCGAAGAGCTCGGGAAGGAAGCGCCTGGCCAGGAACCAGGCTCCCGCGGCGACGCCGGCGAAGACGAGGCCGGACGCGAAGGCCCGTACCGCGAGCGGTCCGATCCGGACGCGCGCGACGATGCCCGTCAGGGCGGACAGCGCGAACGCGCCGGCTCCCGCCCAGGCGGGAAAGCGCCCGTCCAGTTCCGCCATCGCCATCCCTCCCATATCCCGCTACAGTATGGCGAAATCCGAAGCCGCGTCAAGCTCGGCCTTCCGCGAGGCGCCCTGCCCGGACGCGTCCGGCTTCGCCCGCAACGGCTCAGTCCTTGCCGAAAAGCTTCCGCACGAAGCGGCCGATGCCCTTGTCATCCGCGAAATCCGTTTTTTCGATGCGGCTCACGAGGTGATGGACCGAAATCGACGCCTTGGATTTGGGGTCGACGGCCATGAAGGGCTTCTGCCTGAGCACCGACTGGCCGACTATCGGGTCGTCATAGATGCAACCGAGGTACTCGACCTTCAAGTTGAGGAACTGTCCCGAGATGTTGATGAGGCGCTCGGCGACCTTGCGGCCGTCGACCACGGACTTGACGCGGTTCACCACCAGCTTGAGGCCGATGTTCAGGTTCTCGATCTCGGTTGCGATGATCTTGATGATGCCGTAGGCGTCGGTGATCGCGGTGGGCTCCGGGGTCGTGACGATGATCGCGTCGTCGGCGGCGGCGATGAAGTCCAGGACATTCGCCGACACGCCCGCGCTCGTGTCGATGATGATGATGTCCGCGCTCGAGAGCGTGTAGAGCTCCGACACGAAGTTCTGGCGCTCCTCGTCGGACAGGTTCGCGATCTTCGAGAAGCCCGAGGCACCCGCGACGATCTGGATGCCGTACTCCGAGTCGAGGATGATCTCGCGCATGGTCTTCTGCTTGCGTATGACGTGGTAGAGGTTGAAGCGCGGGATCATGTTGAGCATGATGTTGACGTTCGCCAGTCCAAGGTCCGCGTCCATGACGATGACGCGCTTGCCCTGCTGGGCGTATGCCAGCGCGAGGTTGACCGAGAGGTTGGTCTTGCCCACCCCGCCCTTCCCGCTCGCGATGGTGATGATCCGCGTCTTCTTCTGCGTCGGGGCGGCGGACGGCTTCGACTTGACGAGTTCCCTGAGCTTCTGCGCCTGGTCTTCCATGGCTATGGTCTCCAGTCCCTTTTCTCTCTCGCGGCATACCGCTCTTCGATTTTCGGTCGATCGGGAGAGAAACCTTCGAGATTGATGAGAAATCGCTCGACGGTGGCCCGCGAGATGTCCTGGGGGACGCGCTGCCCGTCCGCGAGCCAGGACACGGGCTTGCCGCGCTCGCGCAGGGCGGAGAGCACGTTCCCCACGCGATCCGTCTCGTCCAGCTTGGTCACGACGACGGCGCCGTAACCGAAGGGCTCGAACTGCCGCATGATCTCGAGCATGTCTCGCGTCTTCGTGGTTGCCGCGACGGCCAGATGGACCTCCGCGCCCGGGCCGCAGGCCGCGAGGATCTCGCGCATCTCCGCCAGCTTGACCGAATCTCGGGGACTCTTCCCGATGGTATCGACCAGCACGAGCTCGGCCTCGCGGTACATCGCTATGGTCTTTCGCAGGTCGTCCGCGGTCTCGACGCTCGACACGGGCACGCCCATTATGCTGCCGTAAGTCTCGATCTGCTGCCGCGCGCCGATGCGGTAGTTGTCGATGGTGATCATGCGGGTGTCGAGCGGTTTCTGCCCGCCTATCCCGATTGCCGACACGGCCGCGAGCTTGGCTATGGTCGTGGTCTTCCCGACTCCCGTGGGGCCGACGAGCACGAGCACCCGAGGAGCGCGGGCTTCCGGCTCCGCGGCCAGCACGATGTCGTCGCCGATCCACTCGATGACGGCGTCCTCAACCGCGCGTCCGTCGTCCAAATCCCGCAGCGGAAAAGTCGAGCGCGCTCGCTCCACCAGCTCGTCGCGATAGCGCTCGGAGAAGTCGTTGAGCTCCAGGAGTTCGCGGACGCGGGCCAGGGTCGGGTGCTCCTCCTCGCGGAGCTCGGACCGGGACGCGGGGCCCAGGCTATCCTTGATCGAGCGCACCTCCTCGAGCACGCGCTCGAGCGCCCTGTCGCGCTCGATGGTCTCGAGCAGGCGACGCTTCTCCGTCGCCACGTCGAGCGCTTTGTTCGCCGCTTCCTTCGCCTCGACCTGGCGCACGTAGCCCGTGACCTCTATCGCCTCGCGCGCGAACAGCCCGAAAACTCCCCCCTGCCGGACGGAGCGCTGGGTGAGGATCTGGGCCGCGTCGCCCCAGCGGGCGCGCACCTTCTCGATGGCCTCCCGGTGCGTCGAACCGGTTTCGGTGAAATATTCCATCTATCGCCTTCCGTCGCCGCGCAGCGGCGCTGTCATGCTCATTGTTCCAGCTTTATCTCGCCGATCGCCTCGACATTGACGTCGGAGGCGATCTCGGGTACCGACATGACGACCAGGTCGGGTATCTCGCGTTCGGTGCTCGACTTGACGAGGGACCGGGCGGCCTCGCTGCAAAGCACGATCGGCAGCCTTCCCTGCTGCTGAACCGCCTGCACGGCCCGGGCGAGCGCCTTGATCCACGCGCGCTGCACGGCGGGCTCCAGCGCCGCGAACGAGCCCGCCGGCCCGTCCACCCGCGAGTCGATGATCTTCTGCTCGAGCGCGGGCTCGACGGTGAGCGCGCGCAGGGTCTTGTCCTGGTCCGCGTATTGGAGGCAGATCTGCCTGCCGAGCGCCTGCCTGGCCTTCTCCACAAGGAAACCCGGATCCTTCGTAATGCCCGCGAAGTCCGCTATGGCCTCGAGGATGGCCACCATGTTCCGGATGGACACCTGTTCGCGGAGCAGGCCCTGCAGCACCTTCTGTATCTCTCCGAGGCCCAGGTGCTTCTGCGCGTCCTCGACTACGGCCGGATAGTCCTTGCGGAGCGCCTCGAGTATGCCCTGCGTCTCCTGGCGGCCGAGTATCTCGGAGGCGCGGCGCTTGATGATTTCGGTCAGGTGCGTGGCGATGATGCTCGGTGCGTCGACCACGGTATAACCGGAGCGCTCGGCCCGGTCGCGCTGCTCCTCGCCGATCCACAGCGCGGAAAGGCCGAATGCCGGGTCCTTGGTGCGCTCGCCCGGCAGGTCCTCGCTGGCGTTGCCCGGGTTGATGGCCAGGTACGAGCCCATGCGGATGACCCCGCGGCCGACCTCGACCCCCTTGATCTTGAAGCAGTATTCCGAGGGTTCGAGGCGCATGTTGTCTATGATGCGGATGCGCGGGACCACGAGTCCCATGTCGAGAGCGCTTTCCTTACGGATGCGGGTGACGCGCTCCAGGAGCTCCGCCCCCTTGTCGCGATCCACGAGCGGTATGAGCCCGTAACCGAGCTCGAGGCTGATCGGATCGAGCGGCACCACGGGCGACAGTTCCTCGCTCGCCGTCCCCTTCTTCCCTGCCCCGGCCGCCTTGGCCTTGGCGAGCTCGCCCTCGGCCGCGTGCTTCCGGGTCAGTCGCCAGGCGAGGAGGCCGAGCGCCAGGGCCATGGGTATGAGCACGTACCAGGGGAAACCGGGAATGAAACCCATGAGCCCGAGCACCGCCGCGCCGACCCAGTAAATGCGCGCGTTCTGCGTGAACTGGCTGCTCACCTCGGAACCGAAGGTGCCCTGGGCGTTGGCCCGCGTGACGATGATGCCGGTCGCCGTCGAGACGAGCAGGGCGGGAAGCTGGGAAACCAGGCCGTCGCCGATGGTCAGCGTCGAGTAGGTGCCGAGGGCCAGCTGGAAGCTCTCGCCGTGCAGGACCATCCCGATGATGAAGCCGCCCACCAGGTCGATGACGGAGATGAAGATGCCGACCTTGACGTTCCCCGATACGAATTTCGAGGCGCCGTCCATCTGGCCGTAGAAGTCCACCTCGCGCTGGACCTCTTCCTTGCGCTTGCGGGCTTCCTCCTCGGTGATCGCGCCCGAGTTGTACTCGGCCTCGATGGCCATCTGCTTGCCCGGCAGGCCGTCCAGCGTGAAGCGGGCCGCCACTTCCGAGATGCGCGTCGCGCCCTTGGTGATGACGATGGCCTGCACCGCTATGATGATCACGAAAATGACGAAACCGATGACCACGCCCTCGGTTCCGCTCGAACCGACCACGAAGGTGGAGAAAGCCCGGATCATCTTGCCGTCGAAATCCGCGCCCTTCGAGAGGATGAGGCGGGTCGAGGAGATGTTGAGCGCGAGCCCGAAGATGGTCGTCACGAGCAGCATGGTCGGGAAGATCGAGAACTCGATGGCCTTCCGCGTGTAGAGAACGATGAGGAGGATCAGGAGGCTTATGGTCAGGTTGACGGCCAGCAGAACGTCAAGCATGACGCCCGAAACGGGCAGGATGATCATGAGGATGACCGACACGGCGCCTATGGCCACGGCGTAGTCGGAGCGGTTGTTACCGAAAGCTTCCGCGAAGGTCCGCCGGGCGTCAGACATCCGGAGCCTCCGCGATAGATGCCGTCATGTCATGCCTCCGTAGCCGCGGCGGCGAAATCGCGCGCCCGGCCGTCCATCGCGTAGACGTGCGCCAGCACGGCCGCGATGGCCTGGTAGTATTTCTCGGGAATGGCGTCGCCGATCTCGACCTCGGCGTAGAGCGCGCGGGCGAGCGGCCGGTTCTCTACCGTCGGGACTCCGTGCTCCTTCGCTATCGCCTTGATCCTCTGGGCTATCTCGTCGCGCCCCTTCGCGGTGACGACGGGCGCGGCCATGCGTTCCCGGTTCCATTCGAGCGCGATGGCGTAATGGGTCGGGTTCGTGACGACGACGTCGGCCTTGGGGACGTTGGCCGCCATGTTGCGGGAGAGAAGCTCGCGCATCCGCTGCCTGAGGCGCCCTTTCACCAGGGGGTCGCCCTCGTGCATCTTGCGCTCCTCCTTCACCTCCTCGCGCGTCATCTTCATCTGTTCCTTGAACTGCCTGCGCTGGAACATGACGTCGGGTATCGCGAGGAGGAGCAGGACCACGGACGCGGTGATCACGAGACGGAGCGCCAGGGCGCCGATCCGGCTCGCCGTGACGAGAAGCGGAACCTCGGCGGCCTTGCCGAAACTCGGCACCTCGGCGGAAACCACGATCCACGCGGTCAGCGCGATGACCGCGATCTTCACGAGCGACATGGCGAATCGGTACATGCCGTCCATCGAGAACACGGTCTTCGACAGATACTGCCCGAGGCGAGGGACGATCTTCTTGAAGTCCGGCGTCAGGGGCTTCGTGGTGAAGAGGAAGCCGGTCTGCGCGATGTTCCCCGCCACGCCCGCGAGCATCGCGACGGCCGCCACGGGCAGCGCGAGCGATGCCAGTTTCGACGCGAAGACCGCGAAGGCCGCCCCGCCTTCCTTGGTTATGTCCGCGCCCGAAGCCCGGGAAAAATACCAGAGCATCGCGTCGATGAGGCCGCGCACGATCGCCGGACCCGAGATCGCGAGCGTCACGGCGCTGAACAGCAGCACGACCGCGGAGACCAGATCCTGGCTCTTCGCGACGCGCCCTTCCTCTCGCGCCTTGCGGAGTTTGTACTCCGACGGATCCTCGGTCCGCCCCTCGTCCTCCGCCGCAAACCACTGCAAATCGATTGCGATGATTGATCGTGAAGGCGCCACCGCTCCGTCAGCGCCGTTTGCGACGAACCACTGAAGGTCGACTGCCGCTACTGAACGGGGTTGCGCCGCACTGCCGTTCACGTCGTTCGCGACAAACCACTGTAGATCGATGGCTGCTACTGGACGGGACTGTGCCGTCCTGCCATCGACGCCGTTTGCGACAAACCACTGTAAGTCGATCGAACGAATATCCACCACGGAGGCACCGAGGCACGGAGCAAGGGAGGGAGCAGACGAGCAAAAAGAGTACAAATTCCCTATTGTCCTCTCCATCTTGAACTCCGTGTCTCCGTGTCTCGGTGGTTCAATTCTCTTTTGTATCATGTGCCGCCTCCGATGAGGCGGGCCATGTCGTCGAAGCCCGCGTCGATGATGGCGGAAAAGGCCTCCACGATGAAGGGCAGGCTCGAGAAGAGAAGCAGGAAGGCCGTCATGATGGCGATGGGGAAGCCCTCGGTGAGCAGGTTCATCTGGGGGGCGGCCTTGGAGAGAAGCCCCATGCCGACCGAGACCATCATGAGGACGCCGAGTATGGGCATGGCTAGCACGAGGGCGTTGGCGAACATCGCGCCGATGGCGCGGAGGGCGTAGTCGAACCAGAGCTCGCGCCGGAGCACCAGGTCCACCGCGCGTATGCTCTCGAAGCTCCGCCATACGCCCATCAGGAACAGTCTCCGGAATCCGTCGTTCATGAGGAAGATCAGCATGGCTATCAGGTTCAGGAACTGGCCCATGAGCGGAATCTCGATCTGGGCGAGCGGATCGTAGACCTCGCTGGCGCCGAAGCCCATCTGGAGGCTGAAGAACTGTCCCGCCGTGGTGAAGGCGGTGAATACCGCGGTCAGGAAAAACCCGAGCGCTATGCCGATCAGCGCCTCTCCGGCCACCAGCATGACATAGCCGAGCGCCGTCGGGGGAATCTGGTACCCGGCGGCGTTCACCCACGGGAAGACGATGGCGGAGACGAAGGCGGCGAACCCCGCCTTGGCGACCTGCGGAGCGCCGTCGCCGGAGAGCAGCGGAGCGGTTTCCACGAGCGCGAACACGCGGGCGAAGATGAGGAAGAACACGTCCGCCTGTTTCGCGATCTCGTAGAGCACGTTTCGAGCTCCTACCGGGCCAGGTTCGGGATCATCTGGAAGAGGTCCCGCGTGTACTGCCCCAGGCTCGCGAACATCCAGCCGCCGAGCAGGGCTATCATCAGCAGGATCGCGGCGATCTTGGGAACGAAAGTCAGCGTCTGTTCCTGGATCGAGGTGGTGGCCTGCAGGATGGACACGACGAGACCCACCACCATCGCGACCAGGAGCACCGGAGTCGCGAGGATGACCACCTGCAGTATTCCCGAACGGATCAGGTCGACGGCTTCGCCCAGGCTCATGCGCGCCCCCTCACAGGAAGGACTTCACGATCTGCTCGGTGAGCAGGGTCCAGCCGTCCACGATCACGAAGAGGATCAGCTTGAACGGCGTCGAGATCATGACCGGCGGAAGCATGATCATGCCCATCGACATGAGGATGGACGCCACCACCATGTCGATCACGATGAAGGGTATGTAGAGGTAGATGCCTATCTTGAACGCGACGGTGAGCTCGTTGAGGATGAAGGCGGGGATGAGCACCCAGGTCGGCACGTCCGCGAGGGTCTGGGGCTTCGGCAGGCCGCGCATGGCCATGAACAGCCTGATGTTCTCCGGATCCGATTCCATCTGCCGGTACATGAAGAGGCGGAGCGGCGACTCCGCCGCGCGGTATGCCTCCTCCACGCCGATGCTCCCTTCCGAGAGAGGCTTCAGGGAATCCGTCCAGACCGAGTCGATGGTGGGCCACATGACGAACACCGTCATGAACAGGGCGATGCCGAGCAGCACCTGGTTCGGCGGCACCTGCTGGAGCGAGAGCGCGCGCTTGATGAAGTCGAGCACGATGGAGATGCGGAGGAAGGCCGTCATCAGGATGAGGAGGCTCGGCGCCAGGCTGATGACGGTGAGGAGGAGCAGGAGCTGCAGGGAGAACGCCACTTCGGTGCCGTCTTCCGGGCTGCGGAGGGTCAGGTCGACGAAGGGTATGGCGGTGGTCGGGATCTCAGTCGTGGCGGCGCCGCCCGAGGCGTTCGGAATCGGCACGGAGACGGCGGTATCACGTGGCGCCGAAGGAAACTCGGCCTCCTGCGCGTTTATCGGGACAGCGGCCGTCGCGAGCGCGAAGGCAAGCGCGAAGAGACGAATGCGCATCCGACCTCCCGGCACGGCGAAAAGGCGTGGATCCGGGCGTGCCCGGATCCTAACGGTCCCGGTTTTTCCGGAGCCGTTCCCGCTGGCGCGCGAGGTAGTCCGCTCCCGGCACCTCGCCCGTTCCGGCGGCACGCCCTCTGGGCGTTCGCTTCAGCATCGACTGAAGCAGGGAGGAGAAATCCGTACGCGGCGCGATCGGCGCCTGCGCGGCGCGCAGGACCATGGCGTCGACGAGCTCCTTGTCCTCGACCGCGGCGACCAGGCTGACCTGGGCGTCGGTGGAACCGACCAGCCAGGCCTTTTCGCCGAGCGCGACGACGTGCAACCAGCGCCCCTGCCCGAGGCGGGCGGCGGCGAGCACGCGTATGAAGGGATCAGCCTCTTCGGCCCCCGTCCCCTTGCGCTTGAGGATCCTGAAGACTCCGTAGATGGCGGCCACGACCAGGGCGAGCGTCAGGAGCATGCGGAGGAAGTAGGGCCAGACGCTTCCGTCGAGCCGATCCGCGGTCTCCTCCCCGGCCGCCTCGTCGGGCAGGACCAGGGTCGTCTCGTCTACGGTCGTGACCGTCGCGGCTGGCTCGGCCGCTCCGGCCCCTCCTGCGGCCTGAGCGGCCGCGATCGTAACCAGGAACGACGAAAGCGTCGCCGCGCAGATCGCGCGTTTGACGTTTTTCGTGATTCCCCTCCCGTTGCGTATTGTACAGCAACGAATTCCCGTATGCAAGCGGAAAGGGCGAACGAGAAAGGAATACCACGGAGGCACGGAGATTGGGAGGAAGGAGGAGAAAGCACAAAAGGGATTTCCTATCGGAAATTCAAATTCCTTTCGCCATTTCTCCCTCTCTTCTCCGTGCCTCCGTGGTTTGTATTCGTAATGTCAGGCCAAATCGGCCATGCGCTCCATGGGGCTGACGATCTCGGTGACGCGCACGCCGAAATTCTCGTCGATGACCACGACCTCGCCCTTGGCGATAAGCTTGTGGTTGACGAGGATGTCGACCGGCTCGCCGGCCAGCTTGTCGAGCTCTATGATCGTGCCCTCGCCCATGCCGAGGATCTCCCGGATAAGCTTGCGGGTGCGGCCGAGCTCGACCGTCATCTCCATGAACACGTCCATGATCAGGCCGATGTTGCCCGCCTCGGGCGAAGCCTGTCTCATGGCGAGGTTGGCGAACTGTACCGGCTGCACGTTCGGGGGGCTCATGCCCATCATCGGGGCTTGGCCGCCGTACATGCCCATGGGGGCGTAGCCGCCCTGGGGAGCGCCCATCATGCCCTGCATCCCGCCGGGATTGCCGCCGTAGCCGCCCATCTGCTGTTGCCCGTTCATGCCGGCCTGCTGGCTGCCCTGGTTCATGTTCATGGACATGCCGCCCTGATCGCCGCCTCCGGTGGCCGCCACGAGATCGCGCACGAAGGGAGCCGCGAAGACCTCCACGATGGTCTCGTTGTTCGGACCGATCTCCACCTGGTAGGAGGCGCGTATGAAGTCGCCCGAAGGCACCTTGACCATGGCCTTGGGACCGAAGCTTCCTTCCGCCGTGCTCGACTGTATGCCGCGGCTTCCCGACTTGTCGCTCAGGGTGGTGATGAGGGCCCCGGTCATCGTCGACATGAGCTCGCCGACCGCGGAAACGGCCATGTCAGAGAGTTCGGAGAGGCCGTCCTCCTTGATCACGAGGCCCGCTATGCGGAGCGCCGAATCTTTCGGGATGACGAAGACGTGCTCCCCCGGAACGCCGCCGGTAAAATCGACGCGATAGGAGAGCACTTCCTGCGGGGTCGATTGCAGGAAGGCGTCGCGAGAGAGCAGCTCGACCTTCACGCCCGACACCCGCGCGTCCGCGCCGGTCATCATCGCTATGTTCTGCGACTGGCCTTCGAGGGTGCCCTCGAGGATCTCCCGCCAGGCCTGTACCTCGCGAGAGGGTCCTGGGGCGGAGGATTTGGCCGCGGGGGCGGGGCCGCCGGAATCGAGTCCCGAAAGAAGGGAATCGATCTCTTCCTGGGACAGGGATCCGTCACTCATAGTTCTCGTCTCCTTCGGACGCCAGTTCCTCGAATTCCTCCTGTCCGACGTCCTCCAGCTTCTGGGTGATCTGGACGGCCATCTTCCGGCCGATTACGCCCGGCCGGCACAGGAACTTCTTCTTGGTGCCCACGTTGAGCACCATGGGATCGTCCACATGCACCGTGTGCAGGCGGATGACGTCGCCGGACTTGAGGGCCAGCACGTCGCGGACCGGCAGGTCGATCTTGCCGATCTCCGCTATCACGGGAATCTCCACCGTGGACAGCTTCTCTTTCAGGATGTTCAGATTCTCGGTCGTCGCGCCGCGACGCACCGACGAGTACCAATACTGGGCCGAAAGCTTCGAGATGATCGGCTCTATGGTCAGGTAGGGGATGCAGAGGTTCATCATGCCCTCGACGTCGCCGATCTTGGTCTCGAGCGTTACGAGCACCACCATCTCGGTCGGGGGGACGATCTGCGCGAACTGGGGGTTGTTCTCGATCTGCGAGAGCCGCGGCCGGAGGTCGATCACCTGGGTCCAGGCCTCGCGCATGTTGCCCAGGATGCGGACGATGATGCCCTCCATGACGGAGTGCTCGATGTCCGAGAGCTCGCGGTTGAGCTTGGAGCCTTCGCCCGAGCCGCCGAAAAGGCGGTCGATGATGGTGAAGGTGATGGTCGGGTCGACCTCGAGGATGGCCTGTCCCTTGAGAGGGTCCATGCTGATGACCGCGAGGGTCGTCGGTGTCGGGATGGAGCGGATGAACTCCTCGTAGGTCAGCTGGTCGACGCTCGCGACGTGCACGTGCACGAGGACGCGGAGGCTCGCGGACAGGGCCGTCGTCGTCAGGCGCGAGAAGGTCTCGTGCATGTTCTGCACGGTGCGCATCTGCTCCTTCGAGAACTTGTCCGGACGCTTGAAGTCGTAGATCTTGATCTTGCGCGTGTCGGCGGCCGGCCGGATCGATTCGATCTCGGCCGCGTCGCCCGCGTTGATCGCGGTCAGGAGCTGGTCTATCTCGTCCTGAGACAGGACCTCGGTCATGCGGCCCTCCCTAGCCGTCCATAATTGCACGGACGGGCCCGCTTTGCAACGGCCCTATTCCATCATCGGCCCCGCGGGGCTCCCATTGTAGCCAAAAGCGGCCGCAAGGGCTCCCGGACCAGGCGAACCACAGAGACACAGAGACACAGAGACACAGAGACGCAGAGAGCAAGAGGGAGATAAGAAAGAAAGGGAAGGGGGAACCTCAGCGACGCAGCTCGGGCGCGGAAAGTTCGGGGTCCGTCAAACGGGGTTCCCTCGGTTCAAGTCACCAAATCCGGGAAGGTGAGCGCAGGATGAGGTCAGGTCGCGCGAAGCGCGACTACCATCCCTACCCTACCGAAAGCGGGCCACAGGCCCGCATGAGGTCGCCCGCGCGGAGCGCGGGCACTACCATCGCTTCCCTACCGAAAGCGGGCCGCAGGCCCGCAGGTGCGCACAGTAACGGACGAAGCCCCGTACCCGGGGCTTCTCCCTCAGTTCAAGTCATAAACGTCGTATGGAGGAGCGCAGGATGCGCGAATTGTCACGGACGAAGCCCCGTACCCGGGGCTTCTCCCTCAGTTCAAGTCATTAACGTCGTATAGAGGAGCGCAGGATGCGCGAACTGTCACGGACGAAGCCCCGTACCCGGGGCTTCGTCGATGGTTGTGAAACGCCAAGGATGGCGTTTCACAACCTATTGTTCTATCACCTGCAGGTCCTGGAAATAAATGGCGCGGATTTCGCCCTTCTCCACCATCCAGTTGAGCATCTGCCTGATCTCTTCCTTCAGGATGGCCTCGCGCTGGGGCGTGAGTTCCTCCGCCAGCTTCCTCGAAAAGAAGTTGCGGAGGGCGTCCTGCATCTGGACCTTGCGCGAGGTGAACTCGTTCTGGAGCTCCTTGTCACGCTCGTCGTAACCGAGGATTACCTCGACGACCACCGAACGAGGTTCCGGATCGGCGGTGCGCGCGCGGATGCTCGGAAGCTCGCTGTAGATCGCCCACGCCGGAGTCGAGGCCTGGTACGACTCCGAGACGGGCGTGGATGTCTGCGAGGCGCCGCGACCGTTCAGCACGCTCACGGTGACCACCACGATGGTGACGATGAGCGCGATGAGGGCGAGTGCGATGCCGACGAACATGAGTATCCGGAGGATGCCCGATCCGCCGCCCTTGGGCTTGGCCTGCGCGGGCTGCTCGGCGCCGCCTTCCTCGAAATTCAATGAACTGTCTTCAAACTGGTCGCTCATGGCGTTCCTCCGTGATCTCGCGGCCCGACGATCCTACAGGTGGCCCTCGTCGAGGATGATAACGTCGATGCGGCGATTGTAGGCGCGGCCTTCCTCGGTGTCGTTCGTCGCGATCGGCACCGTGTCGGCGAAACCCGCCACCTGGAAGCGCCGCTCGTCGGCGCCGAAATCGGCCAGGTATTTCAAGGTATTTATGGAGCGCGCGACCGAAAGCTCCCAGTTTGAAGGCCAGGGACCGAAGGGATCGGTCGGGGCGGCGTCCGTGTGGCCTTCGATGCGGAAGCGGCGCTCGCCCAGGTCCGGGCTCTTGAGGAGCTCGGCCAGCCGCATGAGCATCTCGCGGGTGGCCTCGATGTCGAGCTCGGCGCTCGCCGGCCTGAAGAACGCGTCGCCCGCGAGCGTTATGACGAGGCCGCGTTCGTCGCTCGTGACGCGGACCTTGTTGGACTTGATCTCGGGCTGGAAGAGCGAGACGGCCTTCTTCTTGGCGACCGCGAGCATCTTCCCCTTCTCGAGCGAGGGCAAGGTGTTCACGGAATTGCCGAGCTCGGCCAGCTTTCCGGCCGAAACCGTGTTGCCGCCGGAAGCGGCGCCCATGCCGACGTTGTTGAAGCTCGAGATCAGGGCCTGGATCTGGGGCTCGGTGACCTCGGCCGTCTCGAAGAGGGCGACGAAGAAGCAGAGGAGCAGGGTCACCATGTCCGAGTAGGTGACGATCCACTCGCCCGTGCCGCCCCCTCCATCCGTCGCCTTCTTCTTCCGCGCCACGACCTTCCCCCTAGTCCTTGCCGAACTTGTCGATGACGGCGGCCTTGTCGGCCGGCGGGAGGTAGCTCGCGAGCTTCACGAGGAGAATGCGCGGGTTGTCGCCCGCCTGTATGGAGAGCACCCCCTCGATGCACATCTCCTTGATCAGGGTCTCGTCGTGGTCCTGCCCTGCCATCTTGCCCATGAGCGGCGTGAAGGCGTAGTTGGCCATAATCGCGCCGTAGAAGGTGGTGATGAGGGCGACGGCCATGTTCGGTCCGATGCGGCTCTTGTCCTCGAGGTTGCGCATCATGCCGATGAGGCCCATGACGGTGCCGAGCATGCCGAAGCCCGGCGCCAGTTTCGACCAGGCGTCGAGCATCTTGATCCAGCGGCCGTGCCGCTCGTTCATCTGGTTGAGCTCGGTCTCCATGATGGTCCGGATGATCTCGGCGTCGGTGCCGTCGACGACGAGCTTCAGTCCCTGCTGGAGGAACCTGTCGTCGAGCTCGTTGATGTATTCCTCGAGCGAGAGGATGCCTTCGCGGCGGGCGCGGTCGGCCAGCTCGAAGAGCTTCTCGACAAGGGCCCGGCCGCCGAAGTCGCGGACCTTGAAGGCCAAGCCGATGATCTTCCAGATGCCGAGCCCTTCCCTCAGGCTGAAGTTGGTCATGAGGGCGGCGTAGGAGCCGCCGATGGTCATGACTACCGAGGGAAGGTCGATGAACGCGTCGACCGACGAACCGGAAGCGAGCGCGGAGGTGACGATCGCGGCGAAACCGCCGATAAGCCCAATAAGGGTACCGAGATCCACGGGCTACTCCTCGTTGCCGAAAAGGCCGAGCTTCCGGCGGTATGCGACGATGGCGTCGACGACCTCCCGGACGCCCTCGCGGACTATCACGTGCTTCCCGCTGGTCATGGTCAGCGTCGTGTCCGGAGTCGCCTCAATATACTCGATGAGGTGCGGGTTTATCCAGAAGGTCTTGCCGCCGAGCTGGGTGAGCTGGATCAATCGCATCCTCCTCGGTCCGCGGACGCGCGCCCCTCGCCATTTACGACGGAAGGCGCGCCGCTTGCGGACGGCTTAGCGCTTGAGCGTCAGGAGCTCCTGGAGCATCTGGTCGCTCGTCTGTATCGTCTTCGAGTTGGCCTGGAAGCCGCGCTGGGTCACGATCATGTCGGTGAACTGCTCGGCCAGGTCGACGTTGGACATCTCGAGGGTGCCCGCGAAGATCTTGCCCTTGCCTGCGATGCCGGACGGCCCGATGTTCGCGAGGCCCGAGTTGATGGTCTCGACGAAGTTGGTCTCGCCGGTCTTCTCGAGGCCGCCGGGGTTGGTGAAGGTGGCGAGCGCCACCTGGCCGATGGTCCGGTTCGACCCGTTGGAGTAGACCGCGGTGATGACGCCCGACTGGTCCACCTTGAAGGTCTCCAGGTAGCCCATCGAGTACCCGTCCTGCATGTAGACCTTGGTGCTCGAAGCTTCGGCGAACTGGGTTATCGTGTTGCGCACCGAGCCGACGGTCCCGAGGTTGAGGAGGAAGTTCTGGCGGAGCGGCGCCCCCTCGACGGCCGTGGCGTCGGCCACGTCGAATCCGACGTTGATGGAGAGCTGGCCTGCATCGGGGCCGGTGGTGCCGTTTTCGTCGGTGACGCGGAGCAGGGTGCCGAGGTTGGAGAATTCCACGATGAAGGTGTTGCCGCCCGGGTTCGCCGGATCGACGCCGACCGCGGCGTTGGTGCCGACGGCGGCCTCCGGGTCGATGTTGACCGTCGCGAGCCACTGGTTCGGCTGGCCGGCCACCTTCGAGAAGTCGACACGGAGTATGTGCTCGATGCCGAAGGCGTCGTAGACCTTCTCCTCGACGCGCCAGGTGTTCTGGCGGACCGTCTCGGGGGCCGCGCCCTCGGGAATCTCGGCGAGGCGCTTGTCGAGGTTGCAGGCAAGGTCGACCATCGAGGTCGCCTTGGCGGGATCCTTCGAGCCGATGGGGATGACCAGGTCCTCGAGCGGGCCGGACGAGTTCAGGACCTCGACGCCGTTGATGACCGTGGCGTTCCAGCCCTGGACGCGGAAGCCGTTGCCCGGATTCACGAGGCGTCCGTCCGCGTCAAGGCCGAGGGCGCCGGCGCGGGTGTAGAAGGTGCGGTCGCCGCGCTGGAGCACGAAGAAGCCGTTTCCCTGCACCGCGAGGTCGGTCATCACGCCCGTGGTCTGCAGCGAGCCCTGCGTGTGGATGGTGTCGATCGAGGCGATCGACATGCCGAGGCCGATCTCCTTCGGATTGACGCCGCCGACCTCCTCGTTGGGGCGGGCCGCGCCTGACATCTGCTGATAGAGCAGGTCCTGGAAGTTGACGCGGCCCTTCTTGAAGCCGGTGGTGTTGACGTTGGCGATGTTGTTGCCGAGCACGTCCATGCGAACCTGGTGGTTCTGCAGGCCGGCGACGCCGGAATACAGCGAACGCATCATGGCGGCGCCTCCTTACTCTATGACGGTGGAGACCTGCTCGAGGTCCCAGAACGATCCGTTGACCATGACCATGGGGTACGCGCCCCGCATGACCTGGGTGACCTGGCCCGACACGACCTGGTCGCCGGCCTGGACCTCGACCTGCTTGCCGAGCAGTCCCATGGCCTCCGACGAGCCGAGCAGGGCGGCGACCTTCGAGAAGTTGGCGCTCATGTTGGTCATCTGCTCGAGGCTCGAGAACTGGGCCATCTGGGCGATGAACTCGCGGTCCTCCATCGGGGCCGTCGGGTCCTGGTGCTGGAGCTGGGTGACGAGGATCTTGAGGAAGTCGTCCTTGTCCAGCTCGGTCTTCTGCCCGCGCCCCTCGTTGAGAGCCTTGTTGAGCGCCGCGACCTCGAATTCGGTGCGGGCGAGCGCGGCGGGGTCCATTGCGGTCGAAAGCGATGCGATATCCACGGGGAATCTCCTTACGCTGCTCTAGGCCAGGATGTCGACGCGCCCTTCGGCGCGCCGGGCTTCGATCGCCCGTTCCGTGGGCACCGCCCGGTCGAAGCTCGAAAGCCGCTCCGACCAGAACGGCCCGGAGTCCTCTCCGGGTCCTGTACCGGGATTCCCTTCCCGTCCTTCACTTCCGACCGACACCTCGAGGCTCGAGCTTTCGAACCCCTCGCGGGCGAACGCGTCCTTGAGGCCATCCAGGGCCTTCTCGAACGCGGCCTTCGCCTCCTCGCTCTCGACGAGGATGCGGCCTTCAATACTCTTTTCGGCCAGCCGGAGCTCGATCTTGACGCCGCCGAGGCTTTCCGGCTCCAGCCTGAGACGGATGAGGCCCGAATCGCCGTCCTTGAGCACGATCTGGGCCGCCTTGACGATGTCGACCGCGCCGTCGCTCCCGAGGCGGGCCGCGAGCATGTCGGAGAAGCTCTTCCCGCGCGCGGCCTCCATGCCGGCAGGCGCCTCGGACTTGCCGCTCCCCTCGCCCGCGCCATCTGCGCGTCCCTGGAGGGCGGAGAGCTCGCCGGCGCCGTCCCGCGGATTCGGCTGGGCATCCCGGGCGGAGGGAGCCTCGAGCTTGAGCCTGAGGTCGACGACCCGGAGATCGGGTTCAGAGCCCGCCTCCCCTCGTGTCCGACCGCGCTTCCGCGAGGACGCCTCGGACCGTTCCGTCCGGGGCTCGTCCCCGCCCTCCCCGCGCAACTGGATGGGCTTGCCGTTTCCCGCAACCGGCGCGCCTGCGGCGGGGAGAAGCTGGGCCGCGGTTTCCGCGCCGGCGTCCGCGAGGCGATCCTTCGCGCGCGCCTTGGACGCCTTCGCGTCCCCTTCCCCGTTCCTCAAGCTCTCGGGAAGCTCGGCGACACGACCGTCCCGGGAATGGACCGCGAGGTGTTCGGCGCGTTCGAGCCTGATATTCGATGACTCGAGCTGGGCGCCGAGGTGTTGCGACCGGGAATCCGCGCCGGCTTTCCGGCTGGACGCCCGTTCGGGCGCCAGGTCCGCTCCATCGCGCGGAGACCGGGCCCTGCCCCGCGCGTTATCGCTCGACTGGAAGCGGGCGAAAAACGCGGCGAAAGCGCCATTCTGCGCCTTCTTCACGGACTTGCGCCCGGAGAATGGCCCAAGGGCGCGTTCTACGACCGCATCCGCCCTCGTGCCGATCTGTTCGTTCTGGACTGAGGCTGCTTGCATCGGACGAACCGCTCCTCGCGATCGCAGGGCGGAGCGTCCGAGGCCTCCCTGGCCTTACGGTAGCGCGGCCGGTTTTTCGGCCATTTTCCGCTGTAGGGCTGCCGCGCGGTCTGAGGGCATCAGCGAAAGCCAGTAGGCGACGATCGAATCCGTCCCTTCCCGGCGCGCTATGTCCTCGACCATCCTGAGAACGTCGATGACCAGCTGGTCGTCCATCGATCCCAGGATCTCCACGGCGTCCGCGGGCCTCATTCCGGTGAGGTAGCGGGCGTTCTGCTCCACGTTCGCCTTTCTATTGTCGAACGCTTCGAGCGAGCTGTTGAACGATTTTTCCCGATCCGCGAGCGCGGCTTCGCGATCCGCCAGGTCCTCGGCCAGGGCCTGGAGCTCGGCCTCCCGGGAATCGAGCTCGCGGGCGCGGCTCTCGAGCTCCTGGCGGCCGGCCTGGAGGGACTCGAGCTGCTTACCGAGCCGCTCGTCGTCGAGGAGGGTCGGCGAGTCCGGATCGAAGGGGCTTCGTTCCGCGGTGTCGATGCCGAGCAGCCGGTACGCGGGCGCGAACACGGCCTTGGCGTCGATGAGGCCGAGGAAGTCGAACCAGATGAGACCGCCGACCACGAGCGCGAGGATGAGGATGAGCATGACCACGATGCGTCCCATGACGCGGGGCCTTCCGAACGATGCCATCTACGCTCCCCTCGCCGTTTCCGTCGCGGCTGCTTCCTCCGCCTCCCTGCGGCGGCGCGCGACGCGCGCCGTCTGCCCGATGTCGTCCAGGCGGGCAGTTTCCTCGCGCGAAGCGGCCTTATAATACTCCGCCATCTTCCGGTCGCGCAACTTTCCTACGAGCTCGCGCTCGCGGTTGGCTTCCATCCATTGCTTCCTGGCTTCCTCGCGCGCCAGCTCAGCCTTGGCGAGGGCTTCGAGCAGCCTCGCCTTTTCGGATTCCAGACGGGCGCCGAAGCGCTCGGCCGCCCGGTAGTCGTCGAGGGTGCGGCCGGGAGCGAATCGCTCGCGCGCGTTCGCGGCGGCCCGTTCCGTGTTGGCCGCGATTTCGGCCTCGATGAGGGCGCACCGTCCCGAGGCCGCGGCGAGCGCAGCCTCCGCGCGCTTTTCCTTCCATTCACGCACTTCGAGCACCTTCTGGAGGCTGAAGGAGAAACGTTTCATGCGCTTCCGTCCCCGATGCCTTCGGGAGCGGCCGGCGTCACGGCGAGCGAAGGCCTGACGGGCGCCAGCTCGGCGTCCGCCTCGGCCTCCGCCCTGGCCGAGCGCGCGTATCCGCCCGGCGGCGTCCACGACGGGCCTTCCAGGTCGGAGTAGGGTTCCCAGTCGGAGGCCGGGACGTCGACGCCGGAGATGGCTGCGAGCCCGGCCAGCGTCTCGCCGATGGGAGCCCGCTCGCCGACGGCCTGGGTCAGGAAACCTTCTATGCCTTCACGGGCGGCGATGGCCGCGTCGATGCCTTTATCCGCGCCTTTCTGGTAGGCGCCGATCGAGATCATGTCCTCGTTCTCCGCGTATACCGCCATGAGCTTGCGTGTAGCGCCCATGGCCTTCTGCGTGAGCGGGCCCGTGACCGCGGGCGAGAGGCGCGAAATGCTCTTCAGCACGTCGACCGCCGGGTAGTGGTAGCGCTCCGCGAGCTTTCGGCTGAGCACGACGTGGCCGTCCAGGATGCCCCGCACGGTGTCCGCGATGGGTTCGTCCATGTCGTCGCCGTCCACCAGGATGGTGAAGACGCCGGTGATGGTGCCCTTGTCGCTGGTGCCCGCGCGCTCGAGCAGGCGCGGCATCGAGTCGAATACGCTCGGCGTGTAGCCGCGCGTGGCGGGCGGCTCGCCCGCGGCCAGGCCGATCTCGCGCTGGGCCCGCGCGAAGCGGGTGACCGAGTCGAAAAGCAGCATGACGTCGGCGCCCTGGTCGCGGAAGTACTCGGCCACCGCGGCCGCCACGTAGGCGCCGCGCAGCCGGGCGAGCGGGGGCGTGTCGCTGGTGGAGACGATGAGGACGGAGCGCGCGAGCCCTACCTCGCCCAGGTCGTTCTCGATGAAGTCGCGCACCTCGCGGCCGCGCTCGCCGATCAGGGCGATGACGTTGACATCGGCGTCGGTGTTGCGCGCTATCATGCCGAGCAGAGTGGACTTTCCGACGCCCGAGCCCGCGAAGACGCCGATGCGCTGTCCCTTGCCGAGCGGCAGCAGTCCATCGATCGAGCGCACGCCGGTGACCACGCGCTTGTTGATGCGTCGCCTGCTCATGGCGTCCGGCGGCGCGGAGACGGCCGGATAGCGCAGGGGGCTCGCCACATCCCCCTTCCCGTCGCTCGGCCTGCCCATGGAATCGAGGACGCGGCCGAGCAGCCGCTCGGAGACGGGGATGGTGAGCATCTCGCCCGTGGCGATGACGCGCGAACCGACCTCGATGCCGTCGAGCGGCGAGTAGGACATGAGCTGGACGGCGTCCTTGCGGAGCCCGACCACCTCGGCCCAGGCGGTCTTTCCCGTGCGCGGCACCAGGATCTTGCAGACCTCGCCGACCACAGCC